>NZ_QKZG01000003.1:0-651726 GCF_003254125.1 Pseudomonas sp. 478
TGCAACTTCAACCACTTGCGCTTTCGATCTCTCGTTAGCGGGAGGCGAATTCTACAGCGTTACTCGCTGCTGTCAACACCTCTTTTACACCGCTGCCGACCGAGAAGACCGAATCGTCAATTAGGCAAAAACAGACTGCCTGATCAACTCCTTCTGGGCTTCGATGACCTGAAGCAACTCGCTGTCGAAAACTGCGTAACTCATTGTTTGCCAAGGAGTTTTCCGTTTCGACTGCGCCGGAAGTGGGGCGAATTATAGACTTCCAGAATCTGCCGTCAACACCTATCTTCACAATTCTGTCATATAGGTAAAAAAAGCCCCTTAAATGCAAAGGCCGGCCCCAAAGGGCCGGCCTTCTTCCCTTCTACTTACAAGCTAGGGAATGCGAACTGCGAAGCTTCATGGCTCGCTCGTTGTGGCCAGCGCTGGGTAATAGCCTTGCGACGGGTGTAGAAACGCACGCCATCCGGACCATACGCATGCAAGTCGCCGAACAGCGAGCGCTTCCAGCCGCCAAAGCTGTGATAAGCCACCGGTACCGGCAACGGTACGTTTACGCCGACCATACCGACTTCGATCTCGTCGCAGAACAACCGCGCCGCTTCCCCATCACGGGTAAAGATGCAGGTGCCGTTGCCATACTCGTGATCGTTGATCAGCTGCATCGCCTCTTCCAGGCTGTTAACCCGGACAACACACAGCACCGGCCCAAAGATCTCTTCTTTATAGATGCGCATTTCTGGCGTGACGTTGTCGAACAAGCAGCCACCCAGGAAGAAACCTTCCTCATGACCCGCCACGCTCAGACCACGACCATCGACCACCAAAGAAGCACCCGCCGAAACACCGTCTTCTATATAGCCACTGACTTTGTCGCGAGCCTGACCGGAAACCAGCGGCCCCATGTCCAGACCGCATGAAGTACCGGCACCGATTTTCAGCGCCTTGATTTGCGGTACCAACTTGGCCACCAGCGCATCCGCCACCTGGTCACCGACGCACACAGCCACCGAGATTGCCATGCAACGTTCACCGCAAGAACCATACGCCGCGCCCATCAATGCGCTGACCGCGTTATCCAGATCCGCATCCGGCATCAACACCGCATGGTTCTTCGCGCCACCCAGTGCCTGAACGCGTTTGCCGCGCTTGGTGCCTTCGGCGTAGATGTATTCGGCAATCGGCGTCGAACCAACGAAGCTCAACGCTTTGACTTCCGGCGCTTCGATCAGCGCGTCCACCGCAGCCTTGTCGCCGTGCACCACACTCAGCACACCTTTAGGCAGACCGGCCTCGATCAACAGTTGAGCAATCAACAGCGTCGAACTTGGGTCACGCTCGGAAGGCTTGAGGATGAAGCAGTTACCGCAGACGATCGCCAGCGGGTACATCCACAGCGGCACCATGGCAGGGAAGTTGAACGGCGTAATACCGGCCACCACACCCAACGGCTGGAAGTCCGACCAGGCATCAATGTTCGGGCCAACGTTACGGCTGTATTCGCCCTTGAGGATTTCCGGCGCTGCGCAAGCGAACTCGACGTTCTCGATTCCGCGTTTCAGTTCACCGGCAGCGTCTTCCAGGGTTTTGCCGTGTTCTTCGCTGATCAGCTGAGCGATCCGCGCTTCGTTCTGCTCCAGCAATTGCTTGAAGCGGAACATCACCTGCGCTCGCTTGGCCGGCGGAGTGTTACGCCAGGCCGGGAACGCTGCCTTGGCCGAGTCGATGGCTTTTTGAATGGTTTCGCGGCTGGCCAATGGCAGCTTGTGAATCGCCTGGCCGGTGGACGGGTTGAACACGTCGGCCGTACGACCGTCTTCGGTCACCAGTTCGCCATTGATCAAATGCGGAATAAGGCTCATGCGGGGCTCCAGAAAAGTTGTCCACAGGCGCCCGTCACCGGGCGCCTCTATGTAGAAGGGAAAAATCAGTCGATCTTGTTCAGCACTTCGCCGACCGCGTCGAACAGACGATCAACGTCTTGCGGCTTGCTGTTGAAGGTTGGGCCGAACTGCAGGGTGTCGCCGCCGAAGCGCACGTAGAACCCGGCTTTCCACAGCGCCATGCCGGCTTCGAACGGACGCACAATGGCGTCGCCGTCACGCGGTGCGATCTGGATCGCACCGGCCAGGCCGTAGTTACGAATATCGATGATGTTTTTCGAGCCCTTCAGACCGTGCAGCGCATTTTCGAAATGCGGTGCGACTTCGGCCACGCTCTGCACCAGGTTTTCCTTTTGCAGCAGATCGAGTGCTGCCAGGCCAGCAGCACAAGCCACCGGGTGCGCGGAATAGGTGTAGCCATGCGGGAATTCCACCGCGTACTCCGGCGTCGCCTGGTTCATGAAGGTCTGGTAGATCTCGGAGCTGGCAATCACCGCGCCCATCGGGATCGCGCCGTTGGTAACTTGCTTGGCGATGCACATCAGGTCCGGGGTTACGCCAAAGGTATCGGCACCGAACATTTTGCCGGTACGGCCGAAACCGGTGATCACTTCGTCGAACACCAGCAGAATATTGTGCTGATCGCAGATCTCACGCAGACGCTTGAGGTAACCCTGTGGCGGAACCAGTACGCCAGCGGAACCGGCCAATGGCTCGACGAACACGGCGGCGATGTTGGAGGCGTCATGCAGCTCGATCAACTTCAACAGTTCATCGGCCAGGGCGATACCGCCCTGCTCCGGCATGCCACGGGAATAGGCATTGCTCGCCAGCAAGGTGTGCGGCAGGTGATCGACGTCCATCATCGCCTGTCCGAACATTTTGCGGTTGCCGTTCACTCCACCGAGGCTGGTGCCGGCGATGTTCACGCCGTGATAACCACGTGCACGACCAATCATTTTGGTCTTGGTCGCCTGGCCTTTCAGACGCCAGTAAGCACGGACCATCTTCACTGCGGTGTCAGCGCACTCGGAACCCGAGTCAGTGAAGAACACGTGATTCAGATTGCCCGGGGTCAGGTCGGTGATTTTCTCAGCCAGCTGGAACGACAGAGGATGGCCGTACTGGAAGCCTGGTGAGTAATCGAGGGTGCCCAATTGCTTGGCGACCGCTTCCTGAATTTCCTTACGGGTATGCCCGGCGCCGCAAGTCCACAAACCGGAGAGCGAGTCGTAAACCTTGCGGCCCTTGTCATCGATCAGCCAACTGCCTTCAGCCGCCACGATCAGTCGCGGATCGCGCTGGAAATTACGGTTGGCGGTGTAGGGCATCCAGTGAGCATCGAGCTTGAGCTGGCTGGCCAGGGACGTCGGGTTGTTTTCAGGCAAGTTCATGGGCAAAACCTCGCAGGGCAATAAGCGGCATAGAGATCAAAAGCGTTCTTGCAGCTAAATTGCCACGGGGATAAAGTCGGTGAAATCTAACTCCTCTAACGTTCAGTCAGTCCATCACTAAACTTTGAGTATTTTGAGCATGAGCAGCCGCCGCCCCGATCCGCTGGCGCAAGTCAGTGACTTTGATATCCGCTTATTGAGGATCTTCCGCAGCGTCGTGGAGTGCGGCGGCTTCTCGGCAGCGGAATCGGTGCTGGGGATCGGCCGCTCGGCGATCAGCCAGCAAATGAGCGATCTGGAACAGCGCCTCGGTTTGCGCTTGTGCCAACGCGGTCGCGCCGGGTTTTCCCTGACCGAAGAAGGTCGCGAGGTCTATCACTCAGCCTTGCAGCTATTAAGTGCGCTGGAAAGTTTCCGCACCGAGGTCAACGGCCTGCACCAACATCTGCGCGGCGAATTGACCATCGGCCTGACCGACAACCTGGTCACCCTGCCCCACATGCGCATCACCCACGCCTTGGCGCAATTGAAGGAGCGCGGCCCCGACGTGCAGATTCAGATCCGCATGATCGCGCCCAATGAAGTCGAACAAGGCGTGCTCGATGGTCGATTGCATGTCGGCGTGGTGCCGCAGGCCAGCGCGCTGTCGGGGCTGGAATATCAACCGCTCTATAGCGAACGCTCGCTCCTGTATTGCGCGGTCGGTCATCCGTTGTTTTATGTCGACGATAAACAACTGGATGACGAGCGTCTCAATAGCCAGGATGCCATCGCGCCGACCTTCCGTTTGCCCGCGGAAATCCAGGCCCATTACCAGGCGCTCAATTGCACCGCCAGTGCCTCGGACCGCGAAGGCATGGCGTTCCTGATTCTGACCGGACGCTTCATCGGCTACCTGCCGGACCACTACGCCAGTCTCTGGGTGCAGCAAGGCCGGTTGCGTGCGCTGAAACCAAAGGTGCGGTTTTATGACCTGAGCCTCGCATCGGTCACGCGCAAGGGCCGTCGTCCGCATTTGGTGCTGGAAAGCTTCCTCGAAAGCCTGGCCGCCACACGCTAACCACCACAATCCCTGTAGGAGCAAAGCTTGCTCCGGGCGGCGTTCCGACGATGGCGGCGTAACATTCAACATTAGTGATGACTGGCCTGCCGTCATCGCGAGCAAGCTTTGCTCCTACAGAGATGGGGGTAGGTTTTATCGCATCAGGACTTGTCTGATGCCGGTGGGTGCGCTATCAACGCACTGGTAGCACCCACTCACTTGTTCGGAAGTGCCTATGACCTTTGAAGTCCCCGCTCACGGCGGCAAACCTGCCAGCCGCATTCGTCAGAAGAACGAAGAGACCATCATCAAAGCCGCCGAAGACGAGTTCGCCCGTCACGGGTTCAAAGGCACCAGCATGAACACCATCGCCCTGAATGCCGGATTGCCCAAGGCGAATCTGCATTACTACTTCACCAACAAACTCGGTTTGTACGTGGCGGTGTTGAGCAACATCCTCCAGCTGTGGGACAGCACCTTCAACACCCTCACTGCCGAAGATGACCCGGCCGAAGCGCTGACGCGTTACATCCGCGCCAAGATGGAATTCTCCCGTCGTCAGCCGCAAGCCTCGCGGATCTTCGCGATGGAAGTGATCAGCGGCGGCGAATGCCTGACCGAGTACTTCAACCAGGATTATCGCGCCTGGTTCCAGGGTCGGGCGGGCGTGTTCCAGGCCTGGATCGACGCCGGAAAAATGGACCCGGTCGACCCGGTGAACCTGATCTTCCTGTTGTGGGGCAGCACTCAGCATTACGCCGATTTCGCCACGCAGATCTGCCGTGTCACCGGTCGCACCAAGTTGACCAAGCAAGACATGGAAGACGCCGGCAACAACCTGATCCGCATCATTCTCAAGGGCTGCGGCCTGACGCCAACGATCTAAGACACTTATGCCTTTTACCCTCAGCGGTTTTTGCGAGTACCGCGAAGAGATTCGCAAAAGCCGCTTCATCACTTTCGCCGCACCGATCAGCAGCCCTGCTGAAGCCCAGGCGTTCATCGAACAGCACAGCGATTTGAATGCCTCGCACAATTGCTGGGCCTGGAAGCTTGGCGACCACTACCGCAGCACTGACGATGGCGAGCCCGGCGGCACCGCTGGCCGGCCGATTCTGGCGGCAATCGAAGCTCAGGATTGCGATCAGGTCGCGGTGCTGGTGATTCGTTGGTATGGCGGCATTCAACTCGGCACCGGGGGCCTCGCCCGGGCGTATGGCGGCGGCGCCAACAAGTGCCTGCAAGCGGCGGCAAAGGTTGAACTGATCAGTCGGGTGCCGGTGAGTTGTGCCTGTGCTTTTGCAGAGTTGCCGCTGGTGAAGCTTCGGGTGGCGGAACTGGGTGGACTGGTTGTGGAAGAAACGTTCACGGCCAACGGCGTAGACCTGCGATTGGCTATCGGCGAAAGCCAGATCGACACCCTGCAAACGCAGCTGGCAGGCTTGAGCCGTGGACGCATTTTGTTGCAGCACTAATCGCACCAACAACGTTCACCGCCCTTTCGTCGAACCGGTGCATTTGCCCACATCTGCTGTGCACCCGGCTGTGGATAACCTGAGCACACCCGGCTGTAACCCTTCTGTCACGCGGCTTTGCGGGCTTTGCTCACTTTTCGTCCAATCCGTCATCAAAAAAGATAAATCCACGTAAAAACAATCAGTTAAAGCGGTTTATCACCATTAGAAGAAAGCCACACAGTGCTTATGCCCGACCTTCGGGCTTGCGCACAAATACTGTGGAGCAATCTGTGGATAACCCGTTCATGGCTGTCGCCGCCCCATGTCCGGCATGGCTTGGCGCCGGTTGCTTGTTTTTTGACCAAATACCTTGTGCAAAACCGGAGCCTGATCAACGGCGCTGCCCTCAAGTGGTGCCGGGGTCGGATCGACATAGGGCGAGGCGCCGTCCTCAAAGCCTTTATCTGCAACGTATTTGATTTTTCCTGACTCAATGGCCAGGAAATTGCTTTGTCCACAGGCATCACTTCAATCGACCCGAGCCTGTCATGCCCAGCCCCGTGCCGATCTCCGATCCAACACCTCGCCTGCAACTGCGCAACATCAGCAAGCGCTACCCCGGTTGCCTGGCCAACGATGCCATCGACCTGAGCATTGCACCCGGCGAAATCCACGCCCTGCTCGGCGAAAACGGCGCGGGCAAAAGTACGCTGATGAAGATCATCTACGGCGTCACCCACGCGGACTCGGGCGAGATGATCTGGCAAGGGCAACGCGTGACCCTGCGCAACCCGGCTCAAGCTCGAGGGCTGGGAATCGGCATGGTGTTTCAGCATTTCTCGTTGTTCGAGACTTTGAGCGTGGCGCAGAACATTGCCTTGGCGATGGGCGCGGCGGCGGGTACACCGAAACAGCTTGAGCCCAAGATTCGTGAAGTCTCCCGGCGCTATGGCATGGCGTTGGAGCCGGAGCGACTTGTCCACAGCCTGTCGATCGGTGAACGCCAGCGGGTGGAAATCATTCGTTGCCTGATGCAGGACATCCGCCTGCTGATTCTCGATGAACCGACCTCAGTGCTGACTCCGCAGGAGGCCGACGATTTGTTCGTCACCTTGCGCCGACTCTCCGCCGAGGGCTGCAGCATTCTGTTTATCAGCCACAAACTCGGTGAAGTTCGCGCGTTGTGCCACAGCGCCACGGTGTTGCGTGGCGGTCGGGTGGCCGGGCATTGCGTGCCGGCCGAGTGTTCGGATCGGCAACTGGCGCAGTTGATGGTCGGTGACGCCGCTGCGCTGATTACGGATTATCCGAAAGTCACTGGCGCTAATGCGTTCCTGAATGTGACGGGATTGTCCTGGCACAACCCCGATCCGTTCGGCTGTTCGCTGAAGGACATCGAGCTTGAAGTACGCAGCGGCGAAATCGTCGGCATCGCCGGGGTCGCCGGCAATGGTCAGGATGAGTTGTTGGCCCTGCTCAGCGGCGAAGTACCGCTCAGCCGCAACGACGGCGCAACGATCAGTTTCGCCGGGCAACCGGTGGCGCACTTGCGGCCGGACGCACGGCGCAAACTGGGCCTGGCCTTCGTCCCCGCTGAACGTCTGGGCCATGGTGCGGTGCCGGACTTGAGCCTGGCGGACAACGCCCTGCTCACTGCCTTTCAACAAGGGCTGGTCAGTAATGGCCTGATCCAGCGCGGCAAGGTCGAAGCGCTGGCCGAAGAAATCATCCGCCGCTTCGGGGTCAAGACACCCGATAGCCAGACACCGGCCCGCAGCCTGTCTGGCGGCAACCTGCAGAAATTCATCCTCGGCCGCGAGATCCTCCAACAACCGAGACTGCTGGTGGCCGCGCACCCGACCTGGGGCGTGGACGTCGGCGCCGCCGCGACCATTCACCGGGCGCTGATTGCCTTGCGCGACGCCGGCGCGGCGATCCTGGTGATCTCCGAAGACCTCGACGAACTGTTCCAGATCAGCGACCGCCTCGGCGCGTTGTGCAGCGGTCGATTGTCGCCGCTCAAGGCCACGGTCGACACGCGCCTGATCGATGTCGGCGGCTGGATGGCCGGCCAGTTCGATGCCCCTCAATCACTCGCACCCGCAACGGTTTAACGGAGTTTCACATGCTGCTTTCTCTCGAACCCCGTGGCCAGCAATCGCGCCTGATGCTGTGGTGCTCGCCGTTGCTGGCGGCTGTCCTGACGTTGGGCTGTGGCTCACTGCTGTTTGTCGCACTGGGGCATGACCCGTTACTGACCTTGCACACGTTGCTCATCGCACCGATCAGCGACCTGTACGGCGTCTCCGAACTGCTGGTCAAAGCGCTGCCGATTTTGCTCTGCGCGTTGGGGCTGGCGGTGGCGTACCAAGCTCGAATCTGGAACATCGGCGCCGAAGGTCAGTTGCTGCTTGGCGCGCTGGCCGGCAGTGCATTGGCGGTGAACATCATCGACCTGCAAAGCCGCTGGGCACTGGTGCTGATCCTGCTCGTCGGTACCCTGGCCGGTGCCGCGTGGGCCGGGCTGACGGCGTGGTTGCGCACGCGTTTCAATGCCAATGAAATCCTCACCAGCATCATGCTCAATTACATCGCCCTGAACCTGTTGCTGTTTTGTGTGCATGGACCGTTGAAGGATCCGGCGGGGTTCAACTTTCCGGAGTCGGCGATGTTCGGTGATGCCAGTCGTTTGCCGCTGCTGATGGAGGATGGTCGGGTCCACGTGGGCGTGTATTTCGCCTTGCTCGCGTTGGTCGCGGTGTGGGTGTTGCTGCAGAAAAGCTTTATCGGGTTCCAGATCAAAGTGCTCGGGCTGGACAAGCGCGCAGCGGGGTTCGTCGGCTTTCGCGAGAAGCGGCTGATCTGGCTGGCGCTGTTGATCAGCGGAGGATTGGCGGGGCTGGCCGGTGTGTGCGAAGTCACCGGGCCGATCGGCCAATTGGTGCCGCAAGTCTCGCCCGGTTACGGCTATGCCGCGATCACTGTGGCGTTTCTCGGGCGACTCAATCCCATCGGTATTCTGTTTTCCAGCCTGCTGATGGCGTTGCTGTACATCGGCGGCGAGAGCGCGCAAATGAGCATGAATCTGCCGCAAGCGATCACGCAATTGTTCCAGGGCATGATGCTGTTTTTCCTGTTGGCCAGTGACGTGCTGATTCTCTACCGACCGCGTTTGAACCTGCGTTGGTCCCGTCGTGCACCAGCCACCGCCGTACACGCAGGAGCGCTGTGATGGATATCGATCTGCTGAGCAATATTTTCTACGCCATGGTCCGTTGCGGTACGCCGCTGCTGTTGGTGGCACTCGGTGAGTTGATCTGCGAGAAGAGCGGCGTTCTGAACCTCGGCCAGGAAGGGATGATGCTGTTTGGGGCGGTGATCGGTTTTATCGTCGCGTTGAGCAGCGGCAACCTGTGGCTCGGCGTATTGCTGGCGATGCTTGCCGGAATGCTGTTGTCGTCGTTGTTTGCGCTGGTGGCGCTGGTATTCAACGCCAATCAGGTGGCCACCGGGTTGGCGCTGACGATCTTCGGCGTGGGTCTGTCGACGTTTGTTGGCGCGGCGTGGGTCGGTAAACCGCTGGCCGGTTTTGAGCCGGTGGCGATTCCTTATTTGAGTGAAATCCCGCTGATCGGACGGATGCTGTTTGCACAGGATCAGCTGGTGTATGTGTCGTTCGCGCTGTTTGCGCTGGTGGCCTGGGTGCTGGTGAAAAGTCGCGTTGGGCTGATCATTCAGGCGGTCGGCGAAAATCCGGACGCGGCCAGTGCGATGGGTTTACCGGTGTTGGGCGTGCGCACGCTGGCGGTGCTGTTTGGCGGGGCGATGGCTGGATTGGCCGGGGCTTATTTGTCGCTGGCTTATACGCCGATGTGGGCGGAGAACATGAGCGCCGGGCGTGGCTGGATTGCCCTGGCACTGGTGGTGTTTGCCAGTTGGCGGGTGTGGCGATTGCTGCTGGGGGCGTATCTGTTCGGACTCGCCAGCATTCTGCATTTGGTGGCGCAGGGGTTGGGGCTGGCGATTCCGTCGAGTCTGCTGGCGATGCTGCCGTATGTCGCGACCATTGTGGTGTTGGTGCTGTTGTCCCGGGATGCGCTGCGTACGCGGTTGTATGCGCCGGTGTCGTTGGGGAAACCGTGGCAGGCCGGGCATTAGTAGTTGTCTGCACCGGCCTCTTCGCGAGCAAGCCCGCTCCCACACTTGGACCGAGTCGAGCCTGGTTTTTGTGATCAACCCACATCTACTGTGGGAGCGGCGGTGCGACGATTCGACTTGCTCGCGAAGGCGCCCTCACGGGCAACACCTGAACAACGCCCCACGCCAATTCAAAGATCAAGAAGATCACCAACAAAGAGCTCGCGCCATGGAGCAAGGCATAGAGCTGCCAAGCCGAAAACAGAAATCTACCGACGGCGTCATACCGCCCATACACCTGCTGCGGATCACGAATCCGCAGCACCGCCCACACGCAGACAATCGACCCCAACAGATTGGCCATCAGCAAGTGCATCGGCTCAAACGGCGGCAACTCGCCGGACAAATTGAACGCCTGACTCACACTCGACAAAACGGCATGCAACGCCGCAAAGCTCCACGGCGTGACAAACGCCGCCGTCACGATCAAGTCATACCAGGCACTACCCTTCACCAACCGGCGATATTGCGTTGAAGTCCACATCCGTTTTGCTCCATAAATTCAGGGAGCAACAAGGCTAAAGCCTGGAGTATGCTCCAGGGTCAAGCCCTCTCGAGAAGTCATGATGCGCATCGGTGAATTAGCCCAGGCCAGCGCCGTCAGCCGCGACACGCTGCGTTTCTACGAGCAGCGCGGATTGATTGCGGCGCAACGCAGCGCCAACGGTTATCGCGACTATCCGGCGGACATGGTGCAACTGGTGCTGTACATCAAGACCGCTCAGCGATTGGGCTTTACCCTCGGCGAGATCGGCAACAGCGTCGCCGCGTTATGGCAGTCGCCCGATCCGGACAGCGCCGTCACGCAATTGCTGCAAGACAAACTCAAACTGATCGAAACCCGAATCGACGAACTCGGCGCGCTGCGTCAGGAGTTGCAGCAACGGCTCGGTCAGCGTTGTCCATTGAATCCGTGATCCTCATTTTTCAAGGAAGCCACTTATGTCTACGGCAAAAACCGCACTCATCATCGGCGCCTCCCGAGGCCTGGGCCTCGGTCTGGTGAAAACCCTGCTGGCCGACGGTTGGCAGGTCACCGCCACCGTGCGCAACCCGCAGAACGCCGAAGCCTTGCAGGCCTTGGGCAAGGTGCGGATCGAAAAACTCGACATGGACGATCAGCAAGCGGTCATCGCTCTGAGCCAACAGCTCAAGGGCGAAGTGTTTGATCTGTTGTTCGTGAATGCCGGGGTTAAAGGCCCGGACGTTCAAACACCGGGCGGCGCGACGCTGGCCGAAGTCGGGCAACTGTTCTTCACCAATGCGGTGGCGCCAATCAATCTGGCTCAACGCTTTGTCGGGCAGATTCGTCCGGACAGCGGCGTGCTGGCGTTCATGAGTTCGGTGCTGGGCAGCGTGACCATGCCGGATGCGCCGGAGCTGGCGTTGTACAAGGCGAGCAAAGCGGCGCTGAACTCGATGACCAATAGCTTCGTCACTCAGTTGGGCGAGCAGAAACTCACCGTGCTGTCGCTGCATCCGGGTTGGGTGAAGACCGACATGGGCGGTGAAGGTGCCGACATTGATGTGGACACCAGCACGCGTGGGTTGGTCGATCAGGTGAATGCGTATACCGGCAAGGGCGGGCATCATTTTGTGAATTACCGGGGTGAAACCATTCCTTGGTAACCCATCGTCTACTGTGGGAGCGGGCTTGCTCGCGAAGAGGGAGTGTCAGTCGACATCAATGTTGCATGACGCACCGCATTCGCGAGCAAGCCCGCTCCCACAGGGGTTTTGCGTCGCCTGGTCGGGCCGGGCTTGCCCGCAGCGCGGTTTTGAATGAAACTCCGCACCTCGTCCCCGCGGCGACCCTGGATCAGCAGACAGGGTAATCACTGAGCTGGCTAACCTGAACCCCACTTTCAGAGGAGCCGGCCAACATGCCTGCGACCCGTACCTGGTTAAAAAATCCCCTTGCGATCTTCACTGCCAATGGCCTCGATGCCCGTGGCGGCCTGGTGCTGCAAGACGGTTTGATCGTCGAAGTGCTCGCCGCCGGCCAGCAACCTTCCGCGCCCTGTGGACAAGTCTTCGATGCCCGTGAGCATGTGATCTTGCCGGGACTGATCAACACCCATCACCACTTCTATCAAACCCTGACCCGCGCCTGGGCGCCGGTGGTCAATCAGCCGTTGTTCCCGTGGCTGAAAACTCTTTACCCGGTCTGGGCTCGCCTCACCCCTGAAAAACTCGCCCTCGCCAGCAAAGTCGCGTTGGCCGAATTGCTGCTGTCCGGCTGCACCACCGCAGCCGATCACCATTACCTGTTTCCGCAAGGCCTGGAAAATGCGATCGACGTGCAGGTCGAGAGCGTCCGCGAACTGGGCATGCGCGCCATGCTGACGCGCGGTTCCATGAGCCTTGGCGAAAAGGACGGCGGCCTGCCGCCGCAGCAGACCGTGCAGGAAGGCGAAGTGATCCTCGCCGACAGCCAACGCTTGATCGGCGAATACCACGAGCGTGGCGATGGCGCGCAAATCCAGATCGCCCTCGCCCCCTGCTCACCGTTCTCGGTGACCCCGCAAATCATGTCCGCCAGCGCCGAACTGGCGAACAAACTCGACGTGCGCCTGCACACCCATCTGGCCGAAACCCTCGACGAAGAAGATTTCTGCCTGCAGCGCTTCGGCCTGCGCACTGTGGATTACCTCGACAGCGTCGGCTGGCTTGGCCCGCGCACCTGGCTGGCTCACGGCATCCACTTCAACCCGGACGAAATCGCTCGCCTCGGCGCCGCCGGCACCGGCATTTGCCATTGCCCGAGTTCGAACATGCGTCTGGCTTCCGGCATCTGCCCGACGCTGGACCTGACCGCTGCGGGCGCCTTGCTGGGCTTGGGCGTGGACGGTTCGGCGTCCAACGATGCGTCGAACATGATGCTGGAAACCCGTCAGGCGCTGTACATTCAGCGGCTGCGTTATGGCGCCGAGAAGATCACGCCGGAATTGGTTTTGGGTTGGGCGACCAAGGGTTCGGCGAGTTTGCTCGGGCGTACTGATATCGGCGAACTGGCGGTGGGCAAGCAGGCGGACCTGGCGCTGTTCAAGCTCGATGAGCTGCGGTTTTCCGGCAGTCATGATCCGGTGTCGGCATTGCTGCTATGCGGCGCTGATCGGGCGGATCGGGTGATGGTTGGCGGCAAGTGGCGGGTGATTGATGGGCAGGTTGAAGGGCTGGACCTCAAAGGCCTGATTGCCGATCACAGCCAGGCGGCTCGGCAGTTGATTGCGGGCGTCTGATACAACCCCAACCAAAACCAGTGGGAGCGAGCCTGCTCCGGGCGGCGTTCCGACGATGACGGAGTGTCAGTCGACATCAATGGTGTCTGACACACCGCTATCGCGAGCAGGCTCGCTCCCACAATTGGTTTTGTGGTGTGTTTAGAGGCCGAGCAGCGACAACATGATGAATGTCGCAAACAGCACAAAGTGGGTCATGCCTTCGATGGCATTGGTTTCGCCATCGTTGAGGTTGATCGCGCTGACGATCAGGGTGAGGAAGACCATCACGGTCTGCACCGGGGTCATCGCCATCTGGAACGGCTGGCCGGTGTAGAGCGCCATCGCTTCCATCACCGGCACGGTCAGGATGACCGTCGACAGTGACGCGCCCATGGCGATGTTGACCACAGACTGCATGCGGTTGGCCAGTGCCGCCCGCAACGCGGTCAGAATTTCCGGCGCCGCCGAGATTGCCGCCACCAGGATCGCCGTGATCACCGGCGGTGCGCCCGTCCCTTCGAGGCCCAGATCGAGGGTCTTGGACATCACCTCGGCCAAGGCGCCGATCACCACCACGCCGAACACCAATGTCCCGATACTCAGCCCCAGATTG
This sequence comes from Pseudomonas sp. 478, assembly GCF_003254125.1. Taxonomy (NCBI): domain Bacteria; kingdom Pseudomonadati; phylum Pseudomonadota; class Gammaproteobacteria; order Pseudomonadales; family Pseudomonadaceae; genus Pseudomonas; species Pseudomonas sp. 478. The sequence continues at coordinate 13,811 of NZ_QKZG01000003.1, forward strand.
ACCGGTTCAGGCTCCTCCTCCGGGACTTTCCTGCGACGTTTTTCCGGGTAGCTGTAGCTGAAAAAATAACTGTGCGGCCCGACCTGCATGCGCAGGAACAGGGTGTAAAGCACGACCATCGCACCAATGGTGAACGCCGAATAGAGTTTCCAGCTGCCCTCGGGGATGAACTCCGGCACCACCATGGAAACGCCCATGGCGGTGAGAATCATCACGCTGTAACTGCGGGCCGAATCGTCGTTGTAGGACTGTTCGCCGTGCTTGAGCCCGCCCATCAACGCAGCGAGGCCGAGGATGCCGTTGATGTCGAGCATCACCGCCGAATAAATCGTGTCGCGTACCAGGGTCGGCGAGGCTTCGTTGCTCATCATGATCGCCAGGATCACCACTTCTACCAGCACGGCGGCCAGGGTCAGGATCATCGTGCCGTAAGGGTCGCCGACTATTTCTGCGAGCAGTTCGGCGTGATGGGCGACGCGCATGGAGGCAACGACGATGAAGGCGATCAGTACGAGGCCGGCGGTCAACGCGATGGGTTGGCCGCTGTGCAGCATCCAGTGCTCCAGCGGGTAGGCGACGGCGGCGGCGATCACGGCCAGCAGCAGAAACTTTTCTTGCTTGAGGAGTGTGAGCATTGCGGGCCTTTTTGCCGTATGAAGCGAAACCGGGATGATGAGCTACTGACTGCGGGGCGGCGCTAACGTTTCGTTACACCTTAGCGCACCAGTGGATGGCAGCCGTGCCAGGCCATGCACTTTTATCGGCCTCAAGGGCCTCATCGCGAGCAAGCTCGGCTCCTACGGGTTTGCGGTGCACTTGTAGGAGCAAGGCTTGCCCGCGATGGCCGTTACGCGGTTTCAAGCCGTTTGTTGTCCTGTTGGTCAGCAATTTGCATTACCCCCTCCAACCTCAAAACAATAGGGAGTGGATTCATGCACAAACGTCCGTTGAAGAAGCTGCTTTGCGCCGTCGCCGCAGCCATCGGTCTGAGCGCAAGCCTGACTGCCAGTGCCGCCGACCCGCTGAAAGTCGGCTTCGTCTACATCGGTCCGATTGGCGATCACGGCTGGACGTATCAGCATGAACAAGGACGCAAGGCGCTGGCGGAAAAATTCGGCAACCAGATCACTACCAACTATGTGGAAAACGTCGCTGAAGGCGCCGATGCCGAGCGGGTGATCCGCAACATGGCCAAGGACAAGTACGACCTGATCTTCACCACGTCCTTCGGCTACATGAACCCGACCCTGAAAGTCGCCAAGCAATTTCCCACGGTGACCTTCGAACACGCCACCGGCTACAAGCAGGACAAGAACCTCGGCACCTACCTGGCGCGCACGTATGAAGGTCGCTACGTCGGCGGTTTCCTCGCGGCGAAGATGACCAAGACCAAGAAGATCGGTTACGTCGCGTCCTTCCCGATCCCGGAAGTGATCCGCGACATCAACGCCATTCAACTGGCCCTGAACAAATACAACCCGGGCACCGAGATCAAAGTGGTGTGGGTCAACTCCTGGTTCGATCCGGGCAAAGAGGCGGATGCCGCCAATGCGTTGATCGATCAGGGCGTGGACGTGGTGTTCCAGCACACCGACAGCCCGGCGCCGATCCAGGCCGCCGAGCGTCGCGGGGTGTATGCCGTCGGCTACGCTTCGGACATGGCGCACTTCGGGCCGAAAGCGGTGCTGACGTCCATCGTCAACGACTGGGGCCCGCACTACATTCAGGCGACCCAAAGCGTTCTCGACCACCTGTGGAAATCGCAGGATTACTGGGGTGGTTTGAAGGAAGGTACGGTTGAGTTGCCGATCAGCGATCTGGTGCCCGCACCGGTGAAAGCCGAGGCAGAGCAGATCATTGCCGACATCAAAAGCGGTGCTTTCCACCCATTCACCGGACCGATCAAGGATCAGGCAGGCGTCGAGAAGATTGCGGCGGGCGCGACGGCGAGCAATGCGGAGCTGGCATCGATGAACTACTACGTTGAAGGCATGAAGGCTGACATGCCTAAGTAACTTTCCGCACCCAACACAAAACCCTTGTGGGAGCGGGCTTGCTCGCTAAGGCGGTGTGTCAGCCAACATCAATGTTGAATGTTCTGCCGTCTTCGCGAGCAAGCCCGCTCCCACATTGGATTTCCAGCGTTCTATAGGACTGCGCATGAACCAGCTCCCGATCATCGACATCAGCCCGCTCTACAGCGAAGACGCAAGTGACTGGCAATCAATCGCCACGCAAATCGACCGCGCCTGCCGCGAGTGGGGCTTTTTCTACATCAAGGGCCACCCGATCAGTCGGTCGCGCATTAACGCCGTACTCGACAGTGCCCAACGTTTCTTCGCCCTGCCCTCCGCCGAAAAACTCAAGATCGACATCACCCAAACCCGTCACCACCGCGGTTATGGCGCCATCGCCACTGAACAACTCGACCCGGGCAAACCCAGCGACCTGAAAGAAACCTTCGACATGGGCCTGCACCTGCCGGCCGATCACCCTGACGTGTTGGCGGAAAAACCGCTGCGCGGCCCCAACCGTCATCCGTCGATGCCCGGCTGGGAATTGCTGATGGAGCAGCACTACGTCGACATGCAGGCCTTGGCCCTAACCCTGTTACGGGCCATAACCGTGGCGCTGGTCATCGAGCGCGACTTTTTCGACAGCCGCTTCGTTGAGCCGGTCAGCGTGCTACGGATGATTCATTACCCACCGCGCCACACCGCCAGCTCCGAAGAGCAACAAGGCGCCGGCGCCCATACCGATTACGGCTGCATCACCCTGCTGTATCAGGATGCCGCCGGCGGCCTGCAAGTGCGAAACGTTAAAGGCGAGTGGATCGATGCACCGCCGATCGACGGCACGTTCGTGGTCAACCTCGGCGACATGATGGCGCGCTGGAGCAACGACCGTTACCTGTCGACGCCGCATCGGGTGATCAGCCCGCTCGGCGTGGACCGTTACTCGATGCCGTTCTTCGCCGAGCCGCACCCCGACACGGTCATCGAATGCCTGCCCGGCTGTCAGGATGAACCGCACTCGGCAAAGTATCCGGCCACCACCTGCGCCGAATTCCTGCTCTCGCGGTTCGCCGATACCTACGCCTATCGACGGGAACAGGAAGCGCTGTGATGAACCGGCTGGTCAGGTTTTGCTAATTGTTTCCTCGGGCATCTGTAGAATGCTCGCCATCTGCACCTGATGAGAAAAGACTATGTACGACTGGCTGAACGCCCTGCCCAAGGCAGAACTGCACCTGCACCTTGAGGGTTCGCTGGAGCCTGAGTTGCTGTTCGCCCTGGCTGAACGCAACAAGATCGCCCTGCCGTGGAGCGACGTCGAAACCCTGCGCAAGGCCTACGCCTTCAACAACCTGCAAGAGTTTCTCGACCTGTATTACCAGGGCGCCGACGTGTTGCGCACCTCTCAGGATTTCTACGACCTGACCTGGGCTTACCTGTTGCGCTGCAAGGCGCAGAACGTGATTCACACCGAACCGTTCTTCGATCCGCAGACCCACACCGACCGTGGCGTGCCGTTCGAAGTGGTGCTCAATGGCATCGCCGCCGCGTTGAAGGATGGCGAGCAGCAACTGGGCATCACCAGCGGTTTGATCCTGAGCTTCCTGCGCCACTTGAGCGAAGAAGAAGCCCAGAAAACCCTCGACCAGGCACTGCCGTTCCGTGATGCGTTTGTCGCGGTTGGTCTGGACAGTTCGGAAATGGGTCACCCGCCGAGCAAGTTCCAGCGCGTGTTTGATCGTGCCCGTCACGAAGGTTTCCTGACCGTCGCCCACGCCGGTGAAGAAGGCCCGCCCGAGTACATCTGGGAAGCCCTCGATTTGCTGAAAGTCCAGCGCATCGACCATGGCGTGCGCGCCATCGAAGACGAGCGTTTGATGCAGCGGATCATCGACGAGCAAATCCCGTTGACCGTGTGCCCGTTGTCGAACACCAAGCTCTGCGTGTTCGATCACATGTCTCAGCACAACATTCTCGACATGCTGGAACGTGGCGTGAAAGTGACCGTGAACTCGGATGACCCGGCGTACTTCGGCGGTTATGTCACCGAGAACTTCCATGCGCTGTATACCCATTTGGGTATGACCCAGGATCAGGCCAAGCGGTTGGCGCAGAACAGCCTGGATGCACGGTTGGTGAAACCATAAGGTTCACCGCATAACTAATGTGGGAGCGGCGGTGCGACGATTCGACTTGCTCGCGAAGAGGGAGTGTCAGTCAACATTTGTGTAGCTGACACACCGCCTTCGCGAGCAAGTCGAATCGTCGCACCGCCGCTCCCACATTTAGATCGGGGTTGCTTCAGTCAACTCTTCCAGCGTCTTGCCCCGGGTCTCCATCCCGAACACCCATACCACCCCTGCCGCAATCGCAAAACACATCGCCCCCAGCGCAAACACCCCGCCCTGCCCGGTCATCGGGAACACCAGCCCGGTCACCATTGGCCCGAGCAACGAACCCACGCGGCCAATCGCCGAAGCAAAACCCGAGCCCGTGGCCCGCGCCGATGTCGGGTACAACTCTGGCGTGTAGGTGTAAAGCACCGCCCACATGCCGAACAGGAAGAACTGCATCAGCAGCCCCGACGCAATCAACAGGCTGACGTTGCCGCCAAACACCGCGCTCTGACCATACAGAAACGCCATCACCCCGCCGCCGAGCAACGTCACCACGCACACCGGTTTACGTCCCCAACGCTCCACCAGCCAGGCGGCCATCAAGAAACCGGGAATCCCGCCGAGGGAAATCAGCACCGTGTAATACACCGACTGAGTCACGGCAAAACCCGACTGCTGCAGCAAGGCACTGAGCCAGGACGTCAGGCCATAGAACCCCAGCAAGGCAAAGAACCAGACGCTCCAGATCATCATCGTGCGCTGGCGGTACAGCGGCGACCAGATTTGCTGCAATGCGGAAAAGAAATTGCCTGGCGTACTGGCCACTCTCGGCAGGCGGATCGGCTCAGGCAGCTCCGAACGCCCCAGAGATGTCCGGACCCGAGCTTCGATGCGCAGCAAGACCTTATCCGCCGCGTCATGATGCCCGGCCTGTTCCAGCCAGCGCGGTGATTCGGGAATGAAAAAGCGAATCGCCAGGACAAACACCGCCGGCACCGCCAACACCAGGAAGATGTCCCGCCAGCCAATCACCGGCAGCAGGAAGTACGACAGTACGCCGGCGGCGACGAAACCCAGCGGCCAGAAACCGTCCATCAACGCAATGTAGCGCCCCCGCCGTTTGGCCGGGATCAGCTCCGAGAGCATCGACTGAGCGATGGGAAACTCCATGCCCATGCCGATCCCCAACAGGATTCGAAACAACGTCAGCGTTTCGACGTTCTGCGCCGTGGAGCACAGATAACTGGCGATCCCCCACAGCACGATGCTCCACTGAAACACCGGTTTGCGCCCGAAACGGTCGGCCAGCATCCCGGACAGTGACGCCCCCACGACCATGCCGAAAAAGCTCGAACTGGCCAGCAACCCGGCCTGCGCCGTGCTCAGGCCAAACTCGGTTTTGATCGAGCCGAGCAGGAAGGTCATCATCGCCAGGTCCATGGAGTCGAAGAAAAACGCCAGGGCAATGATGATGAAAATGATCCGGTGATAACCGCTGATGGGCAGCCGTTCCAGTCGTTCTGCCGCGCTGAAGCCTCGTGTTTCCATGCCACATTCCCCCAATCCGAAAGTCCCCGGACGAGTGTGCGCGATAGCTGCTGGGGGTTACTGCTGGATACGACCTGTTCGCAGCTCTGAGCGACGCCCGACGCTTCGGACGTCGACCTCGATGCGTCTACAACGCCATTTCCAGCTCGGTCTCTTTGGCGAACCGATGGATTTCACGCTGCCCCGCGGCAGTGATCTGCAAGGCTCGAGACTCGTTGGGCAGGCTCAGCCAACCTGACTGCATGAACAATTGCAGCAACGCCGCACCCAGTGATCCGCCCATGTGCGGGCGTCTTTCGCTCCAGTCCGGACAAGCGCAGGCAACTCGGCTATTGCGATGAGCCAGCGCCTGGATGAACACACCCCGTGTCGCCAGCTGCGTGGCGCCCTTGTGGGTGATCATGACCCGCTGATCGAACTGTTCGATCCAGCCTGAATCCAGCAGACGCTGGTAAAGATCGGCGGCAAGGGTGCCGCCCAAATGGTCGTCGCAAAGCCTGGCGCGCAAGAGTGACGAAGGCGCCGCCTGAGGTTTGGCGATAGGTGTCGTGCGCTTGAAAACGTCCGGGATTTCCCGAGGCGTGCTGGCCAGGGTGGCGCTGGCCAGTGCCTCTATCGCGGCCCCCACTTCGGGTGCGGCAAGGCGGAAGAACCGCTTGCGGCCGCGGATTTCGACTTTCAACAGACCTCCGCCGGACAATCGCCCCAGATGCGCACTGGCCGAAGACGGTGACAAGCCGGCCAACAAGGCCAGCTCTTCGGTTTGCCGCGCCGAGCCGTCCATCAAGGCCCACATCATTGCGCTGCGCTTTGGGTCAGCCAGCAACGTGGCGATCTGGCTGATGCAAGGTGCATGTTCCATGTATTCACTCCCTGTTGAATCGTTTCGTCTACTGCTCAGAGACATCTTGACCAGTAATGTGTCGTCGGCCAAGGCGTTGAAACCGCCATAAACCGGGCAAAGCCGGCCAATCGCACAGGCCATGCTTGCAGGTTTCGCAAAGCCACGGCGATTGACCTTGGGGCCTGGCTGACTCGGATGTGGACTCGCCATTGCGAGATCGACGGTGCGTACATGAGGCGAGCGCTAGTATATGCGGGTTAACCGCCGGTTCCTGCCCTTGGGAAACCGTTGGTGGTGATAGTTCCTGAGTGAAATTTCGCTATTTGCCTGCGACTAATGATCGGCGTCCGATAACGTCGGAAATTGGCTACTCAAGCGGGCGCATCGGCTGGCAAGCATTTCCCGCAAAAGGTTCACCGGCTTACTCAATTGTGCGCGATGGGCGCACAGCAAATTCAGCGGTGCGCGCTCACAGAGCAGTTCCGGCATGAGCACTTTCAACCGACCGGCCAGCACATCGGCCGCGACATCGAGCCAGGATTTGTAGGCGATCCCGGCACCTGCCACGGCCCACAGCCGCACGACATCGGCATCATCGCTGAAACGATCGCCGCTGACGGTCAGGCTGACCTCGCGTTTGCCGTCGTGGAAACTCCAATGATCGTGGACCCGGCTACCGAGCATGAACAGCAGGCAGTTGTGCTGAGCCAATTGCTCCAGTTGCCGCGGCTCGCCATGCCGGGCCAGGTAACTCGGGGCGGCACAAAGGACGCGGCGGTTCTGCGGGGCGATGGGCAGCGCCACCAGGCTTGAGTCTTCCGGCTCGCCGTACCGCAGGGCAATGTCCACCGGTTGGCGGAACAGGTCGGCGATGCGGTCGCCCAACAGCAAACGCACCGTAAGCTTCGGATGCTCTCGCTGAAACTCGTCCAGCCAGGGCAGCAGCAGATTGCGGCCAAAGTCCGAAGGCGCCGACAGCTGCAAAATCCCGCTGACCTGGTCCTGACCGCTGGCCAACAAACGACGGCCCTCATCGAGATTGCTCAAGGCGGCCCGAGCGTATTCGAGAAACCCCTCGCCTTCAGCGGTCAGGCGCAGGCTACGGGTAGAACGGGCGAGCAACCGGGCGCCGAGTTGCTGTTCGATGCGTTTCAACGCCGCACTGGCCACCGCGGCCGACATGTCCATCCCGCGTGCCGCCGCTGACAGACTGCCCAGGTCCGCCGCCCGGACAAACAACTGCAAGTCATCGAAACGCAGCATCGTTCAGCCTCGATTATCAAAAAAATATTGAAAGAGACTGCTCTTTTAGCGGGTTTTATCTTGCAGAGAAATAGCCAATCATCCGTCCCATCGAATTCATCCCGTTCCCGGAGCCGAACATGTCCCAGCCTTTTACCGCTATCGCCACCCTCATCGCCAAAGCCGGGCAGCAAGACGCCCTCGAACAGCACCTGCGAGCGCTGCTGGAACCGACCCGCGCCGAGGCCGGTTGCGGTCAATACGACTTGCACCAGGACCTCGCCAATCCTCATGCCTTCTACATGATCGAAAAATGGAGCAGTGACGAAGCCCTGCAAGCCCATGACGACAGCGCGCATATCCAGAACTTCCGCGCCAAGGCTGGCGACTTTCTCGAACACTTCGACCTCAAGCGCCTGCGCTCCATCGTCTGATTGCTTCCTTCCTTATTGCTTTTTCAGGAGCCCCTATGAAAGCCATTGCCTATTACGCCTCGTTGCCAATCAGCGACTCAAACGCTCTGCAAGACATCGAACTGCCAGAACCGGTTGCCGGCCCGCGCGACTTGTTGGTGGAAGTCAAAGCCATCTCGGTCAACCCGGTGGACACCAAGGTCCGCCAGAACGTCCAGCCTGAAGCGGGCGCGCCGAAAGTGCTGGGCTGGGACGTGGCCGGTGTGGTCAAGGCCGTCGGCAGTGAAGTCACGCTGTTCAAGGCCGGCGACAAAGTGTTCTACGCCGGCTCCATCGCCCGTGCTGGCGGCAACAGCGAACTGCACGTGGTCGATGAGCGGATCGTCGGCCATATGCCGAAAACCCTTGGTTTCGCCGAAGCCGCCGCGCTGCCGCTGACCGCTCTCACCGCGTGGGAATTGCTCTTCGAACGCCTGCAAGTGCGTGAAGGCAAAACCGATGAAGGCCAGCGCCTTTTGATCGTCGGTGCCGCGGGCGGTGTGGGGTCGATCCTCACGCAACTGGCCAGCCAGCTCACCGGGCTGAAAGTCATCGGCACCGCTTCCCGCCCGCAAACCCAGAGCTGGGTTCGTGAGCTGGGTGCCGACCTGGTAATCGATCACAGCCAGCCATTGAGTGAAGAACTCAAACGCGCGGGCGTCGATCAGGTGACCCACGTCGCCAGCCTGACCCAGACCGATCATCACCTGGATCAGTTGGTCGAGGCTTTGGCGCCGCAAGGCAAACTGGCCCTGATCGATGATCCGAAGGCGCTGGACGTGACCAAACTCAAACGCAAGAGCCTGTCGCTGCACTGGGAGTTCATGTACACCCGCTCGCTGTTCGAAACCGCGGACATGATCGAGCAGCACAAATTGCTCAACCGCGTGGCTGAGCTGATCGACGCCGGGACGCTGAAGACCACGGTCGGCGAGCACTTCGGGACCATTAACGCGGCGAACCTGCGTCGCGCCCATGAGCTGCTGGAAAGCGGCAAGTCCAAGGGCAAGATTGTGCTCGAAGGGTTCTGAAACAAACTGACACAGTTGTCGCCCAGATGGGCGACACCGTCAGTCCGAGAGTTGACCCTTGTCACAATTGCGATCGTATTGAGGTCTACAATCGAGACTCTGCGGCACAGTCTTTTACGTAACATCTTTTACGAGAGGAGAGATCAGCAATGAAGATCCTGATAAAAGAATTGGCAAAATCCCAGTGGCAAGTCCGTCTGGACCAACACGCCGTGACATTCCGCAGCGAAGCCGAAGCCCGCGCCTTCACCCGCACTCTTGAAGCGCGACTACAAGCACCTCATCAAATTATTGACCGCCAGCAGCGTGCCGCTGGCTGAGTCAATCCTCAGACCTGGGCTTGCGCCAGCGCCCGGGCATTTTGCAAGCGCCGGGTGAGCATCGCCACGCTCACCACGAGAATTCCGCACAGGCTGATGACCATGGCCATCGGCATGGCGCTGCCGTCGTGTAAAACCCCCACCAGTGCGGCTGCCCCGGCGGCGACGCTGAATTGCAGGCAACCGAGCATCGCCGATGCACTGCCGGCCCGCGCGCCCTGCCCGTTCATGGCGCAGGCCGAGGCGTTGGGGAGGATGCAACCGAGGCTGGCGATGCAGACAAACAACGGAATCAGCAACGGCCATAGCTGCGCAGTGTGCAGCGAACTGACGGCCAGCAGCGCCAGACCGGCGCCAACGTAGATCCACACGGTGCGTGCCAGCAGAAACGCCGGGCCACGCTTGGCCAGCAATCGCGCGTTGAGTTGCGCGACCAGAATGAAACCCGCCGCGTTGGTACCGAACAGCCAACCGAAATGCTCGGCCGGCACGCCATACAGTTTGATGAAGACGAACGGTGAACCGGCGATGTAGGCAAACATCCCGGCGATGGCGATACCACCGGTCAGGGCGTGGCCGAGGAACACCCGGTCCGACAACAGTCGACCGTACTGACGCAACGCCCCGGACAATGGTTGACGCGGCACATGGGCCGGCAGACTTTCCGGCAATCCGAGCGCCACCGCCAACCCTGCCAGCGCACTGAAACCGGTCAGCACGAGAAAGATCGACTGCCAGCCTGTGGTGTTGACTAACAGCCCGCCCAGCATCGGCGCAAGAATCGGCGCCAGGCCCATCACCAGCATCAGCTGCGAAAAGACCTTCGCCGACCCCACTGCATCGCATTTATCGCTGACAATCGCGCGGGAGATCACCATCCCCGCACACCCGCCCAATGCCTGAACGAAACGTGCGCCCATCAACCATTCGAGGTTCGGCGCATAGGCGCAGGCCAGGGAGGCGGCGGTGAATAAGCCGACGCCGGTCAGCAAGGGAATGCGACGCCCGAAGCGATCCGCCACCGGGCCGTAAGCCAGTTGACCGATGGACAAGCCAAGGAAATACGCCGCCAGAGTCAGCTGAACGTGTTTTTCATCGGTGCCGAAGGCGAGCGCCATCGCCGGGAACGCCGGCAGATAGAAATCGATCGCCAGCGGACCGAAGGCGCTCAAGGCGCCAAGAATCAAAATGGTACGCAGGTTCATCAGGAATCCAGTTGGGCGTGAGTCGGCAGGCCGACAGTCTAGCCGCGCAGGGACGCCTTGAACATTCCGTTAGGTCGCTAACTATTAAAACCCCTCAGACAATTGATGCCTGTCAGTTAAAACACCGAACCTGTAGGAGCCGAGCTTGCTCGCGATAGCGATAGAACAGTCACAGAGATGTTGAATGCTCCACCGCTATCGCGAGCAAGCTCGGCTCCTACTAGGATGGGGCTCAGGCAACCTTTGCCTGGTAGCCTTCTTCGGTGATCACCGCGATCACCTGATCCGCCGACAAAGCGCTCTCGACGCCGACTTCTTTCGCGGCCAGATCGATCCGCACGCTGGCCGCAGGATCCTTGGCTTGCAGCGCCTGAGTGATGGCTTTGACGCAGTGACCGCAGGACATGCCTTGAACGTTGAACACTTGCATGGGATGACTCCTTTCGTGAAGTTGCGTGCAGTCTCGAGCTTGCCACCATGGCAAGGTCAAGTTCTGAAGTGCGCTGCCGGGCTGGCAATCAGCGCCGCGCTCGGCCAAGCTGCGTCCATCAATGACTCGACATCAGGAGATTCAGCCATGCGCTGGTCAGCTCTCAGCCTGTTTGGCTTTCTCAGCCTATTTGCCGCGACACCTTCGGTTCAAGCCGCCGGGGAGGACTATGGCGTACTGATCATTTCCCGCGAGCGCCTGGAAGTTGCGACCTCCTGCGAGATCGGCGTGTACATTCACGATCAGTTGTCGGCGCGGTTATTCCAGGAGCAAAGCACCTCGTTCAATCTGCCGCCGGGCAATGTGTCCTTGCGCCTGAAGCTGCTGCCGGGCCAGGCGTCGGGTTGCAACCCGGGCATGCTCGCCCCGGGTTCGCAGAACATCACGCTCAAGGCCGGTGACGTGCTGAAGTTCCGGATTGCGATGACGCAGGAAGGGATGTACTTGAAACCCACTGCCCTGGACTATTGACGTTCACATTTGTGTTCGCTGTGATGGCCTCTTCGCGAGCAAGCCCGCTCCCACATACGACCGTATTCTTCTAGGAGAACGCGGTTAAATGTGGGAGCGGGCTTGCTCGCGAAGGGCGCGACTCGCTCCCCCTGCCCGACCTGAACCCGGCCTGTGGCAATTTGTAGATTGGCGCTTGACCTTACCCGCATGGCAAGGTTGATCCTGTAGGTATCTTCTACAGGGAGCGTGACCGATGTCCGAATCCACCACTTTCAATCTGCCGATTGCCGGCATGACCTGCGCCAGTTGCGCCGGGCGTGTCGAGCGTGCCTTGAGCAAAGTCATCGGCGCCTCTGCCGTCAGTGTCAACCTGGCCACCGAACAGGCCCGGGTTCAAGCGCCCAGCGACAGCCTGCCGGCCTTGATGGACGCGGTGCAGCAGGCGGGTTACAGCGTGCCGCAGCACAGTCTGGAATTGAGCATCGACGGCATGACCTGCGCTTCCTGCGTCGGCCGGGTCGAACGAGCGCTGGCCAAGGTGCCGGGGGTCAAAAGCGTCAGCGTCAACCTGGCCAATGAACGCGCTCACCTTGAGCTGCTCGGCCAGATCGATCCGCAAACCTTGATCGCTGCCGTAACCAAGGCTGGCTACAGCGCCAGTGTCTGGGAAGTCGAACACCCGCAAACCGATGATCAACAACAACGCCTGCATCGCGAGCGTTGGGCCTTGATCATGGCGATCGTCCTCGCCACGCCGTTGGTGCTACCGATGTTGCTGCAACCATTCGGCGTGCACTGGATGCTCCCGGCCTGGGTGCAATTCGCGCTGGCCACACCAGTGCAATTCATCTTCGGTGCACGCTTTTACGTCGCAGCCTGGAAAGCCGTACGCGCCGGTGCCGGCAACATGGATTTGCTGGTCGCGTTGGGCACCAGCGCCGGTTATGGCTTGAGCCTTTATGAATGGGCCACCGCCGCCGGGCGCATGCCGCACCTGTATTTCGAAGCCTCGGCGGTGGTGATCGCCCTGGTGCTGCTGGGCAAATACCTGGAAAGCCGCGCCAAGCGCCAGACCGCCAGTGCCATTCGCGCACTCGAAGCCTTGCGCCCGGAGCGAGCGATTCAGGTGATCGATGGCCGCGAGCAGGATGTCGCGATCAGCACCTTGCGTCTGAATGATCTGGTGATGGTCAAGCCCGGCGAACGCTTCCCAGTGGACGGTGAAGTGGTCGAAGGCCAGAGCCACGCCGACGAAGCGCTGATCAGCGGCGAAAGCCTGCCGGTGCCCAAACAACCCGGCGACAAGGTCACCGGCGGCGCGATCAATGGTGAAGGCCGGTTGCTCGTTCGCACCCTGGCCTTGGGCGCGGAAACCGTGCTCGCCCGCATCATCCGCCTGGTGGAAGACGCTCAAGCGGCGAAGGCTCCGATTCAGAAACTGGTGGATAAAGTCAGCCAGGTGTTCGTGCCAACGGTTCTGCTGATTGCGCTGGCAACCTTGATCGGTTGGTGGTTGTACGGCGCGCCGATGGAAACGGCGCTGATCAATGCCGTGGCGGTATTGGTGATCGCTTGCCCGTGCGCCCTGGGGTTGGCCACACCAACGGCAATCATGGCCGGGACTGGGGTGGCGGCGCGCCACGGGATTCTGATCAAGGACGCCGAAGCATTGGAACGTGCCCATGAAGTCAGTGCGGTGGTCTTCGACAAAACTGGCACGCTGACGTCGGGTACTCCGCGAATCGCTCATTTGAGCGCAATTAACCATGACGAAGCGGCCCTGCTGCAAATGGCTGGCGCCCTGCAACGCGGCAGCGAACACCCACTGGCCAAGGCGGTTCTGGACGCTTGCGCCGAACGCGGCTTGACCGTGGCCGATGTCAGCGACAGCCAGTCCCTGACCGGCCGTGGCATCGCGGGCACTCTGGACGGTCGTCGATTGGCGCTGGGCAATCGTCGTCTCCTGGAAGAGAGCGGCTTGAGCACCGGTGAATGGGCGGACTCTGCTGCCGCGTGGGAAACCGAAGGCCGGACCCTGTCCTGGCTGATCGAGCAAAGCCCCGAACTTCGGGTGCTGGGCCTCTTCGCTTTCGGCGACACTCTCAAACCCGGCGCGCTGCAAGCCGTGCAACAACTCAACGCCCGCCACATCAGCAGCCACCTGCTGACCGGCGACAATCGCGGCAGCGCCAAAGTGGTTGCCGAGGCGCTGGGCATCACGGATGTTCACGCTGAAGTACTGCCGGCGGACAAAGCCGCCACCGTCGCCGACCTGAAAAAAACCGGCGTGGTAGCGATGGTCGGCGACGGCATCAACGACGCACCCGCCCTGGCCGCCGCCGACATCGGTATCGCCATGGGCGGCGGCACCGACGTTGCGATGCACGCGGCCGGGATCACCCTGATGCGCGGCGACCCAAGGCTGGTGCCGGCGGCGCTGGAGATCAGCCGCAAAACCTACGCGAAGATTCGTCAGAACCTGTTCTGGGCCTTCGTCTACAACCTGATCGGCATTCCGCTGGCAGCGTTCGGCTTCCTCAACCCGGTGCTGGCCGGTGCGGCCATGGCGTTGTCGAGCGTCAGTGTGGTGAGCAATGCGTTACTGTTGAAAACCTGGAAACCCAAGGATCCGGAGGACAACCGATGAACATCGGCCAAGCGGCCCGCCAAAGCGGCCTGAGCGCGAAGATGATCCGTTATTACGAATCCATCGGCTTGCTCAAGGCCGCCCATCGTACCGACAGCGGCTATCGGGTGTACGGCGACGATGACCTGCATACCCTGGCGTTCATCAAGCGCTCCCGCGACCTGGGATTCTCACTGGAAGAGGTTGGCAAACTGCTGACCCTCTGGCAGGACCGCCAAAGAGCCAGCGCCGACGTGAAGGCCCTGGCCCGTCAGCACATCGACGAACTGAACCAGAAAATCCGCGAACTCGGCCAACTGCGCGACACCCTGCAGGACCTGGTCGAACACTGCCACGGCGATCACCGTCCCGACTGCCCGATCCTCAAGAACCTGGAGTCGGGCTGTTGCGCACCACCCGCTCGCCCCTGATCGCCAGCCCCTTCACCGCTAACAAGGAGGTGAGGGGAATGCCGTGGAACAACAGCACCACGGCACCCGGCGTCCACCACGAATAAAACGGCGCGGCGATCAGCATGCCGACGCCGAACCCGGTCATTTGCAACAGCGTCAGGAAGCTGAAAATCGGCAGGCGCAGGCTGTCCTGTTCACGTTGCAGGCGCGACATCAGGCCGACTTCCGAGAAACCGTCGCCCAACCCCGCCGGCAGCGAAAACAAAAGCAGTCCGTAAAGGGTCTGCTGCTGAAACATCAGGATGAAGCCGCAGGACATCAGCAACACACCAAAGAAGAATCGCCGCTCCAGGTTCACGTTATCCGAGCCTTTCAGCCGGCTGGCGATGCGTGCACCGATGAGTTTTCCACTGGCCCAGACCGCCAGCATCAGGCCCAGCGTGGTGCTGGCCGACTCGGGCGTCAGCAGTTTGGAAATAATCGGAAAACCCACGTTGTGCGCGGCACTGCCAAGGGTGTCGGCCATCGCCACGGCGAGCATCGCCGCCACCACCGGTGTGCTGCGCAGCCCCTGGAGCAGGGCCGCCCACTCACCCCGTTCGTGAATCGGTTCGTCACCGGGCGCAGGGTGTGAAAAACGCAGCGGCAAGATGAACAGCGCGGCCAACAGATAAGTGACCACGTTCAATGCAAACACTGTTTCAAAGCCGAATGCTGCCACCAACAGCCCTGACACCAGACTTCCGCCGACCATGGCTGCCGACGACGCCGAGGTGATCCAGGCGTTGGTCTTGAGCAAATGCTCAGCCTCGATCAAGTGCGGCAACTGACTGTTGAGGCCGATGGCGAACATTGAGTTGCCGAACCCCAGACCGAAAGCGATCACCGGTAACAGCAGCATCTGCTGGGCGACCGGCAGCACCAGCAGCAGGCCCAGCAGCCCGGCGCGTAACAGGTCGAAGGCAACCAGCGGCAGGCGCCCGGCCCAGCGGCGATAAAACCTGGTGCCGATGAGACTGGCGAATATCCCGCCGGCCACACGGCTGGCGAGGAAGATGCCGACGCTCATGGCGCTGTTGCTGAGCAGGTAGACGTAGGTGGCCAGGGCGACCATGTTGAGGAAGGCGCCGAAGTCAGAGATCAGGCGGGCGGTGATGATCAGTTGGGCGTTGCGGGTGGAGTTCACATTCAGTCCTTGAGTGTGGGGAGCAGCAGGGAGAACACAAAACTCTGTTACACCAAGAATCCAATGTGGGAGCGGGCTTGCTCGCGAATGCGGTGTGTCTCCAACATCAATGTCGACTGATCTACCGCATTCGCGAGCAAGCCCGCTCCCACATTGGTTCTTCAGCGTTTGGGGATGAGTGGCAGGCATCTACAAAAAACCCGGCCGAAGCCGGGTTTTTCGTTAGCCGATCACTGCATCCAGGGCGGAGGCGGTTCTTCGGCTTTGCTCGGTGGCGCGTCGTCAGCAGCGCGGATCGCTTGCTTGCGCTCTTCATCAAGGCGTGCCGCCTCGATCTCGCGCATGATCCCGCCCACATCGGCCAACTCTTCCGGCTCATCGAACTCGCCGGTCAAGATGCTGGCCGGGTGCAAGGTGCCGGCTTCGAACAGGGCCCACATTTCCTTGGCGTACTTGGTCTTTTTCAACTCCGGCGCAAACCGCCCGAAGTAGGACGCCATGTTGCCCACATCCCGCTCCAGCATGCTGAACGCGTGGTTGTTGCCAGCCGCGTCGACCGCTTGCGGCAGGTCGATGATCACCGGGCCGGTCGGGGTCAACAGTACGTTGAACTCCGACAGGTCACCGTGCACCAGACCGGTACACAACATCAGCACGATCTGCGAAATCAGGAACGCGTGATACTCGCGAGCCTGATCCGGTTCCAGCACCACGTCGTTCAGACGCGGCGCGGCATCACCGTACTCATCGGCCACCAGTTCCATCAGCAGCACGCCTTCAAGGAAGTCGTACGGCTGAGGAACCCGGACGCCAGCACCGGCCAGACGGAACAACGCCGCCACTTCGGCATTCTGCCAGGCATCTTCGGTTTCTTTCTTGCCGAACTTGGAGCCCTTGGCCATCGCTCGAGCCTGACGGCTGTTGCGTACCTTGCGGCCTTCCTGATACTCGGCCGCCTGACGGAAACTGCGTTTATTCGCCTCCTTGTAGACCTTCGCGCAACGTAACTCGTTGCCGCAGCGCACCACATAAACAGCTGCTTCTTTACCACTCATGAGTGGGCGCAGCACCTCGTCGACCAGACCGTCCTCGATCAGGGGTTCAATGCGTTTTGGAGTCTTCATCAGCTTTTATTGGGGGTCCTTTATTACCAAACACGCGAAAGTCATTCGTTATACGGCAATCCACCCATTCGGGGGAGGGGTTGCCGACCTATGAACCTTCCAGTAACCGTCAACAAGCACACAATGTGCCGGATTAATCGGTCAACAACCGCCGGTCGTCATCGGCCGCCACAGATCATAGCTGACCCTGCGTCACTTGTTGCTGAAGGGCTAAGCGGGTATTTGCGACAGAAGCTGACATCTCGATTCATACCCTTCGTAGGATTTTTCTTAACAGGCCTCAATTTCCGCCTCTATCAGCCGAAGTCATCATAGACAAAGTGATTTGTCCGACAATCGTTTCGACTACAACAACGATGGCGCACTCACGGAACCGGGTCGATCAAGAACGTTTACGGCTGCCAATAATCCGCGAGTCATCTGCACTGCGTGGGCCTACAAGAAAAATCTGGAGCGCGGATGAACATCAAACAGAAGTTGACCTGGGCGTTTGCAATCATCGCCTGCTTGCCGGTGGTGCTGGTCGCTACCCTGGTTGTGCTGAACTTGCGCAGTGATGCCAAGGACAGTTTCGTTGACGGCAGTGGCCGCGAGATTCGTCAGGTCAGCAACGCCATGCAACTGTTCTTTGACGGCATCAGCCAGAACGTGGATTACCTGGCGACCCAACCGCTGATCAAGAACTCCGACGACAGCCTCAAGACGTACATGAGCGCCAACGCTGAGAGCATTCCTCAAGGTGAGATGGACAAAAAGGTCTTCGGCCTCCTTCAGGACCTGGGTAACAGTCACCCGTCCTACGCCTACGCCATTCTCGGCACTGCGGCGGGCGGTTATGTGTCCTGGCCGGACGATGCGAAGCTGAGCAATTACGACCCGCGCCAGCGCCCCTGGTACAAGGCTGCCCAGGCCAAACCGGGCAAACCGTTGCGCACTGAGGCCTATTACTGGGCCCAGGACGACGCGACGTACGTCAGTACCGTGCGCACCATCGACAACAAGTTGGGTACCAATGGCGGCGTGGTCAGCATCGACGTGACGCTCAAGCAGCTCACCGAAATCGTCAAGCAGATCAAGCTCGGTGAAACCGGCTACCTGATGCTGCTGGAAAACACCGGCACCGTGCTGGTCGATCCGAAGCAACCGGAACACAACTTTAAAGCGCTGAGCAGCCTCGGCGACGGCTACGCACAACTGGCCAAGGCTGGCAAGGGGCTGGTGGAAGTTGAGCTGAACGGCGAACGCTACATGGCCAACGTCTGGCCGTCGGAGCAGCTGGGCTGGACCTTTATCGGTCTGATCAAGCAGACCGACGTGATGAGTTCGGCCACCCAGTTGACCTGGTTGATCGCGATCATCGCCGCCGTGCTGGCCGTGTTCTTCGCCATCGTCGGCGCCAGTTTCGCCAGCCTCATCGTGCGGCCGATCCGCAGCGTGGCCAGCGGTCTGGAAGGCATTGCCCAAGGTGAAGGCGACCTGACCAAGAACCTGCAAATCCGTGGCAGCGACGAAACCGCGCAACTGGCCAACTGGTTCAACCAGTTTTTGGCGGCGATTCGCAACCTGATCCAGAGCATTGGCGGCGCCGCGACCAAGATCCTCGCCACCTCCAAGAGTTCGACCCAGGTCTCCAGCGACATGGCCGAAGCGGCCGGGCGTCAGCGTGAAGCGGTGGACATGGTGTCCACGGCGTTCCACGAAATGGTCGCCACCGCCAACGAAGTCGCGCGCTCTTGCAGCCAGGCGGCGGAATCGGCCGACAGCGGCCAGCGTCAGGCACGTGAAGGTCAGCAGCAAATTGATGCGGCCGTGACCAGCGTCGATCGCTTGAGCCAGGAAATCGAACAGTCGGCCCAGTCGATGCAACAGCTTGAACGCGACAGCAATGACATTCAGTCAATCCTCGGGACCATTCGCTCGATTGCCGAACAGACCAACCTGCTGGCGCTGAACGCGGCCATTGAAGCGGCGCGGGCCGGTGAACAGGGTCGTGGGTTTGCGGTGGTGGCCGATGAAGTTCGGGCGCTGGCCAAACGCACGGCGGACTCCACGGCGGAAATCGACGGTTTGCTGGGCAACCTCGCCAAACGTACCAGTCAGGTGACTCAGCAAATGCATGCGAGCCTGGAAGTGTCCCAGCAATCGGTGACGCGGATCGGTGAAGCACGCAGCAGTTTCGGGCTGATTCGTGAGTCGGTCGACGTGATCCGCGACATGAACACCCAGATCGCTACTGCGGCGGAAGAACAGCATCAGGTGGCTGAAGACATCAATCGGCACATCAGCCAGATTCATGGTGATGCGCAGTTGGTGGCGGAACTGGCGAACTCGGCGCGGCTGGATTCGCAGAGTCTGGCCGGGTTGTCGAATGAGCTGGATGGGTTGGTTCGGCGCTTCAGAACCTGATTCAGAACTCCGGTGGCCGCTGCGCGGCCAATCGCGGGCAAGCCTTGCTCCTACAAGTTCGCGTCAGTACCGAAATTGGGCACGACATAACACCTGTAGGAGCAAGGCTTGCCCGCGATGGGGCCGTTACTGCTTGAACAGTTCACCGGGGGTAAACCCGAACAGGCCTTTGAACGCCGCAATAAACGCCGACGTCGAGTCATACCCGCAAGACAGCGCGGCATTCGTCACGCTGTCCCCCTCCTCCAGCAAACTCAATGACGACAGCAACCGCATCCGCTGGCGCCACCCTCGAAAGCTCAACCCGGTTTCCCGCTGGAACAACCGCATCAAGGTCTTCTCCGACGTCCCCAATCGCTCGGCCCACGCCTGCAACGTCACATTGCGCTCAGGGCTTTCGATCAGCTCGTTGCACAGCCCCAGCAACCGCTCATGGCGCGGTAACGGTAGCGAGAAGCCGACCTCCGGCAGATGCGCCAACTGATCCAGCAGCACACTCACCAACCGCGATTCCTGGCTGTCGCCCTGTGGATATTCCACCGGCAGCAAACAAAAGCTCTTGATCAGCTCTCGGGCCAACGGCGTCACTTCCAGCACCCGGCAACGCCCGTCCGCCCATTCACAATCCTCGCGGCGCACATAGAGGCTGCGCATTTCGGCGCGCATTGAAGTCACCACCTGGTGTTCGAGATCCGCCGGAATCCAGATGCCCCACTGCGGCGGCGCAAAGAAACTGCCTTCGGCGGTGTGCACGCCGAGAACGCCGCTGATCGCGTAGGAAAACTGCACCCAATCGTGCCGATGGGGCGGCGTCCATGAACCGGCGTTGAGACTTTCCGCACGGGCATACAGCGGACGCGGCAGCGCCGTCAGCGTCGGAATCGTCCGCTCGAGGGAAAGTTGTCCGTTAGTCGGCATTGATTGGCCTTATGTCGCAAGACGGCTGATAGAGCCGACGTTAGGCTAAGTCACCAATTCTTACAAATGTATTCGGTGCCTGTTATGCATGCCTTCAAACACCTCAAACGCGTGGTCACCGACTGGTTCTTGTGCGGCATGTTGATTGCCACGCTGCTGGCGTATTTCTTCCCGACCTTTGGTGCCACCGGCGGCGGAATGCATGCTGAATACGTGATCAACATCGGCGTGTTCCTGGTGTTCTTCCTGCACGGAGTCAACCTGTCCAGCGAGCAGATCACTCACGGTCTGAAAAACTGGAAGCTGCACGTGATGGTTCAGGGTTTCACCTTCGCGGTGTTTCCGCTGATCTGGCTGCTGAGCGACACGCTGTTGGGTTCGCACATTCCGTCGCTGTTGATGCTGGGTTTCCTGTACCTCTGTGCCCTGCCCTCGACCATCTCCTCGTCCGTGGCCCTGACCGGCAGCGCGGGCGGCAACGTACCGGCGGCGATTCTCAACGCGAGCCTGTCCAGCGTGCTGGGGATTTTCCTGACGCCGTTGCTGGTGAGTTTTGTGGTCGGCAGCGGCGCGGGCGGCATCGATCTGGGCTCAACCCTGCTCGACCTTTGCGCCATGTTGCTGTTGCCACTGGTACTCGGCCAATTGGTTCGGCCATTCCTCGGCAAGTTCTTCGCCCGCCACAAGCGCTACACCAATATCGCCGACAAACTGGTGATTCTGTTGCTGGTCTACGCGGCGTTCTGCAATTCGATGGTCTCGGGGATGTGGCAAAAGCAGGGCAACAGCGTGATCCTCACGGCGCTGATCGGCAGTGCGATCCTGCTGGCGATCATCCTGTGGATGACCACCCGCACCGCTCGCGCATTGAAATTCAGCCCGGCCGATGAAATCGCCGCGGTCTTTTGCGCCAGCAAGAAATCCCTGGCCGCCGGTGCGCCGATGGCAGCGCTGATCTTCGGCGCCAACCCAGGCCTTGGGCTGATCCTTCTGCCGATCATGATCTACCACCCGTTGCAGCTGATCGTCTGCTCAGTGATGGCCGAGGGTTACGCCAACCGCAATCGGCAGTTGGCCCAACAGCAAAGCGCCCCAGCCCTCAGCGCTCGATAATCGCTGTCACACCCTGGCCACCGGCGGCGCAGATCGAGATCAACCCTCGGCCCTTGCCCGCCGCATCCAGCAACTTCGCCAGGCTCGCGACGATGCGTGCGCCAGTTGCGGCAAACGGATGCCCCACCGCCAGTGAACTGCCTTTGACGTTGAGGCGGCTGCGGTCGATCGAGCCCAGTGGCGCATCGAGACCGAGGCGGGTTTTGCAATACTCCGGATCCTCCCAGGCCTTCAGCGTGCAGAGCACCTGCGCGGCGAAGGCTTCGTGGATTTCGTAGTAATCGAAGTCCTGCAAGGTCAGGCCGTTGCGCGCCAGCAAACGCGGCACCGCGTACACCGGTGCCATCAACAATCCTTCCGCGCCGTTGACGAAATCCACCGCCGCCGTCTCGCCGTCACGCCAATAGGCGAGGATCGGCAAGCCGCGCTCCTTGGCCCATTCTTCACTGCCCAGCAGCACCACCGACGCACCATCGGTGAGTGGCGTGGAATTGCCCGCGGTCAGGGTACCTTTGGCGCTTTTCTCGAAGGCCGGTTTCAGTGAGGCCAGTTTTTCCAGGGTCAGGTCCGGGCGCAGGTTGTTGTCCCGGGTCAGGCCGAGGAACGGGGTCATCAAATCGTTGTGCCAGCCTTCGGCGTAGGACGCAGCCAGTTTCTGATGACTTTCCTGGGTCAACTGATCCTGTTCGTCACGCGGGATGCTCCAGGTCTGGGCCATCAGTTCACAGTGTTCGCCCATCGACCGGCCGGTGCGCGGCTCGCCGATACTTGGAAAGTAGGGCACCAAATGGCGGGGACGCAGTTGCAGGAAGGTTTTCAGTTTGTCGGCGGTGCTTCGGGCCCGGTTGGCCTGCAGGAGGATCTTGCGCAGGCCTTCGTTAACACCGATCGGCACGTCCGAGGCGGTGTCGACGCCACCGGCAATGCCACATTCGATCTGACCCAGGGCGATTTTGTTCGCCACCAACAATGTTGCCTCCAGCCCCGTGCCGCAGGCTTGCTGGATGTCGAAGGCCGGCGTCATCGGCGACAACCGCGAGCCCAGCACGCATTCGCGGATCAGGCCGGAATCGCGCAAATACTTGACCAGCGCACCCGCTGCCACTTCGCCCATGCGCACACCGTGAAGGTTATAGCGCTCGATCAGGCCTTCCAGCGCTGCGGTGAACATCGCCTGGTTACTGGCAGTGGCGTACGGCCCGTTGGACCGGGCAAAGGGGATACGGTTACCACCAATAATCGCAACGCGGCGCAGTTGAGTCATGAAAAGCTCCTGATATATCCAAATTGAGAACCAACCCCCCTGTAGGCGCTGAGCTCGCTCGCGATGGCGGTGGGTCAGCTACATTGATGTCAACTGACACACTGTCCATCGCTAGCAAGCTCAACTCCTACAATAGCCAAGCGTAGGCCTTATCTCGTGGATCGAACGACTGATTGCCATTCATGGTCCACACTTTGAACCCCAGCTGCTGGAGCGCGTCCATGTCTGACCGTTATATCGACTTCGCCAATTCGTCCATCGGCCATCGTGTGGTCGGTGCCCTGGGTCTGCCGTCGCCGGTTCGGCTGGAGCGCTGGCAAGCCGGCCGGCTGCGGCCTGTCGAGGGGGCGCTGTTGATAGGCGGTGGCCCGTTGACGGAGAAAATCAGCACCTTTGCCAACCGCCTCACCGACGCGATTTACAGCTACGGTACCGAGCCTTCGCTGGCCACCGCGTGGATTCCCGGCCACGGCCCCAAACTCAAAGCCGTGGTGTTCGACGCCAGCGACCTGGTGCAGACCGATCAACTCAAACAGCTGCGCGAGTTCTTCCAGCCGCTGATAAAAAATCTCGATCACAGCGCGCACCTGGTGATTCTGGGGCGCGCGCCGGAGACTTTGAGCGATCCGTTCGCCGCCAGTGCCCAGCGAGCGCTGGAAGGCTTCAGCCGTTCGCTGGCCAAGGAGCTGCGCAGCGGCGGCACCTTGCAGCTGATTTATGTCGGCGCAGGTGCAGAGGATCAACTGGAAGGCCCACTGAGGTTTTTTCTCTCGCCCAAAAGTGCGTTCGTTTCCGGGCAAGTGATTCGCTTGAATGCCTGCGACGCGCAGGTGACGGACTGGACTCGCCCATTGGCCGGCCGCAAGGCGTTGGTCACTGGCGCGGCACGCGGCATCGGCGCCTCCATCGCCGAAACCCTGGCCCGCGACGGGGCGGACGTGATCCTGCTCGACGTAGCACCGGCCAAGACTGACCTCGAAGCCCTCGCCGCACGCCTCGGCGGGCGCAGCATCACCCTGGACATTTGCGCCGACGATGCCGCCGCGCAGTTGGTCGAGCATCTGCCCGACGGCATCGACATCGTGGTCCACAACGCCGGAATCACCCGGGATAAAACCCTGGCCAACATGACCCCGGAATTCTGGGACGCGGTGCTGGCGGTCAACCTCAATGCGCCGCAAGTGCTGACCAAGGCATTGCTCGACAGCGGCACCCTGCACGACAACGGCCGGGTGATCCTGCTGGCGTCCATCAGCGGCATCGCCGGCAATCGCGGGCAAACCAATTACGCCGCGAGCAAGGCCGGGCTGATCGGTCTGGCCCAGGCCTGGGCGCCGACGCTCAATGAACGCGGCATCAGCATCAATGCGGTAGCACCCGGTTTCATCGAAACCCAGATGACCGCGCATCTTCCGTTCGGCGTGCGTGAGGCCGGGCGGCGCATGAGTTCGCTGGGCCAGGGCGGCCTGCCGCAAGACGTCGCCGAAGCGGTGGCGTGGCTGGCTCAACCGGGCACCGGCGCGTTCACCGGGCAAGCGCTGCGAGTGTGCGGACAAAGTGTTTTGGGGGCTTAGGCATGATCATCGATTGGCACACACTCAACCGCGAACCAAGCCTGTCGGGACTGTATGTGCGGGCTGCGACGCGGCGCAAAATCACCGGCACCACCCTGCCCGACTCGGGTTTGCGCTGCTGGATCAATGTCGACCCGGAGCACCTGGCGGACTATCGCAAAGTCTGCGGTTTTGCCGAGAACGGTTTGTTGCCGCCCACCTACCCACACATCCTCGCGTTCGCCTTGCAGATGCAATTGCTGACGGCCAAGGAGTTTCCGTTCCCGCTGCTGGGGTTGATTCACCTGAGCAACCGCATTCGCATCTTTCGCCCAATGGGCGGCGTGAATCGTGTGCGGGTCAGCGTTCAGGTGCAAAACCTCCAGCCCCATGAAAAAGGCGCGACGTTCGACCTGGTGACGACACTCAACGATCAGCTGGGGGCGTTGTGGGAAGCTGAAAGCCAGATGTTGTGTCGCGGGGTCAAACTCGCAGGCGAGCCCGCCGAAGAAGTGTTGGCATCGACACTGGAAATGTCGCAAGTGGCCCGCTGGAAAGCGCCGTCGGACATTGGGCGGCAGTACGCCAAGGTGTCCGGTGACTACAACCCGATTCACCTGAGTGCCATCAGCGCCAAACTCTTCGGTTTCCCGAGGGCCATCGCCCATGGCTTGTGGATCAAGGCGCGAACCCTGGCGGCGCTTGCCGATCATCTGCCGGCTGCGAATGTCGAGATTGCGGTGCAATTTCGCAAACCGGTGCGATTGCCCAGTGAGGTGACATTGCTGGCCAGTGCGGCAGGGTCGAGCGGGGATTTGCTATTGGTGGGTGCGGGGGATCTTGAGCATATGGCGGGGCATTGGCGGCCGGTTGCCTGACCAGGACGGTCCTACGCTCTGTGTTCGACTCTTGGGACGCAGAGCGTCCCTGGCTGCATTCCCACGCAGAGCGTGGGAACGATCAATTACTGACTCACTAAATCCAGGCGAGGCTGCGGGAACAAATTATTCAACGTCTCTAACAACCGCACGTGATAAATCGGCTTGCGAAACAGGTCGAGCACCTGCAACCGCAACATGTCGCTGACATCCTCCATGTCCGCATGCCCCGACGTCACAATCACCGGCAAATGCTGGCGGGACGTATGCTCGCGCAACCGCTTGATCAACGACATGCCGCTCTCCTCCGGCATCCGCAAATCAGTAATTACCAACGCAATATCAGGGTGGCGCGTCAGATGATTCAGCGCGAGCTTGACCGAGGTGGCGGTAAAGCAATTAAAGCCCTCGCCCTCCAGCAACTCCGCCAACTCCAGTAACGCATCCTCCTCATCATCGACCAGAAGTAGCTGTTGGCGTGGAAATGAGGGAGCGTTCATGGGCAACACCTGCAATGGACTAAGCGCTGACGTTAGAAGCCCTTTGGAGCATTAGCAAGTTGCCGGCAAGAACTCGCCTCGCCGTCATAATAAAGCGTTCTGGATAGTGGTAAACATGGCGGTGACAGCGTTGGAGATCGGCGTCACAAACGCCGCAAGAGCGACTGCCACCATGCCCGCAATAATGGCGTACTCAATACCCGAAGCCCCCTCGGTATCTTTGGCCAGGCCCTTGTAAAAAGCGATTTCGGATTTGATCTTCTGAGCAATCTTGGAAAAGGACATGGCAGCTCTCCTGAAAGACGACGGGTGTTGCACGGTCGCAACATGATTCCCCTATGCCAGCATCAGCATTGTCGGCATTCCCCGTACCCACAACTGTAAGAACGAATTATCACTAAAGTATTAATCGCGTCGTTGACGCCAAAAAAGTCACGTTTTCGCCCTAGCTACTTACTTTTGTTAGTTATTTTCAGTCTCGTAATGGCTTTTTGCTCTAGCTGAGCTACCGTCAAATAGCGAAATAGTTCCATGTTCATAGCTGCCTGATTGCGAAGTTTTCTCGTTGGGTGCGACGAGGTCTCAAGCAGCAGGAAAGGGAGAGCCGTCATGAACAGTCGTGTCACTCTAGGCTTGGCTGGCTTGTTTCTGGTGGGCGCTATTATTGCCGGTTACTGGGGCCTTACGCTGAGCCGCCAACCCGTTCCCGAGGCGGCCGTGCAAGCCGGCAATGTTACGCCGGCCCCCAGCGCCCAGACACCTGCCCCCGTGGACGACCCCACCCGCCAACCGGTGGTGGTGCTGCTGCATGATGTGCCACCGTTCGTACCGATCAGCGCCGCCGACGTGACCCTGGAAAAACTCCGTACCGCCCCGGCCGGCAGCCTGAGTCGCCTCGATCAAGCCATTGGCCGAACACCTTGGCGCGCCCTCAGTGCCGGCACCTGGCTCAATGATGAAAGTTTCGAAGCCGGCGGCAGACTGGCGCGGATGATTCGTCCCGATGAACGCGCCCTCGCCGTCGCGGTGGATGAAGTGATCAATGCCGGCGGGCAACTGACACCGGGGGACTACGTCGATGTGCTGCTGTTTCTGCGCATGGACAACAACAACCTTCAGTCGTCGGCGCAACTGGTGGTGCCGGCCTTGCGGGTGCTGGGGGTAGGCGAACAGATGGGGTTGACCAACGACGGTCAACCTGCAAGCCCGGCCCGCAGTAACGAAGAAAAACTCAGGCAGGAACAAACGCGCACCAGCGCCCACAGCGTCTTGCTTGCCGTCCCCGAACAACTACTGAGTCGGTTGATGCTCGCGGCCCAGGCCGGCGTGTTGCGCCTGGCCGTACGCAGCGCCGATGAAAAACGTCTGGCTCGTTACTGGGCCGGCGAAAGCTATTCATCGGCCAACCTTGCCAGTACCAACCGCGACTTGATCCAGTTCAACCAACTGGCCATGACGCCCCCACCCAAACCTGTCGTCACCCACGGCGGCACAGCACCGCGCAAGCCGAGCGTGGAAGTCATCCGCGGCAACGAAATCACCCAACAAACCCCCTGAATCGAGCAAGGACGAATCTAAATGCCCAGTCGTTGCATGGCCTTGTTTCAAGCGCAACGATGACCCGAACTGGTATCACCTGAACTTCCTCGAAAACTGCAACTTCGATAAACGCGGCGGATTATCGCAATGAGCCAGAGCCAGAACCTGAGCCAGACCTTCCTCGCGATCACGCGCAACAGCACCGACCTTGAGTGGCTGCAAGGTGCCCTCGCCCCGTTGGGCCAAGTGGTCAGCGCCGGCAGTGGCAGCCTCGACGAATTGCTGGCGCTGGTGGACGTGACCTTCGCCAGCCTGGTGTTCATCGGCCTGGACCGCGAACACGTGGTGGCCCAAAGCGCACTGATCGAAGGTGCCCTGGAAGCCAAACCGATGCTGGCGATCGTCGCGCTGGGCGATGGCATGGACAACCAACTCGTGCTCAATGCCATGCGCGCCGGTGCACGGGATTTCGTGGCCTATGGTTCGCGTTCCAGTGAAGTCGCGGGGTTGGTGCGACGGCTGGGCAAACGCTTGCCGCCCGTGGCCCCGAATACCCAACTGGGCAGCCTGACGGTGCTCTACGGTGTGCAGATCAACGCCGACGGTGCGCTGCTCGCCACGCACCTGGCGCAAGTGGTGCAAAAGAGCGGGCAGCAAACGTTGTTGCTGGACCTGGGCCTGCCACGCGGTGACAGCCTGGCCTTGCTCGGGCTGGAGAGTTCGTTCCACTTCGGCGATGCACTCAGGCACTTGCGGCGCCTCGACGCGACGCTGATCGACAGCGCGTTCACCACCTGCGCCGCCGGGTTGCGGATCCTCGCCTACGCCAGCCACGATATGGCGCTGGAACACACCAGCACCGCCGAGTTGTACATGCTGCTCAGCGCCCTGCGCCAACACTTCCAGCACATTGTGGTGAACCTGACTGGCCAGCCGGACAGCGAAGCGCTACGCACCTTCGTCACCCATTGCGACAAGTTGCTGTGGTACACCGATCAGAACGTCCTCGACTGCCGCCGCAACCTGGCGGTACTCAACCTGTGGCGTGAAAAAGGCATGAAGCTCGATCACGCCAGACTGCTGGTGGATCGCTACCTGCGCAATG
The DNA here is from genome assembly GCF_003254125.1 of Pseudomonas sp. 478. Taxonomy (NCBI): domain Bacteria; kingdom Pseudomonadati; phylum Pseudomonadota; class Gammaproteobacteria; order Pseudomonadales; family Pseudomonadaceae; genus Pseudomonas; species Pseudomonas sp. 478. The sequence goes on from NZ_QKZG01000003.1 coordinate 42,153, forward strand.
TCGCTCCGGACTCCGAGACCCTGAGCAAAAGCTTCGGCATGGAGATCATCGCGACCCTCGTCTACAGTCCGGAAGTGCGGCTCAACGCCAAGAACCAAGGTGTGACGCTGTTTGAACTGGCCCCCCGCGAAGGCCTGACTCAAAGCCTGCGCGCCCTCGGCGATCAGTTGGCCAAGCGTTCCGAGGGCCTGGCCAAGCCCAAGTCTGGCTGGTTCAACCGGTTGAGGGGTGCGCAATGAGCGGTGAAAAACTCTTCGGTGCCCCTGTACGCACCACCACTGGCAACACTGACCACGAAGGTCTGAAACTGGTGCTGCACCGCTACATCATCGACGCCATCGAGGAGTCCGGCAAAAACCTGCTGGAGGGTTCGCGGCAGGTGCTCTCACAGTTCGTCATCGACAAGGTTGCCGAGTACATCGCCCGGCTGCACCTGGCGATTTCCCGCTATGAAATGGAGCGTCTGGCCGAAGAAATCGTCGACGAACTCACCGGTTTCGGCCCCTTGGAAGTGCTGCTGCGGGACCCGGCGGTGACGGAGATTCTGGTCAACGGCCCGCACCGGGTGTTCATTGAGCGCGACGGCATACTGCATCTAAGCGACCTGCGCTTCATCGATGCGCATCACGTCGAACGGGTTATGCAACGGATCCTCGCGCCCCTCGGCCGACGGCTCGACGAGTCGTCGCCAATGGTCGACGCACGACTGCCCGACGGTAGCCGGGTCAACGCGATCATTCCACCGATTGCGCTCGATGGCCCCTGCCTGTCGATACGTAAATTTCGCAAGGACATGCTCAAAAGCTCGGACTTGATGGCGATGCAAACCATCGATCAGCCGATCTTCGACTTTATTCAGGAGGCCGTGGGCAAGCGCTGCAACATCCTGATCAGCGGCGGCACCGGCACCGGCAAAACCACGCTGCTGAACATTCTCAGCCAGTTGATCAACCCTCATGAGCGACTCGTCACCATCGAAGACGTCGCCGAACTGCAACTGGGCCACCCTCACGTGGTGCGCCTGGAAACCCGACCGCCGAATGCCGAGGGCCACGGCGAAGTGAAGGCCAGTGACCTGATTCGCAACGCCCTGCGGATGCGCCCGGACCGAATCATCCTCGGCGAGATTCGTGGCGTCGAAGTGCTGGACGTACTCACCGCCATGAACACCGGCCACGACGGTTCCATGAGTACCGTGCACGCCAACAACGCCCAGGATGCGCTGTTGCGCCTGGAGACATTGGTGGGCCTGACGGGCCGTACCATCGCCGAACGGACCTTGCGGCAAATGATCTGCGCCGCACTGGACGTCGTGATCCAGCTCACGCGCCTGCCCGACGGCCGCCGCTGCGTCAGCGAAGTGGTGGAGGTGGTTGGCTTGCGTGAGGACGTGTATGTCACCAACACGTTGTTCCGGTTCGACCGGCGCAGCGGGTTCGGATTCATGCGTGAGGCGGCCAACCCCGCTGGCGACAAACTGCGCCGTGAGTTGGCGCTCTCTCCCTCTGCGTACTGAAGGCCACGGCATGCTCAAACCGGTGCTGCTCATCCTCGTTTCCCTGGTCTTGCTCGGACTGTCGATCCGCCTGTTTTATCGCGGTTTGCGCCAGACCGGCGCCGAGCGGGTACTGGGACGCCTGACCGAGGGGCAACTGCAGCCGGTGCCGACGAAAACCTCCTGGGTCGGTCTGGATCGGGCCTTTCTGCGGGCCGGCCTTGGGCGTCCCTCCAAGCGTCTGGGGGGGTGGCTGCTGCTCTGGGCCTTTGGCATCTTGCTCGGATTTGCTACCGGTGGCTGGTTCGGCTTGCTGGTTCTGTTACTGCTGCCGCCGCTGATTCTGCGTCTGTATGTCAATTGGCGTTATCAGCGCCGACTCCAGCGCATGATCGAACAACTGCCACAAATGCTCGATCACACCGTGCGCAGTCTGAAGTCCGGGCGCACTCTGGCCGATGCGGTGCTGGGCGCCATCGACACCGCTGAAGACCCGCTGAAAAACGCCATGGGGCGGATTCAGCGCAACGTGGTGTTGGGGGTCAGCCTGCCGGATGCCGCGGCGGACTTTGCCGAGCTGTATGAGAAAGACGAACTTCGCCTGTTCGCGCTCGGGTTAAAGGTCAATCACCGCTATGGCGGCAACGCCAGCGAACTGCTGGAAAACCTGATCAAGATGATCCGCGAGCGCGAGCAGGCTGCGCGCCAGCTCAGGGCCATGACCGGTGAAACCCGGGTGACCGCGTGGGTCCTGGGCTGTTTGCCGATTGGCCTGGCCGGCTATTTCCTCGCGACCAACCCTCATTACTTGCTCGCCATGTGGCACGACGGCTCGGGGCAAATCATGCTCGCGTCCGCGTTCGGCTTGCAGGTGGTCGGCAGCCTGGCGCTCTGGCATATGTTGCGCAGCGTATGAAAGTGCCCTTGCTGATCTGCGCATTGCTGTTTCTGGGGGCAACATTATTGCTGCTCAGCGGTTTGCTGGAGCACCGTCGGCGGGTTCGCCAGGTGGCGCAACGGCTCGACGGCAAACTGGCGAGCGACAACCGGGTAAATCAGTGGCTTGAGCTGCTGGGCAGTAGCCGGATCGGTCAGCGCTCGGTCAACCTGGATAACGAAACCCAGGCATTGCTTAACCGTCTCGGCTGGCGCAGTGCCCGGCGACGTTCACTGTTCGCGGCGTTCCAGGTAGGCGCTCCGGTGCTGGCGCTGGCCCTGACCTTGCTGATCCAGGCCGTGTTCTTCCCTCACACAAACAATCACTGGATGGCCCCGGCGTTCGCCACCTGCCTCGGCTATCTATTGCCCAAACGGTTGCTGGCCGCTGCCGCGCAGCGTCGGCAAAAACAACTGGCGATCGAAATTTCCACCTTCATTCCGCTGCTGCGCATCCTGTTCGAATCGGGCATGGCGGTGGAGCAGTCGTTGCGAGTGTTGAGCAATGAAGGCAAACAATTATTGCCGGCCCTGACCCATGAATTGCACTTGGTATTGGCCCGGGTCGATTCCGGCCTGGAACTGGGCGAAGAACTGCACAAAACCACCCTATTGCTGGCCGTCGACGAGTTCACCGACACCTGCGTCATCCTTGAGCAGTTGATCCATCAGGGGGGCGGCGCGATGAAATCCCTGCTGACCCTCAAGCAATTGCTCGATGACCGGCGCCTGACGCGCCTGCAGGAATACATCTCCAAGCTGTCCGCCAAAATGTCCATCGTGATGATGCTGTTTCTCTTCCCGGCGTTATTGATCGTACTGGCCGGCCCGGGCTTCACCGCCCTGTCCCGTGCCTTTGGTCATTAGAGGGATCGTGATGAAAGCAATAATTGCCGGTTTGAATCGGCTGTTGTCAGGCCGTTGCGCGAGCATTGGTGCGGGCACTTGGTAAAAAAGACAAAAACCTAATGCGCCGTCACCCCCTGACGCAATCCATGACCGGGTAACAACGCCAGCGCCAACTGCGTCCGGTTATGCATATGCGTCAACCGCAAAACCTGCGACACATAAAGCTTCACCGTGTTCTCGGTAATCCCCAGCTCACAGGCAATCTGATAATTCGTCTGCCCCTTCCCCACCAACCGCGCCACCTCCAACTGCCTAGGCGACAGGTGATTGAAAATCGCCGGAATCTCAAGCCGATCCACAGCGATGACAGCCTCATCAGTGGAAACCGATAACCGCGGCCCCCGCCGAACCTTATCCAGATCCTGATACAGATCATCGATCGACTCGGCAAGGTACTGCAGCTTCTGATCCAGATGCCCGAGCTGCAGACTCTTCTGCCGCTCCTGCAAAACCACTGCCTGACGCGCAATCCCTTCGAGCAACTCACCCGGATTAATCGGCTTCTGGTAGTAATCGGCAAACCCGGCCCGCAACGCCTTGATCACATCCTGCTTGTCCGCACGTCCAGTGAGCATGATGGCTTCAAACACTCGGTGCTTGCCGGATAACCGTTGCAGCTCCTGAACCAGTTGAATCCCGTCCAGACCGGGCATGTGCAAATCGCAAAGCACCAGGCTGATCGCTTCGTCTTCATTGAAACGTTCGACGGCCTGATGGCCTGTCTCGCAAGAAACGCAACGGTAACCGCGGCCGTCAAGAAGCTCGCAGAGCTCTGCGGCAATCAACGGCTGGGCATCGACCACAAGGATTTTTACTGCCGATGAAAGCTTGTTCACGTGCGACTCCCTGCAAGGTCAAAATTGACCGTTCCTCTACAAACAGCCACAGACAGTACAAATGCTGAGTTGAAAGTAGACGTACTTTCCGACTCTGTACATAGAACGGGCGACTAGTGAAACCAGGCGAGCGTGAGCAACAGGCCCACCAATACGAAGGGTGCAAAGGGCTGTTTCTTTGACATTCCAGGCCCCAGATATCGAAGATGATTTCTAAGCCCTTGGCCCATATGAAGCCAGACTCTTGGCGCCAGCAGCAGCCACAGCACACTGGCCAATCCGGCACCGATGAACACGCCGAGCAGGTGCATGCCGTCCGTCGCCAGACCCAGGCCAGTCATTAATTTCACATCGCCTGCGCCCAAGCGTCTCAGCGCATAACCGGGCAAGGTAAAGGCCAGCGCCAGCAAAAAAGCCCAGCCGCCCTGCACCGCCTCAGCCCCCAGCCAGGTCGTGCCCGTCCACAGGAGATACGCCAGCGCCAACGCCGCTGCGCCAAGGGTCAGGCCATTGGCGATGTGTCGTTCTCGAGCATCCTGTGCTGCGCATAGCGTCAGCCAGATCAGTAATACAAAGCTCTGCATCCGGTAAAAAACGTCCGTTTTGGCTGAATGATTCTATGCTGATATCACGTCGTGAATATCAGGGTAGATGCAGTCATGAAAACAGGCCTCCCCCGTAAGCAAAAAGGCGCTGTAGCGATTGAATTCGCGTTGGTGTTTCTCATCTTTTTCGCCGTGTTCTATGGAATCGTCACGTACAGCTTGCCGCTGTTGCTGATGCAATCGTTCACCCAGTCGACCGCCGAAGCGGTGCGCCGAAGCGTGGCGCTGGACCCGAGCACCCCCGGGTACGCCACCGCGATAAAAACCGTTGCCACGACAGAACTGAGCCGACAGTTGGCCTGGATTCCTGCCGCACTGAATTTCAATATCGCCACCGACGCCAGCGCCACCTACGTGGGCGGGGTGTTGAAGGTCAGCATCAACTACCCCACCAGCAAACTGCAGCAGGTCATCCCGTTTCTGAACGTGCCGGGAATTGGCCAAGTGCCCAATCTGCCGGCCAACCTCTCCGCCAGTTCGAGCCTGCAATTTTGAGTTCCGCAGACAAACTCTTCGGGCGCCTGCTCAATCGCCATCCGCCTCCGCCAGTGGACATGCCAGACACCCTGAGCGTGCAAAGTGTCGGTTTGCAGATACACCTGGATGCCGAAGGTCGAGTGATTCACCTGACCGGCCCGCTGCGGCATGTGCTGGCCCAGCAGACGCCCGCAGCGCAAGCACCGCACCTGCTCGATTTCCTCATGCCCCACAGCGGCCTCGCCGTTGAAGGCTCGCCCGTCGACTGGCAGGGACAGAATCTGGACCTGGACTTTTACAGCCTCAACGGACAACCCCTGCACTTGCGTGGCTGGGTCCAGCCATTGGCCGATGCCTGGTTGTTGCAGTTGCTGGACATCGGCGACTTGTTGCTCGATCGGCGGCAATCACGCAGCCGCGAGCAATGCCAATTACTCGCAGCGCAGATCGGCGAACAGTTGCGCCGGTGCAGCCTGACGCGCCTGCCCGAGGTGTTGGAGGAACAACTGCAAGGCCTGGCCCAGCGTTTTCACATGCCCTGCATTGCGGTGGCGTTACTCGATGAACAGGAAGAAGGCTGGCAGATTCACCAGCATTACACGGCCTCCGATGCCCCCCTCCTGTGGCAAAACGCTCAGCGCCTGGGCACCGGGCTCGACAGCCTGAACGGCTCTGCGCCGCAATGCCTGACGCCCGCTGAACATCCCCGTTTGCAAGGCATCTTCGGCAATGCCGAAGGGTTCGCGGTGCCCTATCACGATGCTCAGGGTGTGGTCGCCTGGTTGCTGTGTGGCCTTTATCCGGTGCAGCAACAGGCGCCCGACCTGAATGATCGCGACTGGTTACAACTGACCGCCGCGCTGGCAGGCCCGTTGCTTGAGCGCTTGCGCGAGCACCGGCACCATCTGCAACTGGAACGGCTGGAGTCGCTGCAAGCCCTGCTCGGCACCGGATGGTGGGAGGTGTTCAGCGACAGTCGCGAAGTGCAGTTGGCGCCGTCGCTGGCCAGCAACCTGAACCTTACGATCGATCGTTTGCCGCTGCCCGAGTGGCTTGATCGGGTGCACCCCGCCGACCGTGAAGAGTTGAGCAGTCGTCTGCAAGCCTTGCAAGACGACGGCACCCCGCTGCTGCTGTGCGTGCGTTTGGCACAAACGCCGAACTGGTATCGCCTGCAAGGCCAGGTCCTGGGCATCGGTAAAAACCGGCGGTTGGTGGGCTTCATGCTCGACATCAGCGACATCAAAAACCAGGAGCAAAACGCCGCGGCGGCCCATGCCCGACTGGACAATCTGATCGCCAGCTCGCCGGCGGTGATCTACGTGCAACGCTATGTCGAAGGTGCGCTGCAACCAACGTTTTTCAGTGACAGCCTACTGCCGCTACTGGGCTGGACACTGGCTGATTGCGCGACGGGGGCCTTGGTTGAGAGGGTCCACCCGGATGACCGCGATCGGTACTTCGAACGTACCCGACATTTGCTGCGTGAAGGTTCGGTGCGCGCCCGCTATCGGCTGCGCGACAGTCGCGGCGAATACCACTGGCTACTCGATGAAGCCAAGCTCCTGCGCGACGACCTTGGCTTGCCGGTGGAAGCCGTCGGCCTGTGGCTGGACGTCACCGAAGCAACCCTGGCCGCCGAACAGGTGAAACAAAGTGAAGAACGCTACCGGATCCTGGTGGAAGACTCTCCGGCGATGATCTGCCGCTACCGCCCGGACCTGACCCTGAGCTTCGGCAACCGCCCTCTGGCGACTTACCTGGAGTGCCAGCCCGAGCAACTGCCCGGGGTCAATCTGGGCAGCTGGATGTCGCAGGAGCAGCGCGAAGCGTTTCTCCTGCGGCTCAGCCGACTCAGCCCGGAATTCCCGGTCAGCACCGCGGAAATCAACCTGCAACTGCCGGGACGGGAACATGCCTGGTGGGTGTGGTCGGATCGCGGGGTGTTCGATGAGCACGGCCATTTGCTGGAGATTCAGGCCGTGGGGCGCGACAACACCGAGGTCCGCCGCGCCCAGCAGCAGCTCACCCAAAGTGCAAAAATGGCCACCCTCGGTGAAATGGCCACAGGGCTGGCCCATGAAATCAATCAGCCGTTGAATGTGATGCGCATGGCCATCGTCAACGTACTCAAGCGTCTGAGCAACGGCGATGCGCAAATCGATTACCTGACCGACAAGCTCAACCGTATCGATGCACAGGTCCAACGCGCCGCGCGGGTGGTGGATCACATGCGGGTGTTTGGCCGCCGCTCGGAGATCGAGCAGCATCCATTCAATCCGACGCAAGCCATCGAAGGCACGTTGTCGCTGCTGGCCGAAGGGATGCGCGGCAAAGGGGTCGATCTGCGGGTCAACGAAACCGGGTTTGACGTGCAAGTGCGCGGTTACGTCGATCAGCTCGAACAGGTGTTGATCAATTTGATGGTCAATGCTCGGGATGCGTTGCTCGGCAAACGCGAGGCCGACCGCGAGTTCAAACCGTGGATCTCGGTGTACGCCGAACGTGATGCGTATTCGGTGCGGCTGTGGGTCGAGGACAACGGCGGCGGTATCGATCCGCGGTTGCTGGAGCGGATCTTCGAGCCGTTCTTCACCACCAAACCCGTGGGTATCGGCACCGGGCTCGGGTTGTCGGTGAGTTACGGCATCGTCGAGAACATGGGCGGAAAACTGAGCGTTAGAAACTCGGTCGAGGGCGCACGGTTTTGTATCGAACTGCCGATTGTTGCCGACGATCAGATCACCAGCGTCGCTCGTCCTGAGTGACAACTGAGGTTGGCGCCGACATCGACCTTGTTCAGATCGATTCCCAGGCTGAGCAGCAGTGTGTTGATCAAGGTGTCGAGTAACGGGCTGAGCACGTTGTTGATCGTGTTGATCAGCAATGTGGTGACAGTGCTGAGAATCGCTCCCAGACCACCGACCAGACTGCCCGTCGGGCCGTACATGTCGACTTTGATATTGGTCGCCGTGTCAGTAAGGCTGCTGACGATATTGCTGGTGGAATAGGAATAGTAGAACGGTGGCTGGTTGATCTCCGGCAGGCTGGTGGCCGGCGGTGCGGAATAGATGTGCGGCATGTTGGCGCTGGATGCCACGGTGGTGTCGGCCATGATATCGATGCCGCCGCCGACGCCTGGAATCCGCGGGTCGCAACTGACAGGAAGGATCAGGAACCGGCGGCAGGTTTTCACCCCGATATCGATCACCTTCAACGGCTGCACCACCACGGCGGGCGGCGTGGTGTTGTTGCCAAAAGTCGTGCTCGAATCGATCTTGCCGATTTTCAGCGTCACCAGTGAAGTGCTGGTATTGGTGGTCAGGGATTTGTTGGTGGTGCTGATGCAGCTGTAGGCGGTGACGTAACTGGAGGCGCTCGCGACGTCCAGTGCGACATCGAGCCTTACGGTATCGGAAAGCGGCACGATCGAGGGTGTTTCACACGCCGCGCCGAGCGTGCAGGTCAGTGAGTTAATGACACCGACCAAATCAAGATTGAGCAAGGCGTTCAAGGTATTGGTCAACGGTCCGGCAAGATCAGCCGCCGCATCGACCAAAGGTTGAATCGCACTCAGAATGGGCAAGTCGATCGACAGCAATGTACGCACCTGAGCAGTTTTCACATAGATCCGGTTGGGCCCCAACGGCGCGAGCGCGGCGTTTTTCGGATTGCCGATGGCCGAGAGCTGTGGCGGCTCCAGTATCTGCACCCGAGCGGTGATTTGCGCGAGCCCCGCGAGGTTGATCGGCACGGTCGCCACCAGGCCGTTTTTCTTGTTGGCCAGTTGCACGAAGGCTTCGATCAGGTCGAACACTTTCAGGTTGGTCCCCAGCGCCGTCAGGGTGCTGCCAGCCTCGACGTGCAACACATTGCCGAGTACGACGGTGGTTGCGCCTGCCGCAACCTTCAGCGCTTGAAGACTGGCAATGGTTGCGGTCGCGCCGAGTGTGCCCCCGGGGTCCAGTACATTGACGGCGGTCTGAATCAGCTGGCTGACGGCAATCGTATTGCCCAATACCTGGTCATACCCGGCAGCGCTGAGGTTAAGGTCGACCTTCAATCGATCGAGGTAGCCGAGCAGGCTGATGTCGGTGTTCACCAGTCCGTTCCAGCCCGCCGCGCTGATGTTCAGATTGCCCCCGAGCAAACCACCGAACAGCGCATTGAGCGTGGCCGATTTGCTGGTGTCGACGCTCAACGTCGTGCTGCGCAGGGTCAGCGAAGCCTGCGGTGGCGGTAATGCGGCGACAGCGCTGGCCGTCAGGTTGATGGTCGCTGCGCGTGGAGCGCCACCGAACAGGGCGCCGACACCGCCGGCGAAACTCTGCTGGACCCAATGGCTGGCGATCACCCGAATGGCTTCGCTCTTGCTCGGGTCGGCGCCAAACACTCGCAGGTTATTGGCATCCAGGGTCAAGGCGCCGCAAGCGACCAACAGATTGCGATTGGGGTCAGGAAGGGTAAAGCCGTTACGGTTTGCGCTGGCGGTGGCATAGACGGTGGCTGTGTTGCCAGCGGCGCAATCCCCCCCTCGGGTGGAAGCTTCAAGTGCGGCCATGTCCGCCACGCGCTGCAGGTCACGCTTTTCCAGGTACAAACGACCGCTGTCGACCACGACCAGCAAGAACATCAGGGCCATGCCCAATGTCAGCGCCGCCATCAAACCGATCGCCCCCCGTTGCCGGGCCGGGCTGCGAAACTGCAAACGCGGAGACATCGCACACTCCTTTGCCGGTGCACAACCGAGGGCTACCTCCATGGGTGAACAGCAGTGTAGACAAGACTTGGCTGAACTGCTGGCAACATGCCAGCGCAGACAACAAAAACCCTGTAGGAGCACGGCTTGCTCGCGATGGCGATCTCAAAGACGCCATCGCCGGCAAGCCGTGCTCCTACAGGGTTTGTGGTGTTTATTTGGGTGGGTAGTTGGCGAGAATTCGCCCGACCGTTTCCTGGATGGCAGTGCTGCGATCCGACGGGTTCGGTGTGCGGCTAAGTATCTGCTCGTCACTGCCGCGCCATACCAGTTTGCCGTCCTTGCCGTCGAGCAGGTCGATCTGGATGATCGCCACGTTGTAACTGACGTTACGGGTTTCGGTGTACATCGGCCCGCCCCAGTAGCCGTTCCATGGATTACCCCAGGCGCCGCCGTAATTGGTGGTTACTTGTTGCTGGCGCTGTTCGACGATCAGATAGGTCTGCACGTTCAAATCGCCCTTTTGGCCACCGGCAGCCGGACGCAGGCCACGCTGATCGAGCTGATCGCTCACCGATTGGCGGATGCGTTGTTCAGTCAGGTCGCTCTTGATGCGTGGGTCATCGGGCCGATATTGCAGGGCGGGCTCTTTCCAGCTCCAGCTGCGATAGGCGGCGAAGTCGCGGCTGGCATCGAAGTCATGATTGACCTGGTTGCCGGCGCAGGCACTGAGCAGCCCGGCCACAGCCAGTAAAGCGAGACGGCGGAACATGATAGTTCTCCGGTTGAAGACACGAACCTGCGTACTGCTTCTTGACTACAGAAGCTAACTAGGAGGATACGCCGACATCGCCTTTTCTACAGCTTCCCGTATCGCATCGGCACGCTCCCTCTCGCTGCCGCGATTGCTGGTTTCGGCGCTGGCACTCCATACCGGTTGACCGTTCTGAGCGTCAAACAAATCAACCCGCACCACCACGACCTGTTCCTGATAAGTCCGCACGATCGGCACGGTGTTGTACATGCCGTAACCGCTGCCGTAGCGGTTGTAACCGCCATAGCCGCCGCCGTAATAACCATAGTCATCCCGAACCTGGCGCAGACGGGTTTCCAGGTGCAGTTCGGCGCTGACAAACAGGTCGGCCGGGCGGTTATCGTGCAGCGGGCGCAAGCCACGTTGATCGAGCGCATTGCTGACGGCTTCGGCGACCTGCGCCGAATCCGCCCAGGCGGTGCCCGACGGCAGCTGCCCGTTGAGCCAGGCCCAACTGCGGTAACGCCCGTAGTCGCGCGGCGGTGCCGGGTAGGCGCTATGGTCGAAGGTGTTGGCCGCCTGAGGCGGCGCGGGTGGCAAGGGGTTGGATGACGCCACATAAGGGTTGCTGCCCTGACAGGCCGCCAACCCGAGACAGATCACCAGTAACCCCGAACGACTGTTCATTTCGTGCTCCGATCAGACCGGCCGACAGATCCAGTGCAAGTAGCGCCCAAGCCCGGCAAAGCTTGGGTGACGACGGTGGGCCAGTTCCATTTCCAGCAAGTCCACCAGTTCGGCACGGGCCTGGAATTCCACTGGCATGTAGTCGTGAAAAACCCGCACCCCGCTCTGGGTTTCGACCTGCCACATTCCTTCAAGTTGCGCCGCCAGTTCCCGTGGATCAAGGGGCTGCTGCGGGGTCAGGCTTTGCTTTTCGCCGGCCATGTCGTTCTTGCGCATCTTGCGGAAGTGGCCTTTGAGCAGGTTGCGATAGATCAACGCATCGCGGTTGTAGAAGGCCAAGGACAACCAGCCATCTGGCTTGGTCAATTGATGCAGCACCGGCAGAATCGCGTGGGGTTCGGCCAGCCATTCCAGCACGGCGTGACACAGCACCAGATCGTAGGGTTCGGTGAGTTGACCGAGCAGGTCCTGCCACGGCGCCTGAATGAACGTCGCTGTTTGCCCGGCGTCGGCAAAGCGCTGACGGGCGCCTTCGAGCATCGGCTCGGCGGGCTCGGCCAGCGTGACCTCATGACCACGTTGGGCCAGCCACAATGACATGTGGCCCAGGCCGGCGCCGATGTCGAGAACGCGCAACGGTCGGTCCGGCAAGGTCTCGGCCAGGTCGGCCTGAAGCACCGCCAGACGGATCGCGCCTTTGGCACCGCCGTAGATTTTTTCGGCGAAGCGGGTCGCCAGTTGATCGAAATGACGGTCGCTCATCAGCTGAACCTCCGTTCGCTGTCGGCGAGTTTGCTGCGCACCACTTCATTCATGTCCAACCCCAACTCGCTGCACAGCAGCAGTAGATAGAGCACGATGTCGCCGATTTCCTGCCCGGCATGGGCGAGCTTGTCCGCCGGCAACTGGCGCGACTGGCCTTCGGTCAGCCACTGGAAAATCTCCACCAGCTCGGACATTTCCACGCTCGCGGCCATGGCCAGGTTTTTCGGGCTGTGAAATTGCCGCCAGTCATTGCGGTCACGGATGGCGTGCAGGCGTTCGGTCAGTTCAACAAGGTTCATCGGGCTCTCCTGAAGGCGTATAGCTTCGGGGGGATGACGGGGGAAGGCAAGCGTCTCGGTGTGACGCGGATCTTTGCACCATAATCAAAAGATCGCAGCCTGCGGCAGTTCCTACGGGAACTCGGCACCCTGCTCGATAGCCCAAGGCTCAAGTCCGGCAACCACGCCACCACTTTCATCAAGGACGCTCACGACATGCAGGTAGAAAGTTTTTTCGAATGGCTCGGCCAGGCACTTGGTTCGGTTATCCGTTTCATCGTTGACAGCCTCAGCGGCTTGTTCAATCTGCTGAGCCATGCGGGCAGCAACTTTGTCGAAGGGCTGTCCCGTGCGCTGGGCATGGACGCGTCGATCATCAGCATCATTGCGCTGATTCTGGGGTTGATGCTGTTGTGGTCGGCGATTCGGGCGTTCATGAATGCGTCGATCATCATGGGGATTATCTGGTTGCTGCTGGGGTTGTGGTTGTTGAGCTGGATAATCCACTAACACCACAAATCCATTGTGGGAGCGGGCTTGCTCGCGAAAGCGGTGTGTCAGCCAACATCAATGTTGAATGTACTGCCGCCTTCGCGAGCAAGCCCGCTCCCACAATGGATCGCTGCAGACTCCCAATGTGTCGCTACAATGCCCGCTCCCCCAAGGAGCCTGCATGTCCAACCTGATCGCCGACTGGCGCGACCGCCCTACCCATCGTCGAGTCTGGGCGCTCGCCGCGCCGATGATTCTTTCGAACATTTCCGTACCGCTGGTGGCGCTGGTCGACAGTACCGTCATCGGCCACTTGCCCCACGCCCATCAATTGGGCGCCGTGGCGGTCGGGGCCAGCCTGTATACCTTTCTCGCCTGGGCCATGGGTTTTCTGCGCATGGGCACCACCGGGTTCGCCGCACAGGCCGCCGGACGGGGGGACGGCGCGGCCTTGCGGCAGATTTTGCTGCAGGGTCTGTTGCTGGCAATGGGCCTGGCCATTGTCCTGGGAACACTGGGCGTGCCGTTGAGCGGGGTTGCGCTGCACTTCATGCAGCCATCGGCGGAGCTGGATCAGCTGACCCGCGAGTTTTTCCACACGCGCCTGTTCGGTCTGCCGGCAGCACTGGCCAGTTATGCGCTGGTCGGCTGGTTCCTCGGCACTCAGAACGCCCGGGCGCCGCTGGCCATTCTGCTGAGTACCAACCTGGTGAATATCGCGCTGAACCTGTGGTTCGTTCTCGGGCTGGAATGGGGCGTGGTCGGTGCGGCTCGCGCATCGGTGATCGCCGAATGGACTGGCGCGCTGATCGGCCTGCTAATGACCCGCAACGCCCTGCGCGCCTATCCCGGCCACATCGCCTGGGCCGTACTGGCGCTGTGGCAGAGCTGGCGGCCGCTATTGGCGGTCAACCGCGACATTTTCATCCGCAGCCTGGCGCTGCAATCGGTGTTTTTCCTGATCACCGTGCAAGGCGCGCGACTGGGTGATGCCACCGTCGCCGCCAACGCGCTGCTGCTCAACGGTTTGCTGCTGACCGCCCATGCGCTGGACGGCCTGGCCCACGCGGTGGAAGCCCTTTGTGGCCACGCCATTGGTGCCCGTGATCGAGAGGCCCTGCGCCGCTCATTGGTGGTGGCCTGCGCTTGGTCGTTGCTGGCGAGCCTGGGCTTTGCCGTGCTGTTCCTGTTCGCCGGGCATCTGTTTATCGAGATGCAGACCAACATTCAGAGCGTGCGCGACACGGCGTTCATTTACCTGCCCTACCTCGCCGCGCTGCCACTGATTGCGGTCGGGAGTTACCTGCTCGACGGGTTGTTTATCGGCGCCACCCGAGCCCGGGAAATGCGCAACGGTATGCTGCTGACAGTGATTTTGTTGCTGCCGTTCGCTTGGGCGCTGCAAGGTTTTGGCAACCATGGACTGTGGATAACCTTTCTGTTGTTCATGTTGCTGCGCAGCCTGACCCTCGGCGCATTTGCCTGGTATCTGCACAAAAACGACGGCTGGTTCGCCGGCAAAGCTCACTGAGTCGGCGTGGCGGGTGCGCGAGAACAGGTCCTGCACCGGCACGCCAGACCACCGGTGTGTTCAGGGTTGATCGCTTTGCCAGCGGTTGCGCAGGCTATCGAGCCGCTCCTGCTGGGTGAGTCCCTGCAATGCGTGCCCAGGCAAAGCGCCGGGGTACTGCAAGCGTAGCCATAACCAGTCATCGAGTATCGGGCGCTCGGTAAAATCCAGCGCCAACCCTTCCTGCACGTAGGACCACAGCGTGTTGTAGTCAGTCCCGGTGGATCGACTCCAATGCCAGGCATGTTGCTCCAGCAGGCAGGTTTGCAGTTTTTCCTGCTGACGAGGACTGAGGTTTTCTTCAACTGCCAAGGGGCTGACGGCAAGCCCCGGATTGACCAACTGCTGCCAGCCCTGACTGCCGATCGCACGGTCGGCCCACGTCCCGCCGAACCAGCGCAAATGGCTGATAGGACCCAGCCAGCGACTCAGCTCCTGCGCATCGCAGGCATCGAACAAATAACTGGCCGTTTGCGGGTTGTAGTAACTCAACAAGGCTCGGTGATGCAGGCCGAACGTGACCGTGAGCATGCGGCGCAAATGCTCCAGCAACTGCGTCGACGACACCTCGCTGGCTATCTGCAAGCCGCGCCAGAAGAGCACTTCGCTGTGGCACAACCCGGCCAGCGCGGGGCATGTCCGAAGGTCGATCAGGGCCGGGCCGTGTTCACGCAACGCATGCCACTCAGTGTCTTCGAACAACCAGAACCACCGGGCATGCGCAAATTGCTGTTGCAGCATCGCCCCCGCCTGTGGCGCACCCGGCACATCCAGCAATAGCCATTGCGGGGTCGCGACGTTCATGCCGAACCGCTCTGGCCAAACCGCTTCGCCACCCGGCAGGTGCAGAGGGCCTGCGTGCAATGGTTGAAACTGCCGCCTCCGGGCAGCAGACATAGCAACATCAAGGGTTCGCTCGATTGCAGAAGCGCCAGCAAGCCCTCGACATCATCTGTCGCGGATGTGGGCGGCGGGCCGCCCTCCTCAGCCTCTTCAACAGACGAAGGGACGTGAAGAAACCCGGTAATCAACGGCTGGTCCGGATCCCCCTCGATAAAGCTCACCACCACCTCGGCCCCCTCATTCAACTGCGTGACTGCCGCGGCGCCCAGTTCAGCGGCCACCGGCAGCCAACTGTGGCTAGGCACCGCGCCTTCGCCCTGATAGAGCCAGTCAAATTGCACGGCAACCGGTCTCGACGGATCGGGGCATGCCTCATCAATGTTGACCACCCAGGCCCGTTGCAGGCTGTGCATCCTGGGTTTCAGTGCGCAATGAGGCGCTACAAAAGGCGCCTGCCAGTGAATCGCACGGATCTGGTTGCTGTAGGTCGCCGTTAAATCCTGACTGCCCTGATGCTCCACATGAGTCAGCAGCCAGGGCTGATTGCAGTCGGCGATCGGATGACCGGACAGCGGCATCAACTGCCCGCTGCGCAGCGCCGCCAGGTCCGTCCGCCCTTCGGCCATCGGCGCGGCTAGTTGCCCAGCGCACCCCAGAAGCTTGAACTGACGCACGGCCGATTGCTCGCTCTCGACCTCGAAGACCGCGTTCTCGCCGAAACGAAAGGGCTCCTGACCATCACCGAAAACCACGCAATGCCCGCGCTCGCCGTGTTCGAAATGGTAATGAAGCCGTTCCTGGGCACACAGACGCTGGATAAATTGCAGGTCTGATTCCCGGTACTGCGTACAGAATTCACGGGCCGGGTAAACGCCACTCAGCTCAAAGCGCCGACTCTTGCCGGCAATACCGTGCTCCTTGAGCACCTGACTGAGGATTTGCGGCACCGAGCGCGCGCTGAAAATTCGCTGACTGAAGCGCAGGGAAAGGCACGCCAGCTTCGGCCCCAGACGTACGCGGCAGAGCCTGACAGCCAAGTCGTGGTCACGCTGGACGAGTTCATGCAATTGTCCGTGGAAGCCGTTTTCCGCAGGCCCGACATGCAAAAAGGCCGGACGGTACAGCAGGCTTGCAAGGTCGAGTGTCGGGTCATCGATCAGCAGATCCACGTCGAACACAAAAGGCTCGCTGATGGCTTCTCTACCGGTAAAGGCCAAGACCTCAAAGGGGTCGGACAGACCCTCTACATCCAGACGAAATGACGGCTCGTTGACTGGATCGAACATCGGCGATTCTCTACAGGAGGGGCGGTCGGGGATTCTCTCCGAGAGAGTTGGCCGAGTAGAGTGCCGAAGTACAACTTAGGAAATGACCTACGCGAAAAGAAGACCACATCGCTTGGATGGCCAGGAATGTGAGTCATTTCGCTTGAAATCAGAGAGGCATCTCACCAAGTCATCTGAAATTTCCGCTACGTGCGGTACATTTTCAGACAACCCGATGAGAACGATTCCTTACCTCAAGAAGACAGGTAAGAGGAACGGGTCAGACCCAGACGCAAAGCGTCGAGGAATTGGGTACGCTCGGCGGCGGTGATGCGGGCACTGGCGCATTTGTCGCGGTAGTGGGTCATCAACTCTTCCGGCGACAAGTGCACGTAACGCAGCATGTCTTCGATAGTGTCGTGGGTTTCGATACCCGCGTGGTACACACTGCCGTCAGCGTTCTGATAGATGTTCACCGAGTCGGTGTCACCGAACAGGTTGTGCATGTCGCCGAGAATTTCCTGGTAGGCGCCGACCAGGAAGATACCCAGCAGGTAGTCTTCACCGTCGTTCAAACCGTGAACCGGGAGGCTGGTTTCGATGCTCTGCTCGTCGACGTATTGCTTGATCTTGCCGTCGGAGTCGCAGGTCAGATCTTGCAGCACCGCACGGCGCAGCGGCTCTTCGTCGAGACGGTGCAGCGGCAGGATCGGCAGTACCTGGCCGATGGCCCAGGTGTCCGGCAGGCTCTGGAATACCGAGAAGTTGCAGATGTACTTGTCGGCCAGCTTGTCGTTGAGTTCGTCGAGCACCTGACGGTGCGAACGCTGACGAGCCTTCAACGAGTTGTGCAGGCGACGGCATACCGCGAAGTAGCATTGCTCGGCCAGGGCTTTCTCGGCCAGGGTCAGCTTGCCATCGGCGTACTGGGTCGCGATGTCGCTCATGTAGTGAGTCGCGCGCCAGTAGGTTTCGGTGACCATCTCGATGTCGGTCGGGCCCAGCAGGTCAACCAGCCACTGCACGGTTTCCGGCAGTTCGTCCTTGTTCTCGATCTGCGGCACGTCGTCGTTGTGCTTCTCGACGTCGGTCACTTGCACCACCAGCATGGCGTGGTGAGCGGTCAGGGAACGGCCGCTTTCGGAGAAGATGTTCGGGTGCGGCAGGTTCTGCGCGTCGCAGAATTCCTTGAGCATCCCGACCACGACACCGGCGTAATCGTCCATGTCGTAGTTGATCGAGCTGGCGTTACGCGAGTGCGTACCGTCGTAGTCCACGCCCAGACCGCCACCGACGTCGATGTGGTCCACTGGCAGGCCAAGGTTGCGCAGTTCGCCGTAGTAACGGATCGCTTCCTTGAAGCCGTGCTGGTAGTCCGCCAGGTTGGCGATCTGCGAACCCATGTGGAAGTGCAACAGGCGAATGCCCTGATCCAGGCCAGCCGCGCGGAAACGCTCAACCACCGACAGCAGTTGCGCCGCCGACAGACCGAACTTGGATTTCTCACCACCGGTGTCAGCCCACTTGCTCGACGCCAGGGACGACAGACGCACGCGCAGGCCAACCTGAGGCTTGACCTTGAGCGAGGCGGCTTCTTCGATCACCAGCCCGACTTCAGATTCTTTCTCGATCACGATGAACACGTTGTGGCCGAGCTTCTGGCCCATCAGCGCCAGACGAATGAATTCGCGATCCTTGTAGCCGTTGCAGACGATGGTGCCGCCCTTCGGCGCCAGGGCCAGCACGGCCAGCAGCTCAGGCTTGGAGCCGGCTTCAAGACCAATGGACACGTCTTGGGTGGCAATGATGTTCTCGATCACTGCTTCTTGCTGGTTAACCTTGATCGGGTACAGCGCGGTGTACTTGCTCTGGTATTCCAGACGCTCGATGTTGGCGTCGAACGCGCCAGTCAGCTGACGCACGCGGTCTTGCAGAATGTCAGGGAAACGCACCAGCAACGGCAAGGACAGGCCGCTTTTACGCAGCTGATCAACTTGCTCGAACAGGTCGATAGGCGAACTGGTCGGACCGTTCGGACGAACTTCGACGCGACCGGCGTCACTGATCGCGAAATACCCGGCCCCCCAATGGCGAATCCCGTAAACACTGCGGCTGTCCGCAACTGTCCATTGGCTGCCATCGTCTTTGCGTGTGCGTCGTACGGACATTGAAGTCCCCTATAAAGAAGTCATAGAGCGTCGCCTGGGTTCAGGCCGGCGCAGTCTAAAGAATGAAAATGACGGTTCGTCAACGAGGGGATAGACCTCGCTGACCGCAGTGAGTTTAGAAACCGGTCAGAACAGGCTCTGTGAAAACCATGTAGACGGCGCCAGACCTGCTGTCAGGACTGGATCAAGCCGAGGGTGGTTTTCACAGAGGCTGCTAGCCGCCGGACTTCTTCGCTTTGAAACCGTGTTTGATCAGCTCGGCCAAGAGTAGCTCGACATGATCGCCCTGGATTTCAATGATTCCGTCTTTCAACGCACCGCCGGTCCCGCAACGTTTCTTCAACGTGGTCGCCAGGTCCTTGAGTGCGTCTTCGGCCAACGGCACGCCGGTGATGGTGGTCACCGTCTTGCCGCCACGGCCCTTGCTTTCGCGACGCACGCGAGCGATGCCGTCGCCGGCCGGGATAACGGTCTGTTTGCAGATGCAGGCATCCACCGGTTGACTGCAATCCGGGCAATGACGACCTGCGTCGGTGGAAAATACCAGGCCACCAAGGGCGGCGAAGGATGCGGCTTTTTTGGCCACCGGCAATCCTCTTGGGAGGACAAAGACTGGTCGCGGCAACCTGGAGAGTTGCCATCGACCGCGAAGCCCCACTCAGGCAGGAGCAGCGCTACTGAGCCAGGCATGCTGGTTCAGCTTAAAAAGGTCGCGCAGTGTAACGGCAAAAAGCCGACTTGCTAAGAGCCAATCGGCGCCAATTTATGCCTCTTTTGCGACGCCATTCTTCCGAGAACCAAGATAGCGCTTCAATGCGGCCAGGGAGTCCGGGCAATAAGGCTTTTGCTGGATTTCCAGCAGGACTTGATCAACGGGAATAAAGCGCGCTTCAAGGACTTCTTCGGGTTGCAGGATCAATGGACCGTCCCACACCGCCGAAAATGCCGAACACCAAAGCCGATTACCGGTGTCTTCGAAGAAAAAGTGATCATGGGCGGTCAGTTCCACCCCGCTCACGCCCAGCTCTTCTTCCAGCTCGCGGGCAGCCGATTCGGCGTAGGTTTCGGTCGCTAGCACCATGCCCCCCGCCGCCACGTCCCAGAAACCTGGATAAATGGCTTTGCTCAGCGTGCGTCGATGCACGCAGAGTTCACCGGCGGAATTGAACAGCATGATGTAAGTGCCGCGCCCGATCAGCCCGCGTTCACGCAGGTCGGAGCGGACCAGGGCGCCGAGCAGGTTGTCCTGCTCGTCAACCCAGGCGATCTGTTCGGCATCCGAGGCCGCGCGGTGCGCGACCTCTCTGGCGCTATTGACCATGACTCAGCCCTGATTGAGCAATTGACGCAAATCGATCACTGCGGCGTTGGCCCGGGAGATGTAGTTGGCCATGACCAGCGAGTGGTTGGCCAGCACCCCGAAGCCGCTGCCATTAAGGATCATAGGACTCCAGACCGGTTCCTGCGAGGCTTCCAGTTCACGAATGATCTGACGCACGCTGACCGTGGCGTTCTTCTTGGCCAGCACATCGGCGAAGTCGACTTCGATGGCGCGCAGCAGGTGGGACAAGGCCCAGGCCTGACCGCGAGCTTCGTAGAACACGTTGTCGATCTGCATCCACGGGGTTTCGACGATTTCTTCGTCAACCTGCGGCACCTGACCCGGGGCGACGACTTCGGTTTTCAGCGCCGTGTTGAGCTTGACCCGGCCAACGCTGGCCGACAGCCGTTGCGACAGCGAACCCAAACGGGTACCGACATCGCCCAGCCAGTTGTTCAGGTTGTCGGCGCGGGCATAGAACAGCGCGCTTTTCTGACTCGGGTCGGACAGGCGCGCCTGATAACGGCTCAGGGAGTTGATGCCTTCCTGGTATTCGGACTCACTGGAGGGCAGCACCCAGCTCTTGTTGTCGAAGTTGAAGCGCGGCTCGGCCTTGGCCAAGTCAGCGTCTTCGGTGGACTGCGACTGGGAACGAGCGAAGTCTTTACGCAGTGCACGACTCAGATCGCGGACCTGGACCAGCACCCCATATTCCCAGCTCGGCGTGTTATCCATCCACAGGCCCGGCGGGAAACGGTCGTTGGAAATATAGCCACCCGGTTTGGTCAGCAAAGTACCGGCGACGGTCTTGAGGGTTTCGACCGTGGTGTAGCCGATGACCATTTGCTTGCCTTCTTTCTCGGCGGCCATCTGGGCATTCTGCTGAACCGGAAACAGCGCAGGTTCCTGGCTCCAGTACCAGCCCAGAGCAATAGCCACCAGCAAGTACAGGCCAATTAGAGTGGCCAGCGCCCGACTGAACAACAGGCCTCCCAGGTAACTACGGGTGGCCGACTTCGGTTCAGCGGCACGTTCAGGCGCGCTGCCCGCGCGGTTCTTCCAGTCCAGCATGGCGATATCCTTTCAATCACTTGAGTTCATCGGTTCGACCACAACCATACAACAACGTGCCTTTGGCCGGCACCCGTCGTGGGGTTATCCGGATAAATTACCGTCGGGCAGCCGTGACAACCGCGCTCCCATGAACTCAAGCGACGTCGCCTGTTTAAACGCCGATGATCACCATTGAAATCTGCTGCACCCCGGGCGATACAAAAAGATGCGCTATGCCCTCGCCGTCGGTTCTGCGCGGCGCAGTGTTCCCATCTACCGTCGCGATGTAATGCCGCTGAGTCAAAGGATCGCCTGTCACGCTGTCTACGAGGCGAAAGATCTTTGGCGACCTTGAGGGCTGCACGGGCGGATTTTGCATCAGCTCCATGACCTTTGGATCAAAGGCACGATCCGGCATTTTCCAGTCAACGTAGTCGGCTTCAGGCCTGACTAACCGCCACTCTCCCCGTTCAATCAGATCAAGCACCTCGCTGTCGATATCGATCAGCAGGCCGGCACGCAACTGGCCCAGGCCTTCAATGGGTTGTCGATCAAGCAGCGCCTGGCGCAACACTTCCAGTGCTTGCTCACTGGAGTAGGCATGTTGGCGCTCCCAATCGGACAAATCGAGTTCGTTGACCAACCTCATCCCTGCACCTCGGTGTTCCACTCATCGGACCCCATGGTTCGACTGACTTCGTGCCGCCAGTAAATCCGCCGGTAACTGAAATGGACCTTCTCCAATTGAGTGAGGTGAGCGGTGCCGGGATCCTGGCAATGCGGCATCAGAACCTCAGCGCCAATGATCAGCGCGTCTTCCAGCTCCATTGTGTAGAAATGCTCCTGGGTGCCCTGAGCCGACGTACGATACCACTCGACGCGGCACACTTTGAGCAATTCTCCCGAACACAAAGCGTTGTTGATCAGCGGTGTCGCTTTGTCGATGGTCTTGGTGATGATCAAAGGCTTGTGCATCCGACGCCCCGCACCCGAGCCTTTCGGTACGAAGATGCCATGGCTCAGGGCCTGAATCATGATTTGGTCCTCACGCCCTAATTGGTAGGTGTTGCCTACCGATGCTTCGGTAAAGGCGCCGGCACTGATCAGACCTTGCCTTTCCCCGTGAAGGGTCATGAAGGCGGGAGTTGGCATGGTGGGGCTCCTTTTTTTATTTGGGTTGCGGGGCGGGGAAGTGACTGGGCTCGTCGTACATGTCTTCGATTTCGTCGAAGGGCACCCAGGGTTTGGCGAGTGCGAGGGTGATGAGGTAGCGTTCTTCAGTCGGATTTCGGTAATCCTCGAAGCGAGCCAGTACCAGCATGACCTGATACTTATTGTCGGCTTGCCAGTAGGTTTTCCCTGCGAGAATTCCTTTGCGCAGGTAGGCCCGCCATTCAGGTGTATCGACGATTACGGGGCTGTTTCGCAGCCCTTTCGCCACCCAACCTTTTGCGCGCCATTGGTCTTGCAGGTCGAGAACGATCTTAAGCGCGTCATCAATCAGGAGCGGTTCGATCTGTGGGGACATGCGGAGGCTGTAAATGACATTGTCGTTGAATCCGACGGCAAAATAGCGCGCCGCAGGTGTGCTGAACCCGAACTGCGGGTCGACGAATCGCAATCTTGCATCGGTCATGGGAATGCCGAACCAGATGTGCCCGCGTATCCCAGGACTAAAGGGAGCTGAAGAGTTCTTGCGCAAATCTTCATACGTCCCACCTATTTCCAGGACGATTTCGGGTTCATCCCACAAAGGTTGCGTCAACTGATGTAGGGCGGCCCACGTCAAGCCCCCCAGAAGCAGGAGATATGCACCGCAGCGCCAGCCGAACAGCCTTGGTTGCAGATTCATAGCCTGCTACCACCCGATGCGATCTCGTTGATCGACTGCTCTAATGCGCTACGGTTGTGATCATTGAGCATTTGATCAAAGCGTGTCGCTGCCTGGAGCACGAATGCCATTCGCTGCTTGATGTCCGACAAGTCCGCCAGCGGGTTGTTGCCAAAACCGATGGTGCGACCGTCCTCGACTCGCTGGCATTGACTGGTAAGGGTCAATTCAATGGCTTGGGCAACGCCTGAAGGAAACCCTGTGACATAGGATGCATGGTTTCCCCGCAGCAAATTCGCTAATTGCCGGTCCTGATAAATTGTCGGCTGTAGGATGTTTTCCTGTTCATGAGAGGCCAGATACACCACGCTCTCGGCTATGTTCCCCGCCTCTATAGCCTCAAAAGCCAGCAAAATTTCTGTGTAGGCCAGCCCGAACAGTAGTTTCTTATGTCCCACCGGCCAAAGCACCGGAAACTTTGAATGCCCATAGATGCCCGCCCGCGCCCTCAGACACTTCTTCAACTCCCCCAACCCACGCTTCGCATAAAACTCATGCAGTGGATAAACATCCAGAAACAACGTGGTATTGCCCAGCGCCATCATGTCGTGCACATGCCGGAATTGCTGTTGCACCAACGACAAGTCCTCCCCCGCTGGACGAAAATCCACAGACGGCACCGAATTGCGCGAGTCCGCTTCTTTATAGTCACGCAATTCATCTGCCTGTTCGGACATCCTGTCCCGAGTCAACAACCCTGACTCGCGACGACTTTCCCGCAAACGCTGCCGTGCTTCATGTTCATCGCGAATGAGTTCGATACTGTCCGCCGCATGCAACAATCCGCAGCCGACCTGCTTGGAGGCAAATGCCGCCAGCCCCGCCCACTGAAACCGAGAATCGTGTAACCAGAGTCGAGCGTACGCAGCGTTGATAGCGCGGTTGCGCTCGATAGGGTCGGCAATCAAGACCCCATTGGGTGCGACGATTTCTTCCGCCTCGCGCTGGTATCTACGCCAAAGGCACGCGCAGGTCAGAACCGGCACATCGGTAACAAGCGTCTTGCTCCCATAAAGCAGCTCCTCTTTGCATTCACAATCAGCAACGGGCGTGCTGTTGTGGTTCAGGCGCTGATCATCAATGGGGTGTTCCTTGAAACACTGGGTCATGGTTTGCGGACAGCTTCTAAGGGAATCCCTGAACCCTAACAGCCGCAATTCCCGACCGGATCGTTTGGCCGAAAAATCAGAAATACCTGACAGACGAGGCTCGCCGAGCCTTGGGAAATAACCTTGAAATGTTCAGGAAACGTCCTGAAACACCCGGTTCCTCTGGCTCTATCGGCCAGTGACGCCCTGGCGGAGACTCATTGGTCAGAAACTGAATCAGGTCGCTTTACAGTTAATTGATGTACGACACTCATGCGATTGAAAAGAGGTGCTAGCATAGAGCCACCAGTCAATCTCAGCATGCCCCCTAACTAGTTGTCAGGATATGACCGAGCCAGAAGACCCCAGCCGTGAGCGCCTCAAGCACCACTTTGCCCAGCGGGTAATTCATCAGGCACGTCAAATTCTTGAGATATGGCAGCGCCTGCAACGCAGCGAGTGGTCCACCACCGACCTATCGGAACTGAGCGAGGCCAACCTGCGCCTGCTGCGTTTCGCCGAGCGCTTCGAACAACCTGAACACACCCAGCTGGCGCGCCACATCGGTCAGTCGCTGGAGGCTGTCGACGCCAATCGCGGACGCCTGAGCAGCGGACTGATCACCGACCTCAATCGCTTGATGCAGCGCCTGTCACGCACCGGCCTGCGCCATGGCGATCAGTTGGAGCAGACCTTTCTGCCGCCGCTGCGCAAGCCGGTTTACGTGATGCTGCAGGATCATGACCGTGGCGAGCGCCTGGCCAAACAACTGGAATTCTTCGGGCTCAGCGCGCAAGCCCTCGACAGCGTTGCGGCGTTCCGCTCTTCGATGATCGAGCGCTTGCCCGCGGCGATCGTCATGGACGTGGACTTCAGTGGCGCCGGCATCGGCCTGAAACTGGCCGCCGAAGCCCAGGAAGGCCTCGATCATCAATTGCCGCTGTTGTTCTTCAGCCTGCACGAAACCGATACCCCGACCCGCCTCGCCGCCGTGCGGGCCGGTGGCCAGGAATTCCTGACCGGCACCCTCGAAGCCTCGAGCCTGCTGGAGAAAATCGAAGTCCTGACCTGCGTCGCCCAGTACGAACCTTATAAAGTGCTGATCATCGACGATTCCCGCGCCCAGGCCTTGCACACCGAGCGCCTGCTCAACAGCGCCGGGATTGTCACGCGGACCTTGATCGAGCCGATCCAGGCCATGGCCGAGCTCGCGGACTTCCAGCCAGACCTGATCATCCTCGACATGTACATGCCGGCCTGCACCGGTACTGAGCTGGCCAAAGTGATCCGCCACAACGACCGTTACGTCAGCGTGCCGATCATTTACCTGTCGGCCGAAGACGATCTGGACAAACAGCTCGACGCCATGAGCGAGGGCGGCGACGACTTCCTGACCAAACCGATCAAGCCCCGGCACCTGATCACCACCGTGCGCAACCGCGCGGCGCGGGCACGTAATCTGAAAGCGCGGATGGTGCGCGACAGCCTCACCGGGCTGTACAACCACACGCACATTCTGCAATTGCTCGAAGACTGCAGCTTCCGCGCCCGCCGCGAAAACAAGCCGCTGAGCTTTGCGATGCTCGACATCGACCACTTCAAACGAGTCAACGACAGCCACGGTCACCCCATGGGCGATCGGGTGATCAAGAGCCTGGCGCTGTTTCTCAAGCAACGCTTGCGCAAAACCGATTTCATCGGCCGTTACGGCGGTGAAGAGTTCGCGATCGTGATGCCGGACACCGATCTCGAATCGGCCCACAAAGTGCTCGACGAAATCCGTCGACGGTTTGCCGAGATTCACTACCCGGCTCAACCGCAGGACCTCTGGTGCACGTTCAGCGCCGGCGTGGTGGAACTGTGTGAACACTCCGACAGCCTGATGATGGCCAGCCAGGCAGACGAAGCGCTGTACCGCGCGAAAGACGCCGGACGCAACCGCGTGCAGGCTGCGCGGACGTCAAAGCAAAGTGCCACTTTTTCATCAGAATCGACCGATTCGGTCATAACCCTGTAACACAAACGCAATAAATTCAGGCGCTTACCATTCTGCCGCTGGTAGACCCGCAATGCGCCTGAAGCTGCTGACCAATCTCAACACCCTCCTTTTAGTCGCCGTGTGCGTGGCCCTTGGCGCCACACTGTGGTGGTCGCAAAAAGCCCTGGAGCGCCCCTATCTTTTGATGGAGCGTTACTTGGGTTTGTCCCAGCAATTTCAAAATGAAGTCGCGCGCAACATCGACGACTACCTCGCCAGCGGCGATGCCCTGCGCCTGAGCAGTGCCAGCCAGGCCATCGACAGCCTGCAAAAGGAACTCGGCGAATTGCCGCCGGCCTTGGCCGACACCTTGCGCCCGAGCCTGTCGAACCTCGAAGAATTCAGCAAAACCGACCTCCTGGCCGCGGGCAAACTCGCGGGCGATCCGCAAGCGCTGCTGCTTCAGGCCGAACGCGAACTCGGCGCCAGCCTCGATCAGCTCAGCCAATACGCCAGCACTAACGCGGCGTATCTGACGCCGTTGCTCGCCGCCTCCCAGCACTTGGGCAAGTTGTCTTTGGCCCGGGACAAACTGGTCAGCAGCGGTCGAAGTGAGTTGGCCGCCGATGTCGAGCGTGAAGTCGCCAACATCCGCACTCAGGCTGAGTTACTGGGCGCCTTGCCGCTGCTCGGTGTAGCCAGCAGCAGCGAATCCGGCACCGATGATTTCGCCGCGATGATGGGCCTGGAAAACACCGAAAAAGCGGTTGCCGAAGATGCGGGCGTTGGCCTCAAGCGTGAACTGAACAGCCTCCTCACTCGCTACCCGGCCGAATTGGCGCGCACACGTGACCAGATTCAGAAACGCACCGACCTCAGCGCCGCCACTCACCTGAAAATCGCCGCCGTGCAGCAGGCCATTGCCGGACTGGAGCCGGTGGTTCGCGCCCAGCACGGACAGATCCAGGGCGAAGTGCGGCTGATGCAAGGCGTGATGATCGGCCTGATTCTGCTGATTGCTTTGCTGATCGACACCTTGCAACGGAAACTGGCCCGGACGCTGACCAACCTCGTCCCGGCCCTCTCGACCTGGGCCGAGGGCGACTTCAGCCGGGACATTCAACTGGGTAAAACCAATCGCGAACTGCATGACATTCAAGCGTCGCTCAATCGCTTGCGCGCCTATCTGGTGGACCTGGTCGGGACCATTCGCCTCAACGCCGAACAGGTCGCCGGCAGTAGCCGAACGCTGGCCGAGCTGAGCAATGACCTGCACAGCGGCGCCGAACATCAGGCCGGCGACACGGCGCTGATCCGTGATTCTCTCGGCGAACTGGAAGCGACCATTCAACAGGTTGCCGGCGATGCCAGCCAAGCCGCCGACGCCAGCCGCCATGCCGGGCTGGCGGTGGAGCACGGCCAGAAAGTCATCGGTTTGAGCCTCACCGGGCTGCACGCGCTGGTCGGCGAAGTGCAAGGCAACGCGCAAATGATCGAACACCTGGCCGAAGAGTCGGCAACCATTGGCGGCGTGCTGACGGTCATCCGCTCGATTGCCGACCAAACCAACCTGCTGGCCCTGAACGCCGCCATCGAAGCGGCCCGAGCCGGGGAAATGGGTCGAGGGTTTGCGGTGGTGGCCGAAGAAGTTCGCTCACTGGCGCAACGCACCGCTGGCGCCACGGCAGAGATCCAGACGTTAATCGCCGGCTTGCAAACCGCGGCGCGACAATCGGTGGAAGGCATGCGCGCCCAGGTCGAACACGCCGAAGCCACTGCCAATCAGGCCCAGGCCGCCGACGGTGCGCTGGATAAAATCGTCGGTGCGATCCAGACCATTTCCGACACCGCCGTACGCATCGCCGATGTCACCGCCCAGCAGAGTGGCGCCGTCAGCGAAATCCGCGATCACAGTGAGCGGATTCACCAATTGGGTGGGGATAACTTGCTGCGCATCGGCGAAGGGCGCGTGCAGGGGGAGAATTTATTGGTGTTGGGTGGACGGTTGCATACAGCGGTCCAGGCCTTCCGCGTCTGACAGATCGCCTTCGTCGGAACGCCGCCCGGAGCAAGCCCGCTCCCACATTCGACCGCGTACCCATGGATGAACTCGGTCGATGTGGGAGCGGGCTTGCTCGCGAAGGCGTCAGAACAATCACCACAGGACTCGCCCTGCACACCCGACCGCCGTCCGCTATCATGCCCTCACTTTCGATACGCGAGATTGTCATGCGCCGTTTGCTCTGCCTGTTGTTTTTAGTGCTCGCCCTGCCGGCCACCGCCGCCGGTTTGCTGGACAGTCGGCCCAGTTCGACGCTGGGCTCGATCAACAACAGCGCCGATTTTCTGCCGGTGCGTGAAGCCTTTCAGCTGAGCCTGGTAGAAAGCACACCGCAATCGATCAAACTGCGCTTCGTCGCCACCGAGGGCTACTACCTCTACCGGCACCGCTTTCAGTTTCGCGCCGACCCGCCCGATGTAGGCCTAGGCGCCGCGCAACTGCCCAAGGGCGAACAGAAGCACGATGAGTATTTCGGCGATGTCGAGGTCTACCACGGGGTTCTCGACGTAGAGCTGCCGCGCACCGATCAACGCGCCTTCACCTTGGTGGTTACGTATCAGGGTTGCGCCGACAAAGGCTTGTGCTATCCACCCGAAACCGAGCGCCTGAGTATTGATGGCAGCGCAGGCGCGACTCCGGCCTGGAGCTGGCGCGAACTGGCGCTGTTCTTCCTCGCCGGCATAGGCCTGACGTTCACACCGTGCGTGCTGCCGATGCTGCCGATCCTGTCCGGCGTGGTGTTGCGCGGTCAGGTGGGTGGTTTGCGCGGCTTCAATCTGTCCCTCGCTTATGTGCTGCCAATGGCCGCCTGCTTCGCCCTGCTCGGGGCCTTGATGGGGATGTTCGGCGCACAGCTCAATCTTCAGGCGCGGTTGCAATCGGCGTGGGTGCTGGTGCCGTTTGCGACGTTTTTTGCGTTGTTTGCCTTGGCGATGTTTGGCGTCTTCGAACTCAAGCTGCCTTACGCTATCAGCAGTCGGCTGGATCGGATCGCCGGTCGCACCGAGGGCGGTTCGTTGTGGGGCGCTGCCGTACTGGGCGTGGTTTCCAGCCTGTTGGTGTCACCTTGCGTCTCGGCACCGCTGGCCGGCGCGCTGCTGTACATCAGCGCCAGCGGCGATGCAGTGGGCGGTGGTCTGAAATTGTTCATGCTTGGTCTGGGCATGGGCGCCCCGCTATTGCTGGTCGCCACCGGTGGCGCCGCCTGGCTACCGAAAAGCGGCCCCTGGCTGATCTATGTGAAAAACGCGATTGGCGTTTTGTTGCTGGGGCTGGCGATCGGTCTGCTCAGTCGAGTACTGCCGGATCAGATCACGTTGCTACTGATCGGCTTGCTGGCCGGTGGCGTTGGGTTGTTCATGGGTGCGCTGGAGTTCGTCTACAAACCACCGAGAAAACGCCTGGGCCAGTTGCTGGGGATGTTCCTGCTGTTTTATGCGCTGGCGTGTTGGTACGGAGCGTTCAGCGGCCAGACCGACCCATTCAATCCGATTGGCAAGCCGCGCACGGTTGCCGGCAATGAACAGCCGCAAAACACCAGCACCTGGCAAACCGTCAGCACTCCGGCCGACCTGGACCGTGTCCTCGCCGAAGCCAAATCGTCAGGCACCCCGCTGCTGCTCGACTGGTACGCCGACTGGTGCATCAGTTGCAAAGTCATCGAACATGAAGTGCTCAACGACGCCAGGGTGGTCGAACGCCTCAAAGGCTATCGACTGATCCGCTTCGACATCACCGCCAGCAACGCCGAGCAACGCGCCCTGCTCGACCGCTACAAACTGTTTGGCCCGCCAGCGCTGATGTTTTTCGGCAAGGACGGCGTCGAACACGCCGATGTGCGAGTGATCGGCGAGATCAACGCCACCGACTTCGCCGAACGTGTTGCGAAAGCAAATGACCGGATTTAATAACCCGGTCACATATTTCGCGCAAACATCGGCCATCGTGCTGGCTATTGCATAGAACTGGACAGTCACAAAGGCTTTGCGGCATAGTCGCCGGGTTCTGACAATTGCACACAGATCACAAGGAACAGCAGATGGCGACGCTACTGGTTCTGCACGGACCCAACCTGAACATGCTCGGCACCCGTGAACCGGGCACCTATGGCGCTACGACACTGGCGCAGATCAACCAGGACCTGGAACGCCGTGCCCGTGAAGCCGGCCACCATTTGCTGCACCTGCAAAGCAACGCCGAGTATGAATTGATCGACCGCATCCACGCTGCCCGCAGCGAAGGTGTGGACTTCATTCTGATCAACCCAGCAGCTTTTACGCACACAAGTGTCGCATTACGTGACGCGCTGCTGGCGGTGAGCATCCCATTCATCGAAGTGCATTTGTCTAACGTGCACAAACGCGAACCTTTCCGCCATCACTCTTACTTCTCCGACGTAGCGGTGGGAGTGATCTGCGGCCTTGGCGCCAGCGGTTACCGACTGGCCCTGGAGGCTGCGCTAGAACAGCTTGAAACACAGGCAACGACTTGAACTACAAGCGTTAAACGCCCCTGACCGACCCTTGGGAGTTGATGATTCATGGATATCCGTAAAGTTAAGAAACTGATCGAACTGCTGGAAGAGTCCGGCATCGACGAGCTCGAGATCAAGGAAGGCGAAGAGTCCGTACGCATCAGCCGTCACAGCAAGACCCCGGCTCAGCAGTACTACGCACCGGCTCCAATGCATGCTCCGGCGCCTGCGCCTGTTGCTGCTGCCCCGGTTGCCGCCGCCGCACCTGCTGCTCCGGCCGCGCCAGTTCTGAACGGCAACGTTGCCCGTTCGCCTATGGTCGGTACCTTCTATCGCAAGTCTTCGCCATCCTCGCCGTCCTTCGTTGAAGTCGGCCAGACCGTGAAGAAAGGCGACACCCTGTGCATCGTCGAAGCCATGAAGATGATGAACCACATCGAAGCTGAATCCAGCGGTGTGATCGAATCTATCCTCGTCGAAGACGGCCAGCCGGTTGAGTACGACCAACCGCTGTTCACCATCGTTTGAACCGCGGAGAGACTTTGATGACTGCGAAGTTGGAAAAAGTTCTGATCGCCAACCGCGGTGAGATCGCCCTGCGGATTCTGCGTGCCTGCAAAGAGATGGGCATCAAGACTGTCGCCGTTTACTCCAAGGCCGACAAAGAACTGATGCACCTGGGCCTGGCAGACGAATCCGTCTGCATCGGCCCGGCCTCGGCCGCGCACTCTTACCTGCACATCCCGGCAATCATCGCCGCGGCTGAAGTGACTGGCGCTACCGCCATTCACCCAGGCTACGGTTTCCTTGCGGAAAACGCTGATTTCGCTGAACAGGTCGAGAACTCCGGCTTCGCCTTCATTGGCCCGAAAGCCGACACCATTCGCCTGATGGGCGACAAGGTATCGGCCAAGCACGCCATGATCGCCGCTGGTGTTCCAACCGTTCCGGGCTCCGACGGCCCGTTGCCGGAAGACGAAGAAACGGCTCTGCGCATCGGTCGCGAAGTCGGTTATCCGGTGATCATCAAAGCCGCTGGCGGCGGCGGTGGTCGCGGCATGCGCGTTGTGCATAAAGAAGAAGACCTGATCTCCTCGGCGAAACTGACCCGCTCCGAAGCTGGCGCGGCGTTCGGCAACCCGATGGTCTATCTGGAAAAATTCCTGACCAACCCACGTCACGTGGAAGTCCAGGTACTTTCCGACGGCCAGGGCCACGCCATCCATCTGGGCGACCGCGATTGCTCGCTGCAACGTCGTCACCAGAAGGTTCTCGAAGAAGCGCCGGCACCGGGCATCGACGAGAAGGCACGGGCTGAAGTCCTCGCACGCTGCGTCAAGGCCTGCATCGACATCAACTACCGTGGCGCGGGTACTTTCGAGTTCCTGTACGAAAACGGCGCGTTCTATTTCATCGAAATGAACACCCGCGTTCAGGTTGAGCACCCGGTTTCGGAAATGGTCACCGGCATCGACATCGTCAAGGAGATGCTCAGCATCGCCGCTGGTAACAAGCTGTCGTACACCCAGGAAGACGTGGTTATCCGCGGTCATGCACTGGAATGCCGAATCAACGCCGAAGACCCGAAAACCTTCATGCCGAGCCCTGGCACGGTCAAGCATTTCCACGCACCAGGCGGCAACGGCGTTCGCGTCGATTCGCACCTGTACAGTGGCTATGCCGTTCCGCCGAACTACGATTCGTTGATCGGCAAGCTGATCACCTACGGCGCAACCCGTGACGAAGCCCTGGCGCGCATGCGCAATGCGCTGGACGAAATCGTTGTCGACGGGATCAAGACCAACATCCCGCTGCACCGCGACCTCGTCCGCGATGAAGGCTTCTGCAAAGGTGGAATCAACATCCACTACCTGGAACACAAGCTGGCTGGCGAAAAGCATTAAGCTGTGATCCATATCAACAAGGCCGCTTTCGAGCGGCTTTGTTGTTTCTGGAGCTGCACGCAAAGCCCTTGTGGCGAGGGAGCTTGCTCCCGCTCGGTTGCGCAGCGACCGCAAGACCATTCAACTGCACGGTATCAGACAGATCCGGTTCGGCCATTTTGGGACCGCTTCGCGCTCCAGCGGGAGCAAGCTCCCTCGCCACAGGTTATTCGTTCAACTCCGAACTCAGCCTACCCGGTCGTCTTCTGCCTCGCGCTCGCGTAAACTTGCGCGCTTCTCGCAGCCCGCTAGGCTGCAATCAATATTTTTCAAAGGTGCCCGCCATGCCTTGGCTGCAAGTCCGTCTCGCCATCAGCCCAGAACAAGCCGAAACCTACGAAGACGCTTTCCTTGAAGTGGGCGCCGTCTCGGTGACCTTCATGGACGCTGAAGATCAGCCGATCTTCGAACCGGAACTCAACACCACGCCGCTGTGGTCGCATACGCACCTGCTGGCCCTGTTCGAAGGTGGCACCGAAGCCGCCACCGTACTGGCCCACCTTGAGCTGCTGACCGGCAGCCCGCTGCCCGAGCATCACAGCGAAGTCATCGAAGACCAGGACTGGGAACGTAGCTGGATGGACGGTTTCCAGCCGATGCGTTTCGGCCAGCGCCTGTGGATCGTCCCGAGCTGGCACGCTGCTCCCGAACCAGACGCGGTGAACCTGCTGCTGGATCCGGGCCTGGCGTTCGGCACCGGCACGCACCCGACCACCGCGCTGTGCCTGGAATGGCTCGATGGCCAGGACCTGAAAGACTGCAACGTCCTGGACTTCGGCTGCGGCTCGGGGATTCTGGCGATTGCTGCCCTGCTGCTGGGCGCCAAGGAAGCCGTCGGTACCGATATCGACGTGCAAGCCCTGGAAGCGTCCCGCGACAACGCCGGGCGCAACAACATCGCCGAAGCACTGTTCCCGCTGTATCTGCCGCAAGATTTGCCGCAGGTTCAGGCCGACGTATTGGTCGCCAACATTCTTGCCGGCCCGCTGGTTTCACTGGCGCCACAATTGTCCAGCCTGGTCAAAACCGGTGGTCGTCTGGCGCTGTCGGGCATCCTCGCCGAGCAAGGTGAAGAAGTCGCCAAGGCTTATGCCCAGGACTTCGATCTGGACCCGATTGCCAATCGCGATGGCTGGGTGCGCATCACTGGCCGTCGGCGCTAGAATGAACGCCTGCATAAACCGGATTGCCGCATGACCGACAGCTTCGTCACCCAGTGCCCGCATTGCCAAACCAGCTTCCGCGTCAGCCATGCTCAATTGAGCGTAGCCCGCGGAGTGGTTCGTTGCGGCTCGTGCTTGCAGGTGTTCAACGCCGCCAAGCAGCTGCTTGAACAACAGGCCGGCAAAGACACGATCACCCCGGTTGCACCGGCCATCGTCGAACCGCCGGAGCCGCGAGCCATCAGCCAAAAGCAATGGTCCGCGGCCGAGCTGGATCTGGACAGTCTGGACCTGGACGAAGAGCTCGCCCGCCTCGAACAGCGGGAAATCCAACCGACCACGGAATTCGGCCGACAGCGCGAAGACAACCTGAGTGCCAGCCGGGATACCGTCGAGCACGAAGAAGCGCCGTGGCCCGACAGCCTGTTCAGCGAATCGGCCGCCGATCGTGCGCAGACCACAGAAGCCGACTTGCCAGAGCTGGAACTCGATCCGAGCAAATACTCGCGCACCGAACCTTCGCTGTCCCTGGAACCGGTGGAGCTGGACGACGAACATCTGCCGCCACAGCTGCGCCTGCACGACCCACTCGACGCACCGATGCATCATGAACGCCTGTCGGCGACCGATGACATCGACGACGATCGGCCCTCGATCGAACCTGTGCGCAAAAAGCGTGAGCCGGCTGTCCGCGCTGAAGCCCTGCAAGACCTGACCGATGACCCGCTGCAACTGGACTGGCAAAAGCGCCGCTCTCCCTGGGGCCGACGCTTTTTCTGGCTGCTACTGATCCTGCTCGGCCTCGCCGGCCTCGCCGGTCAATACATTGCCTACCACTTTGACGAGCTGGCACGCCAGGACCAATACCGTCCGTGGTTCCAGCAACTGTGCCCGCAAATCGGCTGCACCGTGCCATCCAAAGTCGACATCGCCAAAATCAAAAGCAGCAATCTGGTGGTCCGCAGTCACCCGGACTTCAACGGAGCACTGGTGGTCGACGCGATCATCTACAACCGCGCGCCCTTCTCCCAGCCTTTCCCGCTGCTGGAGTTGCGTTTTGCCGACCTCAACGGCCACCTGATCGCCAGCCGGCGTTTCAAGCCCGGCGAGTACCTCAACGGCGATCTCGAAGGGATGGCGGAAATGCCTCCGCAAACGCCGATCCACATCGCACTGGACATCCTCGATCCAGGCTCAAAAGCGGTGAATTACAG
Source organism: Pseudomonas sp. 478 (assembly GCF_003254125.1). NCBI lineage: Bacteria > Pseudomonadati > Pseudomonadota > Gammaproteobacteria > Pseudomonadales > Pseudomonadaceae > Pseudomonas > Pseudomonas sp. 478. The sequence goes on from NZ_QKZG01000003.1 coordinate 77,118, forward strand.
TCTGAGCTTCCATTCGCCCGAGTGAAACGGCTCAGTATTACGGCTTTGACGGCATATTTCTGACTTTGACCGCTCACACCAAACCGCTGGCGATAACAGAATAACTGTTCAGATTTTGTTCAATTCAGCCTTTATCCAGTCATCGAGAGCGGGTATCATGCCAACCCTTTTTCGAACTCTCATGATCCGACCCCACAACAGGGAAGTCCTATGTCGGCGGTACGCATCGGTCCTTACACATTGCACAACGGCTTGATTCTCGCCCCGATGGCGGGGGTCACAGACCAACCCTTTCGTCAGCTGTGCAAGCGACTGGGCGCAGGACTTGTAGTCTCGGAAATGGTCACCAGCGACATGAGCTTGTGGAACACCCGCAAATCGCGGATGCGTATGATCCACGAAGGTGATCCCGAGCCCCGCTCGGTACAGATCGCCGGTGGCGATGCACAGATGCTGGCGGATGCAGCCCGGGCCAACGTTGAACTGGGCGCACAGATTATTGATATCAACATGGGCTGTCCGGCGAAAAAGGTCTGCAACAAGGCCGCCGGGTCCGCGCTGTTGAAGGATGAAGCACTGGTGACCGAGATCCTGCAGGCCGTAGTGGCTGCGGTTGATGTGCCGGTCACCCTGAAGATCCGCACCGGCTGGGACCGGGACAACAAGAACGGCCTGACCGTGGCGAAGATCGCCGAGCAGGCAGGCATTACGGCGTTGGCGGTCCATGGGCGCACCCGTGCCGATCTGTACACCGGCGAAGCCGAGTACGACACCATCGCCGCGATCAAGCAGGCCGTGTCGATTCCGGTGTTTGCCAATGGCGATATCGATTCGCCAGAGAAAGCCCGGTACGTGCTCGATGCGACCGGTGCCGATGGCCTGCTGGTAGGCCGGGCCGCTCAGGGGCGGCCATGGATTTTTCGTGAGATCGATCATTTTCTGCGTACCGGCGAAAAACTCCCGGCACTGGAACTGATCGAGGTGGAACGCATTCTGCTAGAGCATCTGGCTGCGCTGCACGTCTTCTATGGAGACGTCATGGGCGTACGCATTGCTCGAAAGCATGTGGGCTGGTATCTCGCAACCTTGCCGGGCGCCAGGGAGTTTCGCGCCCACTTCAATCGTTTGGAAGATACGGAAGCACAATGCGCCAACGTTCAGGGCTTCTTCGCCGAACGTTACAAGAGCCTGACAGGGGACGGAGAAGAGGTGGCCGCATGACGATGATGACCGAGACTTTAGTGAGTGGAACAACACCCGTGAGCGACAATGTGAATTTGAAACAGCACCTCAATACGCCGAGCGAAGAAGGTCAGACCCTTCGCGGGAATGTCGAGAAGGCGCTGCACAATTATTTCGCCCACCTTGAGGGCGCTGCCGTCACGGATGTGTACAACCTGGTGCTCTCCGAAGTCGAGGCTCCCCTGCTCGAGTGCGTGATGAACTACGTCAAGGGCAACCAGACCAAGGCCAGTGAGCTGCTCGGACTGAACCGAGGCACGCTGCGCAAGAAACTCAAGCAGTACGATTTGCTGTAAGCATTCAATCAAACCAGAAAGGCGCCCGCGTAGAAACGGTCGCCTTTTTTGCTGACTCCTTTGCTTTTGATGGAAATTGAAATGACCGACCAGACTACCCGCCTGCCGATCCGCCGCGCCTTGATCAGCGTTTCCGACAAGACCGGGATCCTCGAATTCGCCAAAGAGCTTGAAGCCCTGGGCGTCGAGATCCTCTCCACCGGTGGAACGTTCAAGCTGCTGCGCGACAACGGTGTTGCCGCAGTGGAAGTCGCGGACTACACCGGTTTCGCAGAAATGATGGACGGCCGGGTAAAAACCCTGCACCCGAAAATCCACGGCGGGATCCTCGGTCGTCGCGGTATCGACGACGCCATCATGAACGAGCACGGCATCAAGCCGATCGACCTGGTAGCGGTCAACCTGTACCCGTTCGAAGCCACCATCAACAAGCCAGGCTGCGACCTGCCGACCGCCATCGAGAACATCGACATCGGCGGCCCGACCATGGTCCGTTCGGCGGCAAAAAACCACAAAGACGTGGCCATCGTGGTGAATGCCGGCGATTACGCCAGCGTCCTTGAAGGCCTCAAGGCCGGCGGCCTGACCTACGCTCAGCGTTTCGACCTGATGCTCAAGGCCTTCGAACACACCGCAGCCTATGACGGCATGATCGCCAACTACATGGGCACCGTGAACCAGGCGGCTGACACCCTCAGCACCGAAGGCCGCAGCGAGTTCCCGCGCACTTTCAACAGCCAGTTCGTCAAGGCGCAGGAAATGCGCTACGGCGAGAACCCGCACCAAAGCGCGGCGTTCTACGTTGAAGCCAAGCCTGCCGAAGTCGGTATCGCCACCGCCACCCAGCTGCAAGGCAAAGAGTTGTCGTACAACAACGTGGCCGACACCGACGCCGCGCTGGAATGCGTGAAGAGCTTCGTCAAGCCAGCCTGCGTGATCGTCAAGCACGCCAACCCGTGCGGCGTGGCCGTCAGCCCGGACGCCGAAGGCGGTATCCGCCAGGCTTACGAACTGGCCTATGCCACCGACACCGAGTCAGCGTTCGGCGGCATCATCGCGTTCAACCGCGAGCTGGATGCTGAAACCGCCAAAGCCATCGTCGAGCGTCAGTTCGTCGAAGTGATCATCGCCCCGTCCGTCAGCGCAGAAGCTCGCGCCATCGTGGCTGCCAAAGCCAACGTGCGCCTGTTGGCCTGCGGCGAGTGGTCGGCTGATCGCGCTGCTGCGTGGGACTACAAACGCGTCAACGGTGGCCTGCTGGTGCAGAGCCGCGACATCGGCATGATCGGTGCCGACGACCTGAAAGTCGTGACCAAGCGCGCCCCGACCGAGCAAGAGATCCACGACCTGATCTTCGCCTGGAAAGTCGCCAAATACGTTAAATCCAACGCCATCGTCTACGCCAAGAACCGTCAGACCATCGGTGTCGGCGCTGGCCAGATGAGCCGAGTGAACTCCGCACGCATTGCTGCGATCAAGGCTGAACACGCTGGTTTGCAAGTGGCAGGCTCGGTGATGGCCTCCGACGCGTTCTTCCCATTCCGCGACGGCTTGGACAACGCAGCCAAGGTCGGCATCACTGCGGTGATCCAGCCGGGTGGCTCGATGCGTGATGCGGAAGTGATTGCAGCGGCCGACGAGGCCGGCATCGCCATGGTCTTCACCGGCATGCGCCACTTCCGTCACTGATTCAACTTGATCGAAATGTGGGAGCGGGCTTGCTCGCGAATGCAATCTGTCAGCAACGACTCTGTTGGATGACACACCGCTTTCGCGAGCAAGTCGAATCGTCGCACCGCCGCTCCCACATAAAGCGCTACTGCAGCGACTTACAGAATTTGAGGTTTTTGAAATGAATGTTTTGATCATTGGCAGCGGTGGCCGTGAACACGCCCTGGCCTGGAAAGTGGCCCAGGATCCGCGCGTGCAGAAAGTTTTCGTGGCCCCGGGCAACGCCGGCACCGCCATTGAAGCCAAGTGCGAGAACGTCGCTATCGACGTGCTGGCCCTTGAACAGCTTGCAGACTTCGCCGAGAAGAATGTTTCCCTGACCATCGTCGGCCCGGAAGTGCCGCTGGTCGCGGGCGTCGTCGATCTGTTCCGCGCCCGTGGCCTGGATTGCTTCGGTCCAACCGCTGGCGCTGCTCAGCTGGAAGGTTCGAAAGCCTTCACCAAGGATTTCCTGGCGCGCCACAAGATCCCGACCGCCGACTACCAGACCTTCACCGAGATCGAGCCTGCCCTGGCTTATCTGCGTGAAAAAGGCGCACCGATCGTGATCAAGGCCGATGGCCTGGCCGCCGGTAAAGGCGTGATCGTTGCCATGACGTTGACCGAAGCCGAAGACGCCGTGCGCGACATGCTCGCGGGCAACGCATTCGGCGACGCCGGCTCGCGCGTCGTGATCGAAGAGTTCCTGGACGGCGAAGAAGCCAGCTTCATCGTCATGGTCGACGGCAAGAACGTATTGCCGATGGCCACCAGCCAGGACCACAAACGCGTCGGTGACGGCGACACCGGTCCGAACACGGGCGGCATGGGTGCCTACTCCCCTGCCCCGGTCGTGACCGCGCAAGTGCACCAGCGCGTCATGGACCTGGTGATCTGGCCGACCGTGCGCGGCATGGCCGAGGAAGGCAATGTTTACACGGGTTTCCTGTACGCCGGTCTGATGATCGACAAGGCTGGTAACCCAAAAGTCATCGAATTCAACTGCCGTTTCGGCGACCCTGAGACCCAACCGGTGATGCTGCGTTTGCAGTCGAGCCTGGTGTTGCTGGTCGAAGCGGCGCTGGCGCAAGCCCTGGACAAGGTCGAAGCACAATGGGATCCACGTCCGAGCGTCGGCATCGTGCTGGCGGCTGGCGGCTATCCTGGCGACTACGCTAAAGGTGTTGCCATCAACGGTCTCGATGCCGCTGCCGCACTGGAAGGCAAAGTCTTCCACGCCGGTACTGCACTGAAGGACGGTCAAGTGGTGACGGCCGGTGGTCGGGTACTCTGCGCCACGGCAATGGGTGCCAGCGTCGATGCCGCTCAGCAGCAGGCTTACAAGCTGGCGGCCAAAATTGACTGGGAAGGCTGTTTCTATCGCAAGGACATTGGCTACCGTGCCATTGCCCGCGAGCGTGGCGAAAATCAGGAATAAAACGCCATTCGGCCAGGCAAGGGCTTCGGGCCCTTGCCGGACTATTCCGGCGCCGCGCATAGTTATAATCTGGCATTAACCTACGAAGGGATTTCGCCGTGCGCTGGCTCAGGATTGCCATAGGATTCACCGTCACGCTGCTGACCTTGCTCTGCATGCTCCCGGCCCAGGCCGCGCAAGGCAGTGGCTGGGCGGTATTGCTCGACGAACAGGGCGACCTGCAACTCAGCGACATCCGTTCCGCTCGCTACACCAATCAATTCAGCCCCATTGAGCTGGACCGCCTCACCGCCGCCGAACCCGATGGTGCGTTATGGCTACGTTTCAGACTCGCTCCCGGCAACCATGAACAGTTGCTGCGGGTATTCGCGCCCGACCTGTCACACCTCAATCTGTATGTGCTGGACGGCGACACGCTGATCGAGCAACTGAACACCGGCACCGGCCAGCCCCAGGCTGAACGGCCGCTGCCCAGCAGCGACTTCATGTTGCCGCTGCCGCAAAACGAAAAACCTCTCGATGTTTACCTGCGACTGGTCTCCGACCATCAGCTGAGGCCTTACATCACCCTGCAGTCGGCGGTCATGACCGCAGCCAATCAGAATCAGACGCTGATCTACGGACTGTTGTTCGGTTGCCTCGGGATGTTGATCCTGTACAGCCTCGTCCGCTACGCCTATAGCCGCTCACGCAGCAGTTTCTGGCTAGCCGGATGTGAAACATTGTTGATGCTCAGCCTGTTGCTGTTGCTGAATCTGGCAGGGCCCTGGCTGCCGAACTGGCATGCGGTGCAAACACCCGGCGCCTATTTCGCCTTGCTGCTGACGGCGCCGTGCGGCCTGATGTTCGCCTATCGCTTCTTCACCCCACTCGGCCCGCACCCACTGAACAAACTGCTGATGGGGGACATTCTGTTCATCGTGGTTTGCAGCTTGCTGCTGTTGTTCGTCAACACGCTGCCCCTGAACATCATGACCTATGCCCTGGTCGCGCTGGCAGGCCTGAGCATGTTGTTCGTCAGCGCCTATCACTGGCAAAAAGGTTATCGCCCGGCGCGCCTGTTCGTCGCGGCGATGGTGGTGTTCAACATTGGCACTCTGATCATGTTGCCGGCCCTGCTGGGATTGACCCTGGTCGCACCGCAGGGCTTGATCATGACGCTGCTGGGGTTAATCTGCATCAGCGGCGTGTTGATGAGCATTGCCTTGAGTGAACGTCAGCGCAGCATCACCGAAGACCGTTTCAGCGTCAGCCGCGACCTGGCCGCCAGCAACGCCGAGATCAACGCCAAGGCCGAATTCCTGGCAAAGATCAGCCACGAAATCCGCACCCCGATGAATGGCGTGCTGGGCATGACCGAGTTGCTGCTGGGCACGCCGCTCTCGGTCAAGCAGCGCGACTATGTACAGACCATCCACAGTGCCGGCAACGAACTGCTGACACTGATCAACGAGATTCTCGACATCTCCAAGCTCGAGTCCGGGCAGATCGAACTGGACGATGTGCAGTTCGACCTCAATGCACTGATCGAAGACTGCCTGAGCATCTTCCGCGCCAAAGCCGAACAACAGAACGTCGAGCTGATCAGCTTTATCCAGCCGCAAGTGCCGCGCGTCATCAGCGGTGACCCGACGCGCCTGCGCCAGACCCTGCTGAGCCTGCTGGAAAACGCTCTGAAGAAAACCGACGAAGGCGAAATCCTGATCGTCGTCGCGCTCGATGAGCGCAGTGTCAAACCGCGCTTGCGCATTGCCGTACAGGACAGCGGTGAGCCGATGGACACCGAAGAGCGCGATGCATTGATGCACGCTGAACTGCACAGCAAGCACTTCCTCTCGGCCACCCGTTTGGGAGGCAACCTGGGGCTGGTGATCGCCCGTCAGCTGATTCGCTTGATGCACGGGGAGTTCGGGATCAAGAGCGGCGCCAATCAGGGCAGCACCTTGTGGCTGACCCTGCCGCTGGACCCTGACCGCCTCGAACACCCGACATCTGACCTTGATGGCCCCCTGCAGGGTGCACGGGTATTGGTGGTGGACGATAACGACACGTGTCGCAAAGTGCTGGTGCAACAGTGCAGCGCTTGGGGTCTGAATGTCAGTGCCGTAGCGTCCGGCAAGGAAGCGCTGGCGCTGCTGCGCACCAAGGCTCACTTGCGCGATTACTTCGATGTGGTCCTGCTGGACCAGAACATGCCCGGCATGACCGGCATGCAACTGGCGGCCAAGATCAAGGAAGACCCGAGCCTGAACCATGACATCCTGCTGATCATGCTCACCGGCATCAGCAATGCGCCCAGCAAGATCATCGCGCGCAACTCGGGGATCAAACGCATCCTCGCCAAACCGGTGGCCGGTTATACCCTCAAGACGACGTTGGCCGACGAGCTGAACCAGCGAAACAAGGGCCTCTCCCTCTCGCAGCACCTGACCACCGGCCCGACCTTACCAGTGAAGGTACCCAGCGATTTCCGCATCCTGGTGGCGGAAGACAACAGCATCTCGACCAAGGTGATTCGCGGCATGCTAGGCAAACTCAACCTGCAACCGGATACCGCCAGCAATGGTGAAGAAGCCTTGCAGGCGATGAAAGCCCAGCGTTATGACCTGGTGCTGATGGACTGCGAAATGCCGATCCTCGACGGCTTCTCCGCGACTCAGCAATTGCGCGCCTGGGAAGTCGGCAATCAGCGGATTCGCACGCCGGTGGTGGCTTTGACTGCGCACATTCTTGCCGAACACAAAGAGCGCGCGCGCCAGGCCGGCATGGATGGGCATATGGCCAAACCGGTGGAGTTGTCGCAGTTGCGGGAACTGATCGAGCACTGGGTAGCTGAGCGTGATCATCAGAATCGCACGGTATCAACGTTCCAGGCAGGCGTGTAGGGCAATCAAACCAGGCATGACTCAATCTGCCGCACAGATCTCCATGGCCGAAGCATCATCGCTCAATGTCAACATCGCTACGTTGTCCTGATACTTGTCCCTGACCTTCAAGGCAATGGCGTCGCGCACGGGGCTGTAGAGAGTTTCGGACAAGTTAGCAGCGGCGTAGCGCATGCAAACGCTGCCTTGTACATCCTCAGCCAGATGTCGCTGGGCCAGCGGATTGGCACTGATGATCTGGCGGGTCTTAAGCTCGACATACACGCTTGCGACCGATCTCGGCGTCTGCGCGATAACTACCAGCAAACGCACAGCCTTTGCGGGCGCAAGTACATCACCCGACTCGTCAGTGGATATTTTCTGCATGTGACCGCGCAGCAAACCCATTGCAGGCTCGTTGCCGGACAACCTTGCCAGCCGCTGCAATGTTGCCGCCGTAGTGCTTCCTTTATCCACAGCATCTTGTGAAATCGTTGCAATGACCCAGTCGCTGACAGACTCGACACTGTCTTGGGCGATAGACCAATCCTGTCGCCCTCTTGTACGTCGCAGCCAGTAATCATCCAGAAATTCTACATAAGTGTTGTACCAGTCAATTTCCGGAGCTTTTTCGATCTTCTTATTGGCAATCAGTTGCGCCAGCAACACGGAATTGACCAGATCCGTATATTGGGCCGCCCCATCCGCGGCCGGAATAATCACGACACAAGCCCCAACGATCAATACAGAATATTCGTAACTCATATCAACGCCCTCGACAAAAAAAAGGCAGCCGATAACCGACTGCCTATTTAGATCAATTAGATATCAATTTCTGCGATCTGGTCTTTATGAGGGACAAGTTTGCTCTTGATGGACTCACGAACTGCATCAGCGACCAATGTATTTTTGGCAAATACCGTTTCACCGCGATACAGGCTCACATTTCGGATATCCACATCCACGAACATTACTTGGGTGGAGGTGCTCTTGCGATTAAAACGCACTGCACCCACGGCCATGATTGCCTCACCGTCGACTTCGACACACGCACCGGCCGAGATTCCGCCGACGCCGTCTTTCAGCAGATTTTGCTCATAAACAGTCAGGGCAGCCGTGTCACGCTTTTGCAGGGCCGCGATCGCATCACCCGCGACCTTGAGCATCAACGCAGTCGACGGACCAGGCAATGCAACGCCGGCAACCACCGAACCGAGAATCTCCAGCACCAGCTTGTCCATACGGACGCTGGTGCCGCCGACTTCCAGATCACTGTAGTACTTGCTGACAGGCGTCCAACCTGCGATGGTCATGACTTCCCGGAACCTCAAATACCACTCTTTGCCCTGATGTTCTGCTGGGTAGAGTTTGTTCGCTGCACGGCTTGCAAAGAGAAAGGCGTTTTGAGCATCCGACCTGTTTTCGGCACTGAGTTTGCCAGAAAAGCCCAACGTGCCTTCACCCACAATAGAGCCTTTCGACGGTGCTTCGATCTCGTCGCCCACACCCATCAGGCCACGAGGACGAATAATTACCTGCTCGTCGATCTCACACTCTTCAATCGCCTCAATACAGGCAGCAACATAACTTTCACGAATAGCTTTATTATACACAATGAATTCCTTATAAAAATACCAGACAAGTTCCTCATGAACTTGCGATAAAACAATAACCAAACAAATTAACAACCACAAACCTAAACCTGTAACATTATATCCACCGCCCCAAAACAAGTTACAACAACACCCAACTAGCTATAAAAACACCCTGCCGGAAAATTAACTGACGCGTCTCTCATAACTCACATCCACAAGCAACTAACAGACTGATAGACTCCTCGTCATCCTCTCTCCTGATGCGAGCCTAAACCATGCTCCACGTGTTGTTCAGCGTTTACCTGAAGATGCTGGTGCTCTACAGCCCGTTCTTCGTTTTGTCCTGCTTTATCAGTCTGACCCGCGGTTATTCGCGCAAGGAACAACGTCGACTGGCCTGGAAAGTGGCGACTGCCACCCTGGTCTCCAGCGTCTTGCTGTACCTGTTCGGGCGGGTGATTTTCAGTGTCTTTGGCATCACCGTGGACGCCTTTCGCATCGGTGCCGGCAGTGTGCTGTTCATCTCGGCACTGGGCATGGCTCAGGGCAAGTCGGCGGTGCAGACCGACAATGTGCAGCAGGACGTCACCATCGTCCCGCTGACCATTCCCCTGACAGTCGGCCCCGGCACCATCGGCGCCTTGCTGGTGATGGGCGTGAGTCAGCCTCATTGGGACGACAAACTCACAGCCATTCTCAGTATTGCCCTGGCCAGTTTTACGGTTGGCGTGGTGCTTTACCTGTCCAACCGCATCGAGCGCATTCTCGGCGACCAGGGGTTGCAGATCGTCAGCCGGTTGATGGGGTTGTTCGTCTGCGCATTGGCGGCGCAGATCATCTTTACCGGGGTGAAGGGCTACCTGGTTCCGTGACGCCCTCCTTCGTCATTAGTGCGGCAAGCTGCCTGTCCTTGCCATCGATGGCCAGTGCCTGCACGAACTCATCAAGGGTTACGGTCATTGTGGTGCCATGAACCTGAAGACTCAGGCTCATCGCACGGCGCTCAGTCAAACCGTCGGAGTGGTTGAGCAGGATCAGGCTGTGTCCGGTATTCGGGTCAGTGAACAGCAACTGATTTTCAACCAGACTGACCCGCCACGCATCCTGCGCCCCGGTATCCAGAATCAACGTGCCAGGCATCAGTGACTCAGCGCTCAACGAACGACGACAATCAACCATAATGCATTCAAGCCGCTGCCAGACAGTGCTCGATAGGCTGCAGCTGATCGCTCTTGGCCCATAACTCAAGATCAACTGTGTTATGTCGTCAGGTATCAACGGCATAACGTCACTGAGCTCGCCCTGAAATTCCAGCATTAGTACCTCGTCTTCACGACGAGCAATGCTGTTCTCCAGCCACACATCCTTCGAAGCGCTGTATGTCAGTTGGCTGGGCGTTTCATGTAACAAGGCAACCGTTTTGTTTCGAACACCCAGCAGTCGGGTTTCCAGTCTCGTATCGACCTCACCCACCACACGATCGATACCCTCGACATACCATTGGTAGCCCGAGTAACCGCCAACCGATACAAATGCTTCGTGGGGATGTTTGCTCACCAGCGCCTTCAACGCTTGCCTCAACCTCGCATCGTATGGGTCTTTCGTCCCCTGTTGCGCCAGCACCCAGCCTCCCGTGACGCCGAAAATACGTGCCGGTTCACCGAACATCATCTCGAGTTCAACCCCTTCAAGCGTCCGCCCTCGCAGACCGGAGCCATGTGTCCATACCTGTGCAAAAGACCATTCGGGCCAGACCTTTTGTGGCACAGGCAACAGGTCCTGCCGCAGAAGCTGCAGACCATTGTCAAAGAGGGTCGGTAGTTTTTCAGGCTCAAGGAACGCTTGGCGGTAAAGTTGCCCAACGGAAACATCCAGCAGCCAGCCCGTCTCCTCATTTGGCGTCGTTGCCACCAACTGCATGACCTTGCCGGGGCCCATATCCGCCATCAGCCATCGATGGTCGACGTACCAGGCACACAGCTTTTCATCCCGTACGCCGCTACCCAGACCAAGAATCGAAAAGCTCGATGCTTGATGCGCCTTCGCAAGCGCCTCAACGTCGGTCCAGAACTCAAAGCCTATGCCCAACGGCCCTCTGGCATCCTCCAGCCAGTCTTCGGAGACTCCGGCCAGCTGCGACTGCCCTTGCTCGTTGATATCGAAATACAGCCCTTCTCTGGTCAACGCAACGTAGCGTTTTTCATTAGCGATGACTTCAATCACATTCCAGGGCTCGGTACGCTCAGCCTGGGCATCCGCACCGCTGACGGTCGTCCCGATCTTCTGGCGATAGAGGGTCCGATTGAGCTTGTCAAAGAACAGGACGGTATCCCCCTTCCTGGTCGCGGGAGTCAGCAACATCGGGCTGACCGGGCCGCGCGGTCCCTCAATCTGCGGCACAGCGGGACGAATCAGCAGGCCATCGGCAGAACGGACCCACGTGCTGAGCGATTCCTTTCTGCCCTGTGTCAAAGGTGTTATCGAGACAAACGCCGCTGGCTGATAATCCACGACTTTCACTTGGGTCAAAGGCCAAAGTTTGGAGTCCTTGACCAACAATTCGTAATCCCACAGGAAGTTCGACCACCCCCGCATCACGCCCTTGAGCAGCAGGTCTTGCTGGCGCTCGGTCAAATGACCTGCAATCGCCAGCAGCAAGACTTCGTCCTCACCCAACAGGTAGACCACCTCAGCTTCACGCCCAGTGCGCTGGGTCACTTGCTGGACAATCCGAATGACCCCCTGCCCCAGGACCTGGAACACCGAAATGCTCGAACCGGGCACCGGGTCCATCAGCCTATAGAATCGATTGACTTGCCCGGTGACCACGTCAGAGCGCCAGATGAGTGCTTCCCGGGAGCAATAGAAATACGCCTGCCCACCAATAACCGCGCCCAGCCTGGCTTGGTTCGCCAGGGCTGGTGGGAGGTCGCGAGCGTAGATGAAACGATCACGGGCCTGCTCATAAAAAGCCGCAGTGAATTGTGGTTCTTGTGGGTCTGCGAACGGAACCGGGAAATTCTGTACCGCGGTGAATGGGCTGGCTAAACGATTGGCGCGGGCCAGGTTCCTGACTCGGGCCTGGATCATCGCGGTGTCGGCAGTCGGATCGTTCTCCAGCTCTTCGAGCAGCAGTTGCCGATTCGCCCAGTTAACTCGAAACGAGTTATGCGAAGTCTGGATAACCAATTCGGGTGTGCCCATGACATGAACGTCGATAGCCCCCACCTTCAAAAGGCCCTCGCTGACAACGATGTCCTCTTCGCTCAACCAGATCGCATGCAGCGTCCAGGCCATGGAGCGAGCCTTTGCCTGTGACAGATTGATCGAGCGCACGCCCGGGGCGAGTGTCAGCGCGCAATGACCACCCACCCCTTCAACACTGTAGGTCAGCTTGCCGTGCAACATCTTGGGCAGCTCGGGCACCAGCAACAAACGCGGTTCCTCATCCAGTAAGACTCTGATCGTCGTCTCGACCTCTATCGGATACAAGTTGTGCAGGATGTACTCGGAGGGGAACTTGTAAAAGGTAAACCAGAACTGGCGATTGCCTGCTGTGTCGTACTCCAGCTTCAGCGCGGTTTCAAAATGCTCGGAACGCGTGGTCGAAAACGGCAGGGCCGAGTAATCGAAACCGAACCAGGTCTTGGCCACACACGGCAGGACAATGGCCTGAAAGGTCGTCAAATCGCCAATCGCCGCATGCTCCGGCAACCCGAGGTGTTGACGAATGTTGATGGCTTTCGAACGATCAGGATTCTGATCTGGCGGGTTCAGCGTATAGGTGTTGGCCGACAAAATTTCCTGACTGTCAAACGTCAGCCGCTGGTTGCGCAAATCAATCTCGCGGATGGCCGCGTAAGGATTCGGATAAAACACACCCTCCCTGATCGAGTGACCGCCCGAGCGATACGCCTTATCGACGCGGTTCAGGTACTGACCGATCCGCCGTCCTCGTTCCAACGTGCCATTGAACCCTTCAACCAGCGCACTGATGCCAATGGCGAACCCACCCAGGATCACACCGGCTCCGCCAAGAAACGCAGCCACCGTACTGGCACCTGCCAGGCCGGCGCCTATGCCGGCCGCGGACAGTGCCAACCCCGCGGAATCGAACGCCAACTGAGTACCGTATTGCGCCTGTTGCAGATCGTCCTTGGCATTGGCCAGCAGATAGATATCGAAACCCAGAGTAGCCAGTTGCATCACCGTGGCCAAACCATCCCTGGCAATATGTCCCAGCGCATTGACCACTACCGAGGAGGTGGTTCGGGCCACCAGCGGTGCGTCGTTCAACGCCACCCTGACCAGTTTGACCAGTTCCACGATGTCGAGCAGATTGCCATGGGCCAGTTGCGCGTAACTGAGGTAACCGTGCATTCGCACTGCTGTCGTCAGGCTGCGGTCTTCATTGATGGCGCTGATTTGCTCATGAGACTGGAGCGCTACCAACAGCGCCTGAACCGTAAAAGCTGCATTCAAGGTATGCACGGCGCTGACATCGCTCGGGTCAACCCTGCCCGGCACTGACGGCTTGACCGACAGTGTCTGGAAAGTCTCCGTCAGGTAGGAGCGGATCCGCGGAAGAACACCGTCAGTGCTTGGTACCCTGACGGTGCGCGCAGGATCCTTGAGATTGACCAGGCTGATTTCATAGTGTCCACCAGACACCTCTCGCACACTGTCGAACACCGGAACAAAGTCTCGCCCAAGGCTACTTTCCGCGTGGAGGCGATCAGCGCTGTGCTGAATCTGCTGCGCCCAGTGACGGGCGTCCAGTTCGTTCAGCCCTCGCCCCAGTCGGGCATTTTCCACCAATGAACGGGCCCGTAACTCAGCATGGTGTTCCCATGGCGCCACCGTTACCCCGATGCTGATCGGATCATGACTCAGCAAACCTGACACATTGATCTGCGATGGAAGCGTCAGATCGGCAACACGTGGACCATTGAGGTCGACGACGTTGAACGTCGCTTCCATCACGTGATTGATCTCATAGAGTTTGGCCAGCTCAGGGCTGCTGAGGAACCGCTCAAGACCACGGTGCAGGTCCTGCGCCTGTTCAAATCCGAAGACACCGAAATTCGGATCGTAGAAGTGGTAGGCACTCGACTCGCCAGCGACGACTTTTGCCACCAACAGGGAATGGCTTTCGGTGTTAAGCATCAAGGTACGGGTGGAAGTACTGGCTTGCAGGGTCCGCATGACCTGATCCAGCCCGAACGCTCCTGATAAAACGCCCGACCGCGCCATTGGCACAGTTCGCAGCTCATCGAGGGTTCGCAGAAAAGCATGGGTTTCATTGGCGTCGGGCGCAAGGTTGGCATTGGCCAACCTGCCGCTCAAAGCGTCCACAGCCGAGGGGCCTTTTTCGATGGCCGCCGCCATGGCCAATACCAGCGGATAACAACGCCTTCCAGGATCGCCTTCACCCCTGACCAATAAACCCTGAGGCATCAACCTCCCCGTCGAAGCACCTTGCTCGATGAAGGTTTCCAGCACCGTGGCGCTGCGCTGGAAGATGTGTTGACGCAGCTCATGTTGGGCCTGAAACCTGATCTGGGCCATGTGCTCGCCCCATTGGCGCAAGGTCAGCGGTTTCTCGAACGCGAGGGCCTTGAGCACTTGAGCGCTGCTCTTCGATGGCTCAACCCTTGCCTGGGCAGCTGCAAACCCGGCTTCGAATGCAGGATGCCTGCGTGTGAGCAAGGCCTGCTCGATGGCCAGATAACGCTGGGCGAAACCCAGGTCGGTGGTGCTCTGCGCAAGGGCTCGGGTGTGCTGCCAGGCATCGTCGAAGCCGGCATTATCCAGCGTTTGCGCGCCGAACAGCCCGCCGAGTAGTACTCGATGCACCGGGCTCAACTGATCAAGCGGCAGAGAGTCGTGGCCAATGCGAACGATCATTTCATTCAGATTGCCGATCGGCTCAAAACCGTGCGAGACCGGAAGTTCGACAGGGGCTTGCGCCAGGATCCGCTGACGCTCATCGAAGCTCAGGGACCAAGGCTTATCGAAGCTCAGGTCGCCGCTAAGCTTTTCGTTCATGGCCCGGATGAAGGGGGCTCCCAGGTCATCCACCAACTGCTGCAAGATGTCGGTCTGTAAAACCGGGCGGCCTTCAATCACAGGCCAACCCTTTTCAAACGTCATGAGCTGACCTTTAAGCAGCTCCGTGATGTTCCCTTTGAAATGGGCCTTATAGCCGCCCTGGCTCGCTTTTGTTGTCTCAAGCTCGAACCAGGCCGCCTCAGTTTTGGCATTGTCTTTCCAGCTGTGATGGGTTTCTTCTTCGGTGGCGAGGTTAAAGCCGTCGAACAGGTCAACCTTGTCACTGATCTGTTGGCGGCTTTCAAGCACCGCATGGTCGTCGACAAAGTCACTCAACCCGCTGGACACCGCCGTCGGCCCGCTCATCGCAATGGCCGACTGGGCACCGAATCTGATCCCGTCGGCATCATAGTCATTGATCGCCTGCAAAAAACTGTTGAGGCTTTGCAGATTCGAGTTCCAGCTTGAAATCGGACCGTGTTGTTTCTCCAGCTCCCGGATAATCAGATCGGGAAATGCCTGGCGATCCTGAAGCGATACATGGCTGCTCAAGGCCTGCGCAACTACCCGGTCCAGGAATTGATAGTTGCTGCGAATTTTTTCCATAACGGCGGCGAGTTGTGCAGAACCCGCATGACCACTCAACAGGGCATTGGATAATCCGTTGAATGGCGTCTTGATTTGATTCGCCATCGAATCAGGCGTGTTTTTATTACCGACACGCAGACCGTTCGACGCAACCATGACGTCATTGAACGGGGCAAAAATATCGCTGAGGGACGGCGCGCTTTTGGCAAATGCGGTTATCGCCTCTCGGTGTTGTTCGGGCACCTTGGGGCGAAAATCCGCATAGGCCTGTCCCCGATTCGGAAGTAGTGTCGGGTTGTAATCAAACAATACCTGCATCACACCTATACGTTCTTCGGCACTGAAGGCGGCGAGGTCCACACCACCGAGCACTTTATGCAGAGACGGCAGCAAATCAGCATCAAGATAGGTTCCACCCTCGCTATTCAGAACTTGTAAACGTGTGATATCGGATGCAGCCGCCAAGTTGGTGCGAAACGATATTTCGCGCTCATAAATATCGAACAACGGTTGATCGATAAGCTCTACGTGTATGTCTCGATGAGCCATTTCCAGGCGTTGCAGAGATTGAAGATTGCGGGCTTTGAGCGCCTTGAGCGCACTTTCATCCTGGCCATAGGCACTGACTAAAAGATCGATTCGCGCCTGATCGGCGCTACCGCCCGCCTGTGTGACCGTCTGGATATGCTCGAACATTTGCTGTCGCAACACTCGCGTTCGCTCGATGTAACGGCGACCCAGCGCAGCAGACGTATCGACTGCGCCTTGTGGCGCAGAAATCGCCCCCAGCGCTTTGGCTGACTCGACGATAATGCGATTGGTCTCATGGGCCAGCAACGCATCGCTGTCATACCACAGGTTGAGGCTGTAACCCTGCGGGGCAAGCATTTGCCTCCAGACATTGATGTAGTCTCCCTGAATAGCACCAATGCCCCCGCCCACCCAGACAAAGTGCAACTTTTTAGGCACGGGTTTGGCGGTATTCAGGAGTTCGACCGTTGTACTCAAACGCAGGAAATAGTCCGTCAATTTATCCCGGACTTTTGGCAGTGTGGCCGCCGAACCTTTCGGGTTTGTAGATTCAAGCGTTTCCTTCAATAGACTTATCGCCGTCAGTTGAGCGTCAAGCGTCGACGCTTCGCTAGCACCGTCGAAGTAACGCAAGGCCGCTGCGTGCGCCGGCATATCTTTGAAACCGCTCAACGCAAACTCCAATTCGCTGCGATCAAACGGCGTGGGGAAAGTGTCAGTCTGATTTAGTGTTTCGCCAGTTGTACTTTTCATTTTCATATCCATATGTAAAAAGCTGACAGCCACTCACCCATCGAACAGGCTCAATGTGTCAGTGGCTGTCAGAACTCAACCTTCTATCGTTTCAACTATTGCGGTGGGCAAAATGTCTTTGAGTAACACACTGCTCGTGCTGCCATTCCTGGCCAGGGCACTCACCAGTGTTGACACCGCGAAGGACTGATAGCCGCTCATCGTCAGAAATACGTTCCGTTGCAAAACGACATCCGTCGAGAACACGTCGCGAAAGATCAAACTGTGTCCGCTGTCGGCATCCACAATCACCAAGTGCTCATCGACCCGGCTTGCCCACAACTGATCCGCAACCACGATATCCCAGATCAGTTTTCCCGGAACCGAGGGCGAGTGGTCGAGCGAAGGGCGGCAATCGACAATGACCGATTGAAGTTTCAACCACGCCGCCCTGGTAAGCCGACAGGTCGTTGAACCCTCACCCATTTTGAGCACCAGGATGCTGACATCATCGGCAATCAGCGGCAGCAGGTCGCTGCCCGTCTTTGGCCCTTCGACCACCAATACTTCGGCGTTGCGCTGGACATAGTCGAGCGGCCCGACCCTGTTGTTTTGCGGATAGGTGTGCAAAAAACCATCCCTGGAGTCATGCAGTATCACGTTGGTTTGATGCTGGGTGCCGACGAGTGTGAATTGCGCAGCGACAGCGGTCTTCGGAATGCGGATCAACCGCCCGGTCCGGACCACGTACCATTGTTGGTAGTCAGGGTCTTCGACGGACAGAAAATCGGCGCATCGATGTTCATTCGCCAGCGCCGCCAACCCCTCGCTCAACTCACCTTCCAGCGCCGCGACCCAATGGCTGTCAACGCCCGTAATCCGTGCCGGTGCGTTGTACTGTAAATCCACCTCCACACCTTCAAGCGTCGTGGCCCTCAGACCAGCGCCTTCTACTGTTACATCGCTAAACGTCCAGCTCGCCCATTCCTGCGTCGCGGCTGGCAATGCCGCAGGCGTTAACAGTTTCGTTCCCTGGGCAAATGCTGTGCTCAAGTGCTCTGGATCGATAAAACCCTGGCGGACAATCTTCCCGGTAGATAGATCAAACAGCCAGGTGGCCTGATTGTCTGGAGTAATACTCAGCAACCGTACTTCTTTGCCGTGCCCCATTTCAGCGAGCAGCAGCCGACCATCCAGGTACCAGGCGCACAAGGCATCGCCCTTGAAACCGGTCAAACCCAGGATGGCAAAACTCGGCACTGGGTGTTGCAACGCAACCGCTTCCAGCGCCAACCACCATTGGGTTTTATCCTTGAGCCAATGCTCGGTCAGCCCGCCAAATCTCAGGTTCCCGTGCGGCGTAATGTCAAAGAACAGACCCGCGTCGGTCAGGACGAGATAGTCCCGCTCAACGGCGACAACATTTTTCAGCCCAAGGGGGGAGATGTTGCTGGTCGACCATTGTGCACGACCATCCACCATCAACCTTTGCTGGCACATGAGGCGTTGGTGAAGTTTGTCGTAGGTAACGAACACTTCGCCCTCGGCACCGGCGGGAGCGATAAGCACAAGATCACTCAAGACTTTGATCGAGTCTGCCCATCCTCGTGCACGGTGACGCCTGGCAGGTGCACGAATAATCAACCCATCACCGCTGCGCACCCAGACCAGATCCCGCAACTCGGCATTGATCTGCCAACAAATCGAAACCAGTGCAGCGGGACGCCAGTTCACCGTATTGGTGGACTCCAGCGGCAGGTGATAGTCGCCCAGTACGTGCTTCCAGTCCGTCAGCGTGTCGGCCTCTAAAAGAGACTGAAGTGCAGGATCCTGACCGCGGGTGATCGAACTGAGCAACACGCTCCGGTCATGGATCACATAGGTCAGTTCATCGCGCTGGCCGTCCTTTCCAGTGAGCCGCTGCACGATCTGAATGCCGCCATTGGCCACGGCCTCAAAGCGGACAATCGCCACGCCAGTTCTGTAAAGCAATCGATAGCGCTGAACCAGCGTCCCGGTGGTCGCATTGACCTGCCAGACATAGAAATCATCGGGATGATAGAAGTAAGCCGAACCCTCCAACACTGCGCCCAATACCACCTCGTCGGACAACAGCACCTGCGGGTCGCGGATGTACAGAAAACGATCCTGAGCCGAGTCGTAATACGCGACGACTGTCCTGGGTTCGTCCGGCTTTTCATAGGGCACCACAAAGTTGTGAACCGGGGTATAAGGCATGGCCAGGCGATGTTCACTGGCCAATGACTTGAAGTGATCCAGCAACGCTTGCTCCCCAAGCGCCGGATCGGCCACTTCTTCGACCACCTCCATGCGCAGGGCGGCAAGATCCACGCGCAGGATTTTGTTATCCGCAAGCTTGAGCAATACATGGTGAACACCACTGCCACTGAAGGTCACATCCAATGCCCCCGAGACTAGGCGCCCCCCGGCCTCTATCCGGATATCTGCCTCCACCAGCCATGGCGTCAGCAGCACCCACTGCATCGCAATCTGACCGGGTGCGGCGAGTTCAAGGCTCACCCCGGGATTGAGCAGCACGGAACATTGGGCCCCTGCGCCTTCTACTCGGTAGGACACCAGCCCGTGCCACATTTTCGGCAGCGCAGGTACTGCCAGTGAACGCTCGACATTATCGAGACGAACATTGAAGACCGTTGGCTTGTAGACCGGATTCAACCGGTTGACCACGTACTCTCCGGGAAACGAATAGAACGAAAACAGAAACTGCCATTGCCCCTGTTCGTTCTTTTTTTCCAGTCGACGTGCCGTGTCGTAACCGTCGGCATGACGAAACGTGACAAAAGGCAGCAATTTGTATTCGTAGGCGTACCAGGTCTTGGGGGTGCAGGGCAGAACGATTGTCTGTCCTGCCTGTGGGAAGAAACGCGCCGAGTCCGGCAACCCAAGCCCCTGGCGAATATCGGTGGCGCGCTCGTAATCCTCATCGAAATCCGGAACCCCGAAATGGTCCCGAAGCGGGAACAGTTTCGGGCTGTCGAAATGGACGGTGGATGCGCGTAAATCCAGATCGGCAAATACCAGCAAGGGATGCGCTATCCAGGCATTCGAGGCCTTGTCCAGGTGATAGCCGCCTTGCAAGTACGCCTTTTCCAGCCCATCAAAAAACAGCGCGACCTCCTTGGCTTCCTCGGCAATGGTGGCAAAACCTTCGGCCAGCGCCGTAATGCCTACCGCCAGCCCGCCAAGAATCACCCCGCCCCCTCCCAGCACCGCAGCCACCGTACCCGCGCCAGCCAGTGCCGCACCCAGACCGGCTACGCCGACCACCGCGCTCACGGAATCAAAGGCCAACTGCGTGCCGAACTGCGCCCTCTCAATGTCATTGGTGGCGTGGCTTAACTGATAAATATCAAACCCGACATTCACCAGCCCCAGCACAGTACCGACGCCTTCATTGGCGATATGCCCCAAGGCCTTTTGCACCAACGGTGCGCTAGTGCGGGCGATCAGCTTTTCATCGTTCAGGGCCTGACGCACCAGGTTCACTACGCCGATCACATCCACGATGTTGCCGTGGGCCAGTTGGGCATAGTTCACGTAGGCATGCAGGCGAATGGCGGTGGTCAGGGCCTTGTCACTACCGCTGGCCGCGCCCTCGTGGTGTCGTAGCGCATTCATCAGGGCTTGTACGGTGAACCCGGCATTGAGCGTATGAACGCTGCTGGCCTCCGTCGGATCAAGCGGACTGACCGATGCACGCGGGCGAGCGGCCAATGAATTGAAGGTTTCGGAGAGGAATTTTTTAATTCTCAGAAACCGGTGATCGCTGGTGGTGACACGCACGGTCTTCTCGGAAACGGGGTTAAGCACACTGATTTCGAATCCCCCTGTCGGGGTTATCTCCAGCGTCTCGAACAGCGCAACAGAATCCGACGCCAGCCCGTGTTGCTCCTGCAACTGCCGTGTCGCCTGCGCGATCTGCCCACCCCACCAGTGCGCGTCCAGTTCCAGCAATGAACTGCCCAGCGCCGCATTGTTGACCAGCGACCGTCCCCGGGCACTGGCCAGCCGTTGTCTTACACGGGGCACCGTTTGCTCAGGCAGCGCGCCTGACTCCGACAGGCTTGAAACCTCAATACCGGAGGCAAGTACCCTCTTGTTCAGTTTTGCACCATCGAGCTCGATCAGATCAAAGGTCGGCCGTTGCGCATCGCCAAAGGCTGCGTAATGCATGGCCATTTTTTTGCGCAGGAAAAAGTCCGTCAATGCGCCCCTGAACGCCAACGACGTACCAATCTCGTAGGTCCCTAAATTCGGGTCGTAGAACAGGTAATTGCTGCGTTCGCCTTCAAAGATTTTCGCCACTAGCATCGAGTGGTTGTCCGAATTGAGCATCAGGGTCGTGCTGGCCGTTTTTTCTTCCAGTATCGCTACGACCTGAGCGAGATCTGAGCGCATCAGTGGTTTGCCTATGTCATTGACAGGCGCGTCACGCAACTCCTCGATCATGCTCACAAATGCCTTTGAATCCGCGTCCTCAGAATTGATGACGGTCAGAAAAAAGCGCGCCCTCAAGGTATGTGCCGCCGTGTTGCTTTTGTGGAGCGCCGCCGCCATAGCCAGAGCCAGTGGGTAACAGCGCCCGGCAACCCGGTCGCCTGCACCTTTGAGCAACAAATCCTGTGGCGCAATTTTAAAGGTGTTGTCCTTGAAGCTCCCCAGCACTTCACCGGTTCGTTCGATGACCCGGTCGCGGTACTCGAGTTTCGCCACATGCTGAATTCTGGCCACCGAGCGTCCCCATTCCAGCAGGGTCAGTGGGCGTGCGAGCGCCTGCTTCTTGAGATCGACACTGGTTTCAGACAGGGCCACGGACGGATTGGAAGCCCCCTTCAATCCGGCAAGGAAAGCCGGATGACTTTGCTTGAACAGCTCCTGTTCAATGGCTCCGTAACGGTGGATGACCCCCATGTCCGACATCGAGTTGGCAAGGTTTTCAAGCGTTGCACTGGCGGCATCAAAATGCTTTTTATCCAGTGTATTGACCCCCAACAGCCCCCCCAGCAACAGATATTGCAGCGGGTTTAATTTCATACTGATAAGCGGGTCTTTAGCGGTCTGACTCAGCAGTTCATCCACCGACAGGTTTTGTGTCGCTGCCTCCGCAGGGGGAGTCAGGGGATGGCTTCTGACATCCTGAGCAATGATTGCTTGCCGGTCATCGAAGCTCAGGGACCATGGTTTTTCAAACGTCACGCTGCCGTTGCGGCGCTGACTCATTGCCTTGCGAAATGGCTCACCGAGATCATCGGCCAGTTGCTGCAACAGATCAGTGATCAACACATGACGACCTTCGATCACCGGCCAGCCTTCATCGAAATCAATGCTCTGGTACTTGAGCAGTTGTGCGACATCGCCGACATAGCGGGTTTTGAACTGCCCGGCCTCCCAATGCTGCTGTTCTCTATTCAGCCATTGAGCCATGTCACTCTCGTTCTCCTTCCAGGAGTGATCCTGCTCTTCCTCGGTCGCCCGGTTGACGGTGGCGATGGCGGGGATGAGGACTTCAGCTCTCGAAGCTTCAGCGCCCCGTGGGGTGAAATGCATCTTCTCGTAATCCGTCAGACCATTGCGCATCGCTGCAGGCCCGGTCAGTTGAATCGTCACTTCACTCAGTGGACGGATACCGTCGCTGTAGTAATCAGAGGCAGCTCTGATCAAACCCCTGCCCGCTGATTGCTCCTCCGGTGACAATTCAAACAAGGGCCCGAACCTTTTCTCGACCACTTCATTGGCAACGTCATGGATAGCCTGAAAGTCGTTAAGCGCAATCTTTCTTTCAGTGACTAACCGAGTGGTGGCATCCACCACCTCATAGTTCAGCCTGAAACGGTCAAGTATGGCCTTGAGCATTGCTGACCCGGAATGAGCCATCATGAACGCGTTACTCAACGCGCCTTGGTCGACGACGGCACGCAGTCCATCCGGTCGCACCTGACGTTCAACCGGGCGCCGGAAAACACTGGCGAGATCGGGCTTGCTCTTGGCAAAACGCTCCAGCGCCTCATAGTGCTCCAGGGGAATTCGCTCGAAATAGTTTTTGTACTTGCTGCGTATAACCTGCCGCCCCGGCATCCACTCAGGACTGTGGTCAAGTATCAACTGCAAAACACCCAGGCGTGCATTCAGCTCAAACCGACTGATGTCCACCCCGCCCAACGATTCCAACAGAGGAGGCAGGTTGTCGACATCGGCATAACTGCCACCGTCGGCGAACAGCGCCTCGACGCGGACAATGTCGGAGGCGGCAGCAAAGTTGCCACGCAAGCGTATTTCTCTCGCGTAGATGTCCTGCAAGTACAACGGTGTCGCCTCGGTGGCGAGATCGCGAAGGACAATACCGCCCTCTTTCAACGACAACAGACTCTGGCGATTTGTTTCCCTGAGTGCTTTCAACCGTCCTTCATCTTGGCTATAGGCTCTCACTAACAGATCGATCCTGGCGTTGTCGGCGCTCTCACCGCTCTCTACCGCTTTATTAATGTGCGCAAACATTTGTTGCTTGAGAGCGATGACCCGCTCTTCATACCTGTCGCCTAATTCAAAAGCGTTACTACTGGCCTGCCCGCCATTAAGCATGGCGTCAGCCTTGGCCGCCTCGACAATGATCCGATTGGTTTCGTACGCCAGCAATGCATCGCTGTCATACCAGAGTTTGAGGGTGTAACCCTGCCCAGCCAGGGTCTGTTTCCAGATATTGATGTAGTCGCGCTGGATATCGCCCAAACCGCCGCCGAGCCAGACAAAGTGCAGAGTGTCAGGAACATTGGTTTTGGACATTTGTAACTGCTGCGCACCGTTCGACAAACGAGCCTCGAAACCTTCGAGCCGTTCGTAGATGTCTACCACATCGGGGGCAGGGCTTTGGGGAGGAAGCGATTCAGTCGTTCGTCGTTGTCGACCCTCAGGCCCGACCAGAGATGCCAAAGCCTGCTTCAACAGGCCCAGCGGCTCCAGCATCCTGGGCGAATCGAGTAAATCGATGCAGCCAGAGTAATACCTGAGGATGGCGTCATACTCCTCGGTACCTTTGTGCGAAATCAACGCCTGTTGAAGATCTTCAAGATTAAAAAGTTTTGCAAACCTTACATACTCTCCGACATACGACACATCCAAATAATTATTAGACAAGACACTCTCCAGCTTCAATACATGCAATTAAGTTCCGAAAGCCAGCCGCGCAAATACCGCTCAACGACAATGGCAGCTCTTTTGTATTTTTGAACGAGACCAGATCAATACGCGAAGCAATTGCTTCACATGAGACAAAACTAAATCGTAAAAACAGCCACTTCAAACCCGAAGAAATTCAATTAATTTCAATACAATCAAATTTGAAAAAAATAAAACCTTATATTGCGGACCTAAATAAGCGCACTTAGACAAACAACATCGCGCGAACCATCAGCAAACAGCCGGCATTGTGACTCATGCGCAACGCCGAAGTGTTCGACTGCAAAGAAAGCATTGGATAACGGAAGAAAGCAGCGACAGAAAACAGTATTAATTCTTCGTGGCGAGAGTCATGAATCCCACAACGACTGGTGAAATAAATGACGCATCAACGCCAAAGTGAAAGTGCCGACGAGCAGACGGGAATGTATCAATTGAAAAGCGGCCCACGCGGGGCCGCTGTGGTTCAGGAGGCAGGCTTGATGCCGTACCAACGCGGCGTATACACCCATTCGCCACCCTCGGCACGAGGGAACACGCAGGTGGTGGATGAACCGATCAGCACCATGGTGCGCATATCGACCTGGTCGGGGGTCAGTTCGCCGAGGGTGGTAACCCGCAACGTCTGGCCAGGACGGCCAATGTCTCGCCCCAGCACCACCACCGTTTCCGGTGTGCGATGCCGGCCGACGATTTCCAGCGCCTGGCCCAGTTGCCACGGCCGCGCACGGGAGATCGGGTTGTAGAACGCCAGCGCCAGATCAGCTTCGGCGGCCAAGTCCAGGCGCTTCTCGATGATTGCCCAAGGCTTGAGGTTGTCCGACAGCGACATCACGCAGAAGTCATGCCCCAACGGCGCACCGGCCTGTGCAGCGGTCGCCAGCGAAGCGGAGACACCCGGCAGGATTTCCAGGTCGACGCTGTGCCAGCTCGGCTCACTCGACTCATGCAACGCTTCAAGCACCGCCGCCGCCATGGCGAACACACCGGGGTCACCGGATGAAACCACAATCACCGAACGGCCTTGCGCCGCCAGCTCGAAGGCGTGGCGGGCACGTTGCATCTCTTCGCGGTTGTCAGTGCAATGCAGCACCTGGTCTTCGCGGAACGGTCCGGCCATGCGCACGTAGGTTTCGTATCCGAGTACGTCGGTGGCCCTGGCCAGCTCAGCCTTGACCGCTGGCACCATCAGTTCGGCGGCGCCAGGGCCCAGACCGATGACCGCCAAACGACCGCGTGCCCGGCCGATCTGCGCAGCGTCCAGCGGCTCAGTGGCCACCGCGATGGCAATGCCGGTATCCGCTGACACGATGGTCGCGTTCGGCACGGTGTGGCGGGACAACTCGCTAACGCCGCCGCTGACCGACGCAAAACGCAGCGGCACGCCCAGCTCTAGTGCCGCTTCGCGCAGCGCCGAATTGGCCATGTGCAGGTCGCTGGCCAACAGGCACGCCACCGATTGCACGGCGATGTTGGCTTGATGCAGGGTCGCGCGAATGACGCCTGACAGATCCGCGACCTCACCGCTCACCGCCACCAACACATTGCGCGGGTAGATCATCAATTCATTGGCCGCAGGCGCACGTTCGGCATGGCCAACATGGATCGACAACTGCGCATGAGGATCTTGCGGCAGCTGCGCCTGCGCCAGCCACGGCGCAGCCCCTTCGACGCGTACGCTTCGGCCGGCGAGCAAATCCGAGACGAAGCGCTTGCCCAGTTCCAGATCGCCGAGGGCGTAGCCGCTGGGTGGATTGAGCAGGCAGGTGCCGAAGCGCAATTCACCGCTGGTGGTGATCGCCGCAGCCACCTCGAGACCGGCAGCAATCTCGCGCGCCATGACGTTCACGCCACCAAGGCCGCCGAGCAGCGGCACCACGGCGCTGCCGTCTTCAGCCACGGCCAGCACGGGCGGCTCGGCGCCTTTTTCCAGCAGTAACGGCGCCAGGGTGCGGATCACGATGCCGGCCGCACACAAGGCGATAATCGGCGTGTCCTGCTGATAGAGCTCACGCAAGGTGGCGCCGAATTCGTGATAGACGCGGTCCGCGCCGTCCACCCGTTCGGCCAGGCCATGGATCAATGCGCCAGGGTACAGCTGCGCAATCTTGCGCGCAGTCGCGAGGCTGCCATTGCCCAGAATGACAATCGCCGGTACTGGACGGGCCATCAGCCTTGCCACCGTTCGCCGGGCACAATGATCAGCGAGAAGTACGGAGAGGACATCGGCTCGACCTGGTCCAGCGGGACGATTTTCTGGTTGGCCATGGTCGCGCGTTCGACGTACAGCGCACGCCCCGCCAGCCCGAGCTCTTCGAGCACCTGACGAACCTTGGGAAAGTTGCGCCCCAGCTTCATGATCACGGCGGCATCGGCATCGGCCAGACGACGCTTGAGATCGTCGGCAGGCAATACGCCCGACAACACCGACAAACTCTGATTGCGATACACCAGCGGCGCGCCCAGTACCGAGGCACCGCCAAGCATTGAGCAAACACCCGGCACGACTTCGGCTTCATAGCGCTCGGCCAGTCGATCGTGCAGGTACATGTAGGAGCCGTAAAAGAACGGATCGCCTTCACAGATCACCGCCACGTCACGGCCAGCGTCCAGGTGCGCGGCCAGTTCTTCGCCGGCCGCATCGTAGAAATCGCTGATCACTTGTTCATACGACAGCGGCGCCGGAAGCGCCTCGGTGGTCACCGGATACACCAGCGGCAGCAGCGTTTGCGCGTCCTGCAAATGCGCCTCGATGATGCCGAAAGCATTGCCCTTTTTGCCCTTGGCGACGAAGTACGCCACCACCGGCGATTCGCGCAGCAGGCGCAGGGCTTTGACGGTAATCAGTTCCGGATCACCGGGGCCGACGCCCAGGCCGATCAGACGTCCAGGTTGCTGCATCATTCGATCTCCGTGGCGAGGGCATTGACGGCGGCGGCGGCCATGGCGCTACCGCCCAGCCGGCCTTGCATGATGACGAAAGGCACGCCACGGCTGTCCGCCGCGAGCGCTGCCTTGGATTCGGCGGCGCCAACGAAACCCACCGGGAAGCCGAGGATCAGCGCCGGTTTCGGTGCGCCGGCGTCGAGCATTTCCAGCAGATAAAACAGTGCGGTGGGCGCGTTGCCGATCACCACCACGCTGCCTTCAAGGTGCGGGCGCCATAGCTCCAGGGCGGCGGCGGAACGGGTGTTGCCCAGCTCACGGGCAAGCTCCGGAACACTGTCATCGCGCAGGGTGCAGATGACTTGGTTGTTCGCAGGCAAACGCGTGCGGGTCACGCCTTCGCTGACCATCCGCGCATCGCACAGGATCGGTGCACCAGCGGCCAGCGCATCACGCCCGGCCTTGCCCGCGCCTTCGGAAAATTGCAGGCCGTCGATGGCGTCGACCATGCCGCAGGCGTGGATCACACGGACCGCGAGTTTCTCCAGATCGGGCGGAATACGCGCAAGGTTGGCCTCGGCACGAATGATCGCGAAGGAGTTGCGATAGATCTCCTGACCGTCGCGGATGTAATCAAGCATCAAGGGGGCTCCGTGAGCGGTCGTCGAGCAAGGCTGCGACCGCTTCAATAGTAAGGTTGCGTGCGTGCAGCGCGCCGAAACCCGGCAGCGCTGCATCGCGAAAATAGAGGTCGTAGTGACCGGGGGCGACGGCCAGTAACGTGACCGGCACCCGATGGGCGGCGGCGCAGGAACGCGGGCAGCCAGACAAATGCACCGTTTGATCGTGACGTCGCAACAGCGCCGCCAATTGCAAGGCGTCGCTCTTGGTATCGGTCAGGCCTTTGCCGCAGCCAGCGGAGCCCGTGCAGGCGATCAACCGTGACAAGGGCTGACCGGCCTTGCACAGCAGGCCCAGTTGCTCCAGACGCCCAATGACTTCGGGCGCCCGTTCTTTTCGAACATTGGGCAGCAACAGACTTTGCCATGGGGTGAAACGCAGGCTCGCGTCGCCGAACTCGCGCGCCAGTTGTGCCGCGCCTCTGAGCATGACGGGATCGAGCCGCCCCAAAGGAGGTACGGCACCGATATAGACATATTCGGTTCCAGCCTGCGGATGAACGCCAATGTGCAGAGCATCCTGGCTCAATGAACGGCGCCAATCGGTGATCGACTTCAAGGACACTCGTTCGGCCAAACGAGCAAGAAACGCTGCAAACGGGTATTCGGCCAGCAAATGACGCATCCGCGTTTGATCAGGACGCGCCAGTTCAAGAAACAACTCCAGCACCGCAACGACCAGCGCATGCCCCTGCTCAAGTGGCACCGCGCCTGCGGGCCTGTCCGTGGGGCAACCCGCGAAACCGAACACCAGCAACCACTCGCCACCTCGCTCAACCGCAGACAACCACAGATCATGCGGGTGTTCGAGCATCGCCAACGCCTCGCCGCCATCGAGTTGCACCGCAAACTTGGCACTGAGTTCGTGGAAACGTTCGTGGCTTTGCAGGGTGACAAGGATCTGTTCCGCCAGCTCACGCGTATCAAAGAGCATGCACCGATCAATCCCGGCGCTCGGGCTGAGCATCAGATTGCGTACATCGTCGCCCGTCGCGGTACGCGGACCCAATCCAGCGGCGAGCAGGCTGTCGATCAGTGCCGTCTGTTCGCTGCCGATCCCGCGAATCTGCAGGTTGGCCCGATTGGTCGCCTCGATCACGCCCCCCGCAAACTGTTCAGCCGCGCTGGCCACCGCTTCAGCCTGGGCTGCGCTGATCGAGCCGCCGTTCAATTTGATCCGACAGATGCCGCCATCCAGCGCCGGGACGATACGCAGCAACCCCGGGCAAGCCGAGGGACGCAAAGCGGTGGACATCGGGCGTTCGTTCAAGGAATGGACCGGCTGGCTGGCAGCGCTGTGGTGGGCGAAAGGTCGCCATTATGCCTGCTTTGCCCGAGCGCATGAAAATGCCTGCCGGTCGGATTCCGCCTTTCAGGTCATCCGAAAGCGTAACGAACGCCCCGCCCCTTGGGTAACGCTGTTCACTTAAGCGCGGCGTCCACAGGCTCTAGCTCGACTGAAGAATGTCTTAAGTGAACAGCATCACGCCCCTTGGACGCGTTACAGCTCATAGTTCTCGAAATTGAATTTAATGCCTTCCAGCGCCTTTTCCACGCTGGATCGACGAGCGTCCATGACCCGCCGTGAGATCACCACCTTTCGCGCCAGAACATCCAGCTGATTCATGACTTGCGACACCTCCCAAAAAAGGTATCCGGTATTCATGCTTGACTTGATGAACCTGATATTACTGACCACCAACTCCATATCTCCATTTACGTTGTAGCTGATCGGCATAATCTTGAAGTCGAATATCTTTCCACTTACGCCCTTGGCTTTCTTTAATAGCTCAACGTCTTTTTCCAGCGTAGCAAGCCCCAGACTAACCCCATTGACCTGCTCGCGACTTAGAAGAGGAGACGCCAGCTTCGACCATATTTGCCGCACACTTCCGTCGAATTGCGTTTGAACGTGTTCAATCGGCGGATGATCACGATTCCAGCCATGCGACCACAATACATCGGTGTAATAATCGGTCCAGCGCCCAGGCTCGGTGGCGCTGTTGTAAGTAATGTCCGCTTGTCTTTGTGCCAAATAAGTACAATTCAATGCGAACTGATAATCCTCGTGTGATTGCCCTTGAACACCGGTCAGCAAAATATCGCCCACCAAAGTTGCATCATGTTTAATATCACCGGTCATATCCATATCCCTTAACTCCATCATGGCGAATATCCATTAATTTGAAAGTTGTGACTGGAAAAGAATGCCTTACAGCAAACTTCAAAATTGATCCAAAAAACAAAATAGCAAAACCCGCCAATAACCCAATACGTTTTCAGCCACATAAGTTTTCAATACAGCCCCCTCTCTCCCGACAATAGAGCAGCGCCAATTAACAGAAGTCGCGTTATCATGCGGCCCTTGAACATGAACCCTGGATTAAGGAACGGCATGACACCCTGGCTAACGGTTGTGGGAATCGGTGAAGACGGCTTCAAGGGCCTGGGCAAGAATGCCCGTCGTGCCCTGTTGGGCGCCTCGCGGATCTTCGGCAGCCAGCGGCAACTGGATTTGTTGCCCGTGTGCATTCGCGGCGAACGCCAGTTCTGGCCCAGCCCGTTTTCCCTTGAACCAGTGCTGGCGCTGCGTGGCGAGCCGGTGTGTGTATTGGCCAGCGGCGACCCGATGTTCTTTGGCGTCGGTGCCAGCCTGGCGCGTCAACTGCCCGGCGCAGAAATGCTGATCCTGCCCGCCCCGTCTTCCGTGTCACTGGCGGCCGCTCGCCTGGGCTGGCCGTTGCAGGACGTGGTGACCCTTTCAGTGGTCGCCCGCCCCGTCGCCGCGCTCAACGCTCACCTGTTCAGTGGCGTGCGCTTGCTGGTGTTGAGCAACGACGGCCAGAGCCCGGCGGCCATCGCGGCGCTGCTGCGTGAGCGTGGTTTCGGGCCGAGTCGCCTCACCGTGCTGGAACATCTGGGCGGCGAAGCCGAGCGACGTATCGAGGGTGTTGCCAACGACTGGAATGAACCGGTGATCGCCGATTTGAACCTGATCGCCATCGAATGCATCGCCGAACCGAACACGCCGCGCCTGTCCCGACTGGCCGGCCTGCCGGATTCCGCTTTCAAGCACGACGGCCAACTGACCAAGCGCGATGTGCGCGCCATCACCCTCGCGCGCCTCGCTCCGGTTCCCGGCGAACTGCTGTGGGACGTCGGCGCTGGCAGCGGTTCGATCGGCATCGAGTGGATGCGCGCTCATCCGAGCTGCCGGGCGCTGGCCGTCGAAGCGGATGAAGGTCGGCAGTTGTTGATCGAACACAACCGCGAGGCCTTGGGCGTGCCCGGCCTGCAATTGATTCGCGGCAGTGCGCCACAAGCCTTGACCGGGCTGGAACGCCCGGACGCAATTTTCATCGGCGGCGGCGTCACCCGCGAAGGCGTGCTCGAAACCTGCTGGGCACAACTCAAACCCGGCGGCCGGTTGATCGCTAACGCCGTCACCCTGCAAAGCGAAGTGACCCTGATGGCCTGGCGCGAACGGCATGGCGGTGAACTGACCCGCATCCACGTCGCTCAGGCGCAACCCTTGGGCGAGTTCGACACCTGGCGTCAGGCGCTACCGATTACCTTGCTGGACGTGACGAAACCCCTCGATGCGTGACGAAACCGCCGAACAACCCGCCCCGCTACGCAGCGGCCTGACCACCGGCAGCTGCGCCACGGCCACCAGCCTCGCGGCGGCACGCCTGCTGCTCAGTGGCGTCGAAGCGGACGCCGTCGAAATCATTCTGCCCAAAGGCAAACGGGTGCAGATGCGCCTGGAATTCTGTCGGCTGATGAATGACGGCGCCGAAGCCGGAACGATCAAGGACGCCGGCGACGACCCCGACGTGACTCACGGCGCCCTGCTGTTTTCCCAGGTGCGCCTGCACAGCGAGCCGGGCATTCGCTTCAGCGCCGGCCGTGGCGTGGGCACCGTCACCCGGCCGGGGCTGGTGCTGGGCGTCGGCGAACCCGCGATCAACCCGGTGCCGCGCAAGATGATTACCGACCACCTGACGCTGTTGGCCGAAGAGCTTGATTACCCGGGCGGTTTCGAGGTCACGGTGAATGTCGAGGACGGCGAAGCCCTGGCGCTGAAAACCATGAATCCGCGGCTGGGCATTCTCGGCGGTTTGTCGATCCTCGGCACCAGCGGCATCGTCCGGCCGTTTTCCTGCGCCGCGTACATCGCCTCGATCCATCAGGGCATCGACGTCGCCAAAACCAACGGCTACCTGCACATCGCCGCGTGCACCGGCAACGCCAGCGAAGACACCATGCGCCGGGTCTACGACTTGCCGGAAATCGCCCTGATCGAAATGGGCGACTTCGTCGGTGCGGTGCTCAAACATCTGCGCAAAGTGCCTGTGGATAAACTCAGCCTCTGCGGCGGCTTCGGCAAGATCAGCAAACTGGCCGCCGGGCACATGGATTTGCACAGTCGGCATTCGAGCATCGACCTGCCGCAATTGGCTGAGTGGGCGGCGGCGATTGGCGCCGATGAGGCGTTGCAGCAAGGGATTCGCGAGGCCAACACCAGCCAGCAAGCCTTGGCAATGGCCAGCGCTGCCGGGATCGCCCTGGGTGATGCGGTGTGTCAGCACGCGCTGGACTTTGCCCGCAGCGTGGTGCCGACGCAGGTTCAGGTCGAAGTGTTCGCCATCGATCGCCAGGGCGGGATTGTTGGCCATGCGGGAGCTTTTCAATGAAGCGCGTGTTGTTGCTGGGTGGCGTGACGGAAGCCTTGGCCATCGCCCGGACCCTCGGGCCGGAACACATCTATAGCCTGGCCGGCGTGGGGCGTGTGCCGACCGATCTTGACTGTCAGGTTCGCGTTGGCGGCTACGGCGGCGCCGAAGGGCTGGCGCAGTTCATTCGAGGTGAAGGGATCGACCTACTGCTGGATGCCACCCATCCCTACGCCGCACAAATCAGCCAGAACGCCGCTACCGCTGCGCGGTTGAGCGGTATTGCCTGCTGGGCCCTGCGGCGCCCGGCCTGGCAACCACAGGCCGGCGATGACTGGCGAGATGTCAGCGACTGGGCCGGGTTGATCAAGGCCCTCAAACCTTTCCGCAGACCGTTGTTCACCCTCGGTCGCGAACCCTTGCAGCATCTGCATGAAATCCCGCCAGAGCAATTCTGGACCTTGCGCGCACTGGACGTTTACCCGAGCAATGAACGCTGCGAAGTGATCGGCGCGCGTGGGCCGTTTCTGATCGAGGATGAACGTGCGCTGTTTGAACGTCGGCAGATTGATGTACTGATCAGCAAGAACAGCGGCAGCACCGCGACCGAGCCGAAGCTGGAAGTGGCACGGGAGCGTGGGGTACCGGTGATTGTTTTGCAGCGGCCAGTGTTGCCGGGGGTTGATCGGGAGTTTGGGGCGGTGGATGACGTGTTGGCAGCCCTGGCGAAGCGCAATCTAACGGACGAATAAATCATTGTGGAGAGGGGGCTTGTCGGAATGCCGCATCACCCCGTTGGGCTGCGCAGCAGCCCCAAAACCTGCAACCTGATTTTATCAGCCTGAACCGTGTCTACTGTTTGCGACTGCTTCGCAGCCGAGCGGGGTGATGCGGCATTCCGACAAGCCCCCTCGCCACAGGGTTGTAGGCTAGCCTCAATTCATCCGGCATTTCCAATCGATACCGCTACACTCGCTTGAAAGTCTGCTGCGACACCACACCGCACGCCGCTTTTTTACTTATCGGCCCTGATCAGGCTAAATAGCCGCGCCTGATCCCCCACCCAACCGGATTTGTCCCATGTCCCGACAACGGCTCGCATTTGCCTGGATCGCCTGCTTCGCAGTGCTGTTCAACATGCTCGCCATGCCGATGACGGGAGCGATGGCGCAGACGGCGAAATCGCCTGCCGAGCAGGTGTTGTGGGGCAGTTTCTGTTCGTCCAGCGGCACCAGGATGGTGGCGATTTCCCTGGGCGATATCGAACAGAAAGCCCCGCAGAGTGACGATCACTCCAACATGCAACATTGCTGGTGCTGTTCAGGTTCCGCGCCACTGGTGGCGCTGCCGGGGCATGAGCCCCAACTGTACTTTGCGCAGTTCGAGGCCAATCGAAGCCTGCCTGACGCCTCTCTCGATACACCGACACCGCGCCAGCAATGGCCGAGTCTCAACCCCCGCGCTTCCCCTCTGGTGTGATTCCTTCTCGCAATTGACCTGCGTTTTGAATCGTTCTGGAGAACTGCCATGTTGAACAAACTCATCGTCCTGGCTGTGTTGCTGCTGCCTGCCTGTTTTGCCAATGCTCACGAATACAAGGCCGGGGAGCTGGAGATCGCTCATCCGTGGTCGCAGGAGTTGCCGCCCAACGCACCGACCGTTGCTGCGTATTTCGTGATTCACAATGGTGGCAAAACCGCTGACCGCTTACTCAGTGTCGATTCGCCCATTGCAGGCGAAGCTCAGTTGCACGAGCACGTCATGCAAAACGATCTGATGAAAATGCAGCAGGTGCCGAGCGTCGACATTCCTGCCGGTGGCAACGTCACCTTTGCGCCGATGGCCTACCACGTGATGCTGGTCAACCTGAAAGACCGCAGCCTGCTGAGCGATGGCAAACGCTTCCCGCTGACGATGCATTTCGAGAAGTCCGGCGACGTGACGGTCGAAGTCTCGGTGCAGAAGAAGCCGCCGGAAGACATGCAGACGCACGCCCACGCCCAGTAAACGACTGAGCAAAACGCCCATGCGCTCGCTTAGCGCCAGGTCATCCGCACACCGTCGTCAGCCGTTAAGCCTGACGCGCGGCAGCTGGATCAGCCTGTTCGCCATGTTGATGATCTTTATCGGCCCGCTGATTTCTCAGTCGATGCCGATGGATCAACGTGCCTCGATGTCCATGACTATGTCGATGGACATGAGCATGGACATGTCGGCGATGGAGCACGCCGACCACGGCGCGCAACCCGCTGCCGAGCACTGCCCGCCCAAGGCCGAACACCACGCGCTCTGGGAAAAATGTGGCTATTGCAGCCTGCTGTTCAATTGCCCGGCGCTGACCGGCGGCCAGTCCTTCGTCGCATTCGGCACGCCAAAAGCCACTACCTTCACCTCACCTTCCCCTCGCCTGGGCCACGCCCGGCAAACCTTCTTCCCCGGCGCCCGCACCCGCGCCCCGCCCATCGCCGCGTAAACCCTCACCCCGATCTCACACGGTTCGAAGACAGCCACAGTTACCTGTGGGAGCGGGCTTGCTCGCGAAGAGGGAGTGTCAGTCAACATTCATGTCGTCTGACACACCGCTTTCGCGAGCAGACTCGCCCCCACAAGGAATGCGCAGGCTGCCGGCCGTGTCGTTTACGACTGTTCGATGGAAATTGTCATGTCCAGGTTTTCTGCTGACACACGCTTGAGCGCTGCCCAAGCTTCTTTTGCCCCGAACGAATCCAGCATTCGTTTCAGGCACGCCACCGCCTTCCTTTGCGGTGCACTGCTGACCCCCATGGTGCTGGCCGATGAACACGCCGGCCACAGTGAAGAATTGAGCCCAACGGTGATCACCGCCATCGCGCCGAGTTCGCCACTGACCATCGTCACCAATCCCAAGGATCCGCGCCAACCGGTGCCGGCCAGTGACGGTGGCGACTATCTGAAAACCATCCCCGGCTTCGCCCTGGTGCGCAATGGCGGCACCAACGGCGACCCGGTGCTGCGCGGCATGTTCGGCTCGCGGCTGAACATCCTTACTAACGGCGGCCAGTTGCTTGGCGCCTGCCCCGGCCGAATGGATGCACCGACCTCATACATCTCGCCGGAAACCTACGACAAACTCACCGTGATCAAAGGCCCGCAAACTGTGCTCTGGGGACCAGGCGCGTCGGCCGGGACCATCCTCTTCGACCGTGAGCCGGAAAGCTTCGGCGAACTCGGCACGCGGGTGAACGCCAGCGTGCTGGCGGGCTCCAACGGCCGTTTCGACAAAGTGGTGGACGCTGCTGCCGGCGGGCCATTGGGTTACGTGCGAGTGATCGGCAACACCGCGCAGGCCGACGACTACCGGGACGGTAACAACGACACCGTGCCGTCGCGCTATGACAAATGGAACGGCGACGTCGCGGTGGGCTGGACCCCGGACGCCGACACCCTGCTGGAACTCACCGCTGGCAAGGGCGATGGCGAAGCGCGTTACGCCGGACGCGGCATGGACGGCTCGCAGTTCAAGCGCGAAAGCCTGGGCCTGCGTTTCGAGCAGTCGAACATCGGCGACGTGCTGGACAAGGTCGAGGCGCAGGTTTACTACAACTACGCCGACCACGTGATGGACAACTACACCCTGCGCACGCCGTCCGGCACCGGCATGATGGCCGGTCCCATGGCCTCCAACGTCGACCGTCGAACCCTCGGCGCACGGATCAAAGCCACGTGGCGCTGGGCCGACGTGCAATTGATCAGCGGCATCGATGCGCAGACCAGCGAACATCGCCAGCGCAGCGCCATGGGCATTGACGTCTACAAGGACTTGCCGCGCAACAAGGATGCCGACTTCCACAACTACGGCGTGTTCAGCGAATTGACCTGGTACGCCGCCGACCGTGACCGGCTGATTACCGGCGCGCGCCTGGACCGTGCCTCGGCCAAGGATTTCCGGCAGACCACTGGCTCCGGAATGATGGCGCGCCCCAACCCAACCGCCGACGACACCCGTGCCGACACACTGCCAAGCGGCTTCGTCCGTTACGAGCATGACCTGGCCGACAGCCCGACCACGCTGTATGCCGGCCTCGGTCACACCCAGCGTTTCCCGGATTACTGGGAGCTGTTTTCACCCAAGTCCGGCCCCGCCGGCTCGGTGAATGCCTTCGATTCGATCAAGCCTGAAAAAACCACCCAGCTCGACTTCGGCCTGCAATACAAGACCGAAGACCTCGAAGCCTGGGCCTCGGGTTACGTCGGGCAGGTGCGCGACTACATCCTGTTCAACTACACGCCAACAATGATGGGCACGACCTCGCAAGCACAGAACATCGACGCACGAATCATGGGCGGCGAATTGGGTGCGGCCTACAAGCTGACCAGCCACTGGAAAGCCGATGCAACCCTGGCCTACGCCTGGGGCAAGAACAGCAGCGACGGCAACGCACTGCCGCAAATGCCGCCGCTGGACGCACGTTTCGGCCTGACCTACAGCGAAGACAACTGGAGCGCCGGGGCCTTGTGGCGGGTGGTTGCGGCGCAAAACCGCATCGACCAGAACAAGGGCAACGTGGTCGGCAAGGACTTCGACAAGACCTCGGGGTTTGGCGTGTTCTCGCTCAATGGCGCGTACCGGATCAACCAAAACTGGAAGGTCAGCACGGGCGTCGACAACCTGTTCGGCAAGGCGTACGCCGAGCACTTGAACCTGGCCGGCAACGCCGGTTTCGGCTACCCGGCCAATGACCCGCAAGCCATTAAAGAACCGGGGCGCACGCTCTGGACCAAGGTGGACATGAGCTTCTAAACGCATCGTCGGAGCGCCGTCCGGAACAACCTCGCTCCCACAGGTTAAACACCGGCCATGTGGGAGCGGGCTTGCTCGCGAAAGCGATGTATCAGGCGACATTGATGTCGGCTATGCCGCCGTCTTCGCGAGCAAGCCCGCTCCCACAGGGGGCCGGTGTTCAACCCTTGTTTGCGATCAATTACCCAACAACTAAAAGACCCATGCCAAAGCGGAGCACACGTGATGAAACAGCCCAAACCAAATTTCTACAACCTGGCCTGGCGCTGGCATTTCTATGCCGGTCTGTTCGTCGCGCCTTTCATGGTGATGCTGGCCCTGACCGGCATCATTTACCTGTTCAAGCCGCAACTTGACCCGTTGATGTACGCCAGCTTGCTGAACGTCCCGGCCGGGAATCACAGCGTCCCGGCCGATGACCTGCTCAAGCGGGTGAAAGAGGCTTACCCTCAAGCCACGATCAAGCAGTATTTGCCGCCGGTCAACGCCGAACGCAGCGCGCAATTTGTCGTGCTCGATGGCGGTAACGAGCTCAACGTTTTCGTCGATCCCTACCACGGCGATGTCCTCGGCGAGCAAGACGCGAAAAAGAATCTGCAAGCCGTTGCGCGAGCGATTCATGGCGAATTGATGATCGGCACCGTCGGTGATCGACTGATCGAACTGGCCGCCGGTTGGGGCGTGGTGTTGGTGGTCTCCGGCGTCTTTCTGTGGTGGCCGCGCGGCCAGGCGGCCGGCATCCTGTGGCCACGCTTGAGCAGTCGCGGTCGAGTGCTCTGGCGTGACCTGCACGCGGTGACCGGATTCTGGGGCGCCTCGTTGCTGCTGGTGATGCTGCTCAGCGGCATGACCTGGACCGGGTTCTGGGGCAAGCAATACGCGCAAGTGTGGAACGTCTTTCCGGCCGCGATGTGGGACAACGTGCCCACGTCCGATGTCGAGGCCCGCAGCCTCAACACCGCCCCCCGCCAGACCGTGCCTTGGGCGATGGAAAACACACCGATGCCAATGTCCGGCGACCACGCCGAACACATGGCCCACAGCGGCACGCTAGCGGGTCCCGCCGCACCGACCATCAGCCTGCAAGACGTGCAGGACATCGCCGTGCAACGCCAGGTCGAACCGGGCTACAGCATCACTTTCCCAACCACCGCGACTGGCGTGTTCACCATCGCCGTGTTCGCCGACGACCCGCGCAACGACGCCACGCTGCATGTGGACCAGTACACCGGCGACGTCCTCGCCGACGTGCGTTTCGAGCAGTACGGCGCCGTCGCCCGTGCAACAGAAATCGGCGTGATGTTGCACGAAGGCAAAATGTTCGGCCCGCTCAATCAGATCATCATTCTGCTGATCTGCCTGATGATTCTGCTCAGCGCCGTCAGCGGTGTGGTGATCTGGTGGAAGCGCCGTCCACTAGGAAAATTCGGTGTTCCGCCGCTGCGCCACGACTTGCCGAAATGGAAAACCGCGATGGTCATCATGTTCGCACTGGCGGTGGCGTTCCCGTTGGTGGGCGCGTCCCTAGTGGTGGTCTGGCTGCTCGATCG
Source organism: Pseudomonas sp. 478 (assembly GCF_003254125.1). Classification (NCBI taxonomy): domain Bacteria; kingdom Pseudomonadati; phylum Pseudomonadota; class Gammaproteobacteria; order Pseudomonadales; family Pseudomonadaceae; genus Pseudomonas; species Pseudomonas sp. 478. The sequence goes on from NZ_QKZG01000003.1 coordinate 115,952, forward strand.
GGTGCTGCTGTCGCGATTCAATCGGCAAACTGAATCGGCCTCACCTTCATCATGAAACAGGCGAGATGCGCGGCCTAGAGGGATCTGTAGACTTCCCGCGCTTATCTCCCGGTCATTTTCAGTGTTACTGTGTAACGCAAAATGCCGTCCTGATCCAATGGCCCCTTCGCGAGCAAGCCCGCTCCCACATTAGATCGCATTCCAGTGTGGGAGCGGGCTTGCTCGCGAAAGCGTCATCAGCATCACCAATATCTCAGAGCAAATGCATGACCTCGCTGAACCTCACAAACCTCGCCTGGACACCCTTGGGCCACGGCCATTGTCATCACCAGTTTCAACTGCGTGATGCAACCTTGCACGTGCTCCCCGGCGAGTTCGTCGGCCTGATCGGGCCCAACGGCAGCGGCAAAACCAGTCTGCTGCGCTGTGCCTGGCGCTTCAGCAAACCCGAGCGCGGCGAGGTCAAGCTCGACCACCACAACGTCTGGAAGCAATCCTCGCGCTGGTGCGCGCAACGCATCGCCGTGGTCCTGCAGGAATTCCCCGACGCCTTCGGCCTCACCGTCGACGAAGTCGTCGCCATGGGCCGAACCCCGCACAAAGGCCTGTTCGACGGCGACACCCTGGAGGACAGAAAACTCGCCACCCAGGCCCTCGAATCAGTCGGTCTGAAAGGCTTCGAGGATCATGCCTTCGCCACCCTCTCCGGCGGTGAAAAACAGCGCGTGATCCTCGCCCGCGCCCTGGCTCAGCAACCGCAAATGCTGATCCTCGACGAGCCGACCAATCACCTCGACCCGCGGTATCAGCTCGAACTGCTGCAGCTGGTCAAACGCCTGAAGATCGGCACCCTGGCGAGCATCCACGACCTCAATCTTGCGGCTGCTTTCTGTGATCGGCTGTACGTGATCAATCATGGCCGCATCGTCGCCAGCGGCACGCCGAAAGAAGTCCTGACCGCGCCACTGCTGTGCGACGTGTTTGGCGTCGAAGCGCTGATCGATGAACATCCCTTGCACGGCTACCCACGAATTACCTGGATTACCCAACCATGACTTTGCGTTACCTGCTTTGCGCCGCTCTGTTGCTGGGCAATGCCCAAGCATTTGCCGAGGCCACGCGTTACCCGCTGACGATTCAGAGCTGCAACCGCGAAGTGACCTTCAAGCAAGCACCGAAACACGCGGTCAGCCACGACATCAACATGACCCAGATGATGCTCGCCCTCGGCCTGAAATCCAGCATGGCCGGGTATAGCGGTGTGACCGGCTGGAAGTCGGTCACGCCCCAGATGCAGACCATCCTCAATGGCTTGCCAGAGTTGGCGGCCAAGTACCCGTCGGTGGAAACCCTGCTCAACGCCAACGTTGATTTCTTCTTCGCTGGCTGGGATTACGGCATGCGCGTGGGCGGTGACCTCACACCGCAAACGTTGCAGCCGCTGGGCATCGATGTCTACGAGTTGACCGAGTCCTGCGCGTTCGTGATGAAGCGTCCGCCGGCCAGCCTGGAAGACACCTACAACGACCTGCGCAACCTCGGCAAAATCTTCGACGTGCAGAATCGCGCCAATGCCTTGATCGCCCAGATGCAATCGCAGGTCGCCGACGTGCGCAAGGATCTGCCGGCAGTCAAACCTCGGGTGTTCCTCTATGACAGCGGTGAGGACCGGGCTATGACGTCCGGTCGCCTCGGTATGCCGCAAGCGCTGATCGACGCCGCTGGCGGGCGTAACATTCTCGACGACGTCGAAGCGAGCTGGACCCGGGTCAATTGGGAGAACGTGGTCGAGCGCAATCCGCAGGTGATCGTCATCGTTGATTACGGCGAAGTCACCGCCGAACAGAAAGAGCAATTTCTGCTGAAAAACCAGGCGCTGCAATCGGTGGACGCGATCAAGAACCGGCGCTTCATCGTGATTCCATATGTGCAGGCCACGCCGGGGATCGACAACGTGCTGGCGGTCGAAACCCTGGCCAAGGGATTGCGCGGCGAATGATCAATCGTCGCTACGCCTTGTTGCTGGTGGCCCTCGGCGTGTTGTTGCTGGTGTCGTGCGTGGTGTCGCTGGGCTTTGGCCCGGCGCGGGTGCCGGTGGAGGTGGTGTGGCGGATTCTGTTGCACAAGATGTTCGGTGTCGGCGTGCCGGACTGGGCCGCCGGGCAGGAACACATCGTCTGGCTGATACGCGTGCCGCGTATGCTATTGGGTGCGCTGGTGGGTGCCGGGCTGGCGCTGATCGGTGCGGTGCTGCAAGCGGTGACGCGCAATCCGCTGGCCGACCCGCATTTGCTCGGGGTCACCTCCGGCGCGACCCTCGGTGCGGTGATCGTGGTGCTGCATGTCGGTGAAATGGTTGGTCTGCTGACCTTGCCGATCGCCGCGTTTATCGGCGCGTTACTGAGCATGCTGATCGTGCTGATGATCGCTAACCGCAACGGGCGTCTGGACAGTGATCGGCTGCTGTTATGCGGCGTGGCGGTGTCCTTTGTGATGATGGCGATCGCCAATCTGCTGCTGTTTCTTGGCGACCATCGCGCGAGTTCGGCGGTGATGTTCTGGATGCTCGGCGGGCTGGGGTTGGCGCGCTGGGAATTGCTCGCGGTGCCGGCGGCCAGCGTATTGCTGGGGCTGGTGTTGCTGCTGGGCATGGCTCGACCGTTGAATGCGTTGATGGCCGGCGAACAGACCGCCGTAACCCTAGGCCTCAATGCTCGCACCGTGCGCTTGCGGGTGTTTTTGATTGCGTCGCTGATGACTGGGGTGCTGGTGTCCATCAGTGGTTCCATCGGGTTTGTCGGGCTGATGGTGCCGCATATCGCACGTCGGCTGGTCGGGGCCGAACACCGGCGATTGCTGCCGGTGTGCGTGCTGTTGGGCAGTGTGTTTCTGGTGTGGGTCGATGTCGCCGCCCGCACCCTGATCGCCCCCGAGGATTTGCCGATCGGCGTGGCCACGGCGGCGATTGGCGGGTTGTTTTTTATCGGTCTGATGCGCAGGCGCTGATGCCAACGGTTGTGACCGGTCCCCCGCCCCTCTTACAACTCATCCCGCGTGGGGTGGGGAGAGACATCCGGAATCTGTTGGCGTTTGATGCTCCAGTCGGAGCCCAGGCGCCTGGCCTGATTCCAGAAATACGCAGGCTTGAGCACCTGCAAATTGCCGATGTCCGCCAGACGGGTAATAAACACATCGGTCGACAGCACGGTGGCCCACTTTCCTTCGACGAGCTGAACGGGCTGGGTCAGCAGCAATGTTCGCTCCGAGGCTGAATAGGTTGGCGTGTATTTAAGCAATGCTCCATAACGCGTCGAATAGTAGTAGGCGTTGATATCGAACCCTTTGGCTTTCAAGGCATGGGTGTGCGCATGCACCTGGGCTGGAGAGGCGAAGTTTGCGTCAGTTGCATCGGAGCGTTCGGCCAGTGTCGAGCCTGCGGCCTGGAAAAGCTGATGGCCGGCCACCAATGTGTAGCCGTCGGGAAAACGTGGCGGCTTATTGCGCGGTGAGGTCAAGGGATCACTCGCAATACGGAAAATTCGCTTGATGGCTTCATTGGGATACCCAGGGTCTGCAATGGGCTCCAGTGCCACAAAGGAATTGCTGCCGGGGCTGCTCAAAATCCCGCTGGCGTGTACCGTCGTTTGACTCTCGTGACTGTCCAGCCGCGACTGCGCATAAAGGGCCGCGTCGTCAGGATGATGGAACATCGGCCCCAAGGCTGGCGCAGGGCTGTTTGCCCACTGCTCATCGACGGAAACAGAAGGCATGCGGGGCCGCCAGTTCTGGCCCACTTTGCCTTTTCGGGACCAATAGGCGCTGGTCACCAGGACCTCCAGTTCTCCGGACTTGGCCATTCGCTGGATGTAACGGCTCAGCCTGAACCTGCCCTCGCCGATGTCCTTCCAGTCACGCTGTGCGTGCTCAAGCGCGGCAAACGGATTGTCCTTGAATTCGTACTGGCCGAATTTGTCCCGCGAAAGGTCCGGGTCGAAGGGGCTGAGCACCAATCGCAACAAGGCACCATCGGCGCAGGAGAAATAAATCGGTCTGAAGCCATGGGGCGTTCGCGCAGCGTCACGGGCCAGACTCACGTCCATGGGGGAAAGGAAATGTCGGTAATCATCGTCCGACAGCTTTTGCGGCGCTTGCCCCGCGCACAGGTGAATCGCGCTGCTGACGTGGGAAGAAGGGAGTACACCGGGAAAGATTCGCTCATACGCCAACCATGTGCCTTGCACGTCAATGGGCAGGGTCGCAATGAAGGCGCCGGTACGGGTATTTTTCAGAATGAATCCAAAACCTGTCGCTGAACGATTGCGTGCATGTTCATGAGCGAAACAGGCCGCATCCTGTTCTCGAAGGTACATCGGGCTGCAGGCCGGTTCGGCAACCGCTCGTGCATAGCCGGAAGTTAGCGCGGCGGCCGGGGGATAGGCTTCAAATTCTGTCACGGTATGAGCCGGGCCCCATAGCGGGCTCCCTGAAACCACTTGCAGGTAACCGGACTTTGCCAGGCTTTTTACCCAGTTTGTCGGTGACAGCGACCCCCGATAGATTTGCTCCTTGATCGATGCGGCATCCAGCTCTCGCCCCGGCTTGCCCGAAGTGCCCAGGGCAATGGCCAGGTCGGCTTTGAATCGTGCCCATAACCCGGCCCGATAACGAATGGTCGCGCCGTCCGGCGCCAGAAAGTATTCATCGAGCGTTTGCCCTTCACGGGTGAATGCGGTGTACGCGACATCGGCGGAGAGCATGTTGAGATACACCTCCTTGTCGACTGTCGACAGCAGCACCGGCAACTCGCGAGGCACTCGGGAGCGATAGCGCGCCACCACCGAACACCCCGCCGGAAACTGGCCAAGCGTCACGGCTTCGTCCGGGAAGACCCACGGGATACCAAAGTCCTCTCGCAGGATAGCGATCGGATCGGTGGCCACAAAAAAACCATCGGCTCGTTTCAGGATCACACCGCCAAACGCCTTGACGCTACCGCTCGGTATTTGCGAACGCGCATGCAGAGCCGCATCATCAGCCGTCAGAAATACCGGGCCAAGGGTGCGCCGTTGCAGGTTCATGCTCGACTGCCAGTACTTGTCGACCATCCCTTTACTGTCCCAGCAGACATTGGTGCGCATCACCTGCAACGCACCGCTGTTGGCGACCACTCTGACAAAACCCGTCGGGGTCAGCACACCACTGGCCAGGTTTTTCTGGATATCCTCCAGCCCCATGCCGGGGGTGTCGTTGTCGAACAGCTTGGTGCCCTTGCGCGGGACGTATTTGAGCAGGGCTCCGTCCTGAGTCGAAATGTAGAGAGGAATGACCCTGTCCGGGTCCAGCACCGGACGTTTATTGGAGTCATAAACCACCACAAACAGATCCTTGGGCACAATGAAGTGGTGCGCCAGCCAGCGTCTGGCGGGGTCGCGGGCGTGCTTGACCCGTTGGCGCGAATAGTAAAAAGCGTGGAGCTTGAATGACTCGGGATAGTCATAGTCCCCGGCCTTGCGGGAAATGCCAAACAGGCTGCGCAACGAGTAAAGCTTGTCTCTCCCATCGCTGACCGGGACCAGTTCAGTGGCGATGTATTCTTCCTTACCTTGTTGTTTGAGGATGAATCCGAACCAGGTCCGTTCTTCGTCATGCAGCTCGGTGTCTTTGGCGTAGCGCTCCAGTGCCGCCTCATCGACTGACCGGGAAACCGCACCAAACGACACCCGCTGCGGCACGCTACGTTCCCACGGACCGGCCGCGACAGGGCCGGTTATTCTTCCCCGGGGCCGCCAGCGGCCGTTGCTGACAAGGACTTGTAAATCACCGGCCGCCGCTGCCTCCTCGACGAATTGTTCCGGTTTGATGACTCCCGTCTTCATTCCCAGGGCAAACACGCCAGGGGCGGCCTCGGTGCCCAGTTGCGCCAGCAGGCTCGACGTACCACGCCTGTCGGGAGTGAAACCGATCAGGCTGTTTTCCGCCCCTGAAAGATAAGCCGGCAGACCGCTCCGCAGGCTGTTGCGCAGTTCGTCAACGCTGAACATCAACAGGCTGGTCGCGGCGTCTTCGACAGTCCACTTCAGCTGAGTAACCTTGGCTACGTCGAGCGTCGAAAGCGCAGGATGCGAATAGAAACGACTGTGCAAGACATGCTTGTCGGGGATCACCTTGTGATGGGAAGTCATGCTGACCGGATGCCCGGTCAGGTCGGTGAGCACAAACCGCTGATCGTTTCGCTGAAGGATATAGCCGTAATACCCGCGGTTACGGTGGCGGCCGATTCGCTCATGGGCATAACGAGCGGCATCGTCCGCCGAAAGAAACGCCCTTTCCAATAGGTTCAGTGCCGATCCCGACGGGGTCGGCGCGAGTTGTTGGGGTTGTTCGTCCATGCAGTGGAACTCCATTGAGTCATTCAAGGGTGGTCCTCACTCTCGCACCGCAAAGCATTGCGCAGGCGGTACATAGTTACTACTTCGTGCGCTCGGCACCACTTGGACGCATCGCCGTGCACGCAAGCGTTTTTATGCCCGCTCACGGTGCAACAAGTAGCTGCGCCGAACGTTTTCACCCCCGCGCAAAAGCACTTGCGGTGTTAGGCACAGCCCTTGCTAAAGACCCTTCAGTAGTCCGCATCTGCCAACCAAGAAAATTCATAAGTTCATGGAGATCGCACAATGAAGCGTCGCAGCTTGATCAAGGCTTTCACACTCTCGGCAAGCATTGCCGCGATGGGCATGACCTGGAGCCTCCAGGCCGCCGAGACCATCAAGGTCGGTATTCTGCATTCGTTGTCCGGGACCATGGCGATCTCCGAAACCTCGCTCAAAGACATGGCGCTGATGACCATCGACGAGATCAACGCCAAGGGCGGCGTGAACGGCAAGATGCTGGAACCGGTGGTGGTCGACCCGGCATCGAACTGGCCGCTGTTCGCCGAAAAGGGCCGTCAGTTGCTGACCCAGGACAAAGTCGCCGTGGTGTTCGGTTGCTGGACGTCGGTGTCGCGTAAATCGGTGTTGCCGGTGTTCGAGGAGCTCAACGGCCTGCTGTTCTACCCGGTGCAGTACGAAGGTGAAGAGATGTCGCCGAACGTGTTCTACACCGGCGCCGCGCCGAACCAGCAAGCGATCCCGGCGGTGGAGTACCTGATGAGTGAAGAAGGTGGTAGCGCCAAGCGTTACTTCCTGTTGGGCACCGACTACGTCTACCCGCGCACCACCAACAAAATCCTGCGCTCGTTCCTGCACTCCAAAGGTGTGGCGGACAAGGACATCGAAGAGGTCTACACCCCGTTCGGTCATAGCGATTACCAAACCATCGTGGCCAACATCAAAAAATTCTCGGCCGGTGGCAAGACTGCGGTCATCTCCACCGTCAACGGCGACTCCAACGTGCCGTTCTATAAAGAGTTGGCCAACCAGGGCTTGAAAGCCACCGACGTTCCGGTCGTGGCGTTCTCGGTCGGCGAAGAAGAACTGCGCGGCATCGACACCAAACCGCTGGTGGGCAACCTCGCGGCCTGGAACTACTTCGAGTCAGTCGAGAACCCGGCGAACAAGAAGTTCGTTGCCGACTGGAAAGCCTACGCCAAGAAACACAACTTGCCGGGCGCCGACAAAGCGGTGACCAACGACCCGATGGAAGCCACGTACGTGGGCATCCACATGTGGGCGCAAGCGGCTGAGAAAGCCAAGTCCACCGACGTCGACAAAGTCCGCGAGGCCCTTGCCGGCCAGACCTTTGCTGCGCCGTCGGGTTACACGCTGACCATGGACAAGACCAACCACCACCTGCACAAACCGGTGATGATCGGCGAGATTCAGGCGGACGGTCAGTTCAACGTGGTGTGGCAGACCGAAGGGCCAATCCGTGCCGAGCCGTGGAGCCCGTTCATCTCGGGTAACGACAAGAAGCCGGATTATGCGGTGAAGAGCAACTGAGTCACTGGTTGTCGGACCGAGCCCCAAGCCCGGGCCCGACACAAATCCCTGTGGGAGCGGGCTTGCTCGCGAAGACGGCGGCACATCCAACATCCATGTGTCTGACACACCGCATTCGCGAGCAAGCCCGCTCCCACATAGTCCGCGCAAGGCGACTCTTTATGCCCACTGCCCTTTACCGTTTCATCCTCGCCCTCGCGCTCTTACTGCCGATGGCCGCGCATTCTGGCGACGCCGAAGACTTCGTCGTCGCCAATCCCATGCAGCAAGCCAGGCTTCTGGAAGCCTGGGCCGCGCAGCCCGATCCGGCCCGTATCGAGCTGATCAACGCCCTGCAGCAAGGCGAGTTGACCGTCGACGGCCAACCGAAAACCCTGCGCCTGAACAACCGCCTGCGGGGTCTGATCGACACCGCACTGGCCAGCCACCAATTACTCGCCACCGACGCCAAAACCCGTCTGGCCGCCGCGCAACAATTACAGAAAAGCGCCAAGCCGGCGCAGTTGAAATTCCTCGACCAGCAACTGGCTGGCGAAAAAGATGAAAGTGTTCACGCCGCTTTAAGCCTGGCCCTGGCCAATCTGCAACTGGTCGATGCTGACCCGGCCGTACGCCTCGCCGCTGTGCGTCTGCTGGGTGAAACCGGTGATCCGCTGGCTCGCACCCGCCTCGAAAGTCTGCTGCAACCCGGTGTCGAAGCCGACGCAGGCGTACGCACCGCTGCCGAAACCAGTCTGGCCCAGGTCAAACGCAAACTGCTGATCGGCGAGGTTCTCGGCCAGGCTTTTAGCGGCATGTCGCTGGGTTCGATCCTGCTGCTTGCGGCCCTCGGTCTGGCGATCACCTTCGGCCTGCTCGGCGTGATCAACATGGCTCACGGCGAGATGCTGATGCTCGGCGCCTACTCGACGTACGTGGTGCAACTGATGTTCCAGCGCTTCGCCCCGCAAGCCATCGAGTTCTATCCGCTGATCGCGTTGCCGGTGGCGTTTTTTGTCACCGCCGCCATCGGCATGGCGCTGGAGCGCACGGTGATTCGCCACCTCTACGGCCGCCCTCTGGAAACCCTGCTCGCCACGTGGGGCATCAGCCTCATGCTGATTCAGCTTGTTCGGTTGGTGTTCGGCGCGCAGAACGTCGAAGTGGCCAACCCGGCGTGGCTATCGGGCGGGATTCAAGTTCTGCCGAATCTGGTGCTGCCGTACAACCGCATCGTCATCATCGCCTTCGCGCTGTTTGTGGTGGTGCTGACCTGGTTGCTGCTGAACAAAACTCGCCTTGGCTTGAACGTGCGTGCCGTCACCCAGAACCGCAACATGGCCGCCTGCTGTGGCGTGCCGACCGGGCGCGTGGACATGCTCGCCTTCGGCCTCGGCTCGGGCATCGCTGGCCTTGGTGGCGTAGCCCTCAGCCAGATCGGCAACGTCGGCCCGGACCTCGGCCAGAGCTACATCATCGACTCGTTCCTGGTGGTGGTGCTCGGTGGCGTTGGTCAGTTGGCCGGTAGCGTGCTGGCAGCGTTCGGCCTTGGCATCGCCAACAAGATTCTCGAACCGCAGATCGGTGCCGTGCTCGGCAAGATCCTGATCCTCGCGCTGATCATTCTGTTTATCCAGAAACGTCCGCAAGGCCTCTTCGCACTGAAAGGACGGGTGATCGACTGATGAATCAGCCCCTGCTCGTTACCGCAACACAAAAAGCCGGTCCCAAAGTCACGATCGCCGTTGGCGCGGTGATCCTCGTTCTGTTGCTGGCGTTGCCGCTACTGTCGTTGTTGTCGCCGGACAGCGCATTTCACGTCTCGGCTTACACGCTGACGCTGGTGGGCAAGATTCTTTGCTACGCCATCGTCGCCCTCGCGCTGGATCTGGTCTGGGGATACGCCGGTCTGTTATCCCTTGGTCACGGTTTGTTCTTTGCCCTCGGCGGTTATGCGATGGGCATGTACCTGATGCGCCAGGCCTCGGGCGATGGCTTGCCAGCGTTCATGACCTTTCTGTCGTGGACCGAATTACCGTGGTACTGGATCGGCACCAGCAGCTTCCTCTGGTCGATGTGTCTGGTGGTATTGGCGCCAGGGTTGCTGGCGCTGGTGTTCGGCTTCTTCGCCTTCCGCTCGCGGATCAAGGGCGTGTATTTCTCGATCATGACCCAGGCCCTGACCTTCGCCGGGATGCTCCTGTTCTTCCGCAACGAAACCGGGTTTGGCGGTAACAACGGCTTCACCAATTTCCGCACCATTCTGGGCTTCGGCATCACGGAACCGGGGACTCGCGCGGTGCTGTTTTTCGCCACCGTGGTGTTGCTGGTGGCGAGCCTGTTCATCGGCTGGCGTCTGGCGCAGAGCAAGTTCGGCCGGGTGCTGACCGCCCTGCGCGATGCGGAAAACCGCCTGATGTTCTGCGGCTACGACCCGCGCGGTTTCAAGCTGTTTGTTTGGGTGTTGAGCGCAGTGTTGTGCGGCCTGGCCGGCGCGTTGTATGTGCCGCAAGTCGGGATCATCAACCCGAGTGAAATGTCGCCGACCAACTCCATCGAGGCCGCCGTGTGGGTGGCGCTGGGCGGTCGAGGTACGCTGATCGGCCCGCTGCTCGGTGCCGGGGTGGTCAACGGAATGAAGAGCTGGTTCACCGTGGCGTTCCCGGAATACTGGCTGTTCTTCCTTGGCGCATTGTTCATCGTCGTGACCTTGTACCTGCCCAAAGGCGTGATCGGTCTGCTGAAAAAAAGAGGTGAACAATGAGAGTCACTGCAACGGCTGAATTCATGCTCGAACCGGCTTTTTTTCCACCACTGGAACCCAACCGGGACGCCGGCAGCAGCCGTGACGCTATTGGCCTCGGCCAGCGCGCCAGCCCCGGCCTGAACACGCGCCACGGCACGATCCTGACCCTGGAAGACATCAGCGTCAGCTTCGATGGCTTCAAGGCGCTGAACAATCTGAATCTGTACATCGGCGTCGGCGAATTGCGCTGCATCATCGGCCCCAACGGCGCGGGCAAGACCACCCTGATGGACGTGATCACCGGCAAGACCCGCCCCAGTCACGGCAAGGCCTGGTTCGGTGAAACTCTCGACCTGACGCAGATGAGCGAAGTGCAAATCGCCCAGGCCGGCATCGGTCGCAAGTTCCAGAAGCCGACAGTGTTCGAAGCCTTGAGCGTTTTTGAAAACCTGGAACTGGCGCAGAAAACCGACAAATCGGTGTGGGCCAGCCTGCGGGCGCGCCTGAGTGGCGAACAGAAAGATCGCATCAGCGAGGTGCTGGACACCATTCGCCTGACCCCGTCGGTCAATCGCCCGGCGGGCTTGTTGTCCCACGGTCAGAAGCAGTTTCTGGAAATCGGCATGTTGCTGATGCAGGACCCGCAACTCTTGTTGCTCGACGAGCCGGTGGCGGGCATGACCGACGCCGAAACCGAATTCACTGCCGAACTGTTCAAGCGCCTGGCGGGCAAGCATTCGCTGATGGTGGTGGAACACGACATGGGTTTTGTCGGCTCCATCGCCGACCACGTCACCGTGTTGCACCAGGGCAGCGTGCTGGCCGAAGGGTCGCTGGAGCAGGTGCAGGACAACGAGCGCGTGATCGAGGTTTATTTAGGCCGATAGACCTGCAAATACCTATCCAATGTGGGAGCGGGCTTGCTCGCGAAAGCGGTGTATCAGGCAGCGAATATGTTGAATGCCAGTCCGCATTCGCGAGCAAGCCCGCTCCCACAGGGGATCTGAGGAGATCTGGAACATGCTGCAAGTCGACAAGCTGCACCAGTATTACGGCGGTAGTCACATCCTGCGGGGCCTGACGTTTGAGGTGAAGGTCGGTGAAGTCACCTGCCTGCTCGGACGCAACGGTGTGGGCAAAACCACCCTGCTCAAGTGCCTGATGGGTTTGTTGCCGGCCAAAGAAGGCGCGGTGAACTGGGAAGGCAAACCGATCACCGCGTTCAAGCCACACCAGCGGGTTCACGCAGGGATCGCTTACGTGCCGCAGGGTCGGGAAATTTTCGGCCGGCTGACCGTGGAAGAAAACCTGTTGATGGGCCTGTCGCGATTCCCCGGCGCTGAAGCCAAGGAAGTCCCGGCGTTCATCTACGAGCTGTTTCCGGTGCTGCTGCAGATGAAGCAGCGCCGCGGCGGTGACTTGTCCGGTGGCCAACAGCAGCAATTGGCGATCGGCCGAGCGTTGGCCAGCCGTCCACGCCTGCTGATTCTCGACGAACCCACCGAAGGCATCCAGCCCTCGGTGATCAAGGAAATCGGCGCGGTGATCAAGAAGCTTGCGGCCCGTGGTGATATGGCGATTTTGCTGGTGGAGCAGTTCTACGATTTCGCCGCCGAACTGGCCGATCAGTACCTGGTGATGTCTCGGGGTGAGATCGTGCAACAGGGTCGCGGGGAAAATATGGAGGCCGAGGGTGTGCGCGGTCTGGTTACGATCTAGTCTGTAGCGTCTCGACGATAATTAGACATCATGAATTTACCTGTTCCCACTGCCGTATTTACCCCGAGCTGGCACGCCGAGCTGGAACTCGGCTACGCCCGATTCGGCGACAGCACGCGCCCGGTTCAGCGCCGGCACAAAGGCCCGCTACGGGTGCAGAAGCATCTGTATGCCGAAGGACCCGAGGTTTGCCAGCACATCGTCGTGCACCCGCCGGGCGGGATTGCCGGGGGTGATCGGCTGGATATCTCGGCCAGTGTCGGCCCTGATGCCTGGGCGCAAATCACCAGCCCCGGCGCGGCCAAGTGGTATCGCGCGGCGGGGCCCGCTTATCAGCAGCTGGATTTGAAAGTGGCGAGCGGTGCGACACTGGAGTGGCTGCCACAGGAAACCATTATCTTCAGCGCCGCTCAGGCTGAGCTCAGCACCTCGATTGATCTGGAAGGCGATGCGCGATTGTTTTACTGGGATGTTGTGGCGCTGGGTCGCCCGGCCAGCGGCGAGCGTTTCGACCTCGGGCATTTTCAGGCGCAGCTGGACATCCGCCGCGACGGTCAGTTGCTCTGGCATGAACGCCAGCGCATTGTCGGAGGCGATGGTTTGCTGGATTCGCCGATTGGCCTGGATGGACAACCGGTGTTTGCGACCCTGTTAGTGACCGGCGACATCGATAGCGATTTACTGGAGAAATGCCGCTCGCTGCCCCATGACGTGCGCGGAGATCTGACCCAGTTGCCCGGGCTTTTAGTCGCCCGCTGCCTGGCCAGTGAAGCATTGTTGGCGCGGGGTTGGTTGATTGATTTGTGGCAACTGCTTCGGCCGGCATTGCTCGGCCGCGAAGCCGTCCCCCCCAGAATATGGAGCACCTGAAACACGATTCAATGTGGGAGCGGGCTTGCTCGCGAAAGCGGTGTGTCAGACACCGAAAATGATGAATGTAAGTCCGCTTTCGCGAGCAAGTCGAATCGTCGCACCGCCGCTCCCATAGGGCGTTCGTGTTTACAGATCCGAATACTTTTTTATCTGCCGATATGGATTCCAAACGATGGACCTGACCCCACGCGAAAAAGACAAGCTGCTGATCTTCACCGCCGGCCTCGTGGCCGAGCGGCGTTTGGCGCGCGGCGTGAAACTCAACTACCCGGAAGCCATGGCCTACATTTCCGCAGCGCTGCTCGAAGGCGCCCGCGACGGCCAGACCGTGGCCGAGTTGATGCACTTCGGCACCACCCTGCTCAGCCGCGAACAAGTGATGGAAGGCATCCCGGAAATGATCCCGGAGATCCAGGTCGAGGCGACCTTTCCCGACGGCACCAAACTGGTCACCGTCCACCAACCGATCGCCTGAGGCCGCGCCATGACTTACCACATCCGCGATGCAGCGCACGCCGACTTGCCGGCGATCCGCGACATCTACAACGACGCCGTGCTCAACACCACGGCCATCTGGAACGAACAGGCCGTGGATTTGGGTAACCGCCAGGCCTGGTTCAGCGCCCGCCAATCCCAGGGCTACCCGATTCTGGTGATTGTCGACGGCGACAACACGGTGCTGGGCTACGCTTCATTCGGTGACTGGCGGCCGTTCGACGGGTTCCGTCACACCGTCGAGCATTCGGTTTACGTGCGCAGCGATCAGCGTGGCAATGGTCTCGGCCCGCAATTGATGACCGCGTTGATCGAGCGCGCCAAAGGCTGCGACAAACATGTGATGGTCGCCGCCATCGAAAGCGGTAACGCCGCTTCTATTCGCCTGCATGAACGAGCCGGTTTTGTGACGACCGGCCAAATGCCCCAGGTGGGCACCAAGTTCGGTCGCTGGCTGGACCTGACTTTTATGCAACTGACCCTCAATCCTGGCGCGGAGCCGCCGACCGCCAACAAGGAGTAATTTGCCATGAACGCCGCCCAACTGCGCCGCGTCAATGTTGAAAGCTTTGCGCACTATCGTCAGGGTTTGATTGATCTGCTGCTCGACGCCGTCGGCTATGGCGCCAGTGTCGGGTTCATGGCCGATCTGGACGCGACCCAGGCCCGTGCCTATTTCGATGATGTTCAGGACAACCTGAACAAGGGCAACGTGCTGCTGTGGGTGGTGGTCAAGGACGAACAGGTACAGGCCAGCGTGCAACTGACCCTGTGCCAGAAAGCCAATGGCCTGAACCGCGCTGAAGTGCAAAAAATGTTGGTACGTGAACACGCGCGTCGTCGTGGTCTGGGCCAACAGTTAATGAGTGCTTTGGAACAAGCCGCCCTTCAGCACAAGCGCGGCATGCTCTACCTCGACACCGAGGCCGGCTCCCCCGCCGAAGACTTCTACAAAGCCCTGGGTTACACCAAGGCCGGTCAAATTCCCGACTATGCCTGCGACCCGAGCGGCCAGTACAAACCGACCGCCCTCTACTACAAGATTCTCCAAGGAGCCCATTGATGATTCCCGGTGAATACCAAATCCAGCCCGGTGATATCGAACTCAACGTGGGCCGCCGCACCGTCAGCCTGAAGGTGGCCAACAGCGGCGACCGGCCGATCCAGGTTGGCTCGCATTACCATTTTTTCGAAACCAACGACGCCCTGACCTTCGACCGCGCCGCCAGCCGCGGCATGCGCCTGAACATCCCCGCGGGCACCGCCGTGCGCTTCGAGCCGGGGCAGAGCCGCGAGGTCGAGTTGGTAGACCTGGCCGGGCATCGCCGGGTGTTCGGGTTTGCCGGGCGGATCATGGGTGACCTGTAAGTAATGCAGTGTCTGCACTGGCCCCTTCGCGAGCAAGCCCGCTCCCACAGGGGAATGCGATCAACTGTGGGAGCGGGCTTGCTCGCGAATCTGTGAGCGAAGCGAACAGTCTCAAATTCAATTGAATCTCAAGGCGAACGAATGAAGATTTCCCGTCAGGCCTATGCCGACATGTTCGGCCCCACCGTCGGTGACAAGGTCCGTCTGGCCGACACTGAGCTGTGGATCGAAGTCGAGAAAGACTTCACCACCTACGGTGAAGAAGTGAAATTCGGCGGCGGCAAAGTCATCCGCGACGGCCAGGGTCAAAGCCAATTGCTCGCCGCAGAGGTCGTCGACACGCTGATCACCAACGCGCTGATCATCGACCACTGGGGCATCGTCAAGGCCGATGTCGGCCTCAAGGACGGGCGCATCGCCGCCATCGGCAAGGCCGGCAACCCGGACATCCAGCCGAACGTGACCATCGCAGTCGGCGCCAGCACCGAAGTCATCGCCGGTGAAGGCATGATCCTCACCGCGGGCGGCATCGACACGCACATCCATTTCATCTGCCCGCAGCAGATCGAAGAAGCCTTGATGAGCGGCGTCACCACCATGATCGGCGGCGGCACCGGCCCGGCCACGGGCACCAATGCAACCACCTGCACGTCCGGCCCGTGGCACCTGGCGCGCATGCTCCAGGCCGCCGATGCGTTCCCGATGAACATTGGCTTCACCGGCAAGGGCAACGCCAGCCTGCCGGAGCCGTTGATCGAGCAGGTCAAGGCCGGGGCCATCGGCCTGAAGCTGCACGAGGATTGGGGTACCACCCCGGCCAGCATCGACAACTGCCTGAACGTCGCCGACCAGTACGATGTGCAAGTGGCGATCCACACCGACACCCTCAACGAGTCCGGTTTCGTCGAAACCACCCTCGCTGCTTTCAAGGGCCGCACCATCCACACCTATCACACCGAAGGTGCGGGCGGCGGTCATGCGCCGGACATCATCAAGGCCTGCGGCTTTGCCAACGTGCTGCCGAGTTCCACCAACCCGACCCGGCCGTTCACCCGCAACACCATCGACGAACACCTCGACATGCTGATGGTCTGCCATCACCTGGACCCAAGCATTGCCGAAGACGTGGCCTTCGCCGAAAGCCGCATCCGTCGCGAAACCATCGCCGCCGAAGACATCCTCCACGACCTCGGTGCGTTCTCGATGATCAGCTCCGACAGCCAGGCCATGGGCCGCGTTGGCGAGGTGATCACCCGCACCTGGCAGACCGCCGACAAGATGAAAAAACAGCGCGGCCCGTTGCCCGGTGATGGCGAAGGCAACGACAACTTCCGCGCCAAACGCTACATCGCCAAGTACACGATCAACCCGGCAATCACCCACGGCATCAGCCATGAAGTGGGTTCGGTGGAAGTGGGCAAATGGGCCGATCTGGTGCTCTGGCGCCCGGCATTTTTCGGCGTCAAACCGACGCTGATCCTCAAGGGTGGCGCCATCGCCGCCAGCCTGATGGGCGATGCGAACGCGTCGATCCCCACACCGCAACCGGTGCACTATCGCCCGATGTTCGCCAGCTACGGCGGCTCATTGCATGCCACCAGCCTGACCTTCATCAGCCAGGCGGCACAAGACGCCGGATTGCCCGAAGCGCTGGGATTGAAGAAAAGAATCGCCGTGGTCAAAGGCTGTCGCGAGGTGCAGAAAACCGACCTGATCCACAATGATTACCTGCCAAACATCGACGTCGATCCGCAGACTTATCAGGTCAAGGCCGACGGGGTTCTGCTGTGGTGTGAACCGGCTGACGTGTTGCCCATGGCGCAGCGCTATTTCCTGTTCTGAAGGTTCAAGGCACAAGAAAAAACCCTGAGTGCGCCAACACACACTCAGGGTTTTTCTGTTGTATCACCCGTTTCTTGAAGCGGGGTTTCAGCCAGCAGCTGGTCAGCTCTTGGTGTCCACCGTAAAGAGCGGAGGTTCAACCCGTTGCAGTTTTGCCCGGTCCATGGCTTGCTGAGTCAGTTGTTTGAGAAGGGTTTCACGCTCCTCCTTGATCAGGTCAAGCTCGGCGGCAAACGCTTCATCGGTCACGACTTGCCCCGGTGCAAAGGCGCTTTCAGGTTTACCGAGTTCGGCGGCCAGTATCCTTATTTCTTCCTTCAGCTTCTCTCGCTCTTCCAGTGTCAGGTCCGTGCGGGAGGCTCGTTCGTCAAGAGCAACCTTGAACTCGGTCGTCGCTACCGTTTTGCGATCAAACGCCCTGAAACGTGCGCGATTCGAACGCTGCACATAGGTCCGCCAAAATGGCTGCTCGGCAATCGAATCACGCAGCAGATCCCCCTCCTCCAGCCCCAGGATCCGCTGGTAGGCGTTCTCGATCATTTCGCTGGTAACGCCCGCGATCTGGCGAAACTGCATTCCACGCGCCTGCCACGGCAGGTCAAGCCGTTTTGCCAGGTCCGTCATGAACGCGAGGTGAACCTCGACCTCGTCAATGGTTCCTCGGACATTGCCTTGGCCGTCAACGCGTCGAAAACGTTCACCTGCGGCCTCGCGGTCGATGATATGTCGACGGGCGATTCGCTCGACTTCATCCAGGCGGCTCTTACCCCTGGCCAACTCGATCAACTGCGCTTCAGTCAAACTGGCGTTGCCCAATTCGAGGGCTTCCTGGACCAGCACATCTACCCCCAGAACGTTGAACAGCTGGGTCGCGCCATCCACGCATTGGGTGCGCATCGAAGCTTCGGTGAAAAACTTCGTGCGCAATTCAGCGTCCTTGGCCATGGTCTCGATCATCCGCCACATCTTGGCTGTCAGATCGGTTCGATAGGCGCCACCGGCGGTGAAGTCCGCCGATTGGGTCAGGCGCCTGATCTCGTCGAAGAAACCGGTCGAGTTGAACTCGTCTTCAAGCGCATCCCAGAGCTTTTGTTTCTCTACCCACTCGTCAAAGGTAATACCTTGTTGCCAGTCCAGGGTGTCACGCACGCCCCGGGGTGGATACGGGCGGTCAGGGTCCAGTCCTGTTGACCTGATGTATTCCCTGAGCAGCTCCAGGTTTTCGGGGGACATAAAGGGCGGTTGGCGGCTGAGCAACGTACGTGCCAGCAACTCCGCGTCGACCGAACCTGGCGTGACTTCGGGTATGTGTGTGAGCAGGTTGCGCTGCAGGTCCAGATAGATATGCCGGGGGCGCGGAAGGTCGAACAGCCCCGGTGGCCAGGTGGTCGCTCCGGTGTCGTACAGAAGCAGTGTGTGCAGGTCGGGCATGCGACCGATGTTCGGCAGCAGACTCAACGGATTGCCGGCCAGCGCCAGGGTTTGCAGCTTCGTGCAACGGCCGAGCATTTCGACATCGGCGGGCTTCAGCACAATCCGGTTTCCCGTGAGTTCGAGGAAATTGAGGTGCGGCATGTCGGCGATGTGTCGCGGCAAAGTGGTCAGTTTATTGCGACCAAGGTCCAGGGCTCGCACCTTGCGAAACGGCTTTAGAAAGGACTGTTCCGCATCGGTAATACCGGTGTTATATAGTTTCAGGTACGTGACATGGTCGAAATTGCCCT
This sequence comes from Pseudomonas sp. 478, assembly GCF_003254125.1. Lineage (NCBI taxonomy): Bacteria > Pseudomonadati > Pseudomonadota > Gammaproteobacteria > Pseudomonadales > Pseudomonadaceae > Pseudomonas > Pseudomonas sp. 478. The sequence goes on from NZ_QKZG01000003.1 coordinate 134,638, forward strand.
CCAGCGCCGGCATTTTTTTGAAATGCAGGTTCAGCGGAAAGCTGCTCAGGTCGAGCTTCTGCCCAACCACATTGCCGAACGAGTCAAACTGTTTTGGCCCCGTACGCTGCCAGCACTGCCTGATTTTTCGGGCGAATTGATTCCTGGCATTCCACTCCCCGACGCCACTGGGACTCAAACGAAAATCCCGGGTCGGCGAATTCACCCATCGCTTCAGCGTTGAATTCAACCGTTCGAACTCAAGTTCAAGCTCTTCGAGCTGCATGTCGACCGGAATCCCTTGTTGGTTGAAACGCTCCAGCAACGCAGTGGTTTCTTCCTCCGTGAAAGCGGGGTAGAGCTTTCTGATCCGCGCCTGCGAAATTTGCTCCCCACGCCCGCCAGCGAGCTCACGCAAATACCCCAACATGCCGCCTGGCAAGCGCATGGTTTGCGAGTCGTACAACGGTTTACGAATCGGCTGCTCAAGCAGGATCGGTTCGAATTGCTCGTGGCTGAGTGGTGAACGCCGCACCGCTTCCTTGAGCCGTGCACTTTCGTGAATGTCATAACCCAATGCGTTTCGTTCGGTATCCGGCAGGGCATGCAACACCGAGGCGTAGAGATCGTCGGTACCGTGCAGGTGCTGGTCCTCCGCGCCCCGCGCCTGATAACGACCATCCTCACCCAGCACCAATACTTTGCGGATCGGCGCATCCGCCGCCCCTACGCTTGCGAGCAGATCCCCGGAAAATCCCAAATGACGAATTTCGATCCGGACTTGCGTCGACCATCCGGGCAGGCTGGCCAGCGTGGCCAGTTCGAGCCGGCGAGTATCGGTACTTTCCAGTTCATCCAGGTAAAGCCCTTCATACGCCCGGTTCAAGCGCACGCGCTCCTGGGCCCGGCGTGCCTGCTGGCGCAAACGCAGCGACAGGCGCTGTTTCTCGGCCAGGTGTTTCAGGTCGGCGGGCTCGGCGTTGTCGAGTAATTCTTGCGCAACGCTGCCGGGCAGTTGCGGGTAATCGTCCACCAGCAAACGCACCTGCGCGCTGTCGGACACATCGCGGCTCTTGTATAGCGCGTCGAACAGGCGCTTGTGTTGTTTGCGCGCCTGCATGGCCAATCGGCTGCGCAGCGCGTCGATCCGTGAGGGCGTGTCATTGGCGACCTGTGCGCCAAGCATTTCCCGCAGTTCGGTCGGGTTCAGGGATTCAATCACTCGCTCAGGCAGTTTCCCGGCCATCACCTCCGAGCGGCTGATTTTGATGGTCTGCGGCTCAGCGGCCATGCTGTTGCCATGTTTGACGGATGCCCCGGTGCGATCATCGCCTTCGAACACCTCCAGGGCTCGGGACTCCGGCCAGCGTGGCAGCTCGACCAGAGTCGCCGGCAGAAAACCGGACATTTCCTCCGGCACCTGATTCGACAGGATTTGCTCGGGATAGTGTTGCGCGTCGGCATAGGTATTGAAGCGTTTGAGGGTGTCGCGCAGCAGCGCCGGCGGCGTTTCATGCTCGGCATGCAGCCGGCGCAACACGCCCTCTTCAACGCCACTCACCTTCTGGATTTTGGCCAGGGTGGCGGCCGAGTAATCCGCCATAGAGTCGTCCAGTCGGCGCATCAGGCGAGTCGTGTCCCAGGCCAGCGGTTGCTCGGTTTCAGCTTTCCAGGCACCAGCGCCGTTATGCTCCACCGTCGGTTGATAAGCGTTAGGCCGGGTCGGATGTTGCAGGCGATGCTCGCCCGTCACCGGGTCCTGGCGCACCTGGTAACGCTTTTGCTCCAGGCGCAGCCATTGCCGATCGTTGTGCTTATACAGCCCCAGGTCATCGGGTTTGGCCTCGGTGGGCAGCGTCAGCGGGTGTTCGTACGGCGTCAGGTCCGGTTTCCACAGGCGGGTCTTGCCCGTGGGCAGTTCCACCGGTTTGAGGTTGTCGATCAGCGGACTGGGTTTGACCGGGAGCCGGGCCGCCTGCGGGATCACGTGCCCGGCGCTCATCAGGGCCAGTTGCGCAAAGTTGATGATGACCCCGTTGATGTGCGCCGATGCCTCGTCGCGGTCGCCCTTGCTCCAGTCTTCGATGCCTTCCAGCAACTCGGCGGCCATCTGCGCCACCATCAGCGCCAGCATGGCTTCGCCCAGCCCCGGCACCAGCATCGCGGCAAAATTGAAGACGTTCCAGCCGATGTCCAGGTAGCTGCTCAGGCGCTTCCAGCGCGTGGCGGCGTCCTCATCGCCGGTCGGGACGGCAATCGCGCGCGCGTCGCTGAGCGCCTTGTCGCGCTTGAGCCGATACAGCTGCGGCCACAGTTCACCCGACAGTCGGTGGGTGACGGGTTCGGCATTCGGGTTCTCCACCGCGGTTTCCCGCCACCAGGGCCCCATGTCCAGCGGCTCGCGCTGCTGCCAGGTGATCCGGCTCAGACGCTCGCGGACCCGGGCAAAGAACCGGCCCTGGTCCTTGTGCGCCACGAAGCGGCTGAAGAACGCCTGATAGTCCGGCTCGCGCAGTTGGCTGATCAGCGTTTTCATGAAATCCGCCAGCGAGGCGTACTCTTTCAGCGGGTGCTGCGGGTCGTCCGGCACATAGGCAATCACCGGGCCGCTCAAGCGGCTTTGCCGGTAGATGTCACGCTGGCGCAGCATCTCTTCGCTGACCCCGGCCGGGCCATTGGCGAAAAACGCCTGCAGCAGTTTGAACTTGTCCAGGTCGCGACCTGGTGACATCGTCGACAACACGCTCGACCAGTCGAACCAGGAGGCCCGCACGTCAGGGGCCAGGGCCTCCACCGCCGCCTGGATCAGGCCCGCATCGCCCTCGGCGCTGAACAACACCACACCGTGCAACTTGAACCCCATCAGCGACAGCCGATGCAGGTGCAGCGGCCGCCGATGAAAACGGATATCGCTTGTGTTCTCGCGGAGCTGGCGCAACACCCCGTAGGCATTGGAACTGATGTCGTCTTTCAGCAGGGCGATCAGCGAGGCCAGTTCGAACGCCGCCTTTTCACTGGCGGCGCCATGCCGTTCCAGGGTTTGCCTTTTCTGCGCATCGGCCGGCAGCAGCCGGGCTTGCAGATGCGCTTGATACTGCCCGCCGAGGTCCAGCCGACGACACAGCGCGGCGATTTTACTCACCGTCATTGACGCTATCAGCGACGGTTCTCCCCTGAAGTTGCTGCGATAGACCCCGGAGCCGGTCCGGAAATAATCGGCGGCGGTTTCCGGTTCCTCGAAATTATGCAGCGCCGCGTCCAGGAGGCTGGACTCGCGCAGATGGCTGGCGCCGCGATCGATACCGAAGATGATCCGGTCCGGCACATACAGCTTAAGGGTCAGTTGGCTGACGTCCTCATGGACGTTGAAGTTCGAACTCATCGACAAGGACAGCAAGGGTTTGGCAAACGCTTTGATGTCCTGTTGCAGGTCTTGCAACGGGGCATCCACCAACCGCTGCAACAACCAGCGTTTGTCGATCAGTTCCTTGAGGTATTGCCGATCGATTGCGGAAGCTTTGAGGTACCAGCCCGGTGTCGGGACCATGGTGCTGGCGAGCAACGACATCCTGACCGGCGGGGTCGCTGTTATAGCGGGAGGAAGTGCCTGAACGATACGTTCATAATGAACACCGTTGTTGTCCGCCGGTAATACCGGCGAACTTGAAACATCGCTTACATCCTGTAACTCATCCATAGACTGACAATCCAAAACAACTTGATAAGCCCTCAGCTTAAATCCTGCGCAATAAAACAAAAGACTAAAAACCTGCTGAACGCTCTGGGCAATATTTAAATAATCATTCGAATATTAAAGAGATGGATATATATAAATACCGCCACGCCTTTCCGATACATCAACTAACAGAGTATCAATCTCGAGAAGGCCAGATTTTTTGATGTTGAACTACTCGATCACCAACCGAGCCAACCGCTGCTTGAGCATGCGGTTCTCGGCCCGTAGTTGCTGGACCTCTTCCAGCAGGTCCAGCGCCAGGGCGACGCCTTCCCATTCCAGCTCCAGGTCGCGCCGCAGCTTGGCGGCACGCTTGGCCAGCACCAACTCATAATCGTTGAAACGCCAATCCTTGGGCTGCTTGCCCTGAGGTTCGAGGATGCCGTGCTCGACGATTTCGATCACGTAGACGTCCGGCAGGTCGGTCGCCTCGCAGAATTCTGCCAGGTCCAGTTGAACGATCAGGGGGTTGCTCATGATGGGCTACTCCGTCTCTTGGATCAGAAGTTTTCTCTGGGGTTGAAAGCCGCTTTTTTCGCCAGTTCCTGCCACAGCGCCTTGACCTCGTCGTCCGAGGTTTTAGGCATGACGGCCTTGAGCTGTACAAACAGATAACCGCGATGACCGGCCTTGTTCAGCAAACCGTGGCCCTTGGCGCGCATGCGCTGGCCGTTCTGGCTGCCGGCCGGGATCTTGAGGTTGATCTTGCCTGTCAGGGTAGGCACTGCCACCTCAGTACCTAATGCCAACTCCCACGGCGCCAGCGGCAAGGTAATGATCAGGTTCTCGCCTTCGACGTCGAACTTGGGGTGCGGCGCAAAGCGAATGATCAGGAACAAGTCGCCATTGGCCCCGCCACCCGTGCCCGGTGCGCCCTGGCCCTTGAGGCGGATGCGCTCGCCGTCGGCCACGCCGGCCGGGATCTTCACGTTCAGGCTTTTGCTGGTGTTGCTGACATGCTGGCCGGCAGCGTTGTACTGCGGCACCTGGAAAGTAACCTTCTTCGATTCGCTCGAAAGGGTTTCTTCCAGGAAAATCCCGAGTTCCATTTCCACATCTTGCCCTCGACGCCCGGCGCTGCGGCCTGACTGTCCACCCCCAAAACCAGGGCCACGGTTGCCGAAGATCGAACTGAAGAAGTCCGAAAAATCGCCCGTGTCCTGACCACCACCGAAACCGCCTGCGCCACGCCCCTGCCATCCCGGCGGGCCCTGGAACGGTTGGCCGTGCTGGCCGTATTTGCGCAAGTCGTCGTATTCGGCGCGCTTGTCGGCGCTTTTCAGCGCTTCATAGGCTTCCGAGGCGTCTTTGAATTTGGACTCGGCGTCCTTTTCCTTGCTGACATCCGGGTGATATTTACGCGCCAGCTTACGATAGGCGGCCTTGATCGTCTTATCGTCCGCGGTCGGTTCCACACCGAGAATCTTGTAATAGTCTTTGAAGTCCATCTAAGGATCACCATCCGTTATCGATATCGCGCCACTACCGGCAGCATGCGCTCTTTGGCAGCCGCCAGGTTGATCGATCTCAAGGTGGCAGCGCATCAGAAGTTTTTCGGCAGCAGTGGGCGGTTCTTGCGACCGTCCGAGGGCTGCCAGGGCCAATGCAGACAAGTTTGGGGCATCTGGCCGTCTTATCAAGGCGCTAATCGTGGAGATTTAGCGGATAGTCGGCCTTCGAATCTGCGCCGCACTGACATACACTGCGCGGCCGTTTTTTAACCGGAACTCGATAGACATGAAAAACGCATCTCCAGCCCGTGCCTGTGGTATCGACTTCGGCACGTCCAACTCCACCGTCGGCTGGCTGCGCCCCGGCATGGAAACGCTGATCGCGCTGGAGGACGACAAGATCACCCTGCCTTCGGTGGTCTTCTTCAACATGGAAGAACGCCGCCCGGTGTACGGCCGCCTCGCGCTGCACGAGTACCTGGAAGGCTATGAAGGCCGGCTGATGCGCTCGCTCAAGAGCCTGCTGGGCTCCAAGCTGATCAAGCACGACACCAGCGTCCTCGGCACGGCAATGCCGTTCAAGGATTTGCTCGGGCTGTTTATCGGCCAACTGAAGAAACGCGCCGAAACCGCCGCCGGTCGCGAGTTCGATGAAGTGGTGCTCGGTCGTCCGGTGTTTTTCGTCGATGACGATGAAATGGCCGACCAGGAAGCCGAAAACACACTGGTGGACGTGGCCCGCGCCATCGGCTTCAAAGACGTTTCGTTCCAGTACGAACCGATTGCGGCGGCCTTCGACTATGAGTCGACCATCGAAAAAGAAGAGCTGGTGCTGATCGTCGACATCGGCGGTGGTACCTCGGACTTCTCGCTGGTGCGCCTGTCCCCTGAACGCCGTACCCACGACAACCGCCACGATGACATCCTCGCCACCGGCGGCGTGCACATCGGCGGGACCGATTTCGACAAGCAGCTGAGCCTGCAAGGCCTGATGCCGCTGTTCGGCTATGGCAGCCGGATGAAGAGCGGCGCCTACATGCCGACCAGCCACCATATGAACCTGGCGACCTGGCACACCATCAACTCGGTGTACTCGCAAAAGTCGACCCTGGCGCTGGGCAGCATGCGTTACGACATCGAAGACACCGGCGGCATCGATCGCCTGTTCAAGCTGATCGACCAGCGCGCCGGCCATTGGCTGGCCATGGAAGTGGAAGAAACCAAGATCCAGCTGACCCACGCCGACAGCCGCCATGTGCCGCTGGACCGCATCGAACCGGGGTTGAGTGTGGAGCTGAGCCGGGCACTGTTCGAATCGGCTATCGACAACTTGCTGGAGCGCGTACGTAACAGCGTGACCCAGCTGTTGAACGACGCCAATGTACGAGTCGATCAGGTCGATACGGTGTTCTTCACCGGCGGTTCGAGCGGGATTCCGGCACTGCGCAACAGCGTTTCGGCGATGTTGCCGAACGCGCGGCACGTGGAAGGGAACATCTTCGGCAGCATCGGCAGCGGCTTGGCGATTGAAGCGATGAAACGCTACGGCAACATGGACTGACCTGACACCCTGTGGTGAGAGGATTTATCTGTGGTAAGAGGATTTATCTGTGGTAAGAGGATTTATCTGTGGCGAGGGGATTTATCCCCGTTGGGCTGCGAAGCGGCCCCTTCTTTTTTGGATAAGGGGGGCCGCTTCGCGACCCAACGGGGATAAATCCCCTCGCCACAGTAGATCAGCAGCGGATCAAACCATCCCCACCTGCTTCAACTCACTCTTCAGGTACGCGTAATAAATCGGCCCCGCCACCACCCCCGGCAGGCCGAACGCGGCCTCGAACACCAGCATCGCCAGCAGCAACTCCCACGACTTGGCACTGATCTGCCCGCCAACGATGCGCGCGTTGAGAAAGTATTCGAGTTTGTGGATAAAAATCAGGTAACCCAGCGCCGCCACGGCCACCCAGATCGACAGCGACAAACCGACGATGGTGATCAGGGTGTTCGACATCAGGTTGCCGATCACCGGCAACAGGCCGAGCAGGAACGTCAGTACGATCAGGGTTTTGGTCAGCGGCAGCTTGATCCCGAACGTCGGCAGGACCACCGCCAGGAAAATCCCGGTGAAGAAGGTGTTGAGCAGGGAAATCTTGATCTGGGCGAACACGATGTTGCGAAACGCCTGGACCAGCAGGTGCAAGCGTTCGAACAGCGCGGCGGCCAATGGCTTGCGCTTGGTCACGTCCGGCACGCGCTGCAAGGCAATGATCGCCCCCAGCACCATGCCGATCAGCAGCGTCACAAACATGTGCGCCGCGTCCTTGCCCACCAGTTGCAAGTCGCTGAGGTGCTTGCTCACCCATTCGCCAATCGCCACACGGAATTCGGCGGCGCTGGCGGGCAGATAGGCGTCGATGAACGGCGGCAGTTGCCCGCGCGCCCGATCAACCACGTGCATGAATTTGTCGAGAGAAGCGCCGGGGTTTTCCGCTTCATGCAACAGAAAGCTGAAGGCACCGGCAAAGATCAGCGTCAACACACTGACCACTAGCGTTCCCAACAACGCCACCGCCAGCCAGCGCGCACGCCGCCCTTCGATCAGGCGCTGCAATTGTGGGGTGAGCATGTTGACCAGTTCGAACACCAGCAGGCCGGCCAGCAAACTCGGCAGTAATCGCAGCGGGATCACCAGCAACAAACCGCCGAAAATGATGACCCAACTGATGAGTTGCAAGACTTGGCGTTGAGAAAACGTTGGCATACAGCCTCAAAACGAACGGCGTAAAAGGATTGGCAGTCTGCCAGCGTTCCGATGCCAGCACTAGGGATTGTGTAGGTCGACCTTAGTGGGGGCGGTGGCGGCTTTTTGCAGTGCCCTTGCCGGCCCCTTCGCGAGCAAGCCCGCTCCCACAATGGATCTGTGTCCGCAGGACAAATGTGGGAGTGAGCCTGCTCGCGATGAGACCCTCTCAGCCCCACATCTTGCCGCCCAATGATTATTTTTTCTTCAGGCATTCGCTCATGAAGGCTTTACGCGCATCGCCTTTCAACGCCTGAGTGGCGGCATCGGCGTTGCAGGTTTTCATCTTCTCTTGCTGAGGGGTAAGGGTTTTTGCGTCATTGGCGGCCGGGGCCGCTTTGAGGCAATTGCTCATGAACGCTTTGCGTTCGTCTCCCTTGAGGCTTTTCGCGGTGGCGTCAGCATTGCAGGTGGTCATCTTGTTCTGTTGCTCGGTGGCGGCAAAGCCCTGGGCGCAGAACAGCAGACCGATCATCAACAAAGGGACACGCAACATCTTCATGAAGTTTTCTCCTTGTTGTCGCGCCGAGCGGCGCGACCTCAAGGGTAGTGTAGACAAGACCTGTTACCGCTTCATCCGCCAGCGATTATTCAGCATCCTCCTGCGCACGCAGGATGTCGTCGAACGCTTTCAAGTAGTTGCGATAAGCCTCAACTCGATTTTCAATGACCGAGGCAGGCAATCGCTCGAATGAAACCGGAGTGCCGTCCTCCACACGGTAGGTTTGGCCTAACTCTTTTAATGATGTCCATTGGGCGTACGCCCCGGATGTGTACAGCTTGTTCATTTTTATCTGCCTGAACGTGTTCGTTTCGGAAACGACAGGCAACGTCGCCGGGCCTGGTGGCGCCTCATTGATAAAGTTGTATTCGCTGACGGCCGGACCGGGCGCCAGTGTCTCCACCGGCGGCATTTCGAACTCGAAGTAGCCCTTGCTCGCCAGATGCGCCGCGGGGAACTCCGGCCAGGAGTCGGCGACGACCAGAGTCCCGGGATTGTCCAAGTCGCCAATGACCACATATTGATGATCGAAGTCAGAGGCTTTGACGATGTGAATGCTCGATGTCCGGGGCTGGCTGGCGAGGATCGAAAACGTCACTTTCGAGTTTTCCGAGCAATTGCCGCCCTTGATTTCAATGGCTTTACGAGCCGCTTCAGCGATGGTCAGTTTTGCGGTGAAACCACCTTCCTCCAGGTTCAGCTCCCTAAGACCCTTGATCTTCGCAATCGCCGAACCGCCCTTCTCCCACATGCTCGGCAATTGATTGCCGGACAGGGGGATAAGCTCCTTGGTGCGGCAGATTGCACGTTGTGCCATTTTCAGGTCGGCCATGATTGGCGGCGAAACCTCAATCGGTTCGTCGGACGTCACGACATCACTGGACAGCAGCTCACCATAGCTGAGCAAATCGGCCAATTCAGGGCTTGGCGTTACAGCGTTTTCCCGGACTGAACGTAACAGCGCCTGATACTCATCCGTCCGGCCGGTGCGCTCCAGATTTCGGGCATTGATGGCCAGGTTGCGCTCGGATTCGGGCAGCGGGATCAGGCCATCCCTGGTGAACATCTGCTCAATCAATGGTGTGAATTGCTCGTCCGACATCAGCTTTTCCAGGTCCGGCAACGCTTCGATGCTCTGTACGATGTTTGCATTGGCTTGCGCATCTTCGGCGGTGTTGGCGTCATACAACGCCTGCCAAAGAGAAGAAAAGTACTCTTCAGAATAGTTGTCCTTTATAAGCTTCAAGCCACGCAGGTAGTCATATTTTGCGTAGGACGAGACGGAAGAATCAAACGCACCTGCAACAAGACTCGGATAAAGAACCCCAATCGCCTGCAACACGACCGCCTCACCTTCGCCGGTCGGAGCGCCACCACGCAGGCGCATGACCTGCGGATCGAAAGTGAGCGGGTCAAGCACCGGAAGGTCTGAAAGGACTTTCAGGAGCCGATAAGGTTTCAATGCCCGATTACGAATCGCCTCTTTCAGTTGCCGTCCTTGCCCTATGTGAATGTTCAGGGCATTACGCTCGGCGTCCGGTAGTGCCTGCAGGATCGATGAATAAAAGTCCGACCCGGCATTCAAGGCGTTGCCCTCATCGTCATAGGCCTGGAAGGTCAGGTCTTCACGTTCGACGATGGTGCGTCGAATGGCGGCATCTTCCTTGCCAATGCTGTCCAGCAACGCACCTCCCAACTCGAACCGGTGAACGTCGATTCGCACGTCAGGATTCCAGCCGGGCAGGTTTTCCAGCGAGTGCAAGGCCAGCCTGCGGGTATCAGGATTGTCGACTGACTTCAGATGCAGCCCTTCATAAGCGCGGGCACTTCGTACGTCCCTAAGAGCCCAGCGCGCGAGGTTTTCCAATCTGTCGGACAGTTTCGCTCGTGCGATATCCTGCAACTCCTCGGGGGAGGCAATCGCCAGCAACTCTTGCGCAACGGTGCCCGGCAAATCCGGCACTCGGTCCTGGATATTTCGCACCAAGGCACTCTTCGCACTTCGGGCATTTTCAAGCTGACGGTAGCGCGCCTCGAACAGCCCTGTACGCCTGTTTTTGGCAAGTTTCGCCAGTTCAAGCCGCAGCTGTCGCGCGTTCACCTCGGCGGCCAATACCGGTGCGCCGAACTCGTTGTTCATCAGTGTTTTTGTTTCCGCTTGATCAAGGTGGGCTAACAGCGTTTTAAGCAAATCACCGTCGATCAAGCGATCCTTTCGTATCCGAACAGGTGACGCGTCGGCACGGCCAATCACCTCAAGGACCTGACCGTCAGCGCCCACCAGCTCAATTGCCCTACCGGGCCATACGCCATCGAGCAACCGGAACTGAAAGGCGGGGTCGGCTTTTAAATAGTCTTGCGGATGTTCACTGCCAATCTGCTCAATAAATGTCTGAATATCGTGGTCGATCCGGAAGCGCGTCACGGTATCGCTCAGCAAGGGCAAAGCGCGCTCCTTGTCGACATACATCCGGCGGATCGCGTTGACGTCGCTGCGACTGACCGTTCGAATGTCGCCGTATGCGTCCGCCAACCCTTTCATTGACTGGCCGAGTCGCGCCATCAACGTATCGTCATCCCACAAATGCGGCTGCTCTCCCTCAATCACGAAGGCGCCTTCTCCATTACTCTCGACCAGCGGTTGATACGCGTCCGGCCGGACTGGATGTTGCACTCGGTGCTTGCCAGTCTGCGGGTCTTTATTGAGTTCGAAGTAGCGCGTATCAAGATTGAGGATCGGCTTGCCTTCATGCCGATGCAGCCATTGATCGTCAGGTTTTGAATCGGCGGAAAGCATAAGATCGCGCTGGTAGGCCTCGAGGTTCTGTCCCCATAGACGCTTGTCGCCGTTGGCCAGGGTGACCGGCTTGCTCCCTTCGATGAACGAAGAAAGCTTGGGTAGCACCACCTCCGATCCGAGCTTCATGCCCGCGCCGAACGTGCCCAACTGGATCAAACTTTCAGCGAAGCCGATCAGGTGCTCGGCCCCTTCCAGATAAACACCTTCGGCCAGGTCAACGACACCTTCGACCACTTCACTGACTAATTGATAAACCATGTAAGCCATCATCGCCTCGCCCAGAAAAGGCACGAACGGCGTCACGACCAATAATGCGGCATTGAGAACGTCGGACAGCATCTTCTCCAAATTGTCGAACCAGGCCCAACGCTCCATGCGGTCGGCATCGGCGGTGGAAATCACCATCTCCCGTGCGTCGTTGAGGATTTTGTTTTGCTGGACCTGGTAGAGATAAACCCACAGGTCGCCATTGAAACGGGTTTCGCTATCCTCTTCGAACTTCAGGGTCCCAAAACGAAGGCGTGGGTTATCCACGGCAGTTTCTCGCCAGACAGGCAGGTCCACGCCCCATTCCTTTTCATGCCGGGTGATCACGACAAGTTTGCTGTTAAGTTCGGCAAAGAAATGCCCGCGTTGCTGATGGGCGACAAAGCGGCTGAAGAACTGCTGATAACTGCGCCTGTTGGGGAAGCCTTCACGAGTGGGCGCCTGGCCCGCGTCGCGCAACTGGCGGGTGAGTTCGAGCGCGAACTCGCCCAGCGACGCATACTCTTTCAACGGATGATCGGGGTCGTTCGGCACATAGGCAATGAGTCGCCTCCCTGCACCGGCAGCGTCCAGATCACCGGCGATCAGCACAATGCCGTGCAGCCGAGTGTCCAGCATCGTCAGGTGATAGTAACGAACCGGGATGCCTTCCAGTGTCAGGCCTTTAACCCCCTCGAGTATGCCCTTCATCACCCGATAGCCGTTGGCCGAGATATCTTTTCGCATCAAGGCCCAATCCATGGCGGCATTCAGCGCGGCTTTCTGACTTTTGATAATTCTGTGCTGCACCACGCCTTTTGCCAGGCCATCGCTGGGACGCAAATAACTTTCGAGGTGTTCTTTGTATCGAGCGCCAATATCCAGTTCCCGACATACTGCCTTGAACTGTTCGATAGACACCTTGTTTCGGATGTCCAGTATTTCAAAGCGACCCAGTTCGTCAGGTCTGGAAATAAACTGCGAGTCAGAGAGCAGAACTTCATTGAGTGCAAAGTTGTGCAACGCCGCATCAAGCATGGAGACGGTTCGAGAACTAACACCGCCCGTAATGTTATGCACCCACGGGGACAACTTTGCCGGAGAGAACAACTTTAAATAGGTGTTTCTAACATCGATGTCGACTCCGTATTGTTGTTTCAATGCCTGATGCAGTAAAGGTTCGGCAAATGCGTAAACATCTTGCAATTCACCGAGCATTCGGTCGACATGATTTTGGGCTTCCCAACTTGCCACCATCGTTTTTTTCAGACGTGAGTGCAATGCCGAAGACGCTTCTTTACTCCATTGAGGGATACCGGACATCCCAAGCTTCAGCGCACGTACTCTTTCTAACGAGGCATCAGTCACCCAGGTGGGTAGAGCCTCTTTGATAAATTCATGATGTATACTTTTTTCTTGCGTAGTTAATACGGACGGGACGCGAACTAAAACTGAATACCCCATGATTGATGACTCCAAGCAAGTTAATAAATGCGTACTGGAGCATACAGCGAGGCATAGAAATTTTATTGAGTGTATTTACGACAAAATCTGTAAGAGGCTTCGCAATAAAACAGATGTCGACTAAACAAAGCTACAACACACGACACCGCAACATTCAACTTAACGTTCATTCAGTATTATTTAAGAAACACTACTACTCAGGAACATCAGGTTCCCCGGTGTCGCCGATACTGTTCCGGCGTGCACCCTGCCTGGCGTTGAAACATCGCGATAAACGCAGAGCCCGTGCTGTAGCCCATGTCAAAGGCGATTTCCTGGATGCTGCGGTGGCTGTCCAGCGCTTCGATCGCTGCCAGAAACCGCAACCGCTGCCGCCACTCGCCAAAACTCATGCCCAACTCACGCACGAACCGCCGCGCCAGGGTGCGTTCGCTGACATGGATCTGCGCGGCCCACTCCGCCAAAGGTCGGTTATCACCGGGCTCGGCCTGCAAGGCTTCGAGTATCCCGAACAAGCCAGGGCTGCTGGCGTAGGGCAAATAACATTCCTGCACCGGCGCCTGCTGCAGTTGGTCCACCAACACCTGGGCCAGACGTTGGTCGGCTTCGTGCTCGGGAATCTTCACATCGCGGCCGGCGAAGTCTTTGAGGATCGCTTTAAGGATGTCGCTGATGGCCAGGGTGCAGGCCTGTTGCGGCAGGTCCTGGCACATCGGCGGAGCCAGGCAGACCGCGCGATAGTTGATCGGCTGATGGCTATAGAAGCTGTGTTCGGTCTGCGGCGGCACCCATACCGCGTATTGCGGCGGTGACATGAAGCGGCTGCCACCGATTTCCATGTGCAATACGCCGTGGGCCGAATACTCCAGCGTGCCCCATGGATGACGGTGCGCCGAGGCATAACGATGCGCATCAAAGTCGGCATAACGGAAGTACACCGGGGCCGGCAATTCGCTGAAGTCGAGCAAATCGATGTGTTTACTGTTCATGCTGTCCGTCATCAGGGGCAGGTTGTCTGGATCGAAGTATAGGCTTGTATCCAGACAGGCGATAATCACCCCTCATTAACGCTCTGGTTTTCTCTGATGCAATACGCTTATCCCCTGCTGGCCATTTTCATTTGGGCCGGCAACACCGTGATCACCAAGATGTCGGCCGGGGCGATCTTCCCCGCCGAGATCGGCTTTTACCGCTGGCTGCTTGCCGGACTGCTGTTCACCCCCTTCATGCTCAAACCGGTGATCGTCCATTGGCCGGCGATCCGCCCGAACCTGGGCAAGATCTTTGTGCTCGGCGTGCTCGGCATGGCGGTTTACCAAAGCCTGGCGTACTTCGCGGCAAGCCTGACCTCGGCCACCAACATGGGCATCATCCTGTCGCTGATGCCACTGATGTCGCTGGCCATGGCGATCATTAGCCTCGGCCAGCGCCTGACCATCGGCGCACTGGCCGGTGCGGTGCTGTCGTTCGCGGGGGTATTGGTGGTCGTCTCGTCCGGCAGCCTTGGTGCGCTGCTCGAACACGGGGTGAACCTGGGTGACGCGATGATGCTGATCGCCACCCTGGCCTACGCGATCTACAGCACGCTGCTGAAAAAATGGCAGCTGCGTTTACCGCCGCTGGTGTTGCTGTACATGCAGGTATGGGTGGCCGTAGCGGTACTGTTTCCGCTGTTCCTCGCTTCACCGAAGATCGGTCCGACGCTGCAGAACATTCCGCTGGTGCTTTACGCCTGCCTGCTGGCTTCGATGGTTGCGCCATTGGCATGGATGCAGGCCGTGATCCGCCTGGGGCCGAGCCGGACTACGCTGTTTTTCAATCTGCTGCCGTTGATTACTGCGCTGATTGCGGCGGTGGTGCTGCATGAGCAGTTGGCGATGTATCACTTGGTGGGCGGGGTGTTGACGTTGGGTGGGGTGATTCTTTCGGAGCGCTGGACCACGGTGTTGGGGCGTAAGGTCGTCGCTGCCTGATCTGGCGCCTTCGCGAGCAAGCCCGCTCCCACATTTGGAATGCATTCCCCTGTGGGAGCGGGCTTGCTCGCGAAGAACGATAACTCGGTCTGAAGGCTAAACACCGGCGGCTTTCAGCCGCGCCGCATGCTCAACAAACAACCGCACCGGCTCCGCGCTCCTGCCCACCAATCCCAACGACTGATTGACGATGTCGAAGTGATCCATCGGATACTCATCCCCAATCACTGTCCCCAGATGCGAGCTGTAACGCCCGACCATCCCGTCGCAATGCCCGGCTTCTCGAACGAAGGTCCTGGCAAACAACCGACAACTGCGGTTAGTCCCATCAAACAGGTTTCGCCCGCGATTGGTCTTGCCCGGCTGCAAGGTCCCGGACCATGAGTAATACCGCACGCCGTTGACCTCTTCCGGCCCATGCCCGCCCCAGGTATCAGGCAAGCCCTGTGGATAACGCTGGTTGAACAGCGCCACGCCTTCCGTCGTCAGTGAATGATGGGAGGCATGGATATCAACCGGCAATTTCGGTCCGCGATAACCGGTTTCCAGCAGGCTCATCAGCGCACAGATCCAGCGCAGCAAAACGCTGAGCAACCGCCCCTTGGCGCTGTCTCCCGGATAGTGTTTGTGCAGGTAATCCGCCAGCTCCGAACCGTGATTGGGTCCTGCCACCGAGGTGACCGAGGCGACCCGGTCCGGGCGTTTGGCCGCGGCATAGCGGGCGGTCAGCGCCCCTTGGCTGTGGCCGATCAGATTGACCTTCTCGGCCCCGGTTTCCCGCAGGATTTCCTCGATCCGCGCCAGCAGTTGCTCGCCGCGCACTTCGCAGGAGTTGATCGGCGAGACCTGCACCGCGATCACCGTTGCGCCACCCCGGCGCAACGCAGAAATGATCCCGTACCAATACGGATAGATCAGCAGACGGATAAACCCGAGCATTCCCGGGACCAGCACCAAGGGGTAACGCGTGGCGGAACCTTGCGACATGGGCGAACGTCCTTGTGATCGGTGAGGTGAGGCAAGGCTGAATGCAAGACATCAGCCAAGCATCGGCATCGAAGATGACAACTCGACGACCAGTCTATGACATCCCACCCTACTTCAGCCCCACCACCCCCGCCACGATCAATCCGACCGACACCAGTTTGACCGCCGTCAGGCTTTCACCGAGCAACGCAAACCCGAGAAACACCGTGCCCAGTGAGCCGATGGCGGTCCAGATCGGGTAAGCGATGCTCACCGGCAACTCGCGCATGGCCAGGGTCAGGAAGTAGATCCCGCCCACCGCGGCCACCACGGTGATCATCGACGGCCAAAGCCGGGTGAAGCCCTCGGCGTACTTCATGCCCATGGCAAAGGTGACTTCGAAGCCGGCGGCGATCAGCAAAAACAGCCAGGCCATCTAGAACTCCCTGGCCAGCGCCCGCAAACGCTGCTCGGCCTCGGCGGCGGAGATCTGGAAGGTGCGTTCCTCGGACTCTTCGCCTTCGGCGGCCACGACCGTGATGTCGGTGATGCCGATGAACCCCAATGCCGTTCGCAACAACGGATCGGCATGGTTCATTGCCTCAAGTTCTCCACCCGGCCCGAAACCGAAACCACCGCGACTGGTGACGATCAACGCCTTTTTGCCCTGCACCAGCGGCTCGTATTGAGCGACGCCATTGTCCAGGGTGTGATTGAAGGTCAGCCCCAACCGCACAATCTGATCGATCCAGGCCTTGAGGCCGCTGGGCACGCTGAAGTTGTGCATCGGCGTGGAAATCACCAATAAATCGTGACCGAGCAATTCACCCACCAGTTCATCGCTGAACGCCAGGTCGGCCTGCATCGACAGCGGCCGCGCATCGGGCTCGGGGTAAAACGCGGCGGCCACAAACGCCTCGTTGACCGGCGGAATCAACGCCCGACCGACTTCGCGACGGGTCATGTGCGACTGCGGATTGGCCGCCTGCCAGGCGGAAAGAAACACCTCGGCCAAGCGCCGGGAATGAGAACGGTCGCCACGGGGGCTGGCATGTATGGCAAGAATTGTGCTCATCTGAATCTCCTGAAGGACTAAACTCAAACTGCTGGTGGCTTGCAGCTTGAAGCGCGCAGCCGCCCCTCTTCAAATGAGCAAAAATCAGTCTGGATGAATTGATTTCACCCATGGAGCTTTCAATGTTTGCCTCGCTGCCGCTGACCGCCCTGCGCGCCTTTGAATCCGCCTCGCGCCTGCTGAGCTTCAAGGCAGCCGCCGAAGAACTCTCGGTGACACCGACGGCGGTTTCCCATCAGATTCGCTCGCTGGAGACCTGGCTCGGTGTGCCGCTGTTCGAGCGACTGCCACGGCAAGTTCGCCTGACGGACTGCGGTGAACGGCTGTTCCACAGCTTGCACGGTGCCTTGCTGGAAGTGGCGCAAAGTGTCGATACCTTGCGCCCGCAACGCAGCGGCGCGAGCCTGACGATCTCCACCACCGCCGCATTCGCTGCCTTGTGGCTGGTGCCCCGGCTGGGCCGGTTCTACGCCCGGCACCCGAACATCAGCCTGCGGCTCGATACCCATTGCGAAGTCATCGATCTGCATCAGGACGCCAGCGTCGATCTGGTGGTGCGCTACAGCCTCGATGATTACCCGAACCTTTATGGCCTGTGCCTGTTCGACGAATCCTTCGGCGTCTACGGCTCGCCCGAGCAAGTCGCCCTGGCCGCCAGCCAAGCGCCGACGCTGATCAGCGTGCGCTGGCACAACTCCAAACTGTACGCCCACGGCTGGGAAGCCTGGTGCGCACAATCCGGCGAGACCTGGCTTGCCGGGCAGCCAGCGGTTCGTGAATACGACGAAGAGCATTACGCCCTGCAAGCGGCGATTGCCGGGCAAGGCCTGGTGCTGGCGAGCAATATTCTGGTGTCCGAGACCGTGGCCAGTGGTTTGCTGGTGGCTTACAAGGGTGAGGTTCAGGTCGAGGGTGCCGGTTACGCTGCACTGTGCGTGCCGGGGCGCGAACGGCATCCGCCGGTGCGGGCGTTTTTTGCGTGGTTGCGGGAAGAAGCAGCGTTATCAGGGTTACTGCCAAGATCACAGCCTTCAGCAGCTGACTGATCGTTCCCACGCTCTGCGTGGGAATGCAGCCCGGGACGCTCTGCGTCCCAAGAGCGGACGCGGAGCGTCCATTGAGGCATTCCCACGCAGAGCGTGGGAACGATCTCCACCAACGAATTACTTGGTGGGTTTGACGGTGACGGGTGCCTTGCCGGCCTTCATCTGCTCCAGCAACGGCGCGCACTGATTCGGTTCGCCAGCGCTCGGCGCTATCAGCGCCAGCAAGCCCGCCGCAGGCGCGGCAATCACACCCAGTGCAACCATTCCGGCTCCGCGCAGCATCAGCGGCACAGTCTTCACACCGGCATCAGGTTTGATGAACTTGCCCCGTACATACAGCGGCGAACGCAACGAAATCACGCGCCAGCCCTTGGATTCCGGGGTGATGGTCAGGTCCAGTTGCTCAGTCGCCATGTCGGCGGTGCCATCGATGTAGACGATCGCGTTTTCGGTATCGAAGACGAACAGACGCGTGGTCGCCAGTCCGGTCTTGATGTCGAAGTCGGCGGCAGCGCAGTTGATCTTCACTTCCTTGTCGCCAAAGATCTTGCCCACCACATAGTTGCCGACGTTCAGCCCGACCAGCTCCATCAACTCGCGGCTGATAGCGCCATCGTTGATCAGCATCTTCAGATTGCCATTGGCGGTGCCCAGCAGTTTGGCCACCGAGTTGCCACGACCGGTGATGTCGGCATCGCCATTGAGTTCGCCGAAACTGGTTTTCATCGGTTCAAAGGTCGGGAACAACTGCTTGAGTTTGAACTTGCGTGCGGTGAGTTTTGCCTGGCCTTCCAACGGTTCGGTTCGGCCATTGAGGCGAATCTGAGCGTCCAGGTTACCGCCGGCGACACCGAAGCGCAGGGGTTCCAGGCTGAGTACGCCGTCAGTGAGTATCAGGTGGGTGTAGAGATCGTTGAACGGCAGTTTTTCGCTGTGGACGATGCGCTTGCCGGTGAACTCGACGTCGGCGTCCATAACGCGCCAGCGCTCGGTTTTGAACTCTTCGACCGGCAACACCTTGTCCGCCGGCTGGTTGCTTTCGCCGCCGCGGGCCTTTTGTTTGGCGTTGGAATCGGCACCGATCAGCGGAGCCAGGTCGGCAAACAGCAGTTGATTGGAAACCAGCGATCCGCTCAACTTCGGGCGCGGCTGACTGGCGACATAAGTCAGGCTGCCATGGATATCGCTCTGGCCGATCTTGCCGTTGAATTCTTCGTAACGGAACACTGCACCGTCCGCTTCATGCAGCTTGGCGATCAAGTGGCCGTCAGTCTCGTACGGCGGTGTGTCCGGCAGAGTTACCCCGGTCAGCGGGTAGAGATTGCCCAGGCTGGTGCCGGCCAGTTTCAGACGCAAGTCCAGGGCACCGAGATTCAGTGGATCGGTGAGGGTGCCGGCCAGTTCGACATGGGTGTCGGCGATGTTCACTTTTGCTTGAAGCGGGAACGGTCTGGCCGCGTCCTGCAACGCCAGCAGACCTCCAACCTTGCCTTCGCCCGCGAGTGTCTGGCCGTGGTACTGGCCTTTGACCTTCAGCGCGAACGCGTAATCCTGCGGCGAGGCGCCCTTTTCCGACGCGGTTTTCGCGGCTTTGTCACCGACGATGTCACTGAACGGAATCGGCTTGCCCAGCGGGTCGATGATCAAGTCGAGCTGAGTCTTCAGGCTCTGGTCGTCGAGGATCACGTGGCCTTTGTCGAAGCCGATCGCACCGATATCTACCACCCAGCTTGAAGGCTCGGCGTTCGGGTCTTTGGGGTCGAACTTGAAGGTCCAGTTTGCACGGCCGTCGGCCAGGCGCTGGAGGTCGGCATTTGGTTCGGTCAGGTCAATACGCGGGATCACCACGCGCTGCGCCAGCAAGGCCAGGGGCGAGATGCGCAACTCGACGCGTTTGAGGGTGACCATCTGCGGCTTCTTCGACCAGTCCGGGTTGCCCAGGCTCAAGTCCTGCGCCACGACATGCGGCCACGGCACCCACGCGCGCCAGCCGCCCTCCTCGGGCTCACGTTGCCAGACCACCTCGAGGTTGCCGTTGATGGCGAACGGGCGGTGCAGCTCTTCGGAAACCTTGGCGTTAAGCGGTGGTTTGATCCGGTTCCAATCGAAGAACGCGATTATCAGAACCAGTACGACCAGCAGGACAACCAGGCTGGCGAGGGTCCAGGTAAACACTTTACGAGTGCGCGTCATTGCACAGGGCTCCTGATACGACTGAGCGCCCTGACTGCGACGCACGTTTGAAACGTTAGGCCAGAACCGGCCTGCCATGGAATCTACGACTGAAAAACGGCTCGCAGGTTTAACCGAAATACCGCTTAACGTTCAAATAATCGGTCGGCGACAGGATGCGCCCTCAATCCAGCGTTACCGGCCCGCACTTTTGCAAGGCGCAAGTGAGTGGAAAATACCCATCTCAGCGCAAAAACATCCGCCGGAAACGCCCGATTTAGAGCTGTCTCACGGAACAATCAATTCCGTTGATTATTACCATTGCGTTTATGAACTTTTGTATCGACTTATCAAGAGTAGCATTGCCCTCGTACCCACTTTATCGCCCTCCAACGGAGCACCCAATCATGAAACGCCAATTACTGCTTAGCCTTACACTTTCAATGCTGGCCAGCACTGCTTTCGCCCTGCCAGCTGCTGACCAGGCGACCCCACAGGTCAAATCCACCCATTCGGTGTTCAGCCAAACCGTCGCCGAAGGTGGCAATGATCGCCTGAAAGAAAAAGGCCTGATCACCCAGGATGGCTCGGACCGTACTCCACAAGGTCAAACCCTGGCGGCTGACGGTTCCGATCGCACTCCACAAGGTCAAACTCTGGCTGCTGACGGTTCCGATCGCACTCCACAAGGTCAAACCCTGGCTGCTGACGGTTCCGATCGCACTCCACAGGGTCAAACCCTGGCTGCTGACGGTTCCGATCGCACTCCACAAGGTCAAACCCTGGCTGCTGACGGCTCCGATCGCACTCCACAAGGTCAAACCCTGGCCGAAGGTGGTGGTGACCGTGTCATCGAACGCAACAGCGCTTTGAGCTGAGCCCATGGCGGCCCTGAAAAAAAGCCCAATCCCCGGATTGGGCTTTTGACGTTATAGATGCCTCACTTCCCCGATTGATCTCCCGATAGCCATTCGACGCCGGCAAAGCCGATTTGCTAGAGTGCGCCGCTGTCTTATCCAGAAAACACCCTTGCGATGCTGCCCCGCGCCGAACAGAAACAACAGACCCGTAACGCCCTGATGGATGCTGCCCGCCACTTGATGGAATGCGGCCGAGGATTCGGCAGCCTGAGCCTGCGCGAAGTCGCCAGAACCGCGGGGATCGTGCCCACTGGTTTCTACCGGCATTTCGCCGATATGGATGAACTGGGCCTGGTGCTGGTGAGTGAAGTCGGTCAGACCTTCCGCGAAACCATTCGCCTGGTGCGCCACAACGAGTTCGTCATGGGCGGCATCATTGACGCCTCGGTGCGGATCTTTCTCGACGTGGTCACGGCCAATCGCTCGCAGTTCCTGTTTCTCGCTCGCGAGCAATACGGCGGCTCATTGCCAGTGCGCCAGGCCATTGGCCGCTTGCGCGAGGACATTAGCTCGGACCTGGCGGCCGACTTGTCCTTGATGCCGAAGCTGCAACACCTGGACATCGCCGGCCTGAGCGTCATGGCTGACCTGATTGTCAAAAGCGTGTTCGCGACCTTGCCGGACATCATTGATCCGCCTGCCGAGGCGCTGCCCGAGCATCTGACGCCACAGGCGAAAATTACCCAGCAATTGCGCTTTATCTTTATTGGCCTCAAACACTGGCAAGGCCTCGGCAGTACCGAGTAGCCCCTGTGGGAGCGGGCTTGCTCCGGGCGGCGTTCCGACGAATGCGGTCTTGCAGTCACATAGATGCTGGAGGTACCGACGCCTTCGCGAGCAAGCCCGCTCCCACATGAAAATATCGACCTCGCTGCAATTTGGTGCGCTCAATATTCTCCCGCACCAAATCAAACCAAAAAACCGCAACATCCTGAATTTCCATCCTCACTCCGACAGGCATTTCCTACGCATCACCCGATTGGCAAGCCCCTTGCTCTAGCCTAAGCATCGTCCAATGCTGGAAACCTTCCGATGCTGGTGATTCATCGCAGAATCGACCCTCAACCCGTCTGGGCCGCCGAGTTGCACCTGACCTTCGAAGCCCGGAGCAAAAGCCGTTTGCGCTGTTTCAGTGCCGAGGGTGAAGACGTCGGGCTGTTTTTGGAGCGCGGTCAGCCACCGCTGCATGACGGCGAGTGCCTGCAAGCCGAAGACGGGCGCATCGTGCGCGTCTGTGCCCGGGCCGAACAACTGCTGCACGTTACCTGCGCCAACGCTTTCGAACTGACTCGCGCGGCCTATCACCTCGGCAACCGCCACGTCGCCCTGCAAGTCGGCGATGGCTGGTTGCGCCTGCTCGACGACTACGTGCTCAAGGCCATGCTCGAACAGCTTGATGCCAAGGTCGAAAACATTGAAGCACCGTTCCAGCCGGAACACGGCGCCTATGGCGGCGGCCATCACCACTCGCGCCACGGCGATGAGGACTTCAACTACCCGCCAAAACTGCACCAGTTCGGCGTGCGGCTATGAACCCGGCCTGGGCGCTGTTGCGCCTGGCCAGTCCGCAGTTGCCGATTGGCGGTTACAGCTATTCCCAAGGCTTGGAAATGGCGGTGGATAACGGCCGAGTGAATGATCCTGACAGCGCCCGTCGCTGGATCAGTGATCAGTTACTGCTGAACCTGGCGCGTTTCGAAGCGCCGCTGCTGCTCGCCCATTGCGTGGCCGCCCTTGATGAGAACTGGGGTGAATTGCTGCAACGTTGCGAAGAACATCGCGCCAGCCGGGAAACTCGCGAGCTGCATCAGGAAAGCCGGCAGATGGGTTATTCGTTGCAGCAACTGCTCAACGGTTTGCCAGAACTCGATGCGCCCGCCCGTGCTTTTCTCGAACAACGTCCCGAGCCGCACCTGGCCCTCGGCTGGGCACTGGCCGCTCGCGCCTGGAATATCAGCCCGCAAGATGCCCTGGCAGCGTGGCTCTGGAGCTGGCTGGAAAACCAATTGGCGGTGCTGATGAAAACCCTGCCGCTGGGCCAGCAAGCCGCGCAACGCCTGACCAGCCAATTGCTGCCGCTGCTGCAAGAGGCTCAGCAGAACGCCACCCGAATCAACCCCGAACACTATGGCAGCGCTGCTTTCGGCCTGTCCCTGGCGTGCATGGCCCATGAACGCCAGTACAGCCGTCTATTCCGTTCCTAGGGCCTGTTATTTTGGCCCTGTTATTTTGGAGAAGCACATGAACACACAACCTCTGCGCGTCGGTATCGGCGGCCCGGTCGGTTCCGGCAAAACCGCTTTGACTTTGGCCCTGTGCCTGGCGCTACGCGACCGCTACAACCTGGCGGTGGTCACCAATGACATCTACACCCGTGAAGACGCCGACTTTCTGGTGCGCAACGAAGCCCTGGCGCCAGAGCGCATCATCGGCGTGGAAACCGGCGGCTGCCCGCACACGGCGATCCGCGAAGACGCCTCGATCAACCTCGAAGCCGTGGACCAACTGAACCGCCGCTTTCCTGGGCTGGACCTGATCCTTGTGGAGTCCGGTGGCGACAACCTGTCTGCCACCTTCAGCCCGGAACTGTCCGACCTGACCATTTACGTGATCGACGTCTCGGCTGGCGACAAGCTGCCACGCAAGGGTGGCCCGGGTATCTGCAAATCGGATCTGCTGGTGATCAACAAAGTCGACCTCGCGCCCTTGGTGGGTGCGTCGCTGGAACTGATGGACAGCGACACCAAGCGCATGCGCAACGGCAAACCGTTCGTTTTCAGCAACCAGAAAACCGGCCTCGGCCTGGAAGAAATCATTGCCTTCATCGAACGCCAGGGCTTGCTGACAGCGGCGTAAAGACGATCAACTTTTATCAACAAGGACGCTTATCCATGACACTTAAACGCACTCTGGGCGCCATGGCCCTGCTGCTGACCCCGGCCATCGCCTTCGCCCACCCGGGGCATGGCGACAACGGTTTGATCGCCGGTATCAGCCACCCGGTCGGTGGCCTCGATCACTTGTTGGCGATGGTTGCGGTCGGTTTGTGGGCGGCACAACAGAAAGGCGCTGCACGCTGGGCGCTGCCGTGCACATTCGTCGGCATCATGCTGATCGGCGGGTTGCTGGGGTTTGAAGGGCTGAACCTGCCAGCGCTGGAGAGCGCGATTGCGGCGTCGGTGCTGGCGCTGGGTCTGGCGGTGGCGTTGGCCGTGCGTCCGCCGTTGAGCCTCGCCGTTGCGGCAACCGCTTTGTTTGCATTGTTCCACGGGGTGGCACACGGACTGGAATTGCCGCAGATGTCGAGCCCTTGGGCGTATGCAGCGGGTTTCGTAGCGGCGACGGCTGCGTTGCATGGATTGGGTTACGCCGTAGTGCGGGTGTTACCGCAAGCGGTGGCGCCGTTGGTTCGACTGGCGGGTGCGGCCTCGGCGGCGACTGGCGTGTGGTTGTTGGCGGGCTAGCTGACCATGATCGTTCCCACGCAGAGCGTGGGAACGATCGATCTCTCTGGCCGACCTCTCTGCTAACATGTCGCGCAATCAACCCTGCCGTGACGACGCCAGCCAATGCCGCCTGTTTCCCGCTCCGCCTCCCAGCCTGAATTGACCGCTCTGTTTGCCTCGGTGCAACAACACTTTTTGGACGTGATCGTGCCGCTCTGGCAAGGGCCCGGCTGGAATGCCGACATGGCGCTGCCCTATGAAGCGCTGGACGCCGAGCACCAACCGCTGCCGCCCCAACGCTACCGGGCGATGGCCTGCGCGCGGCAGCTTTACCTGTTTTCCAGCCTGATCGGCCAGGTACCGGCCGCCGAAGAGCGCGCCGCAGCGCTGTTCCGCTCCCTGCAGCAGCATTTCCACGATGCCGAGCATGGCGGCTGGTTCTATAGCGTCGACCCCCAGGGTGCACCGCTGGATCAGCGCAAAGACCTCTATACCCACGCTTTCATCCTGTTCGCCTGCGCCCATTACTGGGACAAGGTCCGCGAGCCGCGGGTGGAATCGGTGCTCAACGCCGCACTGGAAGTGGTCGCGCAGCGCTTTGCCACGGGCGACGGCCTGTACGAAGCCAGCCTCGACCGTGACTGGTCTTCGCTTGAGTCGGGGCCGCTGCAAAACCCCCTGATGCACTTGGCCGAAGCTTTCCTCGCCACGTTGTCGGTGCGCGAAGACGTCGCCGTGCAAGACGCGCTCGTCGAGTTATGCACAGCCATGCAGAAGCGTTTTATCGACCCGCAACACAGTGTGCTGATGGAAAAACCGCTGGGCGCTGTGGATAACTGGTTTGAACCGGGGCATCAGTTCGAGTGGTATTTCCTGCTGGAGTCGTCTTCGTTGCTGCGCGGTTCGACCCTGCATGCTTCTCTGGAACGCGCTTTTGCGTTCACCGAACAACTGGGTGTCGATCAACAGACCGGCGCCGTGCGGGCGATGCTCGACCTGGAACCGGACAGCCCACCTCGGGATGCTACACAGCGAATCTGGGCGCAGGCTGAATACCTGCGCGCCCTGACCTTGCGGCCAGACAGCGAGGCCGCGGTGCTACGCCAATTGCAGGCGCTGCAACAGCATTCCCTGCACAAGGGTGGCTGGTATGAGTGCCGTGATGAGAACGGTGATGTGACACGTCGGGACATGCCGTCGACCACACCTTATCACTTGGCAACCTGCTATCGCGGACTGGCCGACTATCTCGACTAAGTCCTCTGTGGCGAGGGAGCTTGCTCCCGCTGGACTGCGCAGCAGTCCTTTTTTAGGGCCGCTTCGCGGCCCAGCGGGAGCAAGCTCCCTCGCCACAATTACGCCTTGCCAGCATTACGCTCAATCGCAAACCCGCTCCACGTCTGGCTCACCGGCATCAGCTCCAGGCTGTTGATGTTGATGTGCGCCGGGGCATTGAGCACCCAGAAAATGGTGTCAGCGATGTCCTGCGGCTGGATCGGTTCGGCACCGGCGTAGGTCGCGTTGTAACGCTCCTGGTCGCCGGCGAAACGCACCAGTGAGAACTCGCTTTCGCACAGGCCCGGCTCGATATTGCTCACCCGCACGCCCGTACCTTGCAGGTCGCAGCGCAGGTTCAGGGAGAACTGTTTGACGAATGCCTTGCTCGCGCCATACACATGGCTACCCGGGTACGGGTAATTGCCGGCGATGGAGCCAAGGTTGACGATGCCGGCACCGCGACCGTGAGCGATCAGGCGGGGCAACAACAAACGAGTGCTGTACATCAGGCCTTTGATGTTGGTGTCGACCATGGTGTCCCAATCGTCGAGGTCGCACTTGGGCGCCGGGTCAACGCCCAGGGCCAGGCCGGCGTTGTTGATCAGCCCGCGCAGTTTGGCGAAGGACGGCGGCAGGTTGGCAATTGCCTCCTCCATGGCCTTGCGATCACGCACGTCGAGCACCAGGCCATGGACCTCGGTCTGCTTCGACAACTCGGCGCACAGCGCATTGAGGCGCTCTTCACGACGGCCGGTCAGCACCAGTTTCCAGCCGGCCTCGGCAAAACGACGGGCGCAGGCTTCACCAAAACCGGAGGTCGCGCCGGTAATAAACAGGGTGTTGGACATCGTGTTCTCCTTGCTTCGGCTGATCGACAGCCACTGGAATAGAAAATCAGCAGCCAGCATGCCCGGCCTTGCCCACAGCGGCAACTACCGCAGAACCTGTACAAAAAACGATCAAACGTTGCCACGCCTTACCTGCCGTGGCTTTCAGCCATGTGCGCGCACCTTATCCACAGGCCGGTCCACAGTTTCCGGGGGCAAGTGGAAAAGCTGTAAGCCGCTGTGTACAAGGCTTTGCGGGCAAATTGGAAATTTTTTTGCTTGACCCTGGATCGCCGGGTGTGTAGCCCATGGCATTTTGCACGATTGACCGGTCATACCGACGATGGCGCCAAGCCAGTAACTACGGCCTTCAGCCGAGTCTTTCCAGAGTTTAACCACAGACTTATCCACAGGCAGCTCCACCCTGTTTCTGCCCGTTTTCGTCACCAACAAAAAGGTTGACAAAGCCCGCTCGCGGTCTTGTAAAAACGCCTGATCAAAAAACAACCACAACTCTGCAAGCCACGGTTTCAAAGGCTTTCAGACAGCTACTCCCACGTTATTCACAGCCAGCTCCACAGCAAACGGGGACAAGTCAAAACCGTGACAAAACAACTATTTGCAGCGGCTTTATGTCGCGCTTTGAGAGCTTGTGAATATTGTTTTCCACAATTTCCAAGAAGCACACAGAGACACCTGTGGAAGATACCTGTGGGAGTGAGCCTGCTCGCGATAGCGGTAGGTCAGTCAACGTTGAAGTGACTGATCCACCGCTATCGCGAGCAGGCTCACTCCCACATTGATTTGTGGTGTTTGGGAGGTGTAAAAAAGCCCCGGCGATTGCTCGTCGGGGCTTGTTGTTGCAGCGCAGACTCAGTGGCCGCCGAGATAGGCGTTACGCACTTCCTCGTTAACCAGCAGTTCCTTGCCGGTGCCCGTGAGGCGGATCTCGCCGTTGACCATCACGTACGCCCGGTCGGACAGTTTAAGGGCGTGGTTGGCGTTCTGCTCCACCAGGAAGATGGTCATGCCGGTTTTGGCCAGCTCCCGCAGGGTTGCGAAGATCTGTTTCACCACAATTGGCGCCAGACCCAGACTCGGCTCGTCAAGCAACAACAGTTTCGGCCGGCTCATCAACGCACGTGCGATAGCGAGCATTTGCTGCTCGCCGCCGGACATGGTCATCGCCCTCTGGGTGCGCCGCTCTTCGAGTCGCGGGAACAACTCGAACATGCGTTGCATGTCTTCCTTGGCGTACTTGTCACCGATCGGAATGGTGCCCATCAGCAGGTTTTCCTCGACGGTCATGTCAGGGAACACCCGCCGGCCTTCCGGCGATTGAGCGATGCCGTTGGACGCGATGTAGTGGGACGACTTGTGGGTGATATCCACACCCTGATAGATGATCTGCCCGTCCGCCGCCCGCGGCTGACCGAAAATCGACATCAGCAGGGTCGATTTGCCGGCGCCGTTGGAGCCGATCAGGCTGACCGTTTCACCTTCATTGATGTGCAGCGAGACATTCTTCAGAGCCTGGATTGGCCCGTAAAACACATCCAGATCCTTCAGTTCGAGGATGGGTTGGCTCATAGCACCACTTCCTCTTCATCGGCGCCCAGGTAGGCCGCAATCACTTTCGGATCGTTACGAATCGCATCAGGCCCGCCCTCGGCGATGACGATGCCGTGGTCCAGCACCACGATGTGGTCGGAAATGCTCATTACCATGCCCATGTCGTGTTCGATCAGCACCACGGTCAGATCGTGCTCGTCGCGCAGCAGCCGGATCATCGCGCTCAGCGCTTCAGTTTCCTGAGGGTTGAGGCCGGCGGCCGGTTCGTCGAGGCAGATGATCTGCGGCCGGGTGCACATGGCCCGGGCGATTTCCAGACGGCGTTGCTGACCGTAGGACAGCTCACCGGCCAGACGGTTGGCGCAGTCCACCAGATCCACCACTTCCAGCCAGTAGAACGCGTGGTCCAGCGCATCGCTTTCAGCCTTGCGATAGCCCTTGGTGTTGAGGATGCCGGCCAGCATGTTGCGGTTGACCCACATGTGTTGGGCCACCAGCAGGTTTTCCAGCACCGACATTTCCTTGAACAGGCGAATGTTCTGGAAAGTCCGCGCCAGGCCGGCACGGTTCACCAGGTGGGTGCCGCCGAACATTTTGTAGTGGAGCCGGCTGATGAAGTTTTTCGGCGATACAAAATCAGTCGCCTTGAACGGTTCACCCAGCATTTTGATGACATCGGTCCGCTCGCCACGCACGTTGAGTTCGATCTTGCCGCCCGAGGCCTTGTAGAACCCGGTCAGGCAGTTGAACACGGTGGTTTTGCCGGCGCCATTGGGGCCGATCAGGGCGAAGATCGAGTTGCGCTTGACCTTCAGGCTGACATCGTTCAACGCCTTGATGCCGCCGAAGTGCATCATCAGCTTCTCGACCGAGAGTACGACTTCGCTCATGGCGCTACTCCTTTACGCGGGGTCACACCGGTACGGCTGATCCGAATCAGGCCGCGCGGTCGCCAGATCATCATCAACACCATCAGGACGCCGAACAGCAGCACGCGGTATTCCGCGAACCCCCGCAGCAGTTCCGGGGCGACGGTCAGCACGAACGCCGCAATCACCACGCCGATGGTCGAGCCCATGCCGCCGAGTACCACGATGGCGAGGATCAATGCCGATTCGAAGAAGGTGAACGAGGTCGGGTTGACGAAACCTTGATAGGTGGCGAAGAACACACCCGCCAGACCGGCCGTCGATGCACCGATGGTGAACGCCGAGAGCTTCACCAAAACATGGTTCAGGCCCATGGAACGGCAAGCGATTTCATCTTCACGCAAGGCTTCCCAGGCGCGACCGACCGGCATGCGAGTCAGGCGGTGCTTGATGTACAGCACGGCCAATACCACCAGGAACAACACCGCATAGATGAAGTAGTACTTCACATCCGGGTTGTAGGCGATGCCAAAGAACTCATGGAAAGGTACGCCGCCGTCCTTTGCTCTTTTGCCGAACTCGAGGCCGAAGAACGTCGGCAACGGGGCCGGCATACCATTTGGGCCGCCAGTCAGTGACAGCCAGTTGTTGAGAATCAGACGGATGATTTCACCGAAGCCCAGGGTCACGATCGCCAGGTAGTCACCGTGCAGGCGCAGCACCGGGAAACCGAGGATGCAACCGGCAAGGCCCGCAGTAATCGCCGCCAGCGGCAGCACCGTCCAGAAGCCCAGCCCCAGGTATTGATATCCGAGCGCCAAACCGTAGGCACCGATGGCGTAGAACGCCACGTAACCCAGGTCGAGCAGACCGGCCAGACCGACCACAATGTTCAACCCCAGGCCCAGCAACACGTAGATCAGCCCGAGGATGACCACGCCCAACAGGTAGGAGTTGGAGAAGAACGGGAACACCACGGCGATGACAATCACCAGCGGCACGATCCAGCGCAGGCGGGTTTTGTAATCGGGTGGCAGTACATGAACCCCGGAGCCAGTGCTTTCAAAGCCTTCGAGGATTTTCAGGCCCTTGGGGGATTGCAGGAACAGGCTCAGGGCAAAGCGGCCAGCCATGACAATGGCAACGATCCAGGCCACGCGCGTCGGCTGCAGGTTGAAGCCGTAGCCGTCAAGGACAATGCCGACAATCGGGCCGAACACAATCAGGGCGACAAGGCCGGCAAGAATCGCGTCAACCAGGCTTCTTTTGACATCAATGGTTTTTTTAGTGGTTGAAGACATCGCTTACACCTTCGACACAAGAGGACGGCCGAGCAGGCCTTGGGGCCGAAAGACCAGAACGAGAACGAGCAGCGAGAAGCTGAAAACGTCTTTGTAGTCCGAGTTCACCAGACCTGAGAACAGCGACTCGGAGATCCCGAGAATGATCCCGCCGAGCATGGCGCCAGGCAGCGAACCAATCCCGCCGAGTACCGCAGCGGTGAACGCCTTGATGCCGATGACGAAGCCTGCGTAGAAGTCGAACGTGCCGTAGTTCATGGTGATCAACACGCCGGCCAGGGCCGCCATTGCTGCACCGATGATGAACACATAGGAAATCACTCGATCGGTGTTGATCCCTAAAATCGAGGCCATCTTGCGGTCTTGCTGGGTCGCGCGGCACATGCGGCCGAGCTTGGTGTACTTGATGACGTAGGTCAGCAGGCCCATCCCGACAAACGCGGCGACCAGAATGAAGATCTTGGTGTAGGTGAGTTGTACGAAGCCGCTCCCGACTTCAACTCGCCATGCACCGGTCAGCAGTGTAGGTACGCCTTGTTGACGGGCGCCCTGGGCGATCTGTGCATAGTTTTGCAGGATCAGCGAAATACCGATGGCGCTGATCAGCGGTGCCAGTCGTGTGGAGTTGCGCAACGGTTTGTAGGCGACGCGCTCGATGACCCAGCCATACACCGCCGTGACGATGATGGTGAAGACCAGGGTGCCGAGCATCAGCAGAGGGAAGGATTCAATACCGAAGTAAGCCAGCAGAGCCAGACTGATTGCCGCGAGGTAAGCGGAAATCATATAAACCTCGCCGTGGGCGAAGTTGATCATGCCGATGATGCCATAGACCATTGTGTAGCCGATGGCGATCAGGCCATAGACCGACCCGAGGGTCAGACCGTTGACCAGTTGCTGCAGGAAAATACCATCCATAACGCAATCTCACGCATTTGAGAGACTGCACAGAAGCGGGTTGCAACGGACCGGGGTTCAGCCGCCGGCGCAACACGGTTGTGTGCAGCTCTACGAGAAAAGACAGGTACTGCACGGACATGTTGATTGATCTGCCCGGTGCACCAGGCCCCGGGCAGATCAGCAGTTCATATCACTTCTGTTTTTCCAGCTGGTGGTATTTGCCGTCCTTGTCCCACTGGTAAACCACGTAGTCGGAGACTTTCAGGTCGCCTTTGCTGTCCCAGGTCTTCTCGCCCATGACGGTTTTGACTGGGTTCTTCTTCAGCCACGCGGCAGCGTCTTCGCCCTTGTTGGACTTGGCGCCGTTGAAAGCTGCAGCCAGGGTTTGAACCGAAGCGTAGGCGTACAAGGTGTAGCCTTCAGGCTCGGTGCCTTTTTTGCGGAACTCGTCCACTACCGTCTTGCTGTCCGGCAGCAGGCGCGGGTCGGCGCCGAAGGTCATGTACACGCCGTCAACGTTTTGCGGGCCACCGGCGGTGGTCACCAGCTCGTCGGTCACGATGCCGTCATCGGACATGAACTTGACGTCTTTGAGGCCTTGTTCACGCAGTTGGCGAACCAGTGGACCGGCTTCCGGGTGCAAGCCGCCGAAGTAGACCACGTCGGCACCGGCCGCACGGATCTTGGTCACCACGGCGCTGAAGTCTTTCTCGCCGCGGGTCAGGCCTTCGTACAACACTGGCGTTACGCCGCGCTTGACCAGTTGTGCCTTGGTGGCGTCCGCCAGACCCTGACCGTAGGTGTCTTTGTCGTGCAGCACCACGACTTTCTTGCCTTTGAGCACGTCGACGATGTAGTCGCCGGCCACGATGCCTTGCTGGTCGTCACGACCGCACATACGGAACATGGCGCTCAGGCCGCGTTCGGTAACTTGTGGGTTGGTGGAGCCTGGAGTGATCGCGATGATGCCCGCTTCGTCGTAGATCTCCGAAGCCGGGATGGTCGAGGAGGAGCAGAAGTGACCGACTACGCCAGCGACTTTCTGGTTGGTCAGGTCCTTGGCGACCGTCACAGCCTGTTTCGGTTCGCAGGCGTCATCGCCTTTGACCAGTACGATTTTTTCCCCGTTTACGCCGCCCGCTGCGTTGACCGCATCGGCCGCAGCCTGTGCACCCTTCATGTACTGCTCGCCAAATGCCGCGTTGGCGCCTGTCATAGGTCCCGCCACACCGATTTTCACATCAGCCTGTGCAAACGCAGAAACACCCAACGCAGTTGCCACTGCGAGGGCCAAAAAGCCTTTTTTGTAAAACGTCTGGGACATGAGGTGGTGCTCCAAGGGTTTTTTTTAGTTGGCACTGCGACTTCCTGAATGCTCAGAGCAAGGGCCGTGCCATCGGTTTTTTATTCTGAAAAAAGTCGCTGCTTTATTGTTATTTCGACTGTTTCGATCCCATTTTCATTGGGCGTGCAACCGTCTAAACCGCGGAAGGTGAAACCATTTATTTTTAAAGGCGCAACCCGAGCGCGCCATCATTGCAACCGCGGCGCCAAACGACGTGCAACCAGCCTGTAACAACGTGCGTCACCGAAGTGCACACTGCTGGTGCGCAACTGCTACAACCCGCACCTTTTACAGGCTAGCCGCTGCGCGAAAAAGCGCCGCTTTCAGCAACAAATTTCAACAATCAAATAACGATCCGCAGGCACTGGCCTGCGTGATACAGCGAGAATCCGGCCTCGTACAGACAGCTGCGCAATCCCACACCCGCCAATGGCTGCATGGGCGCAAAGGGAATCGGCAGCGCTTGAGGATTACCGTTACACAGATAATCGGCAAAGGCTTTACCGACCACCGTGCCAGTCGTGACGCCCCGGCCGTTGTAACCGGTGACTGCCACTAAACCGGGCGCTGGCTCGAACAAACGCATCAAATGATCGGGGGTGAAGGCGATGCAACCGGTCCAGGTGCACTCCCATTCCACCGGTTTGAGATAAGGAAAATAGTGCTGCTGAACCCGGTCGGCCCAGGCTTTGAGAAACCAGGTCGGTTTCTGATTGCCATTACCGAGACTGCCGAGCAGCAGACGGCCGTCCTTATCGCGACGAATACTGCTGAGGACCTGGCGGGTGTCCCAGGAACCCTGGCCACCCGGGAGAATTTGCTGCGCAGCCTCTTCGGTCAGCGGGACCGACGCCACTTGATAGTAATAACCGGGGAAGAAGTTACGCCGCAATTGCGTCCAGTCACCTTCGGTGTAGGCGTTGGAGGCAATCACCACTTGCTCGGCAAGCACCGAACCCTGAGCGGTTTGTACCGACCAGCGCTGGCCCTGACGTTCGAGTCGGGTTACCGGGGAATGATCGAACAACTGACCGCCGAGACCGATGGCCGCTTTGGCCAGCCCCGTCGTGTAAGCCATTGGGTTGATCGTGCCGGCACGTCGATCAAGCAGCGCAGCGGCGATCTTTTTGGTGCCCGTTGCTTGTTCGCAGGCTTGACCGGTCAGCAGTTCCACCGGCGCGCCGCGACGTTTCCATTGTTCTTCACGACTGCGCAAATCCGCTTCGCCACGGGCGTTGTGCGCCATGTGCAGCGTGCCTTCGCGACGCAGCTGGCAGTCGATGTTGTACTTATCCACAAGGCTGAACACCAGGGACGGTGCCGCACCGAGCATGCGATTGAGCTGACTGCCGACCGCCTCGCCGAAACCGGCTTCGATCTCGTCCGGTGGAATCCACATCCCGGCATTGACCAGCCCGACGTTGCGCCCCGATCCGCCATGACCGGCGCGATGGGCTTCCAGCACACAGACGCTTTTGCCTTTTTCCAGCAGATGCACCGCCGCCGACAGACCGGTAAAACCGGCACCGATGACGCAGACATCGACCGTCACCTCGCCCTTGAGCGCCGTGTTGTCAGGCCTTTGCGGCGTCAGTTTTTCCCACAGACACTCTTCGCGTAACGGCATTGCCAGACTCCAACAGAAACCTAACAGATACACAATTCAAGTGTGGGAGCGGGCTTGCTCGCGAAGGCGGCGGCACATCCAACATTAATGTGACTGACAGACCGATTTCGCGAGCAAGCCCGCTCCCACAGGGGATCACTGTTCGACTCGAGATTTAGTCGAAGGTAATGCCTTGAGCCAACGGCAATTCCAGCGAATAGTTCACGGTGTTGGTCTGACGGCGCATGTAGCCGCGCCATGCATCGGAACCGGATTCACGACCGCCGCCCGTTTCTTTCTCGCCGCCAAACGCCCCGCCGATTTCCGCGCCGCTCGGGCCGATGTTGACGTTGGCGATGCCGCAGTCGCTGCCCACCGCCGACATGAACTGCTCGGCTTCACGCACGTCAGTGGTGAAGATGCACGACGACAGGCCTTGTGGCACGGCGTTGTTCAGGCGCAGCGCTTCGTCGAAATCCTTGTAACCGACCACGTACAAAATCGGCGCGAAGGTTTCGTGGCAAACCACATCG
The DNA here is from genome assembly GCF_003254125.1 of Pseudomonas sp. 478. NCBI lineage: Bacteria > Pseudomonadati > Pseudomonadota > Gammaproteobacteria > Pseudomonadales > Pseudomonadaceae > Pseudomonas > Pseudomonas sp. 478. Next base: position 169,445 of record NZ_QKZG01000003.1, read on the forward strand.
CTCTGCTCCGGCATTTCAACGATGGCCGGCGACACGTAATAAGCGTTAGGGAATTTGTCTTCCAGTTGGCGCTTGCCGCCGAACACCCGGCCGCCTTCGCTCAAGGCCTGCTCAAGCGCGTCCTGCATGTTTTCGAAGCTGTGTTTGTCGATCAGTGGACCGATCAGATTGCCTTCCAGAGGGTTGCCGATACGCACTTTGGAGTACGCGGCTTTCAGGCGGGTGACGATTTCTTCCTTCACCGATTCATGGGCAATCAGGCGACGCAACGTGGTGCAACGCTGACCGGCAGTGCCGACGGCGCTGAACAGAATGGCTCGTACGGCCATGTCCAGGTCGGCGCTTGGGCCGAGGATCATGGCGTTGTTACCGCCCAATTCCAGAATGCTGCGAGCGAAACGTGCGGCGATTTTCGGCGCCACTTCACGGCCCATGCGGGTGCTGCCGGTGGCGCTGATCAGCGCGACACGCGGGTCATCGACCAGGGCTTCGCCGGCATCGCGACCGCCGATAATCACCTGACTCAGGTGCGGCGGCGCGTCGCTGAAGTTCTTCAGTACGCGGTCGAACAGTGCCTGGCAGGCCAGTGCGGTCAGTGGAGTTTTCTCCGACGGTTTCCAGATCACCGGGTTACCGCAGACCAGCGCCAGCGCGGTGTTCCAGGCCCAGACCGCAACCGGGAAGTTGAATGCGCTGATGACGCCAACGACGCCCAGCGGGTGCCAGGTTTCGCGCATGTGGTGGCCAGGACGCTCGGAAGCGATGGTCAAACCGTACAGCTGACGGGACAGGCCGACGGCGAAATCGCAGATGTCGATCATTTCCTGAACTTCACCCAGACCTTCCTGAGTGATCTTGCCGGCTTCCCAGGACACCAGCTCGCCGAGGTCGGCCTTGTATTCACGCAGGATATCGCCCAGTTGGCGGACCAGTTCGCCACGGCGCGGGGCCGGGACCTTGCGCCACAATTCGAACGCATGATCTGCACGACTGATGTGCTGCTCGACTTCAGCGGCGCCTTCCCAGTTCACGGCGGCGATCTGGCTGCCATCGATCGGCGAATGCACCGGCACTTTGCCGTTCTGGTACAGGGCCGGGTTCACACCAAGACGATCAAGCAATGCGGCAACCATGGGTCACTCCTCAAGCGAAAAACAGAAAACGTGCAGCCGGATTGATTCGGCTGGTGAGGCCTGTAGTTTTAGCGCTCCCGACGTTACCCAACAAACGACCTTTAAGAGAGATATCATTCCGTTTATTCATGCTGCGAATTGCTGGTAAGAAAGAAACAAGAAAAAGGACAACCCATGCTGAATAAACGCTACTTGCCGTCGATCACCGCGCTGCAGTGTTTTGAGGCCGTAACCCGGCACTTGAGCTTCACCCGGGCGGCTGAAGAGCTGAACCTGACCCAGAGCGCTGTGAGCAAACAGGTCGCGCAACTCGAAGAATTGCTGCAGCACCTGTTATTCCGCCGGGTGCGCCGACGCCTGCAAATGACCCCGGCCGGTGACTTGTACCTGGTGGAGGTCAGAAAAATCCTCACGCAGGTCGAGATGTCGACCCACTACCTGCGCTCCTACGGCGGTGAAACCGAAGTCCTGCGCGTCTCGACGCCTCCGACCTTCGGCGCGCGCTGGCTGGTGCCACGTCTGAAAGGCTGGCGTCTGCGCCATCCCTCGATCCACCTGGACCTGTGCAGCGAACAGGAAGCCGACGATCTGTTGCAAGGTCGCAGCGACCTGGCGTTTTATTTCGGCCAGGGCTCACGACCCGGCACTGAATGCCTGAAGCTGTTCGGCGAAGAACTGGTGCCGGTCTGCGCACCGGGCAGCCTGCCGGACACGCCGTTCACCGATCCAACGCAACTCACCGACCTGGTCCTGCTGCAAAACGCCTCCCGGCCCCAGGCCTGGCACGACTGGTTCGACAGTCAGGGCTACCACACCGAACACAGCTACCACGGCCCGCGTTTCGAAACCTTTTATATGTGCATCCGCGCAGCCCAGGTCGGCTGCGGTGTGGCGCTGTTGCCGCGTTTTTTGGTGGAAGAGGAATTGGCCGACGGCAAACTGGTCATACCCTGGCAGCACGCGATGCCCAGCACCGATGCCTATTACCTGGCGTATCCGGAGCACTCGGCGGAAGTGCCGAAGGTGCGCGATTTTGTGAAGTGGATGCTGGAGCAGATTGATAGCCCGGAGATGCCGCAACATTAAGTCCGCATGTAATACCTGTGGCGAGGGAGCTTGCTCCCGTTGGGTCGCGGAGCGGCCCTAAAATCGACGACTGCTGCGCAGCCGAGCGGGAGCAAGCTCCCTCGCCACAAAGGCTAGCTCCCACAGAGATTTCCAGCGCCTAAAAAAACGCTGGCAATACCTGCCGTTGATATGCGCCACTAGCCCCATTCATTGAAACAGCTGCAACGTCGCTGCCACGGGCCGCGGCCAGCCTGGAGAACCCCCGTTATGAGCGAGAGCGTGTTTGGCGATCGCATCGTGCAGAACCTGCTCGACACCGACTTCTACAAACTGACGATGATGCAGGCGGTGCTGCACAACTACCCGAACGTGGAAGTCGAATGGGAGTTTCGTTGCCGTAACAGTGAAGATTTGCGCCCGTACCTGGCGGAAATCCGCTTCCAGATCGAGCGCCTTGCCGAGTTGAGCCTGAGCGCCGACCAGTTGAGTTTCATGGAGCGCATCAGCTTCATGAAGCCGGATTTCCTGCGTTTTCTCGGGTTGTTCCGCTTCAATCTGCGCTACATCCACACCGGTATCGAAAACGGCGAGCTGTTCATCCGCCTGCGCGGGCCATGGCTGCACGTGATCCTGTTCGAAGTGCCGCTGCTGTCCATCGTCAGCGAGGTGCGCAACCGCTATCGCTACCGTGAAGTCGTCCTGGAACAGGCGCGTGAGCAGCTCTACCGCAAGTTCGACTGGCTCACCGCCAACGCCAGCGCGCAGGAATTGTCCGAATTGCAGGTCGCCGATTTCGGCACTCGTCGTCGCTTCTCGTACCGCGTGCAGGAAGAAGTGGTGAACGTGCTCAAGCACGATTTCCCCGGTCGTTTTGTCGGCACCAGCAACGTGCACCTTTCACGGGAACTGGACATGAAACCGTTGGGCACCATGGCCCACGAATGGATCATGGCCCATCAGCAACTCGGCCCGCGGCTGATCGACAGTCAGATTGCCGCCCTCGATTGCTGGGTCCGCGAGTACCGTGGCCTTTTGGGGATCGCCCTCACCGACTGCATCACCACCGATGCCTTTCTCAGCGATTTCGACCTGTACTTCGCCAAACTGTTTGACGGCCTGCGCCATGATTCCGGGGATCCGGTGCTCTGGGCGGAAAAGGCCATCGCGCATTATCACAAGCTGGGTATCGACCCGATGAGCAAGACGCTGGTGTTCTCCGACAGCCTGACGCTGCCCAGGTCCCTGGAGATTTTTCGGGCGCTGCGCGGTCGGATCAATGTCAGCTTTGGTATTGGCACCAACCTGACGTGCGATATTCCGGGTGTCGAACCGATGAATATCGTGCTTAAAATGGCCGCCTGCAACGGCCAGCCTGTGGCAAAGATTTCCGATGAGCCTGGCAAGACTCACTGCAAAGACCCGAATTTCGTCGCCTACTTGCGACACGTTTTCAAAGTACCTGCTGCCATTTCCAGCACATCAAGCAAGGAGTGAATTCATGCAAGCCGAACAGCGTGAGATTGCTGAACAGCTCAAGGTCCAACCGCCGTTCGCCGACCAGGCCGCCCTCGAGGCTGAAGTCACCCGGCGGATTACCTTCATCCAGGATTGCCTGGTCAATTCCGGGCTCAAGACCCTGGTGCTCGGCATCAGCGGCGGCGTCGATTCCCTGACCGCCGGTCTGCTGGCCCAGCGTGCCATGCGCGAACTGCGCACACGCACCGGCGACAACAGCTACAAGTTCATCGCCGTGCGCCTGCCGTACGAAACCCAGTTCGACGAACACGACGCCCAGGCCTCGGTGGATTTCATCGCCCCGGACGAGCGCCACACCGTGAACATTGGCCCGGCGGTCAAATCCCTGGCCAGTGAAGTCGCAGCGTTTGAAGGCAAGCACGCAGTCTCGGTGGATTTCGTGCTCGGCAACACCAAGGCGCGGATGCGCATGGTCGCCCAATACACCATCGCCGGCGCAGCCCACGGCCTGGTGATCGGCACTGACCACGCGGCAGAAGCGGTGATGGGCTTCTTCACCAAGTTCGGTGATGGCGCGTGCGACCTGGCGCCACTGAGCGGTCTGGTGAAAAATCAGGTCCGGGACATCGCCCGCAGCTTCGGCGCGCCGGAGTCGCTGGTGGAAAAAATCCCCACGGCCGACCTGGAAGACTTGTCGCCCGGCAAGCCGGATGAAGCGTCCCACGGCGTGACCTATGCCGAGATCGACGCGTTCCTGCACGGCGAACCGGTGCGCGAGGAAGCGTTCAAGATCATCTGCGACACCTATAAAAAGACTCATCACAAGCGAGTGATGCCGTTTGCACCTTGATTTCACCCCCATGGGCGCCTGGGATTGGCGTTGACGGGATTTGCGTTGGCCAATAAATAAACAAAAAAAAAGCGTCCCATGGGGACGCTTTTTTACGAGCTCGATTCGATTACTTCAGCACAACAGTGCCTTTCATCATCGAGATGTGGCCCGGGAACGAGCAGAAGAAACCGTAGCTTTCGCCAGCAGCCAGTTTCGAGATGTCGAAGGTCACCGAATCCGTTTCGCCAGCACCAATGATTTTGGTATGCGCGATGATGCGAGCATCACCTTCTTTCAGGTAGTTCTTCTCGATACCTGCACTCAGACCATCGGTGGCAATTGGCTGCATATCAGCTGTTTTACTCAGCACCCAGTTATGCCCCATGACGTTTTTCGGCAGGCTGCCGGAGTGTTTCAGCTCCACGGTGAACGTCTTGCAGCTCTTGTCGATGCTGATTTCCTTGGTATCGAAGGACATCTGGTCAGTCGAGTCGACAGTGACCTTGCACTCGGCAGCCATCAATTGGCTGCTGGCCAGTGTCAGCAGGGATACTGCAACAAGTTTGGCAAACATGGTGAATCTCCAAGGCAGGGTTAATAAAAGTGCGAATGGACAGAAGACTGCCTGAAAACTTCGCAAGTTCCTATGACCTGAATCAAAAATTGTATACAACTTTCGGGCTATGACACCTATCGAAACAATCTACCAGCCAGACGTCTGGGGCGGCCCTATCATCAGCTCGTCCTCACCCATCTGGAGCGTCAGTCATGTCCCTTAACAGCCTGTTGCGCAGTTTGCTCGCCGCCTATGCCTGTGGCGCCAGCGGAACCTTTGAAACACCTGAACGCGAAGTGTAGACCTTGGAACGCCGCGTGCCTGCCTTTACTCTGTGACCATCCTGACCATGGAGTAAGGCATGTCTTTAGCGTCCGTTTGTGTATTTTGCGGTGCCAGCACTGGCACCAACCCGGCTTATCGTGAAGCGGCTGTCGCCTTGGGGCGAGCATTGGCCGAGCGTAAACTGACTCTGGTCTATGGCGGTGGCGCCGTCGGGCTGATGGGCATCGTCGCCGATGCTGCGCTGGCGGCCGGCGGTAAAGTGATCGGGATCATCCCGCAAAGCCTCAAAGACAAGGAAATCGGTCACAGCGGCCTGACTCGCCTGGAAGTGGTCGACGGCATGCATGCGCGCAAGGCGCGGATGGCCGAGCTCAGCGACGCCTTTATCGCCCTGCCCGGCGGCCTGGGCACGCTGGAAGAACTGTTCGAAGTCTGGACCTGGGGCCAGCTCGGCTATCATGGAAAACCGCTGGGGCTGCTGGAAGTGAACGGTTTCTACAGCAAGTTGACGTCTTTTCTCGATCATATCGTCGGTGAAGGCTTCGTTCGCGAACCGCACCGTGACATGCTGCAAGTGAGCGAATCGCCGCAAACCCTGCTTGATGAACTGGATGCCTGGCAGCCGACAGTGGTGCCAAAATGGATCGAGCAAAAACCCAGCTAACGGCTGGGCATCGATACAGGGCAGAATACGCGCCGCTCAACCTCACCTTCGACCCCAGAGGATCGCCCATGGCTAAACCCAATTATTCCTTCGCCAAACGTCAGAGAGACTTGGCCAAGGAGCAGAAGAAAGAGGAAAAACTTCAGCGCAAGAAAGCTACAGCTGAAGAAGAAGCCGCCGCACTGAACCCCGATGCAGAAGGTGAAGTGGCCGCAGAAGACGCTGTTGAAGCACCGAAAGATCAGGCGCCCGACGCCTGAGACCCTCAGGGCCCGATGATCTGATCAGGCCCACCGGATCTGTGTCCAGGGTCAGCAGTTCTTTTGCTGACCCTCACAGTCCCATCTGAAATGTCCCCTCCAGAACTGACTTGCACATTCCCATGTGGGAGCGAGCCTGCTCGCGATGACGGCGGCACATTTAGCAATTATTTGACTGATACTCCGCTATCGCGAGCAGGCTCGCTCCCACAGTGGATCGTGGTCACTCCAGTGGCATTACGGTGACGCGGACTTCCGGGTCATGATTACCGCCACCCAGAATCACCCCGCGCAACGGCGATACATCGGAAAAATCCCGGCCCCAGGCCAAGGTGATGTGTTCCAGCGCCGGCTGCACGTTGTTGGTCGGGTCGAAATCCACCCAACCGAGCACCGGGCAAAACACTGAAACCCAGGCATGTGACGCATCGGCGCCGATCAGGCGCGGCTGGCCCGATGGTGGCTGGGTCAGCAGGTAGCCGCTGATGTACCGCGCCGCCAACCCACGGGAGCGTACGCAGGCGAGCATCAGGTGAGCGAAGTCCTGACAAACACCGCGCCGGCGCTCCAGCACTTCCACCAGCGGCGTCGCCACTTGGGTCGCCTCGGCATCGAAGGTGAACTCGCTGAAGATCTTCTCCATCAGCGCCTGAACACCCAACAGTAGCGGCCGACCCGATGGAAAGCAGCTTTCGGAAAACTCGACGAAGTTGCGCTTCAAATGCACGTAGGGCGATTCGAACCGGTAACGACACGCTTCCAGCAATTCGGGGGAAAGCGGCTGACTGCTGTAGGTCAGCGCGTTGCGGGTTTCTTCCCACGCCGGGGATTGATTGAAATCCAGCGCAGGCCGGGCCAGCACTTCGACGGTGAGCCGGGCATTGACCAGCAATTCATCATGCGGCCGCTCGAACGCCAACCGGGTCAGCGGATTACCGAACACATCCAGTTCATCGCGGCGGGTCGTCGGGTCGGGGCTGATCTGCAATTGTTGCTCGGTGCAGCGCTGCCAGGCACATGCACGCGGCCACAGGTGCGCGAGCTGCTGAGCCAGGGACACCGGGCTGTCGTAGTGATAATGGGTGTCATGGAGAATCTGGTAATGGGCGCTCATCAGACGGACACCGTGCGCTGGCTGACGTCATCGACGTGGGCGAAGTGGCGCAGGGCCAGACGATCCGACACTTGCCCGCTGGCGTCGGCGATCTCTTGCAACAGATCGGCCAGCCCCTCAATGGCGGCCCGAACGCTGGCTGCGCCGAACAGCGAGTTCTCCAGGCATCCCAGATCGAACTGTGCCAGGCGTTCCACCAACTGCGGCAACCCCGCTTCGCGAGGCACGCCGAAGTCGTCATTCAAGCGTTTCAAGGTACGAGTCACCAGTTTCAACTGAAACAGCACGGCGTGGGGGTTCTGCTCGTCGAGCAGCAACAGGTCAAGCACCGGGATCAATTGCGCCACCGCCAGATAGCGCGATCGGTAGGTGATGCTGCTGTTGCCCAGTTCCAGCAGCCACTCCAGCCCGGCCTGATCGAAAGCACCGGCGCCGCGCAGAAATGCCGCCAGGCTGGCGCTGAGAAATTGCAGACGTTCGATCCGGCGGCCGATCATCAGGAAGCGCCAGCCTTCGTCCCGGGTCATGTCGTCGAGGGCGAAACCGGATAACGCCGCCAGGGACATCACCAGACGGTTGAGGAAATCCAGCAACTCGCCGAAATCCGGTTCTTCGGCTTCCAGTTCCATGGCTTCGCGCTGCAGCTCCACCAGCGCTTGCCAGTTTTCCCGCGAGAGCTTGCCGCGCACCTGCGAGGCCGCCCACTGCAAACGCTGCAGGTTGGAACGCAGGCTGAACGACCAGTCATCGCCGAGCAATGCCGCCAGCAAACGCTCCGGCAACTCACCTTCATCGGGCAACAACATCAACCGTTCGCCCAGATCGACCGCCGCCTCCAGGGCTTGCGGGTCATCGCCATCGACATACCGCGCCAGCATGATTCGCAGCAGCCGCGCGCTGTCATCACAGCGTTCGCAATAACGGCCGAACCAGAACAGGTTTTCCACCACCCGTGACGGCAGGTATGGATCACGCCTTACCAGGTCGTGCACACCGATCGTGCGTTGGGTTTTCCATTGCTCACCGCTCGGCGGGCGATCGCCCAACACCCAGGTGTCTTTGCTCGCGCCACCGCGCTGCATCGACACCACTTCGGCGTCAGCCTCGGCGGCAACCCGGGTAAGGCCGCCGGGCAACACCCGATAGCCCTCACGGCTGGCCACTGCGTACACGCGCATGCCAATGGCCCGAGGTTGCAGATAACCGTCTTCAGCCTGCCAGATCGGCGCTTGAGAAAGCTGAGCCAATTCTTGCGCGACATAGGCATAAGGCCGGGCCTGCATGCGCTCAGCCAGTTCCTGACGCTGTTTTTCACTCAAATCACGGCCAAATACCGGAGCAAAGCTCTGTGACGGGAAAGCCGGTTTGATCAACAACTCCGGCAATTTTTCCAGTGCCTGGGCCAGCACCGGCGCTTCACCGCACCACCAGGTCGCGATGGAAGGCAGGATCAATTCTTCACCGAACAGGAATTGATTGATCTTCGGCAGGAAGCCCAATAACCCCGGCGACTCCAGCACGCCGCTGCCGAGGGCGTTGGCCACCAGCACCCGACCTCGGCGTACCGCTTCCAGCAACCCCGGCACACCAAGGGCCGAGTCAGTGCGCAGCTCCAACGGATCGCAGAAGTCATCGTCGAGCCGCCGCATGATCGCGTGGACCCGGCGCAGTCCGCTCAAGGTTTTCAGGTAAACCGTGGCATCACGAACGGTCAGGTCGCCGCCCTCTACCAGTGGGTAACCGAGCTGGCGCGCCAAATAGAGGTGTTCGAAATAGCTTTCGTTGAAACGTCCCGGCGTCAGCAGCACGATCAGCGGCGCGTCGTCATCACTCGGCGCCTGACGGGCCAGGGTTTCCTGAAGCGTGCGGAAAAATCCAGCCAAATGCTGCACTTTCAGGTCGCGGTACAGCTCGGGAAAGGCCCGGGACACGATGGTGCGGTTTTCCAGCGCATAACCGGCGCCGGACGGTGCTTGCGTCCGATCCGCCGTGACCCACCAGCGACCGTCGGGCGTACGCGCCAGATCCACGGCGTACAGATGCAGAAAAGCCCCGTCGGGTGGCGTAATGCCCTGACAGGGCCAGAGGAAATTGTTGTGACCGAAAACCAGCTCGGCAGGCAGCAGCCCCTCAGCGATTAACCGTTGCGGGCCGTACAAATCTGCCAGCACAGCATTGAGCAAGCGTGCCCGCTGAGCGATTCCGGCCGATAACTGCTGCCATTCATCAGCTGCAATCACGTGCGGCAGCAGATCAAGCTCCCAAGGTCGATCCGCCCCCTTGGGATCGGCGTAGACGTTATAGGTCACGCCGTTTTCCTGGATCTGCCGGGTCAGCAGCGCCTGACGCTGCACCAATTGCGTTGGTGTGCTGCGTTGCAAATGGTCGAACAACCGACGCCAGTGCGGGCGCACGGCGCCGCTGTCGTCGAGCAGTTCGTGATAAGTGCCCGCCGTCAGCGGGTAGCGGTCAAGCAGGTCAGGCATGGAAAGCTCGGCAGACAGCAAAGAACGGTCAGACTAACGCAGGCTCATGACGCCCGGATATACGAAAAGTCCGAGCGTCGCGTACGGTTTAGAAACGTCGTAAATCGAGAGTCATCGGCAGCTCGTCGTTAATTTCCATATTGGGTATAGGAAGTTTCCCAGGCGTATGTCCGATGCGGAAAAAACGCGCCATTCGACGGCTCTCCGCCTCATTGGCGTTCACCGGCAAGCTGTCGTAGTTGCGTCCGCCCGGATGGGCAACGTGGTATTGGCAGCCACCCAGCGAGCGCTGCATCCAGGTATCGAGCAAATCAAACACCAACGGCGCATGGACCGGAATGGTCGGCTGCAGGCAGTTGGCCGGTTGCCAGGCGCGGAAGCGCACGCCAGCGACAAACTCGCCGACTCGCCCGGTGGGTTGCAATGGCACTGGAATACCATTACAGGTCAGAAGATAACGCTGCGGCGGCAGGCCCGTGAGTTTGACCTGCAAACGTTCCAGCGACGAATCCACGTAACGCACCGTGCCGCCGACTGCGCCCTCCTCACCCAGCACATGCCAGGGCTCCAGCGCCTGGCGCAATTGCAGCTCGATCCCGCTGACCGCGTAATCGCCGACCTTGGGGAAACGAAACTCCAGATGCGCCGCAAACCACTCGGCGCGCACGGGATAACCGGCGGCATTAAGGTCGACGATGACGTCGGCGAAATCCTGTTCGATGAAGTGTGGCAACAGGAAACGATCGTGCAGCTCAGTGCCCCAGCGCGCCAGCTTCGGCGGTGCATAGGGCTCGCGCCAGAATCGAGCCACCAGCGCCCGCAGCAACAACTGCTGGGCCAGGCTCATGCGCGCATGGGGCGGCATTTCAAAGGCGCGCAATTCGAGCAACCCCAGACGCCCCGTCGCGCCATCCGGTGAGTAAAGCTTGTCTATGCAGAACTCGGCACGGTGGGTGTTGCCGGTCACGTCGATCAGCAGGTTGCGCAGCAACCGATCCACCAGCCACGGCGCGCACTCCTCCCCCGGTTCAGGCATCTGGGCAAAGGCGATTTCCAGTTCATACAACGCATCATTGCGCGCTTCATCGACCCGTGGCGCCTGAGACGTCGGGCCGATGAATAATCCCGAAAACAGGTAGGACAAGGACGGGTGGTTATGCCAGTAGCTGATCAGGCTGCGCAGCAGATCGGGGCGGCGTAGAAACGGTGAGTCAGCCGGTGTCGCGCCGCCCAGTACGAAATGGTTACCGCCGCCGGTGCCGGTGTGCCGGCCATCGATCATGAATTTCTCGGTGGTCAGTCGGGTCTGGCGCGCTTCTTCATAAAGAAATTCGGTGCGCTCGACCAGTTCATCCCATGTGGCGGACGGCTGCACGTTGACCTCGATCACACCCGGGTCGGGCGTGATCCGGAAGTTGCTCAGGCGCGGATCGCTCGGCGGTTCATAGCCTTCCAGCAACACCGGGCAATGCAATTCTTCGGCGGTGGCTTCGATGGCGCTGACCAGTTCCAGATAATCCTCGACCCGGTCCAGCGGCGGCATGAACAGGTACAACCGCCCTTCTCGTGCTTCCGCGCAGAACGCCGTGCGGGTCAGCCAGTCGGCGGATTCGTCGATCTTTGGCGTGCGCTCATCAGCAACTGCAGGCTCGCCTTGGCTCTGAAGTTGCGCAGTGTCGGGCAGTGCAGGGAAATCCTGATTCGGGTCCACAGGATGAATGAACGGGTACTCCGCCGCTTTCACCCAAGGCTGCGAGCCGAGCGGCAAGCGATAGCCCAGCGGCGAATCCCCCGGCACCAGTCGGCAATGCTCATCGCGCAGATACCAGCGGCCACTTTGCCATTGATCACCCTTGGCGGTGCGCGCCAGCGGCAGGACCTGGCCGATGACTTTGTCCAGACCCTGGCTGAAGACTTTGCGCAGGCGTGCACGTTCCAGAGGCTCTTCAAGACGTGAGTCTTCGGCGCTGACGTTCTGCGGCAAAGTGCCTTCGCGCCAGAGGTAATAGAAATTGTCTTCGTAGGCCGGAAATACAAAACGTGTCGGAATTTTCAGGCGTTCGGCGACACTCGCCAGAAAGCGTCCGGCCAACTCGCCATTGGCACCGTAGTCTTGCTGCTCATCGGCAATCAACGCGCTGTTGTGCCAGATCGGCACATCGTCGCGGCGCCAGTAGCAGTTCAGCGACCAGCGCGGCAATTGCTCTCCGGGGTACCACTTGCCCTGACCGAAATGCACCAGACCTTTGGGCGCGTAGTGCTTACGCATGCGCTGGAACAGTTCGGCGGACAGACGCCGCTTGTCTGGCCCCAGTGCCGCCGTGTTCCACTCGGCGCCGTCTGGATCGTCGATGGAAACAAACGTCGGTTCGCCGCCCATGGTCAGGCGTACGTCACCTTCCAACAGGTCGGCATCGATCTGCCGACCCAAGGCCTGGATCGCCAGCCACTGGTCTTCGCTGTAGGGTTTTGTTACCCGTGGTGCTTCCCAAATCCGCTCCACCGACATTTCGTGGGTGAATTCGCACTCGCACGGTTCAACCAAGCCACTGATCGGTGCCGCAGAGCCCGGATCGGGACTACAGGCCAACGGAATGTGTCCTTCACCGGCAAACAGCCCAGAGGTCGCGTCCAGGCCGATCCAACCGGCACCGGGCAAATAGACCTCACACCAGGCGTGCAGGTCGGTGAAGTCCACGTCAGTGCCCGACGGGCCGTCGAGGCTTTTAACGTCTGCGGTGAGCTGGATCAGGTAACCGGAGACGAAACGCGCTGCCAGACCGAGGTTGCGCAACAGCTGCACCAGCAACCACGCGGAGTCGCGGCAGGAACCGGAGGCATGTTCCAGGGTGTGTTCGGGCGTTTGCACACCTGGTTCCATGCGGATCAGGTAGCCAATGTCTTCGCTCAGGCGCTGGTTGAGTGCGACGAGGAAATCGACGCTGGGCAGCGGCGTGCGGTCGATGCCATCCAGATACGCTTTGAACTTTGGCGTCAGGGGCAAGGTTTCCAGGTACGGCGCCAGCTCTTTGCGCTCATCCGCGGCGTAGGCGAAAGGGATCTTTTCCGCGTAGGGCTCAAGGAAGAAGTCGAACGGATTGAAGACCGCCATCTCCGCCAGCAGATCGACTTCGATCCGCAGCTCATCGGTTTTCTCCGGGAACACCAACCGCGCCAGGTAATTGCCCTGGGGGTCCTGCTGCCAGTTGATGAAATGCTGCTCGGGCGAGACTTTCAGCGCGTAGGACAGTATCCGCGTGCGACTGTGGGCGGCCGGGCGCAGGCGAACGATCTGCGGACCGAGCTCGACGGCGCGGTCGTAGCGGTAATGCGTGACGTGGTGCAATGCGACATGGATCGACACGGCGTGCCTCCTGCGAGCCTTAAGCGTATTGGAAAGCGCGCAAGACTTATGCCATCCAGCAGCGCTGGCGCTTTCTCCGTTTACTTGAGGCAGTACAGCACCAAAATCGGGCGATGCGGGAATTTGGTTAAGAGGAGTTGCACGCAAATGTGGCGGACGGTGACCGCCAGCCTGGATGTGTAGTGGCTATGCTGGCCTCTTCGTGAGCAAGCCCGCTCCCACATTAGACCGTGCTCGCAAAGACCGCGCCGATCAAATGTGGGAGCGGGCTTGCTCGCGAAGAGGCCAGTTGCCCCAACACAGCTTCCGACCCGTCGCCCCGGTTTTCCGTGGCGCTCAACGCAAAACGCCAACCCGAAGGTTGGCGTTTTGTTCAGCTCAAGCGAGGTTTAGCGCGGTACAACCGGCTTGCGCGCAGGCTTCGGACCCTTGCCTTTGGCCGCGTCCTTGCGATCCTTGGCCGCCTGCTGGTTGCGGGCGAATGCCGCTGCCTTGGCCTGTTCACGCTTGTCCCACGGATTGCCGCCATCGCTGGCGCGCGGTGGCAAGCCCGTGTGCTGGGTCAGGATCTTGGTGGTCTTCTCACCCGCAACTTTGTGGCTGCCAGCCGGCGTCGAGTTCTTGCGACGGGCGCTCTGGTAGCTGTCGGTCGCCGGCTGGTGCAGCGGGATCAACTGGTTCTTGCCCGGCCCGATCAGGTCGGCGCGGCCCATGCGGGTCAGCGCCTCACGCAGCATCGGCCAGCCTTTCGGGTCGTGATAACGCAAGAAGGCCTTGTGCAGACGACGCTGCTCTTCGCTCTTGACGATGGTTACGGCGTCACTTTTATAAGTGACTTTGCGCAGCGGGTTCTTGCCCGAGTGGTACATCGCGGTGGCGGTGGCCATCGGCGACGGGTAGAACGCTTGCACCTGGTCGGCACGGAAGCCATTACCCTTGAGCCACAGGGCCAGGTTCATCATGTCTTCGTCGGTGGTGCCCGGGTGAGCGGCGATGAAGTACGGAATCAGGTACTGCTCTTTCCCGGCTTCCTTGGAGTACTTCTCGAACATGCGCTTGAACTTGTCATAGCTGCCAATGCCCGGTTTCATCATCTGGTTGAGCGGACCTTCCTCGGTGTGTTCCGGGGCGATCTTCAGGTAACCACCGACGTGGTGGGTCACCAGCTCTTTGACGTATTCCGGCGACTCGACCGCGAGGTCGTAGCGCAGACCGGAAGCGATCAGGATCTTCTTCACACCCGGCAAGGCACGGGCGCTGCGGTACAGCTGAATCAGCGACGAGTGATCGGTGTTCAGGTTCGGGCAGATGCCGGGGAACACGCACGAAGGCTTGCGGCACGCGGATTCGATTTCCGGGGTCTTGCAGGCGATGCGGTACATGTTCGCGGTCGGGCCGCCGAGGTCGGAAATGACGCCGGTGAAGCCGGGGACCTTGTCGCGGATCTCTTCGATTTCGCGAATGATCGACTCTTCGGAACGGTTCTGGATGATCCGGCCTTCGTGCTCGGTGATCGAGCAGAAAGTGCAGCCACCAAAGCAGCCTCGCATGATGTTCACCGAGAAGCGGATCATGTCGTAGGCCGGGATCTTTTCCTTGCCGTACGCCGGGTGCGGAATGCGCGCATAGGGCATGCCGAACACGTAGTCCATTTCTTCGGTGGTCATCGGAATTGGAGGCGGGTTGAACCAGACATCGACTTCGCCGTGCTTCTGCACCAGCGCACGGGCGTTGCCCGGGTTGGTTTCCAGGTGCAGCACGCGGTTGGCGTGAGCATACAGAACCGCGTCACCGCGGACTTTCTCAACCGAAGGCAGACGAATCACGGTCTTGTCGCGAGTCATCTTCGGGCTGGCCAGAATCTGCACGACCTTGGCTTCACTCGGGTCTTCAACCGGACCTTTTTCCTGCTCGATGGCGCAGGCTTGGGTGTCCTGGGTGTTCACGTACGGGTTGATGATCTTGTCGATCTTGCCCGGACGGTCGATGCGCGTGGAATCGATTTCGTACCAGTCTTTCGGGGTATCGCGACGGATGAACGCGGTACCGCGCACGTCGGTGATGTCTTCGATCTTGTGACCGTAGGACAGACGCTGGGCGACTTCGACGATCGCACGCTCGGCGTTGCCGTAGAGCAGGATGTCGGCGCTGGCGTCGATCAGGATCGAGTTGCGAACCCGGTCCTGCCAGTAATCGTAGTGGGCGATGCGGCGCAGGGACGCTTCGATGCCACCGAGAACGATCGGCACGTTCTTGTAGGCTTCCTTGCAACGCTGGCTGTAAACCAGGCTCGCGCGGTCCGGACGTTTGCCCGCCATGCCGCCAGGGGTGTAGGCGTCATCGGAGCGGATTTTTTTGTCGGCGGTGTAGCGGTTGATCATCGAGTCCATGTTGCCGGCCGCGACACCGAAGAACAGGTTCGGCTCGCCGAGCTTCATGAAGTCGTCTTTGGACTGCCAGTTCGGCTGGGCAATGATCCCGACGCGGAAGCCTTGCGACTCCAGCAGCCGGCCGATGATTGCCATGCCGAACGACGGATGGTCAACGTACGCATCACCGGTGACGATGATGATGTCGCAGGAATCCCAGCCAAGCTGATCCATCTCCTCCCTGCTCATCGGCAGGAATGGCGCTGGACCGAAACATTCGGCCCAGTACTTGGGATAGTCAAATAACGGCTTGGCTGTTTGCATGACGATGACCGGTGTTGAGATGAAAAATCGCGGGCGCGGAATATAGCACAAAAAATAACCAATTCCGACAACAGCGGTCGGCTTTTACCCTCAGGCCTGCCCCCCCTGACCGATACAGCACATTTCGCTGGTCACAGGTCACTACATAGAGATTCTTCAAGCAAAAAACCCGCGAGTAATCTGGCGCTTCAATTATCAGACTGGCTTATCCAGAGCCACGGAGCGCCCTTGAACGATTCGACTTTACGCAATACAGCCCCCGCACCTACCCCTGCGGCCCTATCTGCTCACGCAAGTTTCATCCAGAGCAAGCTGCCTGGCTGGCTAGTCGAGGGATCCGCCGAACAACGCAAAACGTTTCGCGCTTGCCTGCTCAAAAGCAATGCCGCCAGGCAGGCGTTGGCCTCAGTCTTCGAAGATCTGAAAAACCCCGTGAACTTTGCCCGATCCTTGTTGAGCGAAAAGCTTACAGGGCACCTGGGATCGCTGGACGCTGAAAAATCCACACTGCTGCGCGAGTGGAAGAACTCCCATCTCCTGGGGCTGATCAAAACACATCATAAAACCACCGAACAAACGCTTGTAGACGCCGCTTTGCAGAACTTCGAACCTTCCGAAGCCCAGAGCGGTGGCTTTGAAGCGGGATCGGCCATCTATTTGTCCGGGTACGTCGAAAAGAAAAAAAGCGCTGTCAGCCCAGAAAACTTCGCCGGGGTTTGTCGCGAGCTGGACATCGGCATGCAGTACCAGAGACACATCAGCGAAATACTGGAACCTTCCGCAACGGCGGGAACAACCGCCACTCACTCGGCAAACCAGATAAAGGCCCTGATCAGGAACGACGATCAAAATACTTTTGAGGCGGCGATCCACATCGCCCTGATGAAGAAATCCATCAACAAAGATCTTCACACGCTATTACTCGAACTGAGCCACGCCGGCAGCCACAAGGACTTGATCTGTTCACAGCTGACTCTGGACGGCATAGCCCTTCCGGGCATCGTGATACTTCGGGATAAATGGCCCCAGATCAAACACGTCCTTTACATTCCCGATGATCCCGATAACGCGATCAAACGATATGACTCATATAACGCGCTTCAAAAAGCCTTGGCAATTAAGCTGGACACACCCTCTTACCGCAAATTCTTCAATCGCTTCATTCCGTTTGAGCGCCAGGGAACGCCGCTGACCACAGGCACTTTGTGGTCAGGCGAAACCCGCCTTAGTAATCCGTCTTTTGCCAAACCCTTAGTGCGTGTCGATATGGCCGGTGACATCTATGAAACGACCTTCAAGCAACGCATTGCCCACCTGAAAGCTGATGCACGTGTACTGGCGGTCCCCACGGCAGATGCCAACACCGCCGGCAGCTTGAAAAAACGTCAGGAGCTCGAGGCAGCAGGAGAGTCGCTGTTATTTTTCGCCGCGTCCTTCATACCGGTCATCGGTGAAGTGATGCTGGCGGTAACAGCGTTGCAGTTACTTCACTCGGTCTATCACGGCGTTGCCGCCTGGAGTCGTGACGATACCGATGAAGCGTTGAATGATCTGCTCGACGTCGCAGACGCCGCGGCTCTGGGCATCATCACGGCTGGCGCAATAAAAACCACCGGGATCGCCACTCACCTGGTGAAAATCAGGTTGAGCGACAATAGCGAACGACTCTGGCACCCCGATCTGATGCCCTATCGGAATACACTTCAACTCCCTGAAAACATCCATCCCAACGCTCAAGGTTTGTATAAACACAACGCAAAAACCTATGTAGCACTGGAAGACCATTTCTATGAAGTAAAGGTCGACATCGCCACCCGGCAGTGGGAGCTGCAACACCCTTCTGATCCAAACGGGTATGCACCACAGATGGTACAAAACGATGCCGCCGGATGGCGCCATCTGCACGAGGACCCGCGCACTTGGGATGGGTTGAAACTGATCAGGCGTCTTGGCCCTGTCGCACGCAATATCCGCCAAGAAGCCGTCGAGCCCATTCTGCTGGTCTGCGGATTAGACAGATTGGCTCTCATTGAACTTCATCTGAACACCCAACGTCCGCCGGCCCTGCTGACCGATGTGTTGAAGCGCTTTGATTTGAGGCAGGAAATAAATGATTTCAAGATAGAACGCAGCAAAGGTACTAAAACCGGCACTTACTCACCGTTCATCTTGCTGCACCTGCTCACCGCACTGAGCGGCTGGCCAACCACTCGATACCTGACCGTAGTCGACGGGACTGAAACGCTCTTTGCTTTTGGTGACTCCGCCAATGCAACACTGCCAGAACTTAGATTGACCTACGCCCAACTCAGAAACAGTGAACTGACAGACGCTGTTGTCGAGCAGTTGGAAACTGAAGAGCTCAGTGAGCTGCTCAAAGGGCTGGCGCCCTCCACTGCCTCTAACGCAGAGCGCCTGGCGCAGTGTCTCGAGATCAAACTTGCGGCAACAAAAGCTCTGCTGTTTTCAAAAGTTTATGCGCTGACAGATCAACCGGAAAACTCGATACAGGAACACATTCGCACCAAGTATCCAACGCTGCCAAAAAGCTATCTGCAACAAATGACACTTAGCCTCAGCACACTGGAAAAACAACAAATCGTGCGGAAAGGGCAGTTGCTGCCACTCATGGAAAAGGAAGCAGCCGAATATTCCAAAGAAGTCGAAACAGCACGTACTTATGAGGGGCTTTATCTTGATTCGGCTCGCCCGCTCGACACCGACAAACTCATCCTCACGAACCTCAAGCACTTGCCTGACTGGGCCGACTCGGTGCACATCGAAATGCGTGATGCAACTCTCAACGGCACATTGCTGAGCAGCGTCGGCAGTGACACAGCCGTTCATCGCAGAGTTCTGGTTCGAGTAGGCACGCAGTACAGGGCTTACGATGCGGCGGGAAATTCGCTTAATGGATTGGCCGACCTCTATACCTCGATCAAAGCGGCCCTGCCTGAAGCCGAGCGCTTTGCCATTGCCAATAGCTGGACTGACCGTGTCAAAACCGCGCTCAACAACGTCATTGAGCATTTACACAAACAACCTTTGGTTATTCGAGAAGCTGATGCGTCATGGGCTACCGAGCCCGTCACTCCAGGCGTGCCTCTTGATACCTATTTTGCCCGGCAAGAAACACCGACAAACCTGTCGCTGCGCGCAGATGGCGTTTATGAACAGCGCCCCCTACAAGGTGGCACGCACACGTATTACGTGCTGGAAAACCGCCTGTACTATCAAGTGCAATACGCCAAACCGGGTTGGCAAATCATCGATGCGCGCAGCCCCTATCGAGCGTACAAGCCCTATGTGCGGAAAAAGGCTGGGGGTGGCTGGGAGATCGATACCGATAGCGGCTTACCGGGCGGCACCCCGGGCGTTGGCTCGTCAAGGCACCTCGATATTCCGGAGGAGGCAAGCGGCAGCTATCACAGCGCCACCGAATACATCATGCCTGTGCCATTCACTGCCGCCGAACGCGAGCGAATGTCCAGCATCAGATCCTTTCAACAGGCCATCAACACACGCGGCAACTATGATCGCGCCAACAACGGCCGTTACCCCCTCAGGGACTTGAAAGGGCAACCGTTACGCATCAAAAAAATTCAGCAGCAGGCCAGATCGGCTGACGGGGGTACCCGCTACCAGGCCGCGGCAATCAAACCTTACATTCAATGGGAGGGCTTCGAAGACGTAGCCAACCTGTACGAAGAGAAACTGACGCTACGTACATTCACCGCCGCCGACTGCAAGATGCCTGAGGAAAGGACCTTGATCGGGCAAGACATGGTGAGCAACAAAAAGCCGCTGGTTAAAGGGGAGATTCTTGGGGTCTATGGGGGAGGATTGATACCCGGTTATGTCGGTGTCGCCAGAAAGGACCCATTCCTCATCGATGTACTGCCAGGGAAGCTATTCACCCACGCCAGACCCTCTACCGTTCTGTTGTCTGGAGACAATGTGCTGTCCCGAATGAATACTCTCTTCGAGTATGAACAGGGCAAGCCGGCACGACAGGCAACAACGGGTTACAACGTCGAAGCCGTGCCGTTCGATGTGGTGGTTCAAGCCCAAGGCGCAGGCAAGGAAAAATACTTGCTGTACGCCTTCTTTGCCATCGACGACATTCCCGTCGATAACGAGCTGCGTTGGAACTATGGCTACACCGAGCCAGCGATCAGAGCCCTGTTCGCCTGAAACACAGCTATCAACCGGACACCCTTGACGTTACTCGTCGTCGAAGTTGTAGCTGCCCGGCGCCAGGTTTTCGAAGCGGGTGTACTTACCGATGAACGCCAGTCGTGACGTACCGATCGGGCCGTTCCGCTGCTTGCCGATGATGATCTCGGCGATGCCTTTGTGCTCGGTTTCCGGGTGATACACCTCGTCCCGGTACACGAACATGATGACGTCGGCATCCTGCTCGATCGCTCCGGATTCCCGGAGGTCGGAGTTGATCGGGCGTTTGTTCGGTCGCTGCTCCAGGGAGCGGTTGAGCTGGGACAACGCCACCACCGGGCAGTTGAATTCCTTGGCCAGGGCTTTCAAGGAACGGGAAATCTCGGAGATCTCGTTGGTCCGGTTGTCACCGCCAGAACCCGGGATCTGCATCAATTGCAGGTAGTCGATCATGATCAGCGCGATATCGCCGTGTTCACGCACCAGACGCCGGGTCCGTGCGCGCATTTCCGAGGGGCTGATACCGGCCGTATCGTCAATGAACAGCTTGCGATCGTTGAGCAAGTTGACCGCCGATGTCAGGCGCGGCCAATCGTCGTCTTCCAGGCGACCGGCACGAACCTTGGTCTGATCGATCCGGCCGAGGGACGACAACATACGCATGATCAGCGATTCGCCTGGCATCTCCAGCGAGTAAACCAATACGCATTTGTCGCTGCGCAGCACGGCGTTTTCCACCAGGTTCATCGCAAAGGTGGTTTTACCCATGGATGGACGGCCGGCGACGATGATCAGGTCAGACGGCTGCAGGCCGCTGGTCATACCGTCGAGATCGGTATAACCGGTGGACAGGCCGGTAATGGCGTTGTCCGTGTTGAACAAGGTGTCGATGCGGTCGATGGCCTTGGTCAACAGGTCGTTCACGCTCACCGGGCCGCCGGTTTTTGGCCGAGCCTCGGCGATCTGGAAAATCTGCCGTTCGGCTTCGTCGAGAATCTCTTCAGCCGAGCGGCCTTCCGGGTTGAAGGCGCTGTCGGCGATTTCGGTGGCGATGCCGATCAACTGCCGCAACGTCGCCCGCGCACGAACGATCTGGGCATATGCCTTGATGTTGGCGACGGACGGCGTGTTTTTTGCCAGTTCGCCAAGGTATCCGAGGCCGCCGACTTGCGACGTCTGACCTTCCTTGTCCAATTGCTCGGCAAGGGTCACGACGTCGATCGGCGAGTTCTGGTCAGCGAGCTTGGCGATCGCGCGGAAGATCAAACGGTGGTCATGTCGATAGAAATCGCCGTCCGACACCTGATCAAGCACGCGTTCCCAGGCGTTGTTGTCCAGCATCAAACCACCGAGCACGGCCTGTTCGGCCTCGATGGAATGCGGCGGCACCTTCAGGGCAGCGGTTTGCAGATCGTATTGCTCGGGAGCGGAGATATCGTTCATGGCCACTTGGAATTAGATGTGAAAATCAGGAACTGCAGAAAGACAAAGGGCACGACCTGTAAACAGGATCGTGCCCGATGTTACCGGCAAGCACCCGAGGGCACCAGCCGACAAGTGCTGCTTAAGCTGCTACCACGACAACGCGTACGGTGGCTTCAACTTCGGCGTGCAGGTGCACGGCTACGTCGAATTCGCCTACGTTGCGGATAGTGCCGTTCGGCAGACGAACTTCGCTTTTTGCAACTTCAACGCCAGAGGCGGTCAGTGCATCAGCGATGTCGTGAGTACCGATCGAACCGAACAGCTTGCCTTCGTCGCCAGCGGTGGCAGTGATAGTCACTTCCAGCTCAGCCAGTTGGGCAGCGCGGCTTTCAGCCGAAGTTTTACGATCTGCTGCGGCTTTTTCCAGCTCAGCACGACGCTCTTCGAACGCAGCCAGGTTGGCAGCGGTCGCAGCGGTAGCTTTGCCGTAAGGCAGCAGGTAGTTACGACCGTAACCAGCCTTAACGTTCACTTTGTCACCCAGGTTGCCCAGGTTGGTGACTTTTTCCAGAAGGATCAGTTGCATGTGAAAATCCTCTTAACTTTTAACCTTCACCGTTCGCGCTATCGACGTCTTTCGGCGTCGAACGACCGCGAAAATCAATCAGGCTGTCGACGATGGCCAAGACCACCAGCAACGGATAGATCAGCTGCATGAACAGCAACAGCGTGACGTACAACCCCACCAGCCAGAACCTGGCCAGTCGCTTTTGCGCCACCAGCCCGTGAATCAGGGCCAGCCCGGCGAACACCAGCGGTACACTGCACAACGGCGTCAACATGGCCATCTGTGGACCGATGTTCGGTCCCAGAAGCATGAACGCCAGCAGCAACATCGCCAGCCCCAGCGGGAATCGGATGGCGCGAAACTCGCGACCAAAACCACCCGGGTTGTACAACAACGCCTGCCAGTAGCGCCCGACAAGCAGGCTCAGCACACTGACGATTTGCAACAAGGCCGCAATCAGGCCGGTCAGGACCGGTGCGATCAGGGACGCAAAATGCGCTTGCTCGTCTACCGACAACTTCTGGTAGACATCACCGAGTAGCGACGGCATGACTTTTATCAAAGCCTGCGCCAGCATCTCGATTTGGGGACCAAAAGCCGTCCCCAGCACCACTGAAAACACCACTCCCATCGCTATGCTGACCAGCAGCACGCGGTTCCAGGATTCGCTTGCGCGCAAAACCAACGCAAGGCTCCAAGACCCCAGCAGCACCAGAAGTGCCCGTGGGTCATCGGAGTAAAGCCACCAGATCAACGCCGGCAG
Organism: Pseudomonas sp. 478; assembly: GCF_003254125.1. Classification (NCBI taxonomy): domain Bacteria; kingdom Pseudomonadati; phylum Pseudomonadota; class Gammaproteobacteria; order Pseudomonadales; family Pseudomonadaceae; genus Pseudomonas; species Pseudomonas sp. 478. The sequence goes on from NZ_QKZG01000003.1 coordinate 192,308, forward strand.
CAGTCCCAGAGCAAGAACGCCCAGGGCGTCCTTCAATCCGCGCCGCAGGAGCACAAGGCAACCCGCGGCAGCACCCAACCAATACAACAACGGCAATGTTGCGCATCCGGCCACTACCAGAGTGGCCTGCATACGGCCGCGCATGATGAACTCAGCTATGGCACGCATGCTTTCAATCCTTTGCTACGTGTCGACTGCCCGGTCTCAGCGGCCGTGGCTGTCGGTGTAGGCCAGCAGGGCCAGGAAGCGGGCGCGCTTGATAGCGGTGGCCAGCTGACGCTGATAACGTGCTTTGGTACCGGTGATGCGGCTTGGAACGATTTTGCCGGTCTCGGATACATAAGCTTTCAGAGTGTTGAGATCTTTGTAATCGATCTCTTTCACGTCTTCAGCGGTGAAGCGGCAGAATTTACGACGACGGAAGAAACGTGCCATGTAATAGGCTCCTCAAAAGGTCCGTGGATTACTCGTCAGCGTTATCGCTGTTGTCGCTGTCATCACTGTCAGCGCTTTCAGCGCCTTCGTGCTCAGGACGGTCGCGACGCTCACGGCGCTCACTGCGGTTTTCTTCAGCCTTGAGCATCTCGGATTGGCCGGTAACGGCTTCTTCGCGACGGATGACCAGGTTACGGATCACTGCATCGTTGTAGCGGAAGTTGTCTTCCAGCTCGGCCAGGGCCTTGCCAGTGCATTCAACGTTCAGCATCACGTAGTGAGCCTTGTGAACATTGTTGATTGCGTAGGCCAGTTGACGACGGCCCCAATCTTCCAGACGGTGGATTTTGCCGCCGTCTTCTTCGATCAGCTTGGTGTAACGCTCTACCATGCCGCCGACTTGCTCGCTTTGATCCGGGTGGACCAAAAAGATGATTTCGTAATGACGCATGAATGCTCCTTACGGGTTGTAGCCTGCCGCTCAAAAGCGGTCAGACAAGGAGTGAATGACACTTATGGACTTGCTTGCGATAGACACATGCGTGCCTGCCGTCACAGCAAGGGGCGCAATTGTAGAGAAGGGACAGAAGAGGTGCAAGGCAATTGGTGATTATTTGAACAGCCACGACTATTTGCCCAAAACACAAACCACTGTGGGAGCTAGCCTGCTAGCGATGAGGAAATAACATTCAATATTGATGTTGAATGTGACTCCGCCATCGCTAGCAGGCTAGCTCCCACAGGAGGGGGTTACCGCTGGATCAGGACTTCTTGGCGGTTCCGGCAGCCTTGACGACGCGCTGGCGCCGGGCTTCAAACAGGCAGACGCCGGTCGCCACGGAAACGTTGAGGCTACTGACGCTACCCGCCATCGGCAGGTGCACCAGGTAGTCGCAAAGATCGCGGGTCAGGCGACGCATGCCGCTGCCCTCAGCACCCATGACCAGGATGGTCGGGCCGGTCATGTCTTGCTGATACAGACTCTGTTCAGCCTCGCCCGCCGTACCGACAACCCACAAGCCACGCTGCTTGAGCTTTTCCAGGGTGCGCGCCAGATTGGTCACCGCAACCAACGGAATCACTTCCGCCGCGCCGCAAGCCACTTTACGTACCGTCGGGGTCAACGTCGCCGACTTGTCCTTCGGAACGATCACCGCCAGAGCACCGGCCGCATCGGCCGAACGCAGGCAAGCGCCGAGGTTGTGCGGATCGGTCACGCCATCGAGCACCAACAACAGCGGTGCGCCTTCGGTGCGATCGAGCAATTCGTCGAGCATCGCCTCGCCCCAGACCTGGCTCGGACTCACCTCTGCCACCACGCCCTGGTGCACGCCTTCAACCCAGGCATCCAGCTCACGGCGTTCGGCGTTGCCAACGGCCACGCGATTTTCGTTAGCCAGCTCGATCAGCGTCTGAACACGCGGATCACTGCGGCCTTCGGCCAACCAGATCTGCTTGACGCGTTTTGGGTGGTGACGCAGCAACGCTTCTACAGCGTGCACGCCGTAGATCTTTTCCAACTGACTCATGACTTGGCCTTCGGTTTACGCGCCCCGCCGCTTTTGGCGGCTGGAGCAGAACCCGCTTTTGGCGGGCCTTTACGGTGTTTGCTCGGTTTGGCTGGCTTGCCGCCGGGAGCCTTGTCAGGCGCCGACCGTCCGGTCTTTCCCCCAGACGCCGCTTTACCGCCGCTTTTCGCTTCAGACAATAACGCCTGCTTCAATTCGCGGCTTTTGCGCAATTCGGCATTTTTCGCCGCAGCATCGCTCGGGCGATAGGCTTCGACAGCCTTTTCCTTGGCAGGACGACGACCGGTTTTCGCCGGGGCCGGCTCTGCAGCCGTTTTGGTAGCTGGCGCAGCGGTTTCAGTCCCGCGTTTCTTGCGACCAATCGGCGCACTGATGGTTTTTTCAGCCATCTCGAAGTCGATCTTGCGCTCGTCGAGGTCGACGCGCATAACGCGCACTTCAACGGTATCGCCAAGACGGAAGCTGCGACCGGTACGCTCACCGGCCAGGCGGTGGTGCACAGGATCGAAGTGGTAGTAATCGCCCGGCAGCGCGGTGACGTGCACCAGGCCTTCGACGTAGATATCGGTCAGTTCGACGAACAGACCAAAACCGGTCACGGCAGTGATCACACCCGGGAACGACTCGCCCACACGGTCTTTCATGAACTCGCACTTGAGCCAGTTCACAACGTCGCGGGTCGCTTCGTCGGCACGGCGCTCGCTCATCGAGCACTGCTCGCCGAGTTGCTCCAGGATCGCTTCGTCGTACGGGTAGATGCGCGCTTTCGGAATGGTCATCGCGCCAGCACGGCGAACGTGCGGGGTGTCCATTTTCGAATGGATGACGCTGCGAATCGCCCGGTGCGTGAGCAAGTCCGGGTAGCGGCGGATCGGCGAGGTGAAGTGGGTATAGGCTTCGTAATTCAGGCCGAAGTGGCCCTGGTTATCGGCGCTGTACACCGCCTGACTCAACGAACGCAGCATAACGGTCTGGATCAGGTGGAAATCCGGACGGTCCTTGATGCTCGCCAGCAATGCCTGGTAATCCTTCGGCGACGGGCCGTCCTTGCCTTTGTGCAGGGACAGGCCGAGCTCGCCAAGGAAAGCGCGCAGTTTTTCCAGACGCTCCGGTGGCGGGCCATCGTGGACGCGGTACAGCGCAGGGATTTCGTGCTTTTTCAGGAATTCGGCGGTGGCCACGTTGGCCGCCAGCATGCATTCCTCGATCAGCTTGTGCGCATCATTACGAACGGTCGGACGGATTTCGGCAATCTTGCGCTCGGTCCCGAAGATGATCCGGGTTTCCTGCGTTTCGAAATCGATCGCGCCACGCACGTGACGAGCGGCCAGCAGCACTTTGTACAGCGCGTAAAGCTGCTTGAGGTGCGGCAGAACGTCGTTGTACTCGCCACGGAGCTCACGCGCCTCGGTGAGTTTCGGCGTTTCCAGCATCGCGCTGACTTTGTTGTAGGTCAGGCGAGCGTGGGAGTGAATCACCGCTTCGTAGAAGCAGTAGTCGGTCATCTCGCCGGATTTGGAGATGGTCATCTCGCAAACCATGGCCAGACGATCGACGTGCGGGTTCAGCGAGCACAGGCCGTTGGACAGCTGCTCAGGCAGCATCGGCACGACGCGCTCAGGGAAATACACCGAGTTGCCACGAACTTGGGACTCGTTGTCCAGCGCCGAACCGATTTTCACGTAGCTGGAAACGTCGGCAATCGCCACGTACAACTTCCAGCCGCCGGAGAACAGGCGCAGCTTGCCCGGTTTGGCTTCGCAGTAGACCGCATCATCGAAGTCGCGCGCATCTTCACCGTCGATGGTCACGAACGGCAGATGGCGCAGGTCGATGCGCTTCTCTTTGTCTTTCTCTTCGACTTCCGGCTTGAGCTTGGCGGCCTCTTTCAACACAGCCTCAGGCCAGACGTGAGGAATGTCGTACGTGCGCAGGGCAACGTCGATTTCCATGCCCGGCGCCATGTAGTTACCCACGACTTCGACCACGTCGCCTTGCGGCTGGAAGCGTGGCGTCGGCCAGTGAGTGATCTTCACTTCGACGAACTGACCGATCTGGGCGTTGGCGTTACGGCCCGGCGTCACCAGCACTTCTTGCTGGATCTTCGGATTGTCCGCAACGACGAAACCAATGCCGCCCTCTTCGAAGTAACGACCAACGATGGTCTCGTGGGCACGGGACACCACTTCGACGATCATGCCTTCGCGGCGACCGCGACGGTCGAGGCCGGAAACGCGGGCCAGGGCACGATCGCCATCGAACACCAGACGCATTTGCGCCGGGCTCATGAACAGATCGTCACTGCCGTCGTCCGGGACCAGGAAGCCGAAGCCGTCACGGTGACCGCTGATGCGGCCCAGGATCAGGTCGAGCTTGTCCACCGGCGCATAGGTGCCGCGACGGGTATAGATGAGTTGAGCGTCGCGCTCCATGGCGCGCAGGCGGCGGCGCAGGGCTTCGATCTGGTCTTCTGTCGTCAGACCAAACTCTTCGACCAGCTGCTCGCGGTTAGCAGGCGAACCCCGATCAGCAAGGTGCTGAAGGATCAGTTCGCGGCTAGGAATAGGGTTGTCATATTTTTCCGCTTCACGAGCGGCCTCGGGATCGAGGGACTGCCAATCGGCCATTAGAGAGTTTTCACCTTGTCTATATGCGGGTTAGTTTGGCATAGGCGTAATGAAACGGGAAATTTCAGGCTATGAGAGCCCATCTAAAGCCCTTTATCGACAGCGCGAAGCTGAATTAAATGCCACTGGTAAAATTTTCCAGGTTTTTTCGACTTCAGGGGTTTACAGTTAAAAAGACGCTCCGTATAGTGCGCGCCATCGACGACGCAGACGCATTGTCGATAATGCCCAGATGGTGAAATTGGTAGACACGCCAGCTTCAGGTGCTGGTGACCGCAAGGTCGTGGAAGTTCGAGTCTTCTTCTGGGCACCAATTTCGAGCTTGAGATTAGATCAATTTCAAGGCTCACACAAAAACCCGCGAAAGCGGGTTTTTTGCATTCCAAGCCCCTGAATTATTAAAACTAAATCAGGGGTTTACAGATCAAAAAGCTCTCCGTATAGTTCGCCACATCAACAGCGGCAACGCTGAAGATTATGCCCAGATGGTGAAATTGGTAGACACGCCAGCTTCAGGTGCTGGTGACCGCAAGGTCGTGGAAGTTCGAGTCTTCTTCTGGGCACCAATTCAAATTTCAGAGTCGATCTGAAATTTCACAAAAACCCGCGAAAGCGGGTTTTTGCGTTTCTGGCTTTCAAAAAATCTTATGAGAGCCACTGCGCGCCTTCTGTAGGAGCACGGCTTGCCGGCGATGGCGTCCTTGAGATCGCCATCGCGAGCAAGCTTAGCTCCTACAGGTTGAGCGTTACGCCCGAGCCCGCTCTAGCAGAGCCGTCTTCGCCCCGCAAGGCGCACTTGAGAAACAATATCGTTTATCATTGTTTCAAGTTTTTGCAATGCGACAGTGAGGAACCTTGCGAATGATGTTTCGAAATACCCTGCGCCGCGGCCTGACCATGACCCTGCTCGGCCTGGCACTCGCCACTCCCCTCACCCAAGCCGCCGAACCGGTTTCCCTGACACTCTATAACGGTCAACACAAAGAAGTCGGCGATGCCATCGCCAAAGCCTTCGAAGCCAAGACCGGGATTCACGTCAATGTGCGCAAAGGCAGCAGCAACCAGCTCGCCAGCCAGGTCGTCGAAGAAGGTGCTCGCTCCCCTGCCGACGTGATCTACACCGAAGAATCGCCACCACTGAACAAACTCGGCGAACAAGGCCTGCTGGCGCAGACCGATGCCGCCACTCTGGCCGTTCTGCCCAAAGACTACGTCGCCGGCAACGGCACCTGGATCGGCATCACCGCGCGAGTCCGCGTCGTCGCCTACAACCCAAAGCTGATTGACGAAAAAGACCTGCCCAAGTCGGTCATGGAGTTCTCCGATCCGAAATGGCAAGGCAAGGTCGGCTTCGTGCCCACCAGTGGCGCGTTCCAGGAACAGGCCGTGGCAATCATCAAAGTGCACGGCATGGACGCGGCCGAAGAATGGCTGACCGGTTTGCGTGCTTTCGGCAAGACCTACAGCAACAACATGGTTGCATTGAAGGCAGTGGAAAACGGCGAAGTCGCTACCGTGCTGGTGAACAACTACTACTGGTTCGCCTTGCAGCGTGAAAAAGGTCAGCTCGATTCGAAACTGCATTACTTCACCGGCGGCGACGTCGGCGGGCTGATCACTGTTTCCAGTGCGGCCGTGCTGAAATCCAGCAAACATCCAAAAGAAGCCCAGCAATTCCTCGCTTACATGGCCAGCGAAGAAGGTCAGCGCGTGATCACCCAGACCACCGCCGAATACCCGCTGCACAAAGGCATGGAATCGGATCGCGGGCTCAAGCCGTTCAGCGAACTTGAGGCACCGAAGGTCACCCCAGCCGATCTCGGCAATGCCGAGCAAGCCCTGGACCTGGAACGTGACGTTGGCTTGAACTGATGAGCGCATCGTTATCCGCCCCCGTCGCGCGCGGGGGTTACGTGCCACGGCGCAAGCGGCCATCGATCTGGCTGCTGCTACCGGTTTTGCTGCTGGTGGTGCTCAGCCTGTTGCCACTGGCGTATGTCGGACTCAAAACCTGGCAGGCCGGCTGGGCTGAGGCGCTGCATTTGTTGTGGCGCCCTTATGTGTTTGGCCTGCTGCGCAACACATTGGCACTGATGGTCGGTGTGACGCTCGCTTGTGGCGTGATCGGCCTGTCACTGGCCTGGCTGCTTGAGCGCAGCAACTTGCCGGGGCGGCGCTTGTGGGGCGTGATTCTGTGCCTGCCGTTCGCGGTACCGGCGTTTGTCAGCAGCTTTACCTGGGTCTCACTGAGTGCTCATTTCGAAGGCTTGGGCGGGGCGATCCTGGTGATGACCCTGTCCAAGTATCCGCTGATCTTTCTGCCGGTCGCGGCGACCCTGCGCAATCTCGATCCCTCCCTCGAAGAGTCCGCCCGCACACTGGGGCAGAATCGCTGGGGCGTGTTTTTCAGAATTACCCTGCCGCTGCTCTGGCCATCACTGCTCGCCGGCTCGCTGCTGATCGCGCTGCACATGCTGGTGGAGTTCGGTGCTCTATCGATCATCGGCCTGCAGACGTTTACCACCGCAATCTATCAACAGTTCGAACTGGAATTCAGTAACGCGAATGCGGCGATGCTTTCCGCCGTGTTGCTGGCGCTGTGTCTGATGCTGTTGTGGCTGGAACTGCGCGTACGCGGCAAGGGCCGACACGTGCGTACCGGTCAGGGCGCGGCCCGGCATGCGGAACAGGTCCGGCTGGGGCCTTGGGCTGCCGCCGGACAACTTTATTGCCTGGCGCTGGCGATCATCGGCAGCGGTATTCCGCTCGGGATGCTGGCGTACTGGCTAGCAGTGGGTTCGTCGGCAGCATTCCCGGTGGCGGCGATCAGCGAGGCGCTGCTCTCCTCCCTGGCGTTGTCACTGGGCGGCGCGGCGCTGTGCCTGGTGTTGGCAGTGCCGGTGGGATTGCTGGTGGTGCGCCACAAGGGCCAATTGGCGATCTGGGCCGAACGCTTGCCGTATCTGCTGCATGCTCTGCCAGGACTGGTGATCGCACTGACGTTGGTGTATTTCGCCCTGCACTATGTGCCCGTGCTGTACCAGACTTCGGCATTGTTGCTGATCGCCTATGCGTTGCTGTTTTTGCCGCTGGCTCAGGCGCCGATTCGTACGGCGCTGAACAAGGCTGCGCCGCAACTGGAAGAGGCTGCGCGCACGCTGGGCGCAACGTCTTTCAGTGCGTTTTGTCGGGTGACCTTGCCGATCATTTTCCCGGCGCTGGGCGCAGCGTTTGCGCTGGTGTTTCTGGACGCGATGAAGGAACTGACGGCGACGCTGCTGTTGAGTCCGACCGGGCTCAATACCCTGGCGACGGAAGTCTGGGCGCATACCGCGAATGTGGAGTTTGCGGCGGCGGCGCCTTATGCGGCGTTGTTGATTTTGGTGTCGGGGTTGCCGGTTTATCTGCTGACTACCCGGATGTATCTGAGCCGTTAAGACCGCTTTCGCGAGCAAGCCCGCCCCCACATTTGATCTGAAGTGTTCACAAATCTTGTGTCCACCAACAATCACTGTGGGAGCGGGCTTGCTCGCGAAGAGGCCCGCCCAGTCGATACACATTTAAGCCCTGAACTGCCCCAGACTCGCCTTCAACTGCGCCGCCAATCCATCCAGTACCTTGCCGCTGGCCGTGGTTTCCACCACCGCTTGAGCCGCTTTCTCAGCCTGTGCATGAATGGTTTCAACCCGACCGCGCACCGCTTGCGCGCCTTGCGCCTGATGCGCCGCTGCCTGCGTTGCCAGACCAATCGCCGCATGAACCTGCTCGACCGACGCCTGCACCGATTGCTGCAACCGCGCACTGTCACGCAGCACCAGCAAACCTTCGCTGGCCTGACGCCCGGCCTGACCGATCGCCGCCACCGCCTCACGCGCACCTTGTTGCAAGGCAACGATGTGCGCCTGAATATCGCCAGTGGAGCTCTGCGTCTTGCTCGCCAGCGCTCGCACTTCATCGGCGACCACGGCAAACCCGCGACCGGTCTCGCCCGCACGCGCCGCTTCGATCGCCGCGTTCAGCGCCAGCAGGTTGGTCTGCTCGGCGATCCCGTGAATCACCGTCAACACCACTTCAATTTGCTCACTCTGCTGCGCCAGCCGCTCGATGACTTTCGCCCCGGTGTCGACCTGCCCGGCCAACGCCTCGATCAGGCTGCCGACTTTCGCCGACGTCCGCGTGTTTTCATCCGTCGCCGAACGAATATCCACCACTTGCTGCAAGGCCGCCTGCATGGCATGACTTTCCGACTGGGCTTCATCAGCCATTTGCGACAACGCACGCAGGCTCTCGGCCACTTCATCGCGCTGCATGCCCGCCGCTTTATCGGCCCCGGCATTGCGCAACGTCATCGCGCCGATTTCCACACCGGTACGCTGAGCCACATCGCCCGCTTCGCGCACGATCGGCTGCAACTTATCCACAAAGCGATTGACCGCCGAGGCCATGTCACCGATTTCGTCCTTACTGTTGATCTGCACCCGCTTGGTCAAGTCGCCCTCGCCCGCCGCCAGGTCATCCATGGCAGCGATGAGCAGCTTCAAGCGATTGACCACTCGACGACCCAGCACCACCGCGAGCAACAGCAGCACACCGCAACCGACCAACGCGAGCCCCATGCCGATGCGCCAGCGCAAAGTGCCTGCCGCTTCCTGCACGGTGCTGGTGGTGTTGGCCTGCATCGCTGAAGCCGTGGACTGCGCCGACTTCAGACGCGCGCCCATCGCTGCTGCACTATCAGCCGCCGCGCCTTTGAGGCTGTCGCCGACCAGTTGATCACTGCTGGCGATCAGTGCCGAAAAGCGTTTGTCGAGGGCTGCCAGATCGACTTCCACGGAAGCGGTGGAAACACCCATCAAGACCTTGCCGATTTCCACGCCATTGGGGCTGATTGAGGCTTCGAGGTAGTAGACCGATGGATCGTTCTTCGCCGCATCCAGCACTTTGTCCAATGCGCGCTCGCCCTGGCCTTTCTCCAGTAGCGCTTTGTTGATCGGGTTCTCGCGGTTCAGATAGCGCGTCAGGTGCTGGCCAGTAGCGTCGTCGTAGATCACGAACAGCACGTTGGGATTGCGCTGGGCCCGGCGGGCGAATTCGGACAAGGTTGGAACGTCGCTGTCCCACATGGCGCGAGGTGCGACTGAAGCCAGAAGCTGCGCCATGTCATTGGCAGAGTCCTTCAGGTCCTTTTCCAATGTCCCACGCAGTTGTGCCTGCTCATCCTTCAAACGTGACGACAGGCCGGCGGTGAGTCGCTGACGGGTATTGGTCGACAGGCTGTCGAGGCTCGACGTGACTTCCCGCCCCGCCTGCTCCAGTTCCCCGGAGAGCTTTTGACTGTCAGCACCCAGGCGAACACCTAAATCAGCTTCCAGTGCGGTCACTGTGCTCCGAGTCAGGGCGACAGCTACAAGCACTTGCACCAAAAGGGCGATACCAAGGGTAACGAACACTGGCCGCAGAAGACGGCTTTGTAACAGTGAGAGAATGGCTGACACTTAAAATCCCTCTGCTTGACGCCATTAAATTGATGGCGCACTGGAAGCGATGCTTTTAATCAACATCACAGCAAAGGTCGTGCCGCCCGACAGGCAGATACGACAAAGGCCCCAAATGAGGGGCCTTTGTGTTTTACATCAACGACTTATTAAGCGAACGGATGACGCAAAACGATGGTTTCGTTGCGGTCCGGGCCCGTCGAAATAATGTCGATCGGCGCACCGATCAGCTCTTCGACGCGCTTGATGTAAGCACGGGCGTTAGCTGGCAGCTCTTCCATGGTTTTGGCACCCACAGTCGACTCGGTCCAGCCCGGCACTTCTTCGTACACAGGCTGCAGGCCCACGTAGCTGTCAGCATCAGTCGGGGCAACGGCATTGCCTTGCGCATCTTTGTAGCCGACGCAGATGTTGATGGTTTCGAGGCCGTCGAGCACGTCGAGCTTGGTCAGGCAGATGCCCGAGATGCTGTTCACATCGATAGCACGACGCAGGATAACGGCGTCGAACCAGCCGCAACGACGGGCACGGCCGGTGGTAGCGCCGAACTCGTGACCTTGTTTGGCCAGGTGAGCACCCACTTCGTCAAACAGCTCAGTCGGGAATGGACCCGAACCTACGCGAGTGGTGTAAGCCTTGGTGATGCCCAGAATGTAATCCAGGAACATCGGACCAACGCCCGAACCTGTCGCCACGCCACCAGCGGTGGTGTTGGAGCTGGTCACGTACGGATAGGTACCGTGGTCGATGTCGAGCAACGAACCTTGGGCGCCTTCGAACATGATGTCTTTGCCAGCGCGACGCAGGTCGTGGAGCTCGGCCGTCACGTCCAGCATCAGCGGCTTGAGCAGTTCAGCGTATTCTTTGCACTCGGCCAGGGTTTTTTCGAACTCGATGGCAGGCTCTTTGTAGTAACCCACCAGCATGAAGTTGTGGTAGTCCACCAGTTCGCGCAGCTTGTCTTCAAAGCGCGGCATGTTGAGCAGGTCGCCCACACGCAGGCCACGCCGTGCAACCTTGTCTTCGTAAGCCGGGCCGATGCCGCGACCGGTCGTACCGATCTTCAGTTCGCCACGGGCCTTTTCACGGGCCTGGTCCAGCGCTACGTGGAAGGACAGGATCAGCGGGCAGGACGGGCTGATACGCAGGCGCTCGCGCACCGGTACGCCTTTCTCTTCCAGCTTGATGATTTCCCGCAGCAGAGCGTCGGGTGCAACCACCACGCCGTTGCCGATCAGGCACTGCACGCCTTCGCGCAGCACGCCCGACGGGATCAGGTGCAAGACGGTTTTTTCGCCATCGATCACCAGGGTGTGACCAGCGTTGTGGCCACCCTGGTAGCGCACTACGGCGGCAGCATGTTCGGTCAGCAGATCAACGATCTTGCCTTTGCCCTCATCACCCCATTGGGTGCCCAGGACTACGACATTCTTACCCATAACACTTGTCCTCATTCGCGCAAACTTGGTGCCGGCCGCAGCCGACAGGAAAACTCAAGAAGCCAGTGGCGATACTTGCCAAAGCCCGTTCTGCTGAATCAATTGCCGGTCGCAGTCCGCTTCACGGGCGGCGGCCAAAGGTTGCCCAGGCAACGCCTGAACGACACGCTGACCCTCACTGCGCAACTGGCAAACCTGCTGCCAGAGTGCTGCATCCGTACTGTCAGGCATCCAGATACCGCCAGACGGTAACTCGATCTCAGCACGCCCCAGGGTCACCAGGGTTTTCAAATCGGTAGAGAAGCCGGTTGCCGGACGGGCACGACCGAAGTCGGCACCGATGTCGTCGTAACGACCGCCCTGAGCAATGGACTGGCCAACACCCGGTACGAACACCGCGAACACCACACCGGTGTGGTAGTGGTAGCCGCGCAACTCGCCCAGGTCGAAATACAACGGCAACTCGGGGAAACGCGTGGACAGACGCTCGGCAATCGCCAGCAAGTCGTCCAGAGCGGCCAGTACTGGCGCCGGCGCATCCGCCAGACGCTCGCGGGCAGCGCTCAAGACTTCACGGCCGCCACACAGGTCAACCAGCGCCCGCAACATGCCCGACAAATCGGCAGGCAGGCCTTCGGTCAAGGTAATGACCTCGTCGATGGCCTTACGTTGCAACGCGTCGAACAACTGTTGCTCGACTTCACCGGACAAACCGGCGGCGCGAGCCAGGCTGCGGTAGATACCCACATGACCGAGGTCCATGTGCACATCCGGCACATCGGCCAGTTGCAGCATAGCCAACATCAGGCTGATGACTTCCACGTCGCTGCTCGGGCTGGCATCGCCGTATAACTCGGCACCCAGCTGGATCGGGCTGCGCGAGGACGACAAGGCGCGCGGTTGAGCGTGCAGCACGCTACCGGCATAGCACAGACGGCTCGGGCCTTCGCGACGCAAGGTGTGCGCATCGATGCGCGCCACTTGCGGCGTAATGTCGGCACGGAACCCCATCTGCCGGCCCGATTGCGGGTCGATGACCTTGAAGGTACGCAGATCGAGGTCCTGGCCCGCGCCGGTCAGCAGGGATTCCAGGTACTCGATATGGGGAGTCACGACAAACTCGTAACCCCAGCTCTGGAACAGATCCAACACCTGACGACGCGCGACTTCAATGCGCGCCGCTTCTGGTGGCAGTACTTCTTCGATGCCATCTGGCAGCAGCCAGCGGTCTACCGTTGCCATTACGCCATTCCCCTATGATCCGGGCGGCAAGCCTTTGGGCGAGCCTTGAGTGAAGCAGAAAATGATCGGCTCATGCGCACAAACAACGCGCATGAACGACGCGGCGAAAAGCCTGAAATCGGCTTCACCAACCACTTTCCTCGAAAAACCTGTCGAGTCATTCAACTCGGACGCCTGCATAAAAAACAGCAATCAAACGTGCAGACGCAAAAAAGCCGGGAATTTCCCGGCTGCCGCATCATACACACGTTTTCCCAAAGGATCACCCCGCCCGAGGCGTTAGCCGCCAGGCGGGGGATGATTCAGGTCAACGTCGTATCAAGGCTTGGCTTTTTCCAGGTAACGGAAGAAGTCGCTGCTTGGGTCCAGGACCATGACGTCGGATTTGTTCGCGAAGCTTTCACGGTAGGCACGCAGGCTACGGTAGAAACCGTAGAATTCCTGATCCTGGCCGTAGGCCTTGGAGTAGATCGCAGCGGCCTGGGCATCACCATCACCACGAACCTCTTCAGATTCACGATAGGCTTCAGCCAGCAACACGCGGCGTTGACGATCAGCGTCGGCACGAATGCCTTCCGACAGTTCGTTACCCTTGGCGCGGTGCTCGCGAGCTTCACGCTCACGCTCGGAACTCATGCGTTCGAACACGCTGCGGTTCACTTCCTTCGGCAGATCGATGGCCTTGACCCGAACATCGACAACTTCGATGCCCAGCTCTTTTTCCGCCATCTTGTTCAGCGAAGCCGTGATATCGGTCATCAGCGCATCGCGCTCACCGGAAACCACTTCATGCAGCGTGCGCTTACCGAACTGGTCACGCAGGCCCGACTCCAGACGACGGGAAAGACGCTCGTCAGCAATCTGCTTGAGGCCGGAAGTCGCGGTGTAGAAGCGCTCGGCATCTTTCACGCGCCACTTGGCGTAGGCATCGACCATGACGGCTTTCTTTTCCAGCGTCAGGAAGCGTTGTGTCGGTGCATCCAGCGTCATCAGGCGTGCGTCGAATTTGCGCACCTGGTTAACGTAAGGCACTTTCACATGCAGGCCCGGCTGAACATCAGTCTGGACTACACGACCGAACTGCAGCAGCACCGCACGCTCGGTCTGAGCCACGATGTAGAAGCAGTTCCAGGCAGCGATCGCCACGACGACGCCGACAATAAGGGCGATCAGCGATTTATTGCTCATCAGCGACTCTCCCTGGTGCGTGCTTGCTGTTGCTGAAGATCGGCTGCACGCACATTCGCTTCATTGCTGGTGGCTGCCGCGCCGGTCACCGAAGTGCTGGTGTTGCGACCGCCTTCGACCATCTTGTCCAGCGGCAAGTACAGCAGATTGCTCTGGCCATTCTTGTTGCCGGTCACGAGAACCTTGCTGGTGTTGCTGAAGACTTCCTGCATGGTGTCCAGGTACAGACGCTGACGGGTCACTTCAGGTGCCTTGCGATACTCGCTCACCAGCTTGGTGAAGCGATCAGCCTCACCCTTGGCGCGCGAGACGGTTTCGTCACGGTAACCATTGGCATCTTCGATGATGCGCTGGGCCTGACCACGGGCTTCCGGCACGACACCGTTAGCGTAGGTTTCAGCCTGGTTACGCGAACGCTGCTCGTCTTCACGGGCGCGGATCACGTCATCGAAGGCTTCCTGCACTTCACGCGGTGCGGCTGCGCTCTGTACGTTGACCTGAGTGACGGTGATACCGGTGCGATAGGTATCCATGAAGCGTTGCAGACGCTCCTTGATTTCGCTGGCCATCAATTCACGACCTTCGGTCAGCACCTGGTCCATCGCGGTGGAACCCACCACATGGCGCAAGGCACTTTCGGTCGCGTGCTGCAGGCTGATTTCCGGCTGATCAACGCTCAGCACGAAGTCCTGCAGGTTGCTGATCTTGTACTGCACGGTCAGCGGCACTTCGACGATGTTCTCGTCTTCAGTCAGCATTTGACCCTGCTTGGTGTAGGCACGCTCACGCGTGACGTTTTCCAGGTACTTGCGATCGATCGGCGGGAAATAGATGTTCAGGCCCGGGCCAACGGTTTCGTAGTACTTGCCGAAGCGCAGCACCACGGCTTGCTCCTGCTCGTCGACTACATAGACCGCGCTGTACAGCCACACGGCCGCCAACACGACCAGGCCGATGCCGAGCAGACCGCCGAAGCCGCCACTCCTGCCCGAACCGCCACCGTCATCACCGCGTTTCTTACCACCACCGAACAACCCGTTCAGGCTTTCCTGCAGCTTTCGGAAGGCCTCGTCGAGATCCGGTGGTCCCTTGCGGTCGCCGTTATTGCGGCGTTTGCCACCCCAAGGATCCTGATTATTCGAGTTGCCACCCGGCTCATTCCAAGCCATAGCGCTCTCCATCTGATAAAGCAAAGACGCACCCACGGCGCGCCGACCAATGCTACAGAATGCCTGTCACCGCGGCACAACCGCTTTTTCAGGCTTTTATTGCAAAGTGTGTTGTTCGATGAATTCCATCGGTTGCAGACCTTCGCGACTCACCAGTCGATTCAACTCGACCCGCGGCAAGCGAACGGCCAGCAGGCTGATGCCTTCTTCGTCGTGTTCTTCTTTCTGCACCGCACCGAGTTCGAAAAACTGCGCACGCAGTCGAGCAAAACGTTGCGGCAAGCGCAAGGTGCCGATAAACAAATCACTGCCGAGTAACTCGGCAATGGCTTGTTCAAGCAATTCCAGACCAGTGCCATCACGCGCCGACAGCCATACCCGCTGGGGTTTGCCGTTTTCGTCGCGCTGGATTTGTGGCTCAACGCCTTCAAGCAAATCGAGTTTGTTATAGACCTCGAGGATCGGCAAGTCCTGGGCACCAATCTCGCCCAGCACCACCATCACCTGCTCGATCTGCAACATGCGATCGGGTTCGGCCGCATCGATCACGTGCAACAGCAGGTCGGAGTTGCTCGACTCTTCGAGGGTAGACCGAAATGCCTCGACCAGCTTGTGGGGCAAATGGCGAATGAAACCTACAGTGTCCGCCAGGACAATCGGCCCCAGATCGTCCAGTTCCAGACGGCGCAGGGTCGGGTCCAACGTGGCAAACAATTGGTCAGCCGCGTAAACGTCGGATTTCGTCACGTTATTGAAGAGCGTGGATTTACCGGCGTTGGTATACCCCACCAGCGACACGGTAGGGATATCCGCACGCATACGCCCACGTCGCGACTGTTCGCGCTGACTGCGCACTTTCTCCAGCCGACCCTTGATCTGCCGCAGACGAACCCGCAGCAAACGGCGGTCGGTTTCGAGTTGGGTTTCACCCGGGCCACGCATGCCGATACCACCACCCTGACGTTCAAGGTGGGTCCAGCCACGAACCAGCCGGGTGCTCATGTGGTCAAGCTGGGCCAGTTCTACCTGGAGCTTGCCTTCATGGGTACGGGCGCGTTGGGCGAAAATATCGAGAATCAGACCGGTACGGTCGATGACGCGACACTCGAAAACACGTTCGAGGTTACGTTCCTGACTGGGCGTGAGGATGTGATTGAAAATCACCAGATCGGCCTCTTCGGCCTTGACCAGGTCGCGCAGCTCCTCGACCTTGCCGCTGCCAATCAGGAATTTGGCGGTTGGCCGATGACGCGGCACGTTAAAAAACGCAACGGTCTCGGCGCCCGCCGAATTAGCCAGTTCCTGAAACTCCTGCGGATCTTCGCGCGCCTCAGGGTCCTGTCCATCCAAGTGAACGAGGATTACTCGCTCACCACCACCGTGGCGCTCAAAGAACAAAGGAGACTCCTATCAGGCGTTACCTGGCTCAGCGTCACCTGCTTCGGATTCGGTTGCGCTAGGCAGACGAATTGGACGAACCGGCACCACTGTAGAGATAGCGTGTTTGTAAACCATCTGGCTGACGGTGTTTTTCAGCAGGATAACGAACTGGTCGAAAGACTCGATCGTGCCTTGCAGCTTGATCCCGTTGACCAGGTAGATGGAAACCCCCACTTTCTCTTTACGTAAAGTATTCAAGTAAGGGTCTTGTAGCGAATGCCCTTTTGACATGTGCCGCACTCCTTTAAGGATTCAATATAAAAAATAGGTAAACAATGGCTTGTGGCCGTCACACCCCCAAGGATAGACGGCAATTGCAAGGACTCAGCTCAATATGGAGATGGTCCCAAGGTATTTCAAGGCGCGCGGCAGATTGTCGCAATCGAGGCTGTCCAACCAATGTAAATCAGCCCAACTGCGCAGCCAGGTGAACTGGCGCTTTGCCAATTGGCGCGTGGCAATGATTCCACGCTCCTGCATCTCGGCTTGCGTCAGCTTGCCATCCAGGTAGTCCCAGACTTGTCGGTAGCCTACTGCACGTATAGACGGCAACCCGGCATGCAGGTCACTTCGCTTACGCAGGGCTACGACCTCGTCAATGAATCCCTGTTCCAGCATATTCGTGAATCTTTGTTTAATTCGCTCGTGCAATACCTGGCGATTTGCCGGAGCAATGGCCAAGTTCGCGACAGTATAGGGCAATTGTTGCAGTCCCGAGGCGGCTGCTTCAGTACTTTGCGCAGATTGTTGCAACCTTAGTGCAGTCATGCTCTGACCACTGACGCGATAAACTTCCAGCGCCCGACTGAGTCGCTGCGGATCGTTCGGATGAATACGCGCCGCAGATTGCGGATCGATGACTGCCAATTGATCGTGCAAGGCTTGCCAGCCAAGGCGTGCAGCTTCTTCTTCGATCTGTGCGCGGACATCCGGATCGGCCGCCGGCATGTCTGCCAGACCTTCAACCAAAGCCTTGTAATAGAGCATTGTGCCGCCCACCAGCAGCGGAATTTTGCCCCGCGCGGTGATCTCGGCCATGGCTTGGAGGGCATCACGACGGAAATCGGCGGCCGAATAGCTCTCTGCCGGGTCGAGAATATCGATCAACCGGTGTGGAAATTCAGCCAGAAGCTCTTTTGAGGGCTTGGCGGTGCCGATGTCCATGCCACGGTAGACCAGCGCCGAATCGACGCTGATCAACTCGCAAGGCAAGACTTTGGTGAGTTCGATGGCCAGGTCGGTCTTGCCGGCGGCGGTCGGCCCCATCAGGAAAATCGCAGGAGGGAGCTGGTTCATCAACGACCGCGCAAAAACAGTTTGTCCAGATCGTCCAGGCCCAATTGGGTCCAGGTCGGTCGGCCATGGTTGCATTGACCGCTGCGTTCGGTGTTTTCCATGTCCCGCAGCAGACCGTTCATTTCCGGCAGGGCCAGGCGTCGATTCGCCCGAATCGCGCCATGGCAGGCCATGGTCCCGAGCAGCTCGTTCAGGTGCGCCTGAATCCGGTCGCTGGTGCCGTATTCCATCAGGTCCGCGAGGACGTCACTGACCAATCGATTGGCTTCTGCCTGCTTGAGCAGTGCCGGAATCTGCCGGATCGCCAGGGATTCCGGGCCCAGACGCTGCAATTCAAAGCCCAGGCGCTGGAACCACGCGACGTGTTCTTCGGCGCAATCGGCTTCACGCTGACTGACCGCCAGGGACTCTGGCACCAGCAGCGGCTGACCGCTCAGGCCTTCGCTGGCCATGGCGATTTTCAGGCGTTCGTACATGATCCGCTCGTGCGCAGCGTGCATGTCCACCAGCACCAGGCCCTGGGCGTTTTCCGAAAGAATGTAGATGCCTTTGAGCTGCGCCAGTGCATAACCCAGCGGCGGAATGTCGTCCTGCCCGGCCGGCAGCGCTACTGCGTTGGCTTCTGGCAATGGCGCAAAAAACTCGCGATAAGCGGCCTGGGCCTCAGCCACCGGCACGCCGGACTGAGGGCGCGGCGAGTACTGATATTGATAACCGGCACCCGCGCCCGAGCCGGCCGGCGTATTGAACGACGGCTGGGCCTGAGGCTGTTCCAGCAAGGCATTGGCCGCCAGACGCATTTCGCCCTGTGGCCCGAACTCGCCAGCATCAATGCCGGTAGGTCGAACGATGGCCGTCGCGACAGGTGCGGCCAGATGGTCTTCCGGCCGCACATCGCCCAAGGCGCGGTGCAGGGTGCCGTAGAGGAAATCGTGAACCATGCGCCCGTCACGGAAGCGCACTTCGTGCTTGGTCGGGTGCACGTTGACGTCAACGCCTGCCGGATCGACTTCAAAGAACAGCACGAACGTCGGATGCCGGCCGTTGAACAGCACGTCGCGATAGGCCTGGCGCACCGCGTGGGCCACCAGTTTGTCGCGTACTGCACGGCCGTTCACAAAGAAATACTGCAAGTCTGCCTGACTGCGGTTGAACGTCGGCAAGCCAACCCAGCCCCACAAATGCAGGCCATTGCGCTCGATCTCGATCGGCAGCGCCTGCTCGAGGAAACCCGAACCGCAAATCGCCGCCACACGCCGGGCACGGGCCGCGTCGTCATGGGCTTCATGCAGGCTGAGGATGGTCTTGCCGTTGTGGCGCAGATGGAACGCCACGTCAAAACGCGCCAACGCCAGACGCTTGATCACTTCTTGCAGGTGATCGAATTCGGTTTTTTCGGTTTTGAGAAACTTGCGGCGGGCCGGGGTGTTGAAAAACAAGTCACGCACTTCCACCGACGTGCCCACCGGATGGGCCGCTGGCTGCACGCGAGGCGCCATGTCCCGGCCTTCGGTTTCGACCTGCCAGGCTTGATCGGCCTCTTTGGTGCGGGACGTCAGGGTCAGGCGTGCCACGGAGCTGATCGACGCGAGGGCTTCACCGCGAAAGCCCAGGCTCATGACCTGCTCGAGGTCTTCCAGGTTGCGGATTTTGCTGGTGGCATGTCGCGCCAGGGCCAGCGGCAGGTCATCGGCAGAAATGCCGCTGCCATCGTCGCGCACCCGCAGCAGCTTGACGCCGCCCTGCTCCACATCGACATCGATACGCCTGGCGCCGGAGTCGAGGCTGTTTTCCAGCAGCTCCTTGATCACCGAAGCCGGGCGCTCAACCACCTCACCGGCGGCAATCTGGTTCGCCAGTCGCGGGCTGAGCAGCTCGATGCGAGCCGTGTTGGTCAGCACCTGGTTCATTCTTTGGCCGCCAGTTCAGTGCCGGGGATGGTCAGGTTCTGACCGATTTTCAGCTCGTCACTCTGTAGGTTGTTGGCGCTGCGCAGGGTGGCCGGAGACACCTGATAACGCACAGCGATCATCGCCAACGTCTCGCCCGGGCTCACCCGATGGTCACGTGGACCTTGAGCGATTTTGCCGGAATCACGTAGCCAGGCGATGTAGGTGCCCGGTGGCGGATTCTGCTGGAAGAACTGGCGAACACCGGCGCTGATCGAGCGTGCCAGCGCCTGCTGGTGGCTCGCCGCCGACAGTTTCGAGGCTTCGTTGGAGTTGGAGATGAAGCCGGTTTCCACCAGGATCGACGGAATGTCCGGCGATTTCAGCACCATGAACCCGGCCTGTTCCACCCGTTGTTTGTGCAACGGCGTGACCCGGCTGATGTTGCTCAAGACCTTTTGGCCAACGTCCAGGCTCGAAGTCAGGGAAGCGGTCATCGACAGGTCGAGCAGCACACCGGCCAGCATGCGGTCCTTGTCGTCGAGGCTGACGCTGCCAGCACCACCGATCAAGTCGGAGCGGTTTTCGCTGTCGGCCAGCCAACGGGCGGTTTCCGAGGTGGCGCCGCGATCGGACAAAGCGAACACCGACGCACCGAAGGCTGCCGCAGACGGCGCTGCGTCGGCATGGATCGAGACGAACAGGTCGGCGCCCTTCTTGCGGGCGATTTCGGTACGGCCACGCAATGGGATGAAGTAGTCGCCGGTGCGGGTCAGTTCGGCGCGGAAGCCTTTCATACCGCTGACCTGACGCTGCAATTCGCGGGCGATGGCCAGCACCACGTCTTTCTCGCGCTGACCGCGAGAGCCGGAGGCGCCCGGGTCTTCGCCACCGTGGCCAGCGTCGATCACCACAACAATGTCGCGCTTGCCGGCCGGAGCTGGCGGCAGCTTCACCGCAGGCTCCACCGGAGTGACCGGCACCGGGGCGACCGTCGCGACGTTGGTCGGCGCCGGAATTGGCGCGGCATCGGCGGCGTTGTCGAACAAGTCGACCACCAGGCGATTGCCGTACTGGGCGTTTGGCGCCAAGGTAAAACTTTTCGGCGTCACGGCTTTTTTCAGGTCGATGACCACCCGCAGATCGGTTGGCGTACGTTGAGCCGAGCGCATGGCGGTGATCGGAGTGTTCGAACTGTTGACGTTCAGCGGCGCCCCCAGAGTCGCGCCATTGATGTCGATGACCAGCCGATCCGGGGCGGTCAGGGTAAATACACTGTGCTGGACAGGACCACTCAGATCGAACACCAGTCGTGTGTTGTCCGGAGCCCGCCACAGGCGAACGCTGTTGACCTTCGTCTCGGCCACAGCGTCGACGGTCACCGCCAAAAACAACAATCCTACGGCAGCTACCATCGCGCGAAAGCGCATACCTAACCCCATCATTTAATTGGTTTCCAATGCCAAAGCGGCACACCACGACTCGCCACGCGAGCCCTGGGACAAAATTTTCAGCGAACGCCCGCTGTCTTGCGGGCCAATGGTAATGGTCAGGTCAGGCTTTGGCAAAAAGCCTGCACCCTTTTCGGGCCATTCGATCAGACACAACGCGTCGTCTTCGAAGTAGTCACGGATACCGAGGTACTCCAGCTCTTCAGGGTCGACCAGGCGATAGAGGTCGAAATGGAAGGCCCGGATTTCGCCAATCTCGTAGGGTTCGACCAGGGTGAAGGTCGGACTTTTTACCGCGCCTACATGCCCCAAGCCACGAATGATGCCCCGAGACAGCGTGGTTTTCCCCGCCCCCAGGTCCCCTTCCAGAAAAATCAGACCGTGCCCTTGAGTGGTTTTTGCGATGCGCGCGCCAAACGCGGTCATCGCCTCTTCATCAGCCAGGTACAGGGTTATTTCAGACACGGTGCTTGCTCCTCCAACAACTGACGAATGGCTGGAATCAGATCACTGGCCGCCAGCCCACGGCCCGATTTACCTTCTTGCGCACCAGCATTAGCGTGCAGCCAGACGGCCAGGCAGGCGGCGTCGAACGCCTCCATGCCTTGCGCCAGCAACGCGCCGACCAGACCGGCCAGCACATCACCCAAACCGGCGGTGGCCATGGCCGGATGGCCCTGATGACACAACGCCAGACGCCCATCGGGGCTGGCGATCAGGCTGCCGGCGCCTTTGAGCACCACGACAGCTGTATATTTTTTGCTCAATGCGTGAGCTGCCGCAGGACGATCGGCCTGCACTACGGCAGTGCTCACCCCCAACAAGCGCGCCGCTTCGCCTGGATGCGGCGTGATCACGCAGTCCTTGGGCAAGCTCACGTGCTCTGCGGCCAGCAGATTCAATGCATCAGCGTCCCAGACTTGCGGCAGCGGCGCCTTGGCAGCCGCCGACAAAAGGCTGCGCCCCCAGGAAGCCTGACCCAAGCCTGGGCCGACAACCAGCACGGAAACCTTTTGCAGCAGTTCCATCAGTTGATTGGCCGACGAAGTGCCCAACACCATGGCTTCAGGAATTCTCGCCAGCGCGGCCGGAACATGTTCACTGCGCGTGGCCACGGACACCATGCCCGCGCCGCTGCGCAGGGCACTTTGTGCGCTCAGCAGGACGGCGCCACCAAAGCCGCGATCACCGCCGATCAGCAGGACGTGGCCGAATTTGCCTTTATGGGAGGTTGGAGCCCGGCCCGCCAGACGCGGCAACGAACTGGCCGTCAGGCGACGTGCACTGATGGCGACGCCGTTAAACGACTCGGGGGAGGCCTGCAGATCGTTGAACACCAACGCCCCAACCACGTCTGCAGCATCACCAGTGAACAGACCCAGTTTCAGGCCGATGAACGTCACCGTCAGGTCAGCCCGCACCGCAGCGCCGAGTATTCGGCCGGTATCAGCGCACAACCCCGAAGGGATATCCACCGCCGCAACCGGCAGCCCGCTGCCGTTGATCGCCGCAATGGCGCCCGCGTAGGGTGCTCGCACCTCACCCGTCAGGCCGGTGCCGAGCAAGGCATCCAGCACGATACCGTGCAACTCAGACTGTGCGCTCCAGGCTTGAACCGCGACACCTTCGGACACGGCCTCGGCATGGGCTGATGCCGCATCACCCTGTAAACGCTTGGGATCACCGACCGCCAACACCCGCACATGCCAGCCGGCACGTCGGGCCAGCACGGCCACCAGATAACCGTCGCCGGCGTTATTGCCATGACCGGCCATGACACTCAATTCATTCGCCGCCGGCCAATGGCGAACCAGCGCACGCCAGGTCGCCCGCGCCGCGCGCTGCATCAATTCGAAGCCCGGTGTGCCGGCCGCAATCAGGCTTGCATCGAGGGCTCGCACTTGCGCGGCGCTATACAGCGCGTCGGGTAAATCATCTTTAGTGTGCGGCATGCGTCTTCGGGCTCCGATGTCTGGCAGAATTATACGCACCTCAGCTCCGGTTTCTCTCGCCTCATGCCCGCAATTACCACAGACCTGCCCGCCCTCGCCCAATCCATCAAGGACTGGGGCCGCGAGCTGGGCTTTCAGCAAGTCGGCATCAGCGGCCTCGACCTGGCCGAGCATGAGCAGCACCTGGAACGCTGGCTCGCGGCCGGCTACCACGGCGAAATGGACTACATGGGCGCCCACGGCAGCAAACGCTCACACCCGGAAGAGCTGGTGCCCGGCACGCTTCGGGTGGTTTCCCTGCGCATGGACTACCTGCCGGGCGACACCGAAATGGCCAAACGTCTGGCACAACCTGCAAAAGCCTACGTCTCGCGTTATGCCTTGGGCCGCGATTACCACAAATTGATCCGTAAACGCGTGCAACAACTGGCCGATAAAATTCAGGCCGAAATCGGCCCGTTTGGTTTCCGTGCCTTCGTCGACAGCGCGCCGGTGCTGGAAAAAGCCATCGCGGAACAGGCTGGTCTTGGATGGATCGGCAAAAACACCCTGGTCTTGAATCGCAAGGCCGGCAGTTACTTCTTTCTCAGCGAACTGTTCGTCGACCTGCCGCTGCCCGTCGACCCGCCTCACACTACCGAGCATTGCGGCCGCTGCACCGCATGCCTCGACATCTGCCCGACCAACGCCTTCGTCGGCCCGTACGTGCTGGATGCCCGACGCTGCATCTCCTACCTGACCATCGAACTGAAAAGCGCGATCCCGGAAGATTTGCGGCCACTGATCGGCAATCGGGTATTTGGCTGTGATGACTGCCAAATCGTCTGCCCCTGGAACCGCTTCGCCCGTCCGTCCGGCGAAAGCGACTTCAAGCCACGGCACAATCTGGACAACGCGGAGTTGGCAGAGCTGTTCATGTGGGATGAGGAGAAGTTTCTCAGCAGCACTGAAGGTTCGCCGTTACGCCGGGCGGGTTATGAGCGTTGGCTGCGAAACCTGGCGGTTGGCCTGGGCAATGCTCCGTCGAGCATTCCGGTGCTGGAAGCGTTGAAGGCTCGCAAGGATTACCCGTCGGAGTTGGTGCGAGAGCATGTGGAGTGGGCGCTCAAGCAACACGCCAAACGTCAGGCTTCGTCGTTATAAACGAACTTCGGCATTTCCCAATGAAACCGGATCGCCAGCAACCGCAGCAGGAAGCCGCCAAACAGCGTGATCAAAATCGCCTGTTCACCCGGCAATTGCAGGTAAATGCACAGCATGTAGCACCACGCCGCAGCGAACGAGACGCTGGCGTAGAGTTCGCGGCGGAAGATCAGCGGGATATCGTTGCAGAAAATGTCGCGCAGGATGCCGCCGAACACCCCGGTGATCACACCGCTGACGGACGCGACGAGCATGCCGTGGCCCATTTCCAGCGCGGTCATGCAGCCGATCAGGGTGAATGCCACCAGGCCCACGGCATCGAGCACCAGAAACAGTGAGCGCAGATGGCGCATCCAGCGTGCGGCGAAGACCGTGAACATCGCCGCCACCGAGGTTAGCACCAGGTATTCCGGGTGTTTGACCCAGGTCAGGGGGTAGTGGCCGAGCAGCACGTCACGCACCGAACCCCCACCCAACGCCGTGACGCAGGCAATCAGCACCACGCCAAACCAGTCCATTCCGCGACGGCCGGCAGACAGGGCACCGGTCATGGCTTCGGCGGTAATGGCAATCAGGTAAAGCATCAGCAACATGGTGGCGGTCCTTGCAAGAAGGCGCGCAGTCTAGCCATTTAGTCCCGGCACCAAAAGAGGGCAAAACAGACACTGAGACCTGTGGCGAGGGGATTTATCCCCGTTGGAGTGCGAAGCGCTCCCCTGCATTCTTTCAGTGGCAACGCATTCGCAGGTTTACGACTGCTTCGCAGCCGAACGGGGCGGTGCGACGTTTCGATAAATCCCCTCGCCACAGAAAGCCCCCTCGCCACAATGGCCAGCGAGCACCCAATCAGAACTTGATGAAGTTCTTGCGATAGTGCTGCAGCTCGGCGATCGATTCGCGGATGTCGTCCAGGGCCAGGTGAGTGCTGCCCTTTTTGAAGCTGTCGCGCACGTCCGGCGCCCAGCGTGCGGCCAACTCTTTCAGAGTCGACACGTCAAGGTTGCGGTAATGGAAGAAGCTTTCCAGGGATTTCATGTGCGTATAAAGGAAGCGACGGTCCTGGCAGATACTGTTGCCACAGATCGGCGACTTGCCCTTCGGCACCCATTTTTCCAGGAAAGCGATGGTTTGGGCTTCAGCTTCGGCCATGCTGATGCGGCTGTCGCGAACGCGCTGGGTCAGCCCGGAGCCGCCGTGTTGACGGGTATTCCACTCGTCCATGCCAGCGAGAATTTCGTCGCTGTGATGGATAGCGATCACCGGACCTTCGGCCAAAGTGTTCAGGTCACTGTCGGTGACGATGGTGGCCATTTCGATGATGACGTCGGTATCAGGGTTCAGACCGGTCATTTCCAGGTCGATCCAGATCAGATTCTGCGGGTTTTGCATGTGTCGGCTCCTAGGCAATGCTGCGCAGTTTAGCCTAGGGCGGCGGCCGGGCGTGCTAAACTCGCGGCCGTTTTACCTAATCGCTGCATTCTTGATACGGAACACCCATGGCCAAACGCCAACTCAATCGTCGTCAAAACTGGCGCATCGAAAAGATTCAGGGCGAACGCGCTGCCCGCGCCGCCAAACGCGAGTCCTCGGCTGTCGAGGCACTTGAGGGTGGCGATCTGGGTCCGGAACAGACCGGCCTGGTGATCGCGCACTTCGGTGTGCAGGTCGAAGTCGAAGCCCTCGATGGCGATCTGGCTGGCCAGGTGTTCCGTTGCCACTTGCGCGCCAACCTGCCGGCGCTGGTGACCGGCGATCAGGTGGTCTGGCGTGCCGGCAACCAGGGCATCGGCGTGATCGTGGCGCAACTGCCGCGTAAAACCGAACTCTGCCGTCCGGACAGCCGTGGCCAGCTCAAGCCTGTAGCCGCTAACGTCGACATGATCGTCATCGTCTTCGCGCCGCTGCCCGAGCCTCATGCCAACTTGATCGACCGTTATCTGGTCGCTGCTGAGCACGCAGGGATTCGTCCGCTGCTGCTGCTCAACAAGTTCGACCTGATCGACGAGCAGAACGCCCCAGCGCTGAATGCCTTGCTGGCGGTTTACCGCACGCTGGGTTATCCGGTGCTGGAAGTCTCGGCGCACCACGGCAACGGCATGGAGTTATTGCAGGCACAACTGGACGGGCACATCAGCGTGTTCGTCGGCCAGTCCGGCGTCGGCAAATCCTCGTTGGTCAACACCCTGTTGCCTGAAGTCGAAGCCCGTGTCGGCCCGCTGTCCGAGCTCTCCGGCCAGGGCACTCACACCACCACCACCGCGCGGTTGTTCCACTTCCCCGGCGGCGGTGAGTTGATCGACTCCCCGGGTATCCGCGAATTCGGCCTGGGCCACGTCAGCCGTGCCGACGTCGAAGCCGGCTTCATCGAGTTCAACGACTTGATCGGCACCTGCCGCTTCCGCGACTGCAAGCACGACCGCGAACCGGGTTGCGCGCTGCTCAAGGCCTTGGAAGAGGGTCGCGTGCAGCAGCAACGGATGAACAGCTATCGCTCGATCATCGCTAGCTTGCCCGAAACCAGCTACTAGACCGGCACAAAACCTGTGGGAGCGGCGGTGCGACGATTCGACTTGCTCGCGAAAGCGGTATGTCAGTCAACATTGATGTTGAAGCTGATGACCCCTTCGCGAGCAAGCCCGCTCCCACAGGGTTTAAGTACCCCATAAAAAGCCGCGATCATTTCGCGGCTTTTTAGGTTTCAGTGTGCTGCTTTTTCCAGCTTCCAGCCCAGGGCGTCCAAGGCGTCACAGCCATCTTGAATCAACATGTGTGCAGCACTGGCGAAATGCTCCAGATCGTGCCCTTCGGCTTCTTTAACGGACAGGCAAGTGACGCTGTTGAGCAGATTACGCGCGGCTTTAAGTCGGTGGACGGCGGTTTCGAGGAGATCGGAAGCGCGGGCTTCGGTGTCGATGTACAGCGTCGGGCCGACGCTGAAATTGCCTTGGAGCGGGTGGTACTTAGCCATGGTCAAAAACTCCGGATACGTTCGAGAGGTTTCATCTGTATTTAGACCGGCTAAGATCGGTCGCCACGTCGGCAGCAACGGTGGAACTATAGGCAGATGCTTGCGCGACTGAAAACCCAGGCGCGAAATTTCAGATCGTTCCTACAGCTATTGAGCAAACGCGCCCCCCCTCGAAAGCGCTAGCGCGGCATGACGACGCAGCAGGTGTCACCCTTAGCTCTTAACATCAATGCGAGCGTGCATACCGGCAAGAAAATCATCAGACAAAAGAACGTTACTTAAAGAAAACCGTTGATTTTTTTCTTTCAGATTTATCTCAAGCGACCTGAAAAACGGGTTGCGCCGAACTCGAATTGACTGGATATCTTCGTATCGAATGAGGTCTTGACGTTCATAACCAGCAGCCTCGTCACGAAAACTAAGTCCTTCCGGGATGATTGAGATACTGACTTTATGGTCGCGTTTTGCGAAATTGCAGACAACGAAAAATATTATGCTTATTAAAACTGACAAACCAAATGGCCAACCCGCTAGATAGCTTACTAGCGGAAGAAATGGGAAAAATATAAGTATGAACATCGCCGTAGTAACGGCGTAACTTGCAACAGTCCATGACATAATCCCAAAACCAACTTTTGCATTCCATACAGCTTTCATTGCTACTCCTTGCGTATCAATGGATTAAAGCGATTTTAGTTTAGAAAAATATTGTGTTGCCCTAGTACACACACCAACCATCGGTATTCAGGCACTGGCTTTCTGCATGCATTCGAGATCAACAAGCCTTGTCGTGGGGCCGTTAGCTTTTAAGCGTTCGGTTACAACTTTGGGCCAAAGGTTGCGGGAGCGACGCTTGGCGATGCTGTAGGTGAATTCTTGAATGCGACAGGTGGGATAAAAGCAGAGATCAAGTACCAAGCTCAGAACGTCGATACCACGCAGATAGTTTTTACCTCCGTTCTCTTGCTTGGTCTGTTTTATCCGCTCCAGTGTTTGCATGAAGCTGTCGCTCATTCTGGGCCGCACGGATAACTGACTTTGTACAAATGCATCTGACTCACTGTGATTACCGTGTTCATCGAAATAGGGGCCATTGTTCATATAGGAACGGATGTACTCCAAAAAGCCTTTCTGCATCGCCAGTGATTTACCAAAAGGCGCACCGAGGCTGACCATCAACGCCGATTCCGGTTTTTGAAACTGCCACACCCGAACTTCTAGTAAAGCGCTTTGCATGCCACCAATGTGAGTGCCAACTAGTTGAAATTCATTAGCAACGACGGAAATGCCATCCCACGGAGCGTGGAACAGTTCGCCTTCGTGATCGAAGTACACTTCGCGACTGCGGCGGTTAAACAGGATAGGTAGCGTTAGCGGACGTAGGGTTTCCCATAGGAACGGCACTACAAATAGCGGGGTACATATCGAAAGCATTATGAAAAGGCCTTCGGTTTCACCGCTGTGCATAAGGCTGACAAGTCCAAGCCCGATTCCTGCGACCCCACCAATACCGCCCAACACACCTGTCATCAGTCCTCGATAAGAGTCGCCACCTGCTTGCAAAGCCAGGTAATGCTCGGTGTGTTCATCGGTAATAAACAGCTCCATAGGCTGTTCGCCAGTGGGCTTGTTCGATTCAAGCGCGACGGTGGGCGTAGAACTGTAACGTGGCTCTTCTGGCATATTCATATCCATGCTCGTTCCATGATTTTTACTGCTGGCAGCGTCAACCCTTCAAGCGGATGAAAGATCAACTCTCCTTCGATACGCAACAACCCCGATCACGCTCCAGATCGACAAGTCGCGTGGTGGGACCGCCGGCTTTCAGGCGCTCAGTGACAACCTTCGGCCACAAGTTGCGGGAGCGGCGTTTGGCGACGCTGTAGGTGAATTCCTGAATTCGAAAACATGGATAAAAAAGAAATGTAAACACGAGCATGACTACATCGTTACCACCCAAGTAGTTTTTTCCGGCATTTTCGGCTTTTGTTTTTTTTACGCCATTGAAAGTGTCCTTGAACCAACCGCTCATATTCGGTTTCACGGCCAACTGACTTTTTACAAAAGCATCCGACTTGCTGTGATTACCGTATTCGTCGAACCAAGGGCCGTTGTTCATGTAGGCACGGATGTATTCCCAAAACCCTTTTTGCATTGCCAATGATTTGCCGAACGGTGAACCGAGGCTGATCATGAGTGCGGTATCCGGCTTTTCAAAACTCCACACGCGAATTTCAAGCGAAGTGCTTTGCATGCCACCGATGTGGGGGCCGACTAGTTGAAATTCATTGGCTACGGCGGAAATGCCATCCCACGGAGCGTGAAACAGTTCGCCTTCGTGATCGAAGTACACCTCGCGGGTACGGCGGTTAAATAGGATGGGCAGAGGTAGAGAACTTAGGGTTTCCCATAGAAAAGGCACCAGATATAAAGGGATGCCTATAGAAAACATCATGTAGGTGATGTCGAACTTGCCTTGCATTGCTCCCATAAGGCCAAGTCCAACCGATGCGCAGCCACCAATCCCCCCTAACACGCCCGTCAACAGTCCTCGATCAGAGTCGCCCCCGGTTTGTAACGCCAAGTAATGTTCGGTGTGCTCATCGGTAATGAACAGCTCCATCGGCTGTTCGCCCGTGGGCTTGTCCGCTTCAAGCATCACCGCGGGTGTAGCGCTGTAGGGGGGGTGTTCTGGCTTATTCATATCCATGCTCGTTCCATGATTTTTACCGCTGGCAGCGTCAGTCCTTCTTGCGGGGAATATATCAACTCGCCCTCGATACGCTGCAAATCCCGCACACCGTCCTCATGGTACACACGGCGGTAAAGAGTGATGCCGGCTTGTGCAGGAATGCGAGTGCCGCTGTGTCGAGCAAAGTCTTTGCCCGTCCATTCGACCTTTTTAATCTGTTCGGGGTAGTAGCCGAGTGTATCGCCCCAGACTTCATGGCCCTTGAAATGAATCATGGCGTCAGTCAGCGGCGCATTTTCTCCCGGCAGGTTCAGTATCAGATACGTGGAGGTGACTTGCCCTTGATACGGATGCATTTCTGCCAGCCGTCGGGCATCAAAACTAATGGGAAACAAGATGGGGTACAGCTTATCCATGGACAGCGAGAAGCTGCTTGACCAAGCGTCGTCCGGGCGGATACCAAAGTGACTGTTTCTCACCCACTGTTCGAGTGGCGAGTCTGTTGTATAGAGCCGGGCAATAATCCCCGCGACAATCGCCACGGTGAGGCCAAGTATTTTTATGGCTAGATGCGGTGCGGCATTCATCCCCCCTGCAATGGCGGCAGCTTCACCCACCATCACAGCCGCTTGTGCAGCACGGTACGCCCGGAATAGTTTTACATAAAGCACTATGCCGGCCGACTCGACGCTGACGATAGCCAAATCCGTCCCCATGGTGTCGAAGTCGCCCGCCTGATACGCCTCATAGGCTTCGATCCCGTAGATCACCACATCAAAACCAAGGACAACAGCCTGTAACGATGCAGCAACCGCGGCAATGCCCATTGCTCTGACCAGCATGAGCCTTGCTGGAATAGAAGTCCTCCCACTCTGGCGAACTGCCGAAG
This sequence comes from Pseudomonas sp. 478, assembly GCF_003254125.1. Taxonomy (NCBI): domain Bacteria; kingdom Pseudomonadati; phylum Pseudomonadota; class Gammaproteobacteria; order Pseudomonadales; family Pseudomonadaceae; genus Pseudomonas; species Pseudomonas sp. 478. Next base: position 223,152 of record NZ_QKZG01000003.1, read on the forward strand.
CCCAATCAACCTCTGCCACTCGCTGAACGACAGCTGCGCCTGCTGCACCAATGCCAAACACCGCCCCGGCTGTGCTAAATGCGCTTTTGTAAGTCCGCTTATCAAAAAGCTGATCTCCCGCCCAAACAAAATTCACTCCCGCCACCAACGTCACAATCGACTTGATCGGCGCTTTACTCAGCGCGCCTTTCAAATCAAACACACCGCTCAGCTCAACCCCCGCCGCCAGATTCACCGGCAACGGTGGCAGCTTGGTGCTGGCCGGGACCAAATGCATGAACGGGATACCGTCAGCCACCCCGCTGGCCAGCGGTGCGACGTTCAAATGCGCGGGCATTGACTGGCGTGTCCCCATCAAATCGCTGTACCACTCGCCCAGCTGACGCGATGTGACGCCCGAGGTCTGGATGCGCTGGTCGCTGCGGGCCAGCGCTGCCGCCATGTACAAACGCCCTGCCGCACCAGTGCCCTTTTCACCCTGATGCAATTGCAACCCGGCCACCGGGGCAAGGGACAGAAATAGGGCCTCAATGCTTGAGGCCGGCTTGTGTTGCTTCAGTTTGTCGGCGGTCTTGTTCAACGCTTCGGTATAACTAAAGGCTCTGGCGAGTTTGCTGGCGCCTTCTTGAACCGCAGCCTGGTTATCGCGGGCCACATCACTGAAGTCCACAAGGTATTTGATTTCGCCAACACCCAGCCGTGACGGCAACCCAAGCAATGCCCAAAGCAACCATGGCTTACCGGCCTTGTCACCTTCCAGGCTGAGGGTAATGGCCTCGGCGCCGACACTGGTACTGGCCGGACCAAGACAAGCCGTTGCGAAATGCAATTCCAGTGCCTCACGCGCCATCGACTGGGTTATGTCGAAATGGCCGCAAGCGGTGTCCATGCTCGACGGACCGGTCACTTGCAGGGTGTTGAACCACGCCACCCAGAGTTGGGCCAAACGTCGCAGGTCGGCGGTAAATCGGTCGTTCTGGTTCTCTTGATCCTTCCACGCCCGCTGGAGTTCGTCATAGCGGGTAATGGACGGCAGTTGTGCACTGAGTTGGCGGTCGCCGTCGCTCAGTGACTTGATGACACTGGCCATCGCCCACGTTTCAGCGTGATGTTCCTGGTAACTGTCGAACGCTTCTTTACGCACACGCATCAGCGCAGCAAGGTCGAGCAGTACGCCCCATGCATCATCAATGACGGCGTAACTCTGCTGTTCGCAAGCCTTCATCTGCTTCAGCGCTTTCAACCAGTCGGGTGCGTGCTCCGTCTCGGGCTCCGCGCTCCAGCCATAGCTCGTCGCATCGTTGTATTCGCCAATCTGCTTGGCGACGGTGTCGACCTTGCCGCTGAACGGCGCAACACCCGGAACAAAACTGCGCATGATGCGCTGACGCACGGCGGGGTCTTTTCTGGCGGCCTGGTATTGCGCCTCACTCCAACGTACGGGCGACCAGACCAATCCAGCAGGGTCGCCAGCTCTTAACACCAGATGGGGTTTGACCCGGGTGTCGATTACCCTGCCGGCACGCGGGGTTTGGGTGAGCTGAGCTTTTTCGACCTGATACTCCACCAGCTTGGGTGGACTGCTCTCCCAGACGTAGAGCCAACCGTCGCGCAACAAACGCGAGGTGTAATTGAGCGCATGCCCGGTCAAGTCAGGATGCCGAGGCCCCAACTCGGGAAACGAGCCGCTCAACGCTGGCAAGTCGTAGGTTTCGGTATCGACTGCGACGGTTGGGCCGAGAGCGTATCGCAGGGGTAAAACGGCAGCGAACAGCGGGCAGGTCCCAACGCGGATTTTACTCTGGGCACTCATGGGTTTTTCTCCGGGTGGGCGGGAAGGCTCAGTGCTTGCAGAAGCGGCTCAGGCAGGGTGATTTGCGCGGCCAGACCTTTATTGGCCGGTGCTGAGTCGAATTCCGGCGCCTCGTTTTCCCAAGCGCACACTGGTGCGTTGCCATGCCGTAACCAGACACTTTCCACACCAAACCAAAAGCCTGCTGGCCATTGCGCTCCGGCCAAACAGCCGCGTAGCAGCACCGAGCCATCAGCCAGACGCAGCCATAGCTCTCGCTGGTATTCATCAAATATGCGCAACCGACGTTGCAGGATCGGTAGCCATTGTTGGGCACTCTGTGGAGTAGCCAGCCAAACACCGTGTTGCAAATCAGAGCCACCCCACCATGCGGCGTAGGCTGCGCTACCCAGTGAGGCATTGAGCAGAAATGGCCCCGCGGCGCCAATCCGCTCGTAGGCGGTTCCCTTGAAAAGCGATTGAGGAGCGTCTGCGCCGTAGTGCTCGTGAAGCCAATCGATAGCGTCCTCATACTGGGAACCGTCAAGCAGGAGCAGGCCTTGGTTCGGGGTGATCGGGGTCATGCTTCAGCCCTCTCTGTTAACTGATGTTCCGGGGCGGCATCGCATACCGGGCAAATGCCGGTATCGGCCTCACGAAAGACGATGTTCTGTTTGAGCAGGGCTTCCATGGGGAGGGTGTCGATAACCACTGCCTCGGCAGCTTGGGGAGCTACTGACAGTGCCGCCTGCCCGGGCAGGCCCGCGACCGGCGAACCACCCTCGACAATGGCCACACTGCTGAAAATCCCGCTCGAATTGATCACGATGTGCTGACCACCGGCCTGCAACGTCAAGCTCGTTCCGGCATTAATGACCACGTTGGCAGCGCTGACATGGGCCTGCGAACCGGCCTGAATCACCAGCGTGCCGCCGGCCGTGGTGCTGCTGTTGCCGCTGATGGTGATCAGTTCATTGCCGCCGATCACCGTGTTGCGCACGCCTTGGGTGGTGTGCAACTCGTCGCCCTTGATCAGGCTGGCGCTGTGGTTGTCCACCTGTTCAAAACGGTCGTTGCTGATCAGGCTGTGGCTGTCGCGGGTGATCTGCTCGCGACGGTCGTTACCGATCTTGGTGTCGCTGTCATTGAGGATCAGTTGCTCAATATCGCGCTGCGCCCGCAGGTAAATTCTTTCCTGCCCGGCGCGGTCTTCCAGCGACAGTTCGTTGTAGCCGCCGGTGTGCGGGGAACTGTGGCTGCGCAAGACGGTTTTGGTTTTGTGCTCGGGCAACGCATACGGTACTGAGGTGACGGTGTTGGCCACACACCCGGTAATCAACGGTTGGTCGGGGTCGCCTTCCAGGTAGGTGACGACGACCTCCATGCCAATGCGCGGAATGGTCACCGCACCAAAGTTTTCTCCCGCCCAACTGGAGGAAACCCGCAGCCAGCAACTGCTTTTTTCGCTGTTGAGTTCGGCCCGATCCCACGGCAGCTCGACCTTCACACGGCCAAACTCGTCGCAATAGATCTCCTCGCCGGCAGGGCCGGTGACGCGGGCGGTCTGGCTGACCAGCACGGTTTTGCGTGGGCGCATCGGTGGGCGGTAGAACACGTCCCAGGGAATGGCGCTGAAACTGTTGCGATAGCCTTGGGTGAAGCCGTCTTCGGGTTTGACGTCGCTGGTGATGGCCTCTTCCAGTGCCTGCGGCTGTTTCCCAACGTGCGACACGCTGAGCAACAGCCACAAATCGTTGCAGGTTTTACGTGGGTGTTCGGTCAGCTCGAACAAGTGACCGCAGCGCAGAGTCGGCTGATCGCTGCGGCCCTCGGCCAACTGGTAATCGGTGCGGTGCCGCTCCAGGGCCTGGCGGGCGAGTTGTTTGCCGCGTTTTTCGTTCTCGATCAACACCGGGTAGCGATAGTCTTCGAGCTCAGGGCTGAACTCGGCGGTGAAGCGACTTTCCAGCAACAAACTCGGGCGTTGAAAGTCGTAGTGCCGGCGCGTTGTCGTGCTGGTGCGGGTGCGCAAACGCATGGAAAACTGGCTGACCACCGGGTGCTCCGCCACCATGCCGGAGTCCTGCTGATAAGGGGTTTCGCCCAGTTTGGGGAACCAGGTCTGGTCGTCGGTGAACACCAGCAGATGTCCATCGGGCGAATGCTGGTGATGCCAGGCGATGCCGTCCTCGGCGCACAGGCGCTGGACTAGCTCGAAGTCATTTTCCCCATATTGCGTGCAGTATTCGCGCTCGGGGCTGGAGCTGACATGGAAGGTAAACGCATCGGCCTGAATGCCGTGGCCTTTGAGCACCTGAGCGATGATTTGCGGCACCGTCAGCTTCTGAAAAATCCGCTGATTGTGGCTGAACTGCAAGTAGTGCAGCGCCGGCACAAGGGTCAGGTGATAACGGGTCAAACGTTTGCCGGCCTCACCGACGAATACGTCTTCGATACGGCCATGAAGGCCTTCGCCGTTAAGACCGAACTGGAGGAACGCGGGCTGGCTGAGCAGACTTTCGAGATCAAAATCCGGGTCTTCGCTGACCAGTTCAACCTGGATCGCGTACAAGGCGCTGATGGCCTCAACACCGTCAAAGGCGAGCACTTTGAAATCGTTACGAACAGCGGGGATGTGCAGCGAGAACTGCGCCGTATTGGCCGAACCGAACATACGCTTATCCTTAAGCAGAGAGGATATAAAAGCGCGACGTCCAAACCGTCCATGGTCTGTGCACGCGAAACTGGCGGGCACCCTACCAAGGGGATTATCGGATAGATGTAAGAACGGTCCCCAATCCACGAAGGACGTTTCCCAACGGAAGATCGGTACTCAATGAAAGGCAGGAAAATTCCCACTTCACAAACAACAGACACAAAAAAGCCGACATCTCTGTCGGCTTTTTCATGGGTCACTGCTTCGGCGGTTCACCTGGCTTCGGCGCCGGGTTGTCGAACAAATTCAACCGTTCACGAAGCTCATGCGCCGGCAACGGCTCTTTATCTGCCGGTAACGCGTTCGGGTCGGCTGGCTTGGCGGGCACTTCGCCCGGGCCGCCCTGCCCTTGCGCCGGCGTTGTTTCTGGAGCCGGTTCCGCACCTTGCGAACCTTCGATGGCACGCTGGGCTTTCTTGGTCAGCACAATAATGTCGATACGGCGATTGATCGGATTGAACGGGTGCTCGCGATCGAACAACGCTGACGAGGCATAACCGACGACGCGCGCCACCTGCGCATCCGGATAGCTGCCGGCGACCAGCGCACGACGGGCGGCGTTGGCACGGTTGGCCGAAAGCTCCCAGTTACCAAAGTCACCGGTGCCCGTGTACGGCTTGGCATCGGTGTGGCCGCTGATGCTGATCTTGTTCGGCACTGCTTTGATGGTGTCGGCCATGGCCAGCAGGATGTCTTCGAAGTACGGTTTCAGACGAGCTGAGCCTGAGTCGAACATCGGCCGGTTTTCGGCGTCCACGATCTGGATGCGCAAACCGTCCGGCGTGATTTCGAAACTGATCTGGTCTTTGAATTTCTTCAGCTGCGGGTTCTCTTCGACCTTGGTCTGCAGTTCTTGCAGCAACAGCTCGAGACGCTCCTTCTCGACCTGCTCGGCCATGCCTTCAACCTGCTCGGCGTCGACGGTCACCTTGTCTGGCTGCGGCTGGGATTTCACCTCGGGGTTGAGGGTGTTCTCCGGCGCCAGGGTCGGTGTGCCGCCCAGGTCGATGATGTACGGCGTGCCGCTTTCGGAAAAGCCGACCGGGTCCTTGAAGTAACCGGCAATGGCGATCTTCTGTTCAGGCGTTGCGGTCGACAGCAGCCACAGCACCAGGAAGAACGCCATCATCGCCGTCGCGAAGTCCGCGAAGGCGATTTTCCAGGCGCCCCCGTGATGCCCGCCGGCGATGCGCTTGACGCGCTTGATGATTATCGGCTGGTTATTTTCCATGACTTAACGTCCGCGGACCGCTTGTTCCAGCTCAGCAAAGCTAGGACGGTGCGCCGGGTACAGAACTTTACGACCGAACTCTACCGCCAGCGATGGCGGCATGCCGGAAGCCGAAGCGACCAGCGAGGCCTTGATGGCTTCGTAGATGTTGAGTTCTTCCTTGGCATCGTGGGCCAGGGAGTGGGCCAGCGGACCAAAGAAACCATACGCCGCGAGAATACCGAAGAAGGTACCGACGAGGGCCGCACCGACGTGCAGGCCGATGGATTTCTGATCGCCTTCACCCAAGGAAGCCATGGTCACCACGATACCGAGTACCGCCGCGACGATACCGAAACCAGGCATGGCGTCGGCAATACCGTTCACCGCGTGGGATGGATGCTCGAGGTCTTCCTTGAGGCTGTAAAGCTCCATGTCGAACAGGCCTTCAAGCTCATGGGGCGCCATGTTGCCGGAAGACATGATGCGCAGGTAATCGCAGATGAACGCGGTCATGCGTTCGTCTTTTAATACCGCAGGGTATTTGGCGAAGATCGGGCTCGCAGCGGCGTCTTCGATGTCGCCCTCAATAGCCATCATGCCTTCGCGGCGGCTCTTGTTGAGGATCTCGTAGATCAGGCCCAGCACTTCCAGATAAAAAGTGTGGTTGAAACGCGAACTGAACATGCCCAAGGATTTCTTGAGCACGTGCATGGTCATGTAACCGGGGTTGGCCTGCAGGAATGCACCGAGGGCCGCACCACCAATAATCATCACCTCGAAGGGCTGAATCAGGGCGGCAATTTTGCCGTGGGAGAGCACGTATCCGCCGAGCACGCTCGCGAATACGACGATGATGCCGATTAATTTAGCCATAGGTAGGAGAGCACTTACTGAGTCGGGTTCAAGGTCATATTCGGAAGTTAAAAAATCTCTTCTTCTACTTATCGGCAAAACTGCGCCAGACTATAGCCAGTTCAGGCGAAAAGCCAATTTGGCCCGCTCCGGGCATAGGTAATGCAGACGATGATCGCGTCCAGACATGGCTAACGAAACGAACGTTCCAACTCCCAAACCGACCACTCTCGAAGGCTGGGTCAAGCTTCTCGATGGCGTGCGCCTGCCGGTTCCGCAAGCCAGTCATGACCGTGTCTGCAAGGCCATCGCCAACAGTCGCAGCTCCCTGCGCGATATCGCCGAACTGATACAGGACAGCCCGGCGCTGGCCTTGAGCGTGATTCGCGAAGCCAATCGCCACACCCACGGCAGCATGACCGAGCCTGCGGAAAACCTTGAGGTGGCGATCAATCGCCTCGGTTTGAAGCGCACCGAAGAACTGCTCGCCCGGTTGCCTGCCCAGCCGCAATCGGAGATCCCGATCGCCCTGCGTCAGCTACAGCTGATCAGCCAGCACGCGACCCAACAGGCCAACGGTTTTTTCGCCAGTCGCCTGGCGCGGCTGTGGCAGGACATCCACTGGGGCAGCCTGCTGTTTCTCTCGCCGCTGTGGCCGATGGCGTTGACTCATCCGCAGCTGCTCGAAGAGTGGGAGCTGCGGGTCATGCATAAAGGCGAGTCGGCGCGCACAGTCGAAAAGCAATTGTTCGGCGCGCGCCTGCTGGATATCTGCCTGGCGCTCGTGGACATCTGGCGCCTGCCGATCTGGGTGCAGCAGGGTTACCGGCTGCTGCTCAACGAGCAACGTGAGCTGGTGAAAGTGCTGCGCATCGCGCGCGACAGCGATCATCCATTGCGCCAGCAGAACCGCCTCGATGACGATCCGACCCTGCGCCGCTGGCTCAATCAACCGGCCAATACGGTGCTGCTGGCCAACGGTCTGGCGCTGTCGGCGCAACAGGCCTGGGACAGTCCGCACAGTGAACGCTGGCAGTACCTGACCAGCCTTTACCTGCAAATGCCGATGGACGAGGTGCAGCAGCAGTTGCACCAACAGGCTGCCAACAGCGCCCGCCATCACGCCATGCCAGACCTTTGGCACCCGGCCGTTTCACTGATCTGGCCGTGGGGCATGAACCGCGTGCACGCAGGCTTGCTGCCGGCCCCGGCGCCGACGGCCGAAGACCTGGCGAAATGGCGCAGACAGTGTGCCGAGTTGCTGGTCGAGCCCAGCCGCTTCACCAATGCCATGCACTTGACCACCTCTGCCCGGGACGCTTTGGTCGCGTGCGGCATGCGTCGGGTGATGATCCTGATGGCCGACCGTACTCACGCCAATCTGCGGGTGCATCAGACGGCCGGGCTGCCAAAAGAAGTGGCCGGTCTGAACTTCGTCGTCAGCCAGAGCACCGTGCTGCAACGCCTGCTCTCGCAACAGGCCCAGGTACGCCTGACGCCAGCCAACAACGCACAATTCTCGGCCATGCTGCCGGCCAGCCTGCGCTCACAGTTCGGCGGCGAACACTTGCTGCTGCGTTCACTGGTCAATAATGGTCGGGTGATCATGATTGTGGTGGCGGATCAGGGCGGCGGGCCGTTCTCGGAAATCACCGTACAAGCCTTCGGCAAAACCGCGCAGTGCATCGAAAAGGCACTGCACAGCTTTAGTCAGCGCGGCCAATGACGCTGCTATACAATCCTCCCTTTTGTGCTCTGGAGACCTCACATGTCTGACTTCTCTGGCTTGCCGCTGGTGATCGAGCCGAGCGACTTGCTCCCTCGTCTTGACGCCCGCGAACTGATTCTGGTGGACCTGACCAGCAGCGCCCGCTATGCCGAAGGGCATATCCCCGGTGCGCGCTTTGTCGATCCGAAACGCACGCAACTCGGTCACCCACCTGCGCCGGGGCTGATGCCGCCGCAAGCGGCGCTCGAAGCATTGTTCGGTGAGCTGGGACACAACCCCGATGCGGTCTATGTCGTCTATGACGACGAAGGCGGCGGTTGGGCCGGGCGCTTTATCTGGCTGCTGGATGTCATCGGCCATAGCAAGTACCACTATGTCGACGGCGGCCTGAAGGCCTGGCTGGCAGAAGGCTTGCCCATGTCGATCCAGATCCCGGCGCCGGTCGGCGGCCCGGTTGCGCTGACCCTGCACGACGAACCCACGGCCACCCGCGAGTACCTGCAAAGCCGTCTCGGTGCCGCCGATCTGGCGATCTGGGACGCACGCGGGCCGCTGGAGTACTCCGGCGAGAAAGTCCTGGCGGCCAAGGCCGGGCACATTCCCGGCGCGGTCAATTTCGAATGGACTGCGGGCATGGATCAGGCGCGCAACCTGCGCATCCGCACCGACATGCCGCAGATCCTGGAAAAACTCGGGATCAGCAAAGACAAAGAAGTGATTACCCACTGCCAGACACACCATCGTTCTGGCTTCACCTATCTGGTGGCCAAATCCCTCGGTTATCCGCGGGTCAAAGGCTACGCCGGTTCCTGGGGCGAATGGGGCAACCACCCCGATACGCCCGTAGAGATTTAAGGTTTTTAAGGACAGTTAATGAATAAGCGTTTGTTTATCCTCAGCCAATACCTGCTGCCCCATCACCTGCTGTCGCGACTGGCCGGCTGCATCGCCGAATGCCGCGTACGCTGGTTCAAGAACGCCTTCACCGCCTGGTTCGCCAAGCGTTATCAGGTGGACATGTCGCAGGCGCTGGTCGAAGACCTGACCGCTTACGAGCACTTCAATGCGTTCTTCACTCGCGCCTTGAAAGACGGCGCTCGCCCGCTGGACGAGACGCCTGGCGCGATCCTCAGCCCGGCCGACGGTGCGGTCAGCCAACTGGGCCCGATCGAACACGGTCGAGTGTTCCAGGCCAAGGGCCACAGCTTCAGCGTGCTGGAATTGCTGGGCGGCGACGCTGCCAACGCAGCGCCGTTCATGGGCGGTGACTTCGCGACTATTTATCTCTCGCCGAAGGACTACCACCGCGTGCACATGCCGTTGGCCGGCACCCTGCGCGAGATGGTCTACATCCCCGGCCGGATCTTCTCGGTCAACCAGACCACCGCCGAAAACGTTCCGGAACTGTTCGCCCGCAACGAGCGTGTGGCGTGCATTTTCGACACCGAGCGCGGGCCGATGGCCGTGGTGCTGGTGGGCGCGATGATCGTTGCGTCGATCGAAACCGTTTGGGCCGGGTTGGTCACGCCGCCGAAACGCGAGCTGAAAACCTTCCGCTACGACGAAGCTGCCCGTGCGCCGATCCATTTGGAGAAAGGTGCAGAACTGGGCCGCTTCAAACTGGGTTCGACCGCTGTCGTGCTGTTCGGGCCAGATCAAGTTAAGTGGGCTGAAGAGCTGGCGGCCGGTTCGCCGGTGCAGATGGGCCAGGGCATGGGCCTGGCAAAAGCCTGATCCCTGATCCGAACCCCGCGAACGTCTTCGCGGGGCCGGACATTTCGGTGGGTGCCGTTACTCTATCTGTCCACGGAAGCCGATCGGCCCTTCGTTAGCGTAGGTATTGGTGCCACTGAGGTTTTTCCCTCCATCACTGGAGGTCACGCTCAACGCCACAACGTTCTGATTATCACGGCCGCCGATGACCCATTTGCCACCCGGATGCCATGGAGCGTCGTTGCCGCCCCACTGATTTTCAACGTTGTACTGGTTCTGGCCCGTGCGCTGAGCCTTGAAGCCAATGGGACCTTCACCCGCATACGTCATGGTGCCGGTGAAACTCTTGCCGCCATCGCCCGATTTGATCTCGATCGCGACAACGTTCTGGTTGTCCCGCGCGCCTAGCGTCCAGTCTCCGCCCGGATGCCAGGGTGCCGAACTACCGCCCCATTGATTTGCCACTACATATCTAGACATAAACTTCATCTCCTTGAAGTTACAAAGAGACCTGCCCTGCGTAGGCAGCAGGCCGTACGACCGTGCGTATCCAGTCGCACGACTGTCAGATTAGTAGTACGCCCGGATGGCATTCGACTGACAGACAAACGGTAAAAATCCATAGCTGCTACAGTCAGGTCATTCACTGCCCATTTACCGGTTGGAGTTTTTTCACGGCATGAATGAGACCAGCCCCCATCTTCTGCTACGCGCGCCCGTCCCGCTGCAGGTGCGTCTGTCGTTCTGTGAAGCCACCCCGCGCGACCTCAAGCGCTGGATCGCCAATCTGCCCAAAGCCAACATCGGCGAAACCGCTCGCCAGCTGTATCAAGGCTTGAGCGAACTCAACCAGCTGTTCACGCCCAGTGACAATCGCCTGCAATTGCTCGAACTGCTGCGGCCCGAGGTGTATTACGTCTGCAAACACCTTGAGCAGCATTTCCTGCATCAGTCGATTGTCCTCGACGAGCGTTCCCGCAAGATCGCCAACCTCTGCCAGGCGCTGCAAAGTCACTTGGCCATTGGTTATAAACAAATTGTCGTGCGCATCACACCAACGTTCAGCAAGGACCGTGCGCCGCTGCTGACCCAGGCGCTGCAACGGGCGCTCCATTGCCTGAACGGGTCGCTGATCCGCGCGACCAAACTCTATTGCCCCGTGCCGGAAGGCCTGTGGCTGGAGCTGCATCAACTCTACCGGATCGCCTGCGCGCACCGGCTCCAGCACACGAGCCTGCGCGATGAGCTGGCCAATCAGACGCAAACCCTGAGCATCGAACAGACGTACGTGGTCGCCTTGCTGCTGGGCGCCTCACGCTGCAACCAACTGCGCCAGCACCAGATTGCCCGGGTGGCCGAAGTGCTGGAACCTTGGAGCCAATGGATCAAGCTGCAACCCGGCAAACCGGCCACTGGGTTATTTGCCGTCGCGCCAGACCTCGACACCGGACCGCGTTACCGCACCAAGTTCCGCGCCGAGCAGCAAGAGAGCTTGTTGGGGATTGATCCGCAGCCGTTGGTCGCGGCAATTGAAGCTCATTTGCAAAAAAACGACAGCTCATCGCCACTGCCCATGTCGACAGGGTTAAGCCTGGACTCGTTGCAACACCTTCATGCCGCCTGGGGCCAGACGGCCGAGCGCAGTTTCCAGCGCACCGTTGGCCAAGGCACGTTGACCCTGTGCATAGGCATGAGTGCGCTGCACTTTTATCTGGGTGGGCAACGCTCATTCAGCGACATCCTGAAAAACCACGGCGCCCGGCCTGCACAGTTTTCGGTAACGTCAGCGACCGGCCGGGAAAAGGACCAATGGCACCAGGCCTTCGACGCCGCGCCCCAAGGCAATGCAGACGCTCTGTTGCCCTACGAAGAGATCGAATACCCGCAGCTTCAGAATGACGACAGCCACGCAGCATCCGACCGCAATCAGCACTTCCCGACCCATGTTCTGTCAGTGATCAATCACAGCCCCGGCGGTTACTGCCTGGCCTGGCCCGGCGCTGTGCCGGCCGAGTTACAGGCAGGTGAGATGGTCGGTATCGAGGATTCTGCCGGTCAGGGTTGGAGCATCGCGGTGGTGCGCTGGATCCGCCAGGTGCGCGGCGGCGGCACGCAAATGGGCATCGAGCAGGTTGCGCCCTGCGCCGAGCCTTGCGGCCTGCAACTGGTGCGCACCCGTGATGACCACAGCCAATACCTTCGAGGTCTGTTGTTGCCGCAAATCAGCGCCATCGACGTGCCGGCCACCCTGCTCGCGCCGCGCCTGCCCTTCCAGGAGGGCAATAAGGTCATGATCAATACCCACGGCGAGGAACGTCGGGTCGGGCTGGAGCGGCGGGTGGCGAGCACCAACAGCTTCAATCAGTTCGCCTACCGCCCACTGGAGGTCGCCAAAAACGACAACGCCGCAGTGAGCGGCGCTGAGGAGGATTTTGACTCATTGTGGAAAACACTTTGAGGATGAATCTGTAAGACCGTGGCGCGGCCTTCGCGAGCAAGCCCGCTCCCACATTAGATCTGCGTCGAACAGAGATCAATGTGGGAGCGGGCTTGCTCGCGAAGAGGCCAGATCAGACAGCAAATACCTCAAAGCTGCCCGTCGCGATCCCGGAAGCCCAGCAGATACAGCACGCCATCCAGCCCAAGGGTGGAAATCGCCTGCTTCGCCGACTGCTTGACCAGCGGCTTGGCACGGAACGCCACGCCCAACCCGGCAATCGCCAGCATTGGCAAATCGTTGGCGCCGTCGCCGACCGCAATGGTCTGTTCCAGACGCAAACCTTCCTTGTGCGCCAGTTCCTTCAGCAGATCCGCCTTGCGTTGCGCATCAACAATCGGCTCGACCGCCACGCCAGTCACTTTGCCGTCCACCACTTCCAGTTCGTTGGCGAACACGTAGTCGATGCCCAGCTTGGCCTGCAATTGCTTGGCGAAGTAGGTAAAGCCGCCCGACAGGATGGCGGTCTTGTAGCCCAGACGCTTGAGTTCGGCGAACAGTGTTTCGGCACCTTCGGTCAGACGCAGGGAGGCGCCGATGGAATCCAGCACGCTGACGTCCAGCCCTTTCAACAAGGCCAGGCGCTCCTTGAAGCTGGCGCGGAAGTCCAATTCGCCGGCCATCGCCCGCTCGGTGATCGCAGACACCTGATCGCCCACGCCGGCAGCCTTGGCCAATTCGTCGATGACTTCGGCTTCGATCAGCGTCGAATCCATGTCGAACACCGCCAGGCGACGGTTACGACGGAACAGTGAATCTTCCTGGAAGGCGATGTCGACGTTCAGTTCCTGCGCGACGCTGAGGAATTCGGCCCGCAGCGCTTGCGGATCCGCCGCTTCACCACGAACGGAAAACTCGATGCAGCCCTTGCCCTGATCGGCCGGGGTGTCCAGCGGCATGCGCCCGGACAGACGATCGATGTGGTCGATGTTCAGGCCATATTTGGCGGTAATCGAACTCACGGCCTGCAATTGCCCGGCGGTCACTTTGCGGGTCAGCAGGGTCACGATGTGGCGTTTCTTGCCCTGATTGCCAACCCACTGCTGGTAATCCTCTTCGGACACCGGCGTGAAACGCACCTGCTGATCGAGCTTATACGCCGTGAACAGGATGTCCTTGAGCACCGACTTGCCTTGCTCGGTGTCAGGAATTTCAACCAGGATGCCGAACGACAAGGTGTCGTGGATCACCGCCTGACCGATGTCGAGAATGTTCACACCACCCTGGGCCAGAACGCCGGTAATGGCCGCAGTCAGACCCGGACGGTCGACTCCCGTGATGTTTATCAGGACGATTTCGCGCAAGGCGCACCCCCGCAGGTGGAAAAAAACCGCATTCTACCCACATTCAGTGACCATCGGGCACCGTGAGCGCTTTGACGGTCTAGGGCCTGTCGCTATACTGCGCGTCAACTCCACGGACAAAAGAGCCGAGCTCAAGTGAACCGGCCCACGCCAGTAAAAACCGATAACTTCTTTCTGCTGATCTTCCGTGCACTGCGCCACCGCCGTGTACCGATTGCATTGCGCATCGCCAGCCATAACGTGATCCTGGTCGCTCTGGCCCTGGTGATCTATGCCTGCGTGATGGGTTTGCAGTTCAAGCAGGCCATGCACGAGCAGGCGGATGCGCTGGGCGAAAGCCTGACCACCCAGACTGCCACGTCCGCCACAGAGCTGTTGGTGTCCAACGACATCCTCAGTCTCAATGTGCTGCTCAACAACCTGACCAAAAACAAGCTGGTGGCTCACGCTGCCATCTACAGCGTGGATAACCGCATCCTCGCCGAAGCCGGTCAGCGCCCCAAGCACAGCCTGCTGGGCGAAGCCGAAGGCATGTACCAGAGCAAGATCACTTTCCAGGATGTGACCGCCGGGCAACTGCGTATCAGCCTGGACATGGATCAGTTCCAGCAGCCGATGACCATCAGCCTGCAAAGCATGGGCATTTTGAGCGCGATTCTGCTGGCGCTGTCCCTGGCCTTGAGCCTGCGCCTGGGTCGGCACATCTCCACGCCGTTGCTGCAATTGCGGGTGTGGCTGCGCCATATCGACGAACACACCCCGGCCACCGAGCGTCAGGATGAGATCGGCGATCTGGCCCGTCAGCTGCACGCCGACTTCGCACCAGAGCCCGCCGAGCCGGAACCTGCTCCCGAGCCTGAATACGACGAAAGCGACTACGAAGATGCCGACGATAACGAGCCAACCTTCGAAGTGCGCAATTTGCGTGACCCGAGTTTCGATGAATCCAAGCCTGTGGCCGGTCTCAAACCTGCGCCACGGCGCATTGTCAGCACCGTTGAAGACGATGATGACGACGATGCATTTGCCGACTTGCGTGATGAATCAGCTTCGACTGCGCCGAAACCGGTAGCCAAACCGCAACTGTCGAACGTGCCGCAACACAGCGCGGTGCTGGCCGTGCAACTGGGCGCTCAGGATCAGCTGCGTCGTTTGCCCCGCACACGCCTGGAAGAACTGCTCAAACGCTATCGCGACTGCCTCGATCAGGCCGCCTCGCTCTACCAGAGCGAGCTGCACACCCTGAACGATGGCAGCACGCTGATGTTGTTCCATACCGAAGACAGCGGCGACGACTACCTGACCAATGCCATCTGCTGCGGTGAATTGTTGCGGGCTCTGGGCCATCAGTTGCAGATCGAAGTCGCCGACAGCGGCATCACCCTGCAATTGCAACTGGGCCTGACCCTGGGTGACGAACTGTTTGGCCTGAGCCAGATTGATCTACTGCTGACCGAAACCGCCCAGGATGCGCTGGCCCTGTCGCAACACAGCCGCAACCTGTTGCTGGTGGAGCGCAAGATCGGTGACGACGCACTGATTCGCCAGCGCGCTCGAATCCGACCGATCGCAAGCCCGGAAGGCGCTTGTTGCGTAGAGCGGCTGATGGAGCCTTATCCGTCGATGCTTGAGCGGCAACTGGCGCGGATGCATGAACGACGGGCGTAAACCCTAGTCCCGGTTGTAAAGAAGCCCGCAGACGAGTGATCGTCTGCGGGCTTTTTGGTGACTGCTCTGAAAAGATCGCAGCCTTCGGCAGCTCCTAAAAAGTTCGCATGCCTCTGCAAAGCCGCGGTCTATCCGACCCTGTAGGAGCTGCCGAAGGCTGCGATCTTTTGATCCGGGCTTTTTGTTGCCTGTTCCCGCCTCTTCGCGAGCAAGCCCGCTCCCACATTGATCCCCGCTGTCCATAAACAGCGTGCTCATTGAAGATCCACTGTGGGAGCGGGCTTGCTCGCGAAGAGGCCATAAGAAGCACTGAAGATTCATTGCGCAGAAGCAACAAAGCCCGCACATGGCGGGCTTTGTTTCTGGATCAATCCAGGCTCAGAACCTGAACACTTCCATATCGGTCCTGATCGGCGAAGCCATCGGGATCTTCGGCTGTTTGTCCTGCTCGGCAGCAGGGGCCACAGGCTTAGGCGACGGTTTGCGCGGCGCTTCGGCAATCGGCGGCTGATTCGCCAGCGGCTTGAGGGCCGTCGACAGTTGCTGGGCCAGACGCTGCAACAACACACCCTGAGCCTGAACCTGAGCCGCCGTGCCACCGGCATGTTGCTCTTGCAGGTGAATGATGCGGTTATCACGAACCTGGCCACGACGGTCGATCAGACGCCATTGCGCATCAAGGATCGCCGGTTGCGCCTCACCCGAGTCCAGGCGAGTAATCGTCAGGAGAACCTGCACATCCGGCGTGAAGCCCACTGTCGCTGGCGCCAGCACTACGCGCTGGCTGTCCAGATGACCGGCGACCTGACGCAGCAGCAGTTGATCGATATCCGACGACAGGCTACCCGCCCAACGACCATCAGCCGACGCTTGCAGGCTGCCATCCGGCTGTCGCTGCAACAACGTTTCGCGTTGCAGATAATCGGCTACCGTTACCGGACCCAGCAATACAGCCATGCCCGCGCTTTGCGCAGGCTGAGCCGGACTTCCGCTGTCCAGCTGATACAGCGACACCGGTTGGTGAACGCTGCAACCCGCCAGGCCAAGAACGCCCGCGAGCATCAAAATAAAAGGAAGGCGCAGAGCAGTCATCGTCCCATCCAGGTGGTTGCCACAAGGCTAACCACAGTGAAAATACTCAATAAATATGAAGAACGCTCGGCCACGCCGGCGCTTGAAAGGCCATATCATCCGTGAATATGCGTTCCGACTCCAGCGCCAAAGCGTCGATCTACGCGCTAAATCGTAGATCGAGCGCTCTAGGACGCTTAATTGAGGTTTTCGACGAGCAGCGCATCTACCCTCTGAAAGCCACGTGGCAATTTGTTCCCACGACGTCCACGCTCACCTTTGTAGTGCTCGAGGTCGTCCGCTTTTAGTGACAAGGTACGTTTTCCGGCCTGCAGCACCAATGTGGCGCCATCCGGCAGAACGGCGATGTCCGTGACATATTCTTCCCGGCTGGCAACACGCTCGCCGGAAATCCCGATGATCTTATTACCTTTACCTTTACCTAATTGTGGCAGATCGCTGATTTTGAAGATCAGCAGGCGACCTTCGGTGGTCACCGAGGCCAGCCAGTTTTGCTCACGATCAGCCACCGGACGCGGCAGAATCACCTTGGCGTTGTTCGGCAGACTCAACAGCGCCTTACCCGCCTTGTTCTTGGCTTGCAGGTCCTCACCTTTTACCACGAAACCGTAACCGGCGTCGGACGCAATTACATACAGCGAATCGTCTTCCGGCATCAGCACGCATTCGAAGCTCGCCCCTGGCGGCGGCGTCAGACGACCGGTCAGCGGTTCGCCCTGGCCTCGGGCTGATGGCAGCGTGTGCGCGGCCACCGAATAGCTGCGACCGGTGGAATCGATAAACACCGCAAACTGGTTGGAACGTCCGGGCGCCAAGGCCTTGAAACCATCCCCGGCCTTGTAGGAAAGCCCGGTGGCGTCGATTTCGTGGCCCTTGGCGGAACGAACCCAGCCTTTTTCCGACAGGACGACGGTCACTTTCTCGTTCGGCAGCAGATCGTGCTCGGTCAGGGCCTTGGCTTCGGCGCGCTCGACGATTGGCGAGCGACGGTCGTCGCCGTAGGTTTCGGCGTCCTTGATCAGCTCGGTGCGCACCAGTTTTTTCAGCTTGGCTTCGCTGCTCAGCAGGGCTTGCAGCTTGGCCTGTTCCTTGAGCAGTTCATCCTGCTCGGCACGCAGCTTCATTTCTTCCAGTCGCGCCAACTGACGCAAACGGGTGTCGAGGATGTAGTCGGCCTGGATTTCGCTCAGGGCGAAACGTGCGATCAGCGCGGCTTTCGGGTGCTCCTCGGTGCGGATGATGTGGATCACTTCATCCAGGTTGAGGTAGGCGATCAACAAACCGTCCAACAGGTGCAGGCGACGCTCGACCTTGTCGAGGCGGAATTGCAGACGACGACGCACAGTCTGGACCCGGAACTCCAGCCACTCGACCAACAGCGCACGCAGGTTTTTCAGCTGCGGCTTGCCATCCAGACCGATGATGTTGATGTTGACCCGGTAGCTCGACTCCAGCTCGGTGCTGGCGAACAGGTGGGTCATCAATGCATCGTGGTCAAAGTTTTTGCGTGCGCCCGGAATAATCACGATCCGACACGGGTTTTCGTGGTCGGATTCGTCTCGCAAGTCAGCGATCTGCGGGGCTTTCGACGGTTTGGCCTGCATCATGGCCGCGATCTGTTCCAGCACCTTGGCGCCAGACACCTGATGCGGCAGCGCCGTGACGATGATGTCGCCGTCTTCGATGTGGTACACGGCGCGCATGCGCACCGAGCCCTTGCCGGTTTCGTACATTTTCAGCAGGTCAGCGCGCGGCGTGATGATTTCCGCTTCGGTCGGGTAATCCGGCCCCTGGATGTGCTCGCAGAGTTGTTCGACCGTGGCTTTGGGCTCATCGAGCAAACGCACGCACGCCGTGGCGACTTCGCGCAGGTTGTGCGGCGGTACGTCGGTGGCCATGCCCACGGCGATGCCGGTGGTGCCGTTGAGCAGGATGTTCGGCAAACGCGCCGGCAACACCAGCGGCTCGTCGAGGGTACCGTCGAAATTCGGCCCCCAGTCCGCAGTGCCCTGGCCCAGTTCACTGAGCAGCACTTCGGAATAACGCGACAGCCGCGCCTCGGTGTAACGCATGGCGGCGAAGGACTTGGGATCATCCGGCGCACCCCAGTTACCCTGACCGTCGACCAGCGTGTAGCGATAGCTGAACGGCTGGGCCATCAGGACCATGGCTTCGTAGCAGGCCGAGTCGCCGTGCGGGTGGAACTTACCAAGTACGTCACCGACGGTACGCGCCGATTTCTTGTGCTTGGAATCGGCGTCCAGCCCCAACTCGCTCATCGCGTAGATGATGCGCCGCTGTACCGGTTTCAGGCCGTCGCCGATATGCGGCAAGGCACGGTCCATGATCACGTACATGGAGTAGTTGAGGTAGGCATTTTCGGTGAAGTCAGCCAGTGACCGGCGTTCTACACCGTCCAGGCTGAGATCAAGGGAGTCGCTCATGCGGGCCTCATCGGTTCGTTGTCTGGCGCAGCAGCATGGTGCCACCGCGCTGGGTAAATTCAAGTTGGTTCAGCGCGCTCATACCGAGCAGCACTTGCTTGCCATCCAGGCCTGGCACGACGAGGGCGCGCACATCACGCAGCACAATGTCGCCCAGTTGCAGCCGGTCGATGCGGGTTCGGTAACCCTGGGTTCGACCGTTGGCTGTGCTCAGGGTCACCCCGAAGCCTTTTTCCAGTTTCAGCCGTTCGGCCATTTCCGCCGGGATCGACACGTCGGTCGCCCCGGTATCGAGCATGAAATCCACCGGCTGGCCGTTGATCTGGCCGCTGGCGACGAAGTGACCCTGGTTGTTACTGGCCAGTTTCACCTCGATAAAATCTTCGCCCCGCTCGGAGCTGACCACCATATTAGGATTCTGCTGACGCACTTCCCACTGGCCGAAAAATCGAGTGGCCAGAAACAGCGCCGCGCACCAGGCCAGCACCATAAATACCCGACCGGCGCGTTTACCCGGCGTTTGCTGGCTCACGGCTTGGCGCTCCAGCCGCCTTCAGGCGCGGCAAAGCGCCAGACGATCGGACGTTCCTCGCCATCGGCGCGGGCATCGTTGTTGTTGTCGGTGCCAATCCACGCGCCCTCGGCGTCAACAATCAACGCTTCGGTCAGGCCGTAAGGATTTGAATAGCGGCGATGCGCCTGCAAGGCTTCATCGGCAAACGACCAGCAGCGCTCGACCTTGGCCGTCACCGGATCACGGCGGCAGATCTGGTAAGCGTTGCGCTCAAGGGTAAACAGCTTGCCGTTGAACAGCGACAGGTCGGAAAAGTCTCTGGACACTGCTTTGGCTCGGGGAAACTGCGCCGGTTGCATTTCTTTCCCGGCTTCGCTCAGCAACACACAGCCACCATCGCAATCCCATACCGTCTGTTTGCGCTTGATCAACAACAATCCACGGCTCTGACGCTCGGCGGCGAGCCACATTTGATCACCCCCCGGATTGATCGCCAGGCCCTCGAACAACGCATTGAAGTGCAGCAGCATGCCGCTGGCCCGGGCTTCTCGAATCAGCATCGGCGAGATCTTCAGCCAGGACGATGGCCCAACGGGCGGCACTTGCAGAATCGCAGCATGGGATTCGCTGACGATATAGCGGTTACCGGCGCTGTCGCAGGTGATGCCTTCAAAATCCAGATCCCCGCCACGGACAAACGACGCCAGCCAGGTCCGCGAACGCAGGCCCCAGGGCAAACCGCTGTCTGGCACCGGCGGCACGCCGATGCCCACGGTTTCGGCTTGCCATACCCTGTCGCGGGTATCGAGCCGGTAAATCTGATCGTCGTCGCGATCCGACACCGTCCACATATCCTTGCCGCACTGGGCCAACCCTGACAGGTTGCCGCCGCGCATACCGTCAACGGGATGCTCGGACAACAGGCGCAGTTCCGGCACCGGTTCGGCAAACACCGAAACCGAGGTCAGAAGTAACGCACACGCCAGGGCAAAGCCAACCCGCATCAGCCAAGAACCTCGGCCAGATTGCCTTTGGATTCCAGCCAGGATTTGCGGTCACCGGCGCGTTTCTTCGCCAGCAGCATGTCCATCATTTCCGAGGTCGCTTCAAAATCGTCCAGCGTCAGCTGCACCAGACGCCGAGTGTTCGGGTCCATGGTGGTTTCGCGCAGCTGTGGCGGGTTCATTTCACCCAGACCTTTGAATCGTGTGACCTGCGGCTTGCCGCGTTTCTTCTCGGCCACCAGACGATCGAGGATGCCATCGCGCTCGGCTTCGTCCAGGGCGTAGTAAATCTCTTTGCCCAGGTCGATACGGTACAACGGCGGCATCGCGACGTAGACGTGACCGGCATCCACCAACGGGCGGAAATGCTGGACGAACAACGCGCACAGCAACGTGGCGATGTGCAGACCGTCGGAGTCGGCGTCGGCGAGGATGCAGATCTTGCCGTAACGCAGCTGAGCGATGTCCGCCGAGCCCGGATCGACACCGATGGCCACGGCGATGTTGTGCACTTCCTGGCTGGCCAGCACTTCGCTGCCATCGACTTCCCAGGTGTTCAGGATCTTGCCGCGCAACGGCAGGATCGCTTGAAATTCTTTGTCTCGTGCCTGTTTGGCCGAACCGCCGGCGGAATCACCTTCCACCAGGAACAGCTCGGAACGCATCGGGTCCTGCCCGGCGCAGTCGGCGAGTTTGCCCGGCAGTGCCGGCCCCGCCGTGATGCGCTTGCGCTCGACCTTTTTGCTGGCCTTCAGACGACGGCCGGCATTGTTGATCGCCAGTTCCGCCAGCAACATGCCGGTTTCCGGGTTGGCGTTGAGCCACAGGCTGAACGCGTCCTTGACCACACCGGAAACAAACGCGGCCGCTTCACGGGACGACAGACGCTCTTTGGTCTGGCCGGAGAATTGCGGCTCTTGCATCTTCATCGACAGCACGAAAGCGATGCGTTCCCAGACGTCTTCCGGCGCCAGCTTCACGCCGCGTGGCAGCAGGCTGCGGAATTCGCAGAACTCGCGCATCGCATCGAGCAAGCCCTGACGCAGACCGTTGACGTGGGTACCGCCCTGCGCCGTCGGGATCAGGTTGACGTAGCTTTCCTGAACGCTGTCGCCACCTTCCGGCAACCACAGCAGCGCCCAATCGACCGCTTCTTTGTTACCAGCCAGGCTGCCGCAGAACGGTTCGTCCGGCAGCCGTTCGAATTCGCTGACCGCGTCCACCAGATAGGAGCGCAGGCCGTCTTCGTAATGCCATTCGACTTTCTCGCCGGTGGCCTTGTCTTCAAAACTGACCAGCAGCCCCGGGCACAGAACGGCCTTGGCCTTGAGCACGTGCTTGAGGCGGCTGATGGAGAATTTCGGCGAATCGAAGTATTTCGGGTCCGGCGCGAAGAATACGCTGGTACCGGTGTTGCGCTTGCCGACGGAACCGATGATTTCCAGCTCGGTTTTCTTGTAACCGTCGGCGAAAGTCATCTGGTATTCGTTGCCGTCACGCTTTACGCGCACCCGGACTTCGTTCGACAAGGCGTTGACCACGGAAATACCTACCCCGTGCAGACCGCCGGAGAACTGGTAGTTCTTGTTGGAAAACTTGCCGCCCGCATGGAGCTTGGTGAGGATCAGCTCGACGCCCGACACGCCTTCTTCGGCGTGGATATCCACCGGCATGCCACGGCCGTCATCGCTGACTTCCAGGGAGTGATCGGCGTGCAGGATGACCTGCACCGAGGTCGCGTGCCCGGCCAAGGCTTCGTCGACGCTGTTGTCGATGACTTCCTGGGCGAGGTGGTTCGGCCGACTGGTGTCGGTGTACATGCCGGGGCGTTTGCGCACCGGGTCGAGGCCCGAGAGGACTTCGATGGCGTCTGCGTTATAAGAGCTAGCGCTGGGAGTGGCCATGGGGTCTCGTCGTCCGCCTGTAAAAAGAGTGTTCTGTGAAAAAGAGGTGACGACTCACAGTGCAGTGAAATCAATCGCCTGATACAAATCTGCGCCGATGCCGGCAAAACTCAGCATTGCCGGCAATTGCTCGGCAAAACCCTGGAAGCTATGGTCGCCGCCGGCCTGGATGCGCAAGGCACAGGCCCGGTAATACTGCTGGGCGAGGCGGTAGTCCAGCGTTTCATCGCCAGTCTGCAACCACACCTGATACCGCTGCGGGTCCTGGGGCGCCGGCACTTCCAGCTCGGCCAGGGCCGTCACGTGGTCGTGGGTCAACTCCCAGGCCTCATCGGTATACAGGTTTTTCTGCGTCCCCAGATACCCGTCGAACATCCGGTGCGGACTGACGGCAGGGTTGATCAACAGGGCCTTGAGGCCATGGCGCTCGGCCAGGTGAGTCGCATAGTAGCCGCCGAGTGAGCTGCCGACCAGCAGTGGCCGCCCAAGCTCCTCAATCGCCTTGTTTAGCTGACCGATGGCCTCACGCGGATGGTGATGCAAGGCCGGGACGCGCAACTGATCGCTCAAGCCCAGACGCTCCATTACCTGTACCAACTGCGTGGCCTTTTTAGACGAAGGCGCACTGTTGAAACCGTGAATATAAAGGATCGAACCAGACATTTGAGCTCCCTGTGCGTCGGGTAAAGAGGCGCAGTTTACAGGGTGTCGGGGGAATCGGGGACATCCGCAGAAATGAGGGTGTCTGTGCCGCCTTCGCGAGCAAGCCCGCTCCCACATTGGATCGGTGTCGTTCACAAATCCCCTGTGGGAGCGGGCTTGCTCGCGAAAGCCGCGACTCGGTCCTGCTGAATGACAAAAAAGTCAGTAGCCGCTGGAGCCGTAATCCACCTGGAAGTCGAAGCCGGTGACACGTTCCACGCCGGTTTCCAGTTGACCATCCGGCAACAGTCGCAACCACCGATACCCCGGCGCCTGGTCACTGACCTTGAAATCATCACTGCCCGGTTCGAACTGAATACACGTCGAAGGCGAGGCGATCAGCCGCACGCCATTGCGATCCTGGTCGATCTCCTGATGCACATGCCCCCACAAAACAGCACGTACTTGTGGAAACCGATCCAGCACCGCAAACAGCGCCTCAGGATTACGCAATCCAATGGACTCCATCCACGCACACCTGATCGACACTGGATGATGATGGAAGCACACCAGATGATGCCGCTCCGGCGCCTCACTCAACGAACGGGCCAGCAACTGTAGCTGCTCATCCTGCAAATACCCCGGCACCGAACCCGGTACGGCTGAATCGAGCAACGTGACGCGCCAGTTACCGATATCCACCACCGGCTCCAGCAAGGCACTCTGCACGGCAGCCTCAGCCATGATCTGCGGCTCATCATGATTGCCGGGAATCCAGCGCGCCGGCGCATCGAGTTGCCGCGTCAGGTCGCGAAACAGTTGATAGGACTCCAGCGTTCCGTCCTGAGAAAGATCACCGCTGGCAATGATCAGGTCGATCTGCGGCTGCTGTAGCCGCACCAGCTCGATGACTTTTTGCAGGCTGTCACGGGTATTCATGCCCAATAACGTCCCGTCCGCCTCGGCAAACAGATGACTGTCGGACAGTTGCACCAGCAACGCCGAATCGGCGGTGGTCAATGTGGATACGCTCGGCAAGGCGTTCTCCCAGGGCTGAATCACGGGATGGATGAGTGCCGCAATTATGCTGGGGGATGATCAAAAGGGGAAACCTGTGAAGCTGACGCAGTTCACAACTACCGCTACCGCACAACCGCGTACTCGTGTCCGCAGGCCAGGCAATGGCTCAGCCATTCACCCAGGAACATATTCAGCTGGGCCTTTTCGTCCGGCTGATGCATTGAGGCATTCGGATAAGGATAGATGCCGCGAAAGCGTCGTGCATGTTCGGCGCTGACGACTTCGGCCATGCACGCGTCGTGATAGACCTGAACTTCCAGTTGCGGCACCGGCAGCCACGGCAGGCTGTGTTCCTGGCGCACTTGCAAGGTTGTGGTGTACGGACAGACTTGAAGGACTTCGAGGGCCAGCACGCCGAGCATCTGGTCGCCGTGGGTCACGGCAATGCGCCGCGCCTCCGGCTCGTTGCGCATGTCCGGCAGCAGTCGCATCAGGCGCGCGTAGTTGGCCTCGCAGGAGGCTTGCAGCCCCACGAGGTCGACCCTATAGCGATCGCGCAGTTTGTTTACGACCATAACCCCCTCACTTCAACGCGGTTCAAAGCTAACCATTGCAAGGCAATGATGCTGGCCGCGTTGGCAATTCGTCCGTCGCGTACGGCCTGCAGGGCATCTTCGAACGCCCAGACCGTGACGCGGATATCTTCTGCTTCTTCCTCCAGCCCATGCAGGCCGCCGACGCCGGTGCTGTCGCAACGCCCCAGGTACAAGTGCACAAATTCATTGCTGCCGCCCGGCGATGGAAAATATTGGGTCATCGGCCAGAGCGCCCCGAACACAAGCCCAGCTTCCTCCTGCGCTTCGCGGTGAGCAACTTCTTCCGGCACTTCATCCTTGTCGATCAGACCGGCGACCAGTTCGATCAGCCATGGATTGTCGGTTTTGCCCACAGCGCCGACGCGAAACTGCTCGATCAACACCACTTCATCGCGCTGCGGATCGTACGGCAGCACGCACACCGCATCGTGGCGAACGAACACTTCACGATTGATCTCGCGACTCATGCCACCGGCAAACAATTCGTGGCGCAAGTGCACACGATCGAGCTTGTAGAAGCCCTCGTAGCACCTTTCGCGCCGAACGATATCAATGGCGGTCGGTATGGCGTTGGCAAAATCAGTCATGACAATCCTCGTTTACTGCAAATCCGTTATGAGGCTCCTTGTTTGTTACTTGCAACCTCGACTTCGCGCCATCCTAACGCGCCCGCGACCTTTGATGCAGCCCCTTTCCAGTCAGCGGGATAGACGGTGAGGGCGAAACCAACTCTAATTAGCTTAGTGGCGAACTGACTGCTTCGTTGATAGTCGAAGCGGATAACTTTTTGCCTTTCCCTGTTTTATGAAGGACGCCCATGTCGCTTTTTAAAATCGCCTCCGTGGCTGCAATCGCCCTGACCCTGGGCGCCTGCCAGAGTTTGTTCCAACCCAACTACCGGACGCCGCTGGAAACTACCCGCGATGCATCCGAACAGCTGAAACCGGGTTGCACAACAGCTGACTGCCCGCTGGTGAACATCGATACGCTGCACTTCCCTGCCGAACCGCAGTTGGACGGCATCATCGAAAAACGCCTGCTGCAAATGACCCGCACCTCGCCCGACGCCCCGGTGGCGCCGACGCTGGCAGCGTATCGCGAGCAATTTTTGAGCAGTGCCGGCCCGCGTAACAGCAGCTACCTGCAAGCCAAGGTACGTGAGCAGCATGACGGCTTGGTGATCGTCGAATTTTCCAGCTACCTGGACACCGGCGGCGCCCATGGCACGCCGGGCCGCAGTTTCATCAACTATTCGCGCCAGCAACACAAAGTGCTGACGCTGTCGGACATGTTGGTGCCGGGGCAGGAAGAGGCGTTCTGGAAAGCCGCGCAGGTGGCGCACAACAGTTGGCTGATCAGCACCAAACTCGATCAGGAGCCAGAGTTCGTGAAGAGCTGGCCCTTCGTCAAAACCCAAAACGTTGCGCTGACGTACGGCGGGGTGATCCTCAAGTACGAAGTGAGCTCCATCGCACCTTACGCGCTGGGTCACGTCGAACTGAAGATCCCTTACCCTCGCCTGAACGGCATTCTCAAGCCCGAGCTGTTTCCTGGCCGTAACTGAAGGCCCGACCCAGCACGAGTTGCAGCAGCCCTGCCAGAATCAGTGACGGCAGGGTTGCGCCGATGTCCGGGTACAGATTAGCCAGCAAATGATAGGTGCTTACCCCGCCCAACCAGGCGAGCAACGCCGGCCAGCGCAATGCGGCTGACGCCACGCGAGCACCGCGTTTGCGCAGGATGAAGTGATCCACCAGCACCACGCCGAACAGCGGCGCAAACACCGAACCGATCAACAGCAGGAAGTTCTGATACTGGGCCAACGGCGCCAGGCACGCGATCAGCGTGCAGATCACGCCAATCGCCAGCGCCAGATGCTCGACCTTCATGCGCAACAGAATTCCGCTGGAAACGGCCGCCGAGTGTATGTCGGCGAAGGCGTTTTCCGACTCGTCCAACAGGATCAGCAGCAGCGGAATCCCCAGGCCCGCACCGGCCAATGCCAACAGCAAGGCATTCACTTCACCGCTCGGCGCAAACGCCAGGGTGTAGGCCACGCCCAGGCTCATCAGCCAGAAGTTGCCAACAAAGAAACCCACTGCCGTGCCGCCAAACACATTTTTCCCACGCTTGCCGAAACGCGAGTAGTCGGCAATCAGCGGCAACCACGAAAGCGGCATGGCGATGGCAATGTCGAAACCCACGGCGAACGGCATCGAACCATCACCGGCCTGCGCCCACAACGCCGCCAGATCAGCTTTGGCGAACAGGTTCCAGGTCAGCCAGATGCACGCGGCCAGCAGCAACCATATACCCCACTTGCGCAGGATCTGACGGACGAACGTCAGCGGACCACTGACGGCCAACAAGGTTGCCAAACCACCAAAGAACACAGTCCACAGCAGTGGATTCGACAGCAGGCTGCCTTCGCTGAACGCCCGCGCGCCGAGCAGGCTGGCAGCGTCACGCATGACGATGATTTCGAACGAGCCCCAACCGATCAGTTGCAGCAGGTTCAGCACGGCCGGCAGGCTCGCGCCTTTTGCACCGAGGCTGAGTTTGAGCGCGGCCATCGACGACAGACCAGTGTCGCTGCCGATCACGCCAACCGCCGCCAGCAAAAGAACACCGACCAGCGTGCCAAGGAAGATGGCCAGCAGCGAGCCGGACAGGCCCAGACCTGGCGCGAGCAGAGCACCGGTCTGCAGGACCATCAGGCCGATGCCGAGGGAGAACCACAGGGAAAACAGATCGCGGCCGCCGAAGACACGTTTGTCTGTGGGCACCGCAATATCAGGGGAATAAGTACTGGGTTGAATGCTCAAGGGTGTTATCTCAGAGGGACATTTGTTGTTATGTAGATCGCTATCGCCAGCAGGCTGGCTCCCACAGGGGACTTGTGAACACCACAAATCCAATGTGGGAGCCAGCCTGCTGGCGATGGGGCCGGTGCAGGCCCCACCGCTTCAGGTCAGATCAAACCTTCTTGTACAGCTGACTGCCTTCCTGTTTGAACCGCTCGGCCTGTTCCGCCAATCCCTGGGCGACTTCGGCATCAACGGTTTCGATGCGCTGGTTGGCCGCGTACTCACGGACTTCCTGAGTGATCTTCATCGAACAGAATTTCGGCCCGCACATGGAGCAGAAGTGCGCGACCTTGGCCGAATCCTTCGGCAGGGTCTCATCGTGATACGAACGAGCCGTGTCCGGATCGAGGCCCAGGTTGAACTGGTCTTCCCAACGGAATTCGAAACGCGCCTTGCTCAAGGCATTGTCGCGGATCTGCGCCCCCGGATGCCCTTTTGCCAGATCGGCGGCATGCGCGGCGATTTTGTAGGTGATGATCCCGGTCTTCACGTCATCCTTGTTCGGCAAACCCAAGTGTTCCTTCGGCGTCACGTAGCAGAGCATCGCGCAACCGAACCAGCCGATCATCGCCGCACCGATCCCCGAGGTAATGTGGTCGTAGCCTGGTGCGATGTCCGTGGTCAGCGGGCCGAGGGTGTAGAACGGCGCCTCGTCGCAGCATTCCAGCTGCTTGTCCATGTTCTCTTTGATCAACTGCATCGGCACGTGGCCCGGGCCTTCGATCATGCATTGCACGTCGTGTTTCCAGGCGATTTTGGTCAGCTCGCCCAGCGTTTCCAGCTCACCGAATTGCGCCGCGTCGTTGGCGTCGGCAATCGAGCCCGGACGCAGGCCATCGCCCAGCGAGAAGCTGACGTCGTAGGCCTTCATGATTTCGCAGATGTCTTCGAAATGGGTGTAGAGGAAGTTTTCTTTGTGGTGCGCCAGGCACCACTTGGCCATGATCGAACCGCCACGGGACACAATGCCGGTCACGCGCTTGGCGGTCAGCGGCACGTAGCGCAACAACACACCGGCATGGATGGTGAAGTAGTCGACGCCCTGCTCGGCCTGTTCGATCAGCGTGTCGCGGAACAGCTCCCAGGTCAGGTCTTCTGCGGCGCCGCCGACTTTTTCCAGGGCCTGATAAATCGGCACGGTACCGATCGGCACCGGCGAGTTACGGATGATCCACTCGCGGGTTTCGTGAATGTGTTTGCCGGTGGACAGGTCCATGACCGTGTCCGAACCCCAGCGAATGCCCCAGGTCAGTTTCGCCACTTCTTCTTCGATGGACGAACCCAAAGCGCTGTTGCCGATGTTGCCGTTGATCTTCACCAGGAAGTTACGGCCGATGATCATCGGTTCCAGTTCGGTATGGTTGATGTTGGCCGGAATGATCGCGCGACCGCGGGCGATCTCTTCACGGACGAATTCGGGGGTGATGATTTTCGGCACGCTGGCGCCAAAGCTGTAACCGGCGTGTTGCTGGTCCAGCAGGCCAGCGGCGCGGGCCACTTCAAGCTTCATGTTTTCGCGGATGGCGACGTATTCCATCTCGGCGGTGATGATGCCTTTGCGGGCGTAGTGCATCTGGCTGACGTTGGCACCGGCCTTGGCACGGCGCGGGTTGTTCACGTGGGCGAAACGCAGCTTGGTCAGCTCCGCATCGGCGAGGCGTTCCTGACCGAAGCTGGAACTCAGACCTGGCAGGCGCTCGGTGTCGCCACGGGATTCGATCCACGGCGAACGTACATCGGCGAGACCTTTGCGCACGTCGATGGTGACGTTGGGGTCGGTGTACGGGCCCGAAGTGTCGTACACAACGACCGGCGCGTTGATCTCGCCGCCGAAGTCGGTCGGGGTCACATCAAGGCTGATTTCGCGCATCGGCACGAGGATGTCCGGGCGAGAGCCCTGAACATAGATTTTTTGCGAGCGGGTAAACGGCTGAACCGATTGCTGATCGACCTTGGCCGAGTCACTCAAGTTGGTTGCGATTTTTGATTTTGTAGTCATCACGGGCTCTCCAGACACACATCCAGGCAGTGGATTTTTTGTCGGAGCGAACCTGTAAACGAATGGACGCACGGGCGCTGGGGAAACCAGCTGTGCTGTGCTCAGTGCTCGAGGGGTGTTCGATTGTCGAACAACATCCCGGACGAAGCACAAGAGGACTCGCCGGGTGACGAGAAATCTTGTTCCCTACGCAGGCGCTAACCTGATCAGGTTCAACGGGATCCGAAATTATTCGATCTCAGCCTCATAGCAAGGCACCCCGACAAGAACCCGGCCAGTCTAGACACAACCGGCAAAGAACGCCAACACCGCAGTAAACACCATGATGAATGGCGCAATTACAGGATTGTTGCGGCCGTTGCGCACAACTACACTCGCTACGCCATACCGCACCTTGACGCTGTATGAGCCGCGCCGTAGCCTTGGCGCTCAAATTATCAGCGTAATTTTTTAGGGATGGCCTCATGCTGCGCAAACTTTCACTGGCTCTTGCCGTGTCTTGTGCGTCCAATGGAATGGCCTGGGCAGCAGAAGCGCCCTTATCGACCAAGAACGATCTGGTCAGCGTCTATCAGGAAGCGGTGGACAACAACGCCGACCTTGCAGCAGCCATCGCTCAATATGGCGCCCAGAAAGAAGTCGTGCCCCAGGCCCGCGCCGGGCTGTTGCCGAACCTCTCTGGCGGCGCCGAACTTGCCAACGTGCGCACGGTGATCGATCAGCCTTCGGCTACCGCCAACCGTAATGCTCATTCCTATCAGGCGACCCTGGCGCAACCGCTGTTCCGTGCTGATCGCTGGTTCCAGTTCCAGGCCGCCAAAGACGTTAACGAACAGGCTGCATTGCAGCTCTCGGCAACCCAGCAAAACCTGATCCTGCAATCTGCCGTCAGCTACTTCAATGTCTTGCGAACCCAGGACAACCTGGCGTCAACCAAGGCCGAAGAAGCCGCGTTCAAACGCCAGCTCGATCAGTCCAACGAACGCTTCGACGTCGGTCTCTCGGACAAAACCGATGTGCTGCAATCGCAAGCCAGCTACGACACCGCCCGCGCCAACCGAATCGTCGCGCAGCGCCAGGTCGATGATGCGTTCGAAGCCCTGATCACCCTGACCAACCGTCAGTACAACTCGATCTGGGGCATTGCCCATACCTTGCCGATCCTGCCGCCAGCACCGAATGACGCCAAGGCCTGGGTCGATACGGCAGCCAGACAGAACCTCAATCTGCTCGCGAGCAACTACGCCGTCAGCGCCGCCGAAGAAACCCTCAAGCAGCGCAAGGCCGGCCATGCGCCCACCGTGGATGCCGTGGCGAAATACGAGAAAGGTGACAACGACGCCCTGGGCTTCAGCAACCCGAACGCCTTCGGCCAGCCTTACGGTGGCAACGTCGAGCAAACGACGGTTGGCCTGCAACTGAACATCCCGATCTACAGCGGCGGCCTGATCAATTCCCAGGTGCGTCAATCGTATGCGCAGCTGGATCAGTCCGAGCAGCAACGTGAATCCTTGCGCCGGCAAGTGGTGGAAAGCACCCGCAATCTGCATCGCGCAGTGAACACCGACGTTGAGCAGGTACAGGCGCGCAAGCAGTCGATCATCTCCAACCAGAGCGCCGTGGAAGCGACCGAAATCGGTTATCAGGTGGGCACACGGAACATCGTCGACGTGCTGGATGCCCAGCGTCAGCTGTACACCTCGGTGCGCGACTACAACAACACGCGTTACGACTACATCCTCGACAACCTGCGTTTGAAACAGGCCGCTGGCACGTTGAACCCAGGGGACCTGCAGGATCTGGCGCGTTACCTCAAGGCTGATTACAACCCGGATAAAGACTTCCTGCCGCCGGATCTGGCGAAGGCTGCGGCGGAGCAGCTCAAAGCCCGGCCCTGACAGCAAAAAAACGCTCGCCGATGCAGACCTGTAGGAGCACGGCTTGCCGGCGATGGCGTCCTTGAAAACGCTATCGCCGGCAAGCCGTGCTCCTACAGGTTAGCGCTGAATCAACCTGTCGAGCCCATCCAGCAATCGCTGCAACGCGCCCTGATTGGTGCGCATGACTTTCAGCCCCGCCTGCGCCATCCGCTGCGCGTCGCGCGGCAACTCGAACAGCCGCTGCACCGCCAGCGCCAGACCTTCGGCATCCTCCACTTCCTGCAACGCCCCGGCACTGCGTAGTTGCGCGGCGATTTCGAGGAAGTTAAACAGGTGTGGCCCGCTCAATACCGGTTTGGCCAGAGCCGCCGGTTCCAGCAGGTTGTGCCCACCATTCGGCACCAGACTGCCGCCAACAAAAGCGCTGTCGGCCAAGGCATACAGAAACAGCAACTCACCCATGGTGTCGCCCAGCAGCACCGAAGTTTGCGCGGTGACCGGGTCGCCAGTGGAGCGACGGACCGTGGCGAAACCCTGTTGCCGACACAGCTCGAACACCGGGTTGAAACGCTCTGGATGGCGCGGCACCAGAATCAGCAACGCATCGGGATGATTGGCGAGCAACTGGCGATGAGCCGCCAGCACTACTTCGTCTTCGCCTTCGTGCGTACTGGCCGCAATCCACACCGGACGCTCCTGCGCCTGCCATTGCGCACGCAACTCGGCGGCACGCTGAAGCAGTGCCGGGTCGATGGTCAGGTCGAACTTGATCGAGCCGGTCACTTCCACGGTTTGCGAACGCGCACCCAAATTGCGGAAGCGCTGGGCCTCGGTCTCGGTCTGCACCGCGAACAGGCTCATCTCGGCGAGCATCGGCTGGGTCAGTTTGCCGAAGCGGCCATAGCCCTTGGCCGAACGCTCGGACAGTCGCGCATTGGCCAGGGCCACGGGAATCCCGCGCCTGGCGCACTGATGAATATGGTTCGGCCAGAGCTCGGTTTCCATGATCACCGCCAGTTTCGGCTGGACCCGATCAAGGAATCGCTTCGCTGCGCAAGGCAAGTCGTAAGGCAAATAGCAGTGCTGGATGCGCGGTTCATTGGCGAACAGCGCGTGGATGCGCTCCGATCCGGTCGGGGTCATGCAGGTCACGGTAATGGGCAACTGTGGATAACGTTGCAGCAAGGCGCGAATCATCGGCGCCGCGGCAATGCTTTCGCCCACCGACACCGCGTGCACCCAGATGCCGCCCGTTTTCATCGCCGGTAACCCGAGGGAGAAACGTTCGCCAATGCGCTTGGCGTACGCTGGCGCCTTGCGCGCCCGCAGCCACAGCCGAATCGCTACCAGTGGCAGCCCCAGGTAAAACAGCGCGGTGTAGAGAGTTCTATTCATGGCGGCGGAGTTTATCGGCTTTTTTCACCGATCGTCTGCAAGTGCACGGCAAAACGTTCCGCCAGCCAACGAGCCGCCGGCCCCAGTGGCTCATCGCGGCGCCAGACCAGCTCCACCACCAGCGCTGGCGGGGTCCATTCACTGACCAGTTCAATCATTAGGCCCTGATACGCCGGATACTGCACCACGTGGCGCGGCAGCCAAGCCCAGCCGAGGCCGCGCACCAGCCATTCAGCCATCACGTAGAAACTGTCGGCCCGCCAGACTTGCGGGCTGGCCGGTTCGCTTCCGGGATAGACACTCGACTGTGTGGACATCAGCAACTGACGATGCTGCGCCAGTTGCTGACAATCGACCTGAGCCTGCTTCGCCAATGGATGCCCGACGCCGCACACCGTGACCATTTCAACGCTGCCCAACACCCGCCGCTCGAGCGCTTCGGGAATCTGGTCGTGATAAAACAGCAACCCCAGATCGGCCCGACGCTCCACCAGTTTTCGCGCGACATCGCCCTGGGCGGCGCTGGTCAGCTGCACTTCAAGGCTGGGAAATTGTTCAGCCAGGGCTTCGAAGCTTTCGATGATCGGCTGATAAGGCATCGCCTCATCCTGGGCCACACGCAAACGCGCCTCCTGGCCGCGCATCATGGCCAGCGCCCGACCGTTAAGGCGCTCGCATTGACGCAGCACTTCCCGAGCCTCATCCAGCAACGCGTTACCGGCCTCGGTGAGCTTCGGCTGGCGGCCGCTGCTACGGTCGAACAGGCTGACACCCAGATCCTCTTCCAGCAGCGCAATCGAACTGCTGACCGCCGACTGCGCCTTGCGCTGATCCCGCGCTACCGCAGAAAACGAACGCTGCTCCGCTACGCTGACAAACAGCCGCAGCTGCTCCAGATTCCATTGCGTGTTCATGGCTCAACCCATCTCCATAACAGATAGGTAATGACTTTACCGCATCTGGTGAATCTCTAAAATGCCGACCTCAGAAAGCAACACTTCACACGAGGATGCACCCATGACCGCTTACTACTACCTGGCCATTGCCATCTGCGCCGAAGTGATCGCCACCGTTTCGATGAAAGCGGTCAAAGGCTTCAGCACCCCGCTGCCGCTGATTCTGGTTATTGTCGGTTATGGCATCGCCTTCTGGATGCTCACGCTGGTAGTGCGCAGCGTTCCGGTGGGCGTGGCTTACGCGGTGTGGGCCGGCATGGGGATCGTGATGGTCAGCGTTGCGGCGCTGTTCATCTACGGGCAGAAACTGGATGTGCCGGCGATGATGGGGATGGCGCTGATCGTATTGGGCGTCGTTGTCATCCAACTCTTCTCCAAAACCGCCGGGCATTAAGCGCGCATCCAATCCACTGTGGGAGTGAGCCTGCTCGCGATGGCGGCAGAGCATTCAACATCAATGTTGATTGATCCACCGCTATCGCGAGCAGGCTCGCTCCCACAGAGTTTTGCATTCGCCGCGTTGATCGCCAGCAAAACCTCCAATCTTCGAGTCTGTATACTGCGCCCTCGTCTTGAACACTGAGGTCGCTGCATGCCATCCGTTATTTCCACCGACGTTCTGATTGTCGGCGCTGGTGTCGCCGGCCTCTGGCTGAATGCGCGCCTGCGCCGCCAGGGTTTTTCGACAGTGCTGGTGGAAAGCGCCAGCCTCGGTGGCGGGCAAAGCTTGAAATCCCAAGGCATCATCCATGGCGGCGCCAAGTACGCATTGCATGGCGCCTTGACCGGCGCCTCGGAAGCCATCGCCGACATGCCTCGGCGCTGGCGCGAAGCCCTGGCCGGTAACGGCGAACTGGACCTGACCGGCGTGCGCCTGCTGTCCGAAGCCCACTACCTCTGGTCCCCCGGCACGATCGCCGGCAATCTCACCAGTTTCTTCGCCAGCAAGGCCGTGCGCGGCCGTGTCGATCAGGTCAAGGGCGAACAATTGCCGCCCGCCCTGCAAGACAAGCGCTTCAAAGGCAAGGTCTATCGTCTGGCGGAACTGGTGATCGACGTGCCGAGCCTGATCCGGCGCCTGGCCGATCTGGCGGGTGACGGCCTGCTTGCCGGTCAGAACATCGAACCGTTGCTGGAGGGTGGAAAACTGGTCGGCCTGAAGGTCGACGAGCGCGAGATTCGTGCCCAGCGCATCGTCTTGAGCGCCGGCGCTGGCACGGCAGCGCTGCTCGAAGCCCTGGGATTGAGCCAGCCCGCCATGCAACGCCGTTCGTTGCACATGATCATCGTCAAGGGTCCGGGGCTCAAACCGCTGTATGCCCACTGCCTGGGCGGCGGCACCAAGCCGCGCATTACCGTGACCACCCATCCGGCCGCCGATGGTCAATGGGTCTGGTACCTGGGCGGCGATATCGCTGAAGCCGAAGGTGTCGCCCGCGAACCCGCCGAGCAAATTGCCACCGCGCAGAAAGAACTCGGCCAGTTGCTGCCATGGATCGACCTGAGCACAGCGCAATGGGCCACCCTTCGAGTGGATCGCGCCGAACCACTGCAATCGGGACTGACCCGTCCTGACAATGCATTCCTTGCCGAAGAAGGCCGGCTGCTGGTCGGTTGGCCAACCAAACTGGCGTTGGCTCCGGACTTTGCTGATCGCGTCATTGCCTCCCTACAGCGCGACGGCATCCAGCCAAGCCATCCGGCGTCGCTGCCCGACCTGCCAAAACCGCCGATGGGCGTCCCTGCCTGGGAGCAATTGCTGCCATGAGCCAACCGACCCTGCACGATCTGCACCGCCCGTTGGGCAGCACCGGCCTGCTGGTTTCGCCACTGGGCCTGGGCACGGTAAAACTCGGTCGCGACCAAGGCGTGAAATATCCCAACGGCTTCCAGATTCCCGATGACGACGAAGCGCGCATGCTGCTCAAACTCGCGCGCGACCTGGGCATCAACCTGATCGACACTGCCCCGGCCTATGGCCGCAGTGAAGAACGCCTAGGTCCGTTGCTGCGGGGTCAGCGCCAGGACTGGGTGATCGTCAGCAAGGTCGGCGAAGAGTTTGCCGACGGCCAGTCGAGCCACGATTTCAGCGCCGCCCACACCCGGCGGTCGGTGGAACGTAGTCTGCAACGGCTGGAAACGGACTTCATCGATCTGGTGCTGGTGCACTCCGACGGCAACGACCTGGCCATCCTCAACGACAGTGAAGTCTATGCGACCCTCGCCGAGCTGAAGCGCGAAGGCAAGATTCGCGGCTTCGGTTTTTCCGGCAAAACCGTCGAAGGTGGTTTGAAGGCTCTGGAACAAGGTGATTGCGCGATGGTCACCTACAATCTGAACGAGCAGAACGAGAAGCCGGTCATTGACTATGCTGCTGCTCACGGCAAAGCCATTCTGGTCAAAAAAGCCCTCGCCAGCGGTCATGTTTGCCTGAGCCCGGGGGTGGACCCTGTTCGCGCCAGCTTCGAGTTGTTGTTTGAACATCCGGGTGTTGCCAGTGCTATTGTCGGGACCATTAATCCGCTGCACCTCGCCCATAACGTCGCGACCGTTGCCCAGGTCCTACGTCGAAACTGATGCCGCCCACGCGGCCTTAAGCAGGAGCCGACATGCCGCGTACGCTCATAAGAAAGAACCCGAGCAACTTCAAGACCCTGCCGTTATTCGTCGAAGCGACTCCCGAAGGCCTGAGTTATCAAAGCGTCGGGATGCCGCTCAATTTCTCCCAGACGCTGCAACGGCGCCGCCCGGTGACGGTCGCCGACACTCAGCGGTTTTCGCTTGAGCTGGCCAATCTCGGGGTTTCGGTGCGCCTGACCCTGCATTGGCAGAACCGCGATTACTGGGTGTTGGTGCGTCAGCGTCGGCAAGACCGCGGCGACGTGGTGCTCAAGCTGATCTCCGGCTACGTGCCCGCCCATGAGCTGAACCTGCCACTGCACACCGCGATTCAGGAAATTGCCGAAGAGTGCCTGCTGGAAACCCCGGAAGGCTGGCTCGGCGGTCGCTTCAATGACACTTGGCTGCCGGCACCCTACTCGTCCGCGCTGCATTACCGTGAAGCCCTGCCGTTTCGCCTGACGCCGTTGTCCGGTTCGGCGCGGCCGGTGCGTTGCGCCAAGATGCAGTTGATCGAACGCCCGCGGGCTTACGTGCATTTGCCGACGGCCTCGCTGCAATTGATCTATGACTTGCGTCTGGACGTGCCCAAGGAGGCCAAATCCCTCAGCCTGTTCCATGTCGACGAGCGACTGGAAGGCGATCAACTGGTGGCCCGCCTGGATCGAAAACGTCCCGATTTGTACTTGATGCCGCTGCAGGATGGCCAACCGATGGCCGAGCTCTACACCTTGAAAAAGGATCAGCTGTACCCGGCGAGTACTCGCGGGTTGTACCTGGCAGAGAGTTTTGCCCAGCAGGAAGGCTGGCTGGTGAGGGATGAGCGGATTCGCTGGAAGGATTGGGTGCAGCAACAGGGCTTGAGCCCGCCGGGGAAAGATTCAGGTTTGGCGCGGTTGCGTGGGAAGGCAAAGCAATTGCTGAAGAAAATCGTACCGCGGAAAAAAGTCAGCTCCTGATTGATCGTTCCCACGCAGACGCGTTCGACGTGGGAACGATCAGTGTTACTCGGACTTGCGGATCTTCTCGACAATCGCGGTAGTCGAGCTGTTTTCCACCAGCCCCAGCACTTTCACCGTTCCGCCGTAAGCGGTCACGATGTCCGCGCCGACAACCTGCTCGATTCCATAGTCCCCGCCCTTGACCAGCACATCCGGCTTGACCTCGCGCAGCAGGTTTTCGGGGGTGCCTTCAGCGAAGCTGATCACCCAATCCACGGCGCCCAGACCTGCCAGTACGGCCATGCGACGGTCGACGCTGTTGATCGGACGACCCGGGCCTTTCAGGCGGCTGACCGAGGCATCGTCGTTGACCGCAACGATCAAGCGATCGCCCTGAGCCCGCGCCTGTTCGAGGTAGGTCACGTGACCGGCGTGCAAAATGTCGAAGCAGCCGTTGGTGAAGACAATCTTCTCTTTATGCGCACGCGCATCATCGACCGCCAGCAACAGCTGCTCCAGGCCGAGTACGCCGCGCTCCGAACCTTCTTCACGCTGGATGGCGCGACGCAGCTCCGGTGCGCTGATGGCTGCGGTACCCAGTTTGCCGACCACGATACCCGCCGCCAGGTTGGCCAGGGCCACCGCGTGGGGCAGTTCTTCGCCAGCGGCAATGGCGGCCGCCAGGGTGGAAATCACCGTGTCGCCGGCACCGGTCACATCGAACACTTCACGGGCACGGGCCGGCAGGTGCAGCGCCGGATGATCCGGACGCAACAGGGTCATGCCGTGTTCGCCGCGGGTGACCAGCAATGCGCCAAGGTCAAGGTCGTGCATCAGCTGCGCGCCCTTGCTCACCAGTTCGTGCTCATCGGCGCAACCGCCGACGATGGTTTCGAATTCGCTGAGGTTCGGAGTGATCAGGCTCGCACCACGGTAGATCGAGAAATCCTTGCCCTTGGGATCGGCCAGCACCGGAATGCCACGGGCACGTGCCGCCTGGATCAGCACCTGATGGTTTTTCAGCGCGCCTTTGCCGTAGTCGGACAGCACCAGCACCTTGATCCCCTCGAGCAATTCGTCGACTTGCTCGCCCAACGCCAGCGCATCGGTGGCGAACGGTTCTTCGAAGTCGATACGCAGCAGTTGCTGGTGACGGCTCATGACCCGCAGCTTGACGATGGTCGGCTGGTGCGCGATGCGCTGGAACAACGCCCGTACGCCAGCGCCCTTGAGGCTATTGGCCAGACTGTCGGCGGCTTCATCGTCGCCGGTCACGCCGACCAGCGAGGCCGGTGCGCCGAGGGCGGCAATGTTCAACGCAACGTTGGCGGCACCGCCCGGGCGGTCCTCGATTTGCTCGACCTTGACTACCGGTACCGGCGCCTCAGGGGAAATCCGTGAGGTACCACCATGCCAGTAACGGTCGAGCATGACATCGCCGACCACCAAGACAGGGGCTTGATCGAATCGCGGCATGGACAACTTCATGGAGCAACCCACATACAAAATGAACAGGGGCGCGATATTAACACAGGGTTGGCGTGGGCTTGCGCATGGCATTAATGAGAGGATTTTTTGCGGCCGCCACCCCTCGGTGGCGGCCAGCGGGGGTCAGGCGATACCCGCAGTAACCGGCTCGTCCAGGCCCATCGCATGCAGGCGCGAGTAGTAGCCGTTTTGCGCCAGCAGTTGAGCGTGGGTGCCGCGCTCGACGATTTCGCCATGATCCATGACCAGGATCAGGTCGGCTTTCTCGATGGTCGACAACCGGTGAGCAATCACCAGTGTGGTGCGACCTTTCATGACCTGATCCAGTGCCGCCTGAATGTGCCGCTCGGACTCGGTGTCGAGCGCCGACGTTGCCTCGTCGAGAATCAGTAACGGTGCGTTCTTCAACAAGGCCCTGGCAATCGCCAGGCGCTGACGCTGGCCACCGGACAGCAACACGCCGTTTTCCCCGACCTGGGTGTCCAGGCCCTGCGGCATCTCCGCAATGAAGTCCATCGCGTAAGCATCCTTGGCAGCCTTTTCAATGTCGGCACGTGGTGCGCCGGCCAGGTCACCGTAAGCGATGTTGTTGGCGATGGTGTCGTTGAACAGGGTCACATGCTGCGTCACCTGCGCCACGTGTCGACGCAGATTGCGCAGACGATAGTCTTCGACTTCCACATCATCGAGCATGATTTCGCCGGTTTCGTGATGATAGAAACGCGGAATCAGGCTGGCCAGGGTCGACTTGCCGCTGCCCGACCGACCGACCAGGGCGATCATTTGCCCCGGTGCCGCCGTGAAATTGATGTTCTTCAGCACTTCACGTTCGGTCCCTGGATAGGTGAAGCTCAGATTGCGCACTTCCAGATGGCCGCTGACGCGATTGCGCTCGACGGTACCCTGGTCAATCTCGGGCTCGACGTCCAGCTGCTCGAAAATGCTCTCGGCACCGGCAACGCCTTTCTGAATTGTCGAGCTGACTTCCGACAGCTGCCGAATCGGCTTGGGCAGCAGGCCCGCCGCGGTGATGTAGGCCACCAGGTCACCGGCGGTGGCATCGCCGCGCAGGAACAGCACCAGGAACATCAGCACCGCCATCGCGGTGTAGATCACCAATTGCAGCATGGGCGTGTAGACCGCACCGGTCTTGGTCATGCGCAGTTGCTTGTCGGTGTTGCCCTGGCTGGCTTCGGCGAAACGACGCTCTTCATAGCTCTCGCCACCGAAGCTGCGCACCACGCGATAGCCCTGGATGGTTTCGGAGGCCACGTGAGTCACGTCGCCCATCGCCACCTGGATTTTCTTGCTCTGCTTGCGGAATTTTTTGCTGGTGCTGCTCACCATAATCGCGATGATTGGCAGGATCGCCAGCATCACCAGGGTCAGTTTCCAGTTCATCCACAACAGGTAAGCAAACAGGAACACCACGGTCAGGCCTTCACGAATGACCACTTTGATGGCGTCCGTGGCCGCCCCGGTGACCATGGTCACGTTGAAGGTGATGCGCGAAATCAGGTGCCCGGAGTTATGGGTGTCGAAATAACGGTTGGGCAATACCAGCAACTTGTTGAACAGCTCGACACGCAAGTCGTGGACCAGCCCCAACGATACTTTGGCCAGGTAATAGTTACCCAGGAACGATCCCAGGCCTTGCCAGGCGGCGATCAGGATGATCAGCAGCGGCACGGCCATCAGCAACTGCAAGTCTTTCAGGTAGGGAACAGTCGGGAAGAGCACCGCTTCAGGGTTGCTCAGACCATCGACGAAATATTTGAGAATCCCTGCGAGCATGGGCTGCGTCGAGGCAAAAATCACAAAGCCGACGATACTGATGGCAAACATGCCCCAGTACGGGCGCACATACGACAGCAGGCGCAGGTAAATCTTCAAGCTCGACGGCGCAGGCGAATCAGGGCTGGTCATGAGAACCCGTTGTATGAGAAAAGAGCCCGCGAGTGTAACACAGGCCATTTTAGTCGCTGAGCTGCGGTAACATGGCTGGCTATCCATGCCTCACGGCACCCAACCCGGAGTATTGATGCAAGCGCTTGATCACACCCGATATCTCGCCCTGCGCGAGGGAGCACAAGTCCTTGAAGCGGATGGTTCGGGGGACAAGGTTCTGCGGTTGACGGACGGTTCAATACTCAAACTGTTTCGCCGCAAACGCCTGCTGACGTCGGCCGCGTGGTACCCGTACGCCAAACGCTTTGCCGACAACTGCGATGCGTTGCGTGAACGGCACATCCCCTGCCCGTCGATTCGTCAGGTTTACCGTATTGCGAGTATCGAGCGCGATGCCGTGCACTACGATCCACTTCCGGGCCAGACCCTGCGTCAGCTGCTGGACATCGAGGGCGATGCCGATCCGTTACGTGGCCAATTGGGGGTCTTCATGGCCACTTTGCATGAGCGGGGGATTTATTTTCGCTCGGCGCACCTGGGCAACATCGTGCTCACACCCGAGCATCAGCTGGGCCTGATCGACATCGCCGACATGCGGGTGTATCGACGTCCGCTGCGCAAGACTCTGCGACTGCGCAACTTCAAGCATATGGTGCGTTACCCGCAAGATCGGCAATGGTTGCTCGACGGTCGCGGCGAAGTCTTCATGCACAATTATGGCCAGACCCAGAGCATCTGCTCCCCGGAGGAGCTGAGCGTCGCCCTGCAAAAATGATCTGAGCGCCTTCGCCTCCGGGGAGGAAGCGAAGGCCAGGCATTACGCCAGCGCGGGTTGTCGCGCCTTCAGCACGCGAGACAGGATCATCGCGGCGGGCAGCAGTACCAGTGGCCACAACTCGTCAGGGTTACCAATCAGCAAACTGCCATCGAAGTTCAGCATCACCAGCGCACACGCCAGGTACATACCCCACGCGTCGCGCAGACGCCAGGCCTGCCAAAGGGAGGCGGCCATCAGCGCGACGAACAACGCCAGAGCGACTCCGCCGCTGTACAGCCCCAGGGCTACGAAAATGTTGTGCGGATGCTGAATCGGCATCCAGCCATCGAGTACCTGGGTGGTGTGGAAGTTGATGCCACAGCCCAGTGCCCAGCCGCAGTGGCGCCACTCGCCGACCATGATATGGAAAATCTCGATGCGGTATGAATCACCTCGGTTCCAGAGGGACTGGTACCAGGCTTCGTTGTGCACCACCAGGAACAGCAGGCCTAAAACGATTGCGCAAATTGCCACCGCACCGCCTACCAGCCGCGGCTTGTGGTAAATGCCGTAAAGCACCCAGAGACTAAACAGGAACACAGCCCCCACAAACGCAGTACGCGTCTGCAGGACGAAGGCTACCGCGAACACCGACAAAACGATGGCCAGGCCAGCTTCGATGTACTTTCGCGTCTTGAGCCAGATTGGCAGCGCCAGCGCCAACGCACAGAACAGCCAAATGCTGGCGTAGATGACGTTCTCCAGGCGCGCCGGAAGCAGCGCCACCCGGCCGCCGACGGCGAACTCACCGGTGGCCCAACCGTAGAGCGCGCTGCCGAAAATGTACAACGTCAGAATCCAGAACTGAGCGCGAACAAACGCCGCACTGCGGAAGAACTGCGGATCGGTGAAGGCGCCGGCCACCATGATGAACATCAGTACATAGAAGACGTGTTTGTAGAACTGTATCTGCCCTGCAATCGTTGCAGGCACCAGAAACCATAGAATGAACGCCAGCCAACCCCACGCCAGCGGCTCCTTGAGCAAGCCCGCACCGCGTTCCTTGATCAGGAAGATCAGGCCCGGCAATACCATCAAGGCGTAGAACAGGTTGTTGGTCCACTTCGACGACCAGCCCACCACAAAGCTCAAAAGAAACAGACAGAGCACCGTTCCGAAATACGCCATGGTGTTCTTTCCTGGCTTCATGCCGCTAAATTCCATGTAGCACCCAACCTATTGCAAGACCCGAGATAAGAGCGGCAATCAGCTTCAGCCGTTCAAGACGTTTACGCCGTAATTTGTTCTCCCGCTCCTTCGGAACCACCACATGCTCACCGAAACCGGTGTGCAATACCGCGTCGTTTTCCAGAATCAACGCATAGCGGTTTTCGCCA
This sequence comes from Pseudomonas sp. 478, assembly GCF_003254125.1. NCBI lineage: Bacteria > Pseudomonadati > Pseudomonadota > Gammaproteobacteria > Pseudomonadales > Pseudomonadaceae > Pseudomonas > Pseudomonas sp. 478. The sequence continues at coordinate 266,059 of NZ_QKZG01000003.1, forward strand.
GCGTACATACGCGACAGGTCTTTCTCCCCGGAAAATCCGGAATACGGTGCATGCAACAAGTAATCCGCGCGACGACGCAGCCCTGGATTAAAGGAAAAACCTTGCCACTCGGCTTTTTGCGAGCCCAGTACGTAGAAAGGAATGCCATGGCTGACTTTGCGCTCGTTCAGGAACACGTAAGGGCTGTGAACCATCAGGTCATGATTGAAGCTGCGCAGCCACACCTGCAGTGCCTGCGGATCTTCCTCCAGCAGGCATTGAGACTCTTCGATGAACCCTTCGCGGTAGAAGTCCCAGTCGTCTTCACAGTGGAAAATCCACGATGTCTGCACCTGAGTATAAGCGGCATCGATGGACCGCAACTGCCCCAGGCGTGGCTTGTTGATGAAGAACTGGGTATGCGCCCTCCAGTGCTCTGGAATACAGGCCTCTACGGCGCTGTCGCCGGAGTCCTCTGTAATGAACACCTTACGGATGGGAGCCGTGTTGAACCGGTCAAACGTCTCGAGGGTACGCTTCAACAGATCGAAACGACCGCAACTAGTGATTACAACCGAAATGTCGCTAGTCTCGCTGAACAGCATTTATTTGCACCGCACCATAGGTTGTTTAATCGCCCGGCTTCACAGCCCCAGCGACAAGCGTAGTTTTTCTTTCCAGCCCAGCGGGACATGCTCGCGCAGCGGCGCATGCAGGGCGTCGACAATCGCATGCCCTACAGCCCTAAACGTATAACGCTGCTCTACCAAAGCCTGTCCGGCCAATGAAATGGTCTCGGTCAGCTGGGGGGACTCGCGCAACACCGCCAGTTTTTCCCTGAGTTCGTCGCGGGTTCGATAGAGCACGATGTTGTGCATATCGACAAACCCCAGCGCGCGATTCTCTGCTTCCCCTTGATCGTAAGCAAACAGCACACAACCACAGGCCATGGCCTCGAAATTCTTGATCATGTACTCGCCCATGCCAACGTCGGCACTCACGAAGTAACGGATCCGGCTCAACGTCTCGCAGTATTCCTCACCTGACTTGGTGCGCGTGATCAGCAGGTTCTCCACTTCGGCCACGGACTCGAGCATGGCCTTGCGCCCGGCATACGCCACGCTGTTGAGGCTGCCGACAAAACCCAGCTCGATATCCCGTTCACGCTGGCAGTTTTGCAACAGTGCCTGATCGTAGCCCTTGGGCACGAAATGCGCGTCAAACCCTTCCTCACGCAAACGCTGGCTGACCATGAAGCCCGAGCTGATCACCCGCACCCAGGGCAGCTTGCGGTAATGGGCGCTGAACTTGCCGGTGTATTTGCACGGGATGTAGTTCTGGTACGCATCGTGTTCCAGAATAACCAGATTGGGCAGGGTTTGTATGAACCTCACCTGTCTGATTTCTTTTTTGAAGCGCAGGAAAAAAACAATCCGGTCGTAGCGGGTCACATCGACATGCTTGCGGAAATATCCACGCAAGTCGTCCTGCTCCGCGCTGGTCAGCTCGCGCTTGTCGCAGTCGCAGTGCTCGGCGATACCGTCGTACAGTCGATCGAGGATCGCTCGCTGCTCTTTCTGTACCAGAAACAGAACTTTCAATTGGTCTCTCTCTTTCCAGACAGCTCTTGGACCCAGAATAATTCGTGGCGGCGCACCGCTTTACGGAAGAACTCGTTTTCGCCGAAAGCCGGCCAGCGTCGGGCCGCCAGACAACGCTGGATCGCCCGGCGAAGTAGACGCTTGAGGGGAAGTCGGGGCTGAAGGTCGTGCATCATGCCCAACGACATAGCCTTGTGCCACTGCTTTTCAGCCGACAAACAAAGCGCCCAGGGCCGCAACGGTTCGTGATCATTGATCTGTGGCGGCAGTGTTACACCGGTACCGGCATCACCCATTGGCCAGCGATCGTTGTCGTGTAGATGATTGGCGTAATGCAACAAGGTTTCGGGCTGCCAAGCTGTACCGTTGAGTGCCTGCATCACCGCTTGCTGTGAGCATAGATGGTCTGGGTGCGGGTCGAAACGCGGATGTGGCAAAACGATGACCTGAGGCTGGATACGCTCGATCAACTCACTCAGGTCGGCCAGCAGATTGTTCCAGGACGGTATGCCATCGACGTCACTGCCCAGGGCAAACGGATTGAACCGTCGAAAATATCGAGTATCGCCAAGCTGTGCCTCACGGGATACCACGGCCTCGGTCGGCGTGCTTTGCATGGCGGGCAATTGCAGGCAGAAATACCCCAACTGTATGCAGCGCTCCTGAGGCACACCGCCCCACAGCGGCACGCTGAGACTGTCCCAGGCGCGAAGCGAGCCTTTCAACCGAGACGCTTCGACGCCATTGAGCCCCATCTGCTGATAGTGCCCGGCCTCTATTTCACCGGCAGTCAGGGTCACAATCCAGCTTTGACTGGCGCTGCTGTACAAGCCGAATGCGGCCAACTCGGCATCGTCGGCGTGGGGCGCGATCACCATCACCCGTTGACGGCTGTAATCCGGATGCTCGAACACCCTGAGCACCGGCTCACCCAGCAGTCGGCAGAAACGCCCGCGCAGGCGTAACTCACCTTGCGACAGAACGTGCGCCTGACCACTGAGGTTGAGGTAACGCAGGCCGTTCACACCACGCTCGAACGTTTGCCGGTCCGGGTGATCCCCACCCGACAACTCGACCACGGGATCGATGAAGCGGCCCAGCCAAGTGCTTTTTATCCGCAGCGCCAAGACCAGCGTGGCGTCGTCGACCAGCATGACACCGTCGTCCAGGCGCAAACGCTCACCGTCAAGATGAACCTTGGGCTGCTGGGTGTACGGTGGAAAGCTGTACTGATAATCGTCTTTGGGCGAATAAAACAAATGGTCGGCAAACCATGCCTCGTGGGCAATCCAGCCCAGAACCGCGAGCACCAATGGCAGCCACCAGCTCACCAGCACACCCATGGCAATCAATAGCACCAGCGCGATGAGCAGACCGATGCGTTTGTTGCGCCGATGGCGCTTGAGCAATTGCTGTTTGCGGTTCATGGGCTGACTCATACGGTGAACACCGGCACAGGATTGCACCAGCGATCCTTGTATTCACGGTCGGCGCGGCCGAAAGAAAAGCGCAAGGGTTTGTCCAACGCCCGGGCATGCTCCCAGGCGCTTTGCGTATTGAGAAAACTCAGCACGCTGCCCGGACTGAATTCGCGGGTTTCAGGATCGACGCCGCCATTGATGTACTCGACGCTGATCCACTGCGGTGTCTCGACACGGTAGACCAGTTGAATCGCTATTGGCGCATCGTTGAGAAAAATCACCGAACCGATCAGCAAATCACGCAGCAACTCGATGACCTCAGCCATGCGCTCGGCCCCCGTCGCCGGGAATCCCCAGCGACGCTGGAACAAGTCGCAATAGATCGCCGCCAGTTCACTGCTGGAAAACTCCGCGACCGGCCGAACCACTCCGCCCGCTTCTTCCAGCAATCGCAATTCACGGCGCTGGTTGTAGCGAAACTTCTTCGACAGTTCTTCGGGAGTGCGGGCCATCGCCAACTGTTCAGCCTGCAACTTGATGCCGGTGAAGCGGCCTTCATTCAGCGCCGACAGGTAGCGTCCACGATGACGTAGCGGCGCTTGTGCATCGGCTGCGGCCGGCAGGATGAACTCGGCATTACCGAGGTCGAACAGGCCTTTTTTACCGCAGCGTTTGAGTACGTCCTTGGACAACGCGAGGTCGCGCCCCCAGGTCGGGATCGCGGCTTTGACTTCACCGTTTTGCTCCCAGGCCAGGTAGCGCACAGGAATGTCGGCCAACTGCGAAAGCCGCTCGACCACCATGGGATGAGTGGCGACGCTGCCGCCATATCGTTGCCAGGCCTGGGCATATGTCGAGGCGTCGACTACCGCCCAGCCACGTTCGCGCCAGCCTTGAAATCGGTTGAGCATCAGCCCCTCGGCGCCAGTTCGGTAACGTGCGGCAAACGCCAGAAGGCATCGCGTACCGCGCGGTCAGAGAAGCGCTCACGCAAGCGATCGAGCATCAGCTCGGCACACTGGTGACGCTGCTGCTCGTCCATCGCGGCCAGATGTTGCAGCCCTTGAGCCAAGTGTTCGGCATCGCCCAGCGGGAACAGAATACCGACGCCCTCGACCACTTCCTTCGCCCCGCCACACGCCGTGGCGAGCAAGGGCACGCCGGCAGCCATGGCCTCCAGCAGCACCATGCCGAACGGTTCGTGATCGGAACTCAGGGCAAACACATCGAAGGCACGGAAATAACGCCGTGCTTCAGGCACCTGCCCGAGAAACAGCACCCGGTCGCCAATGCCCAACTCACGGGCCAGGGCCTTGAGGTCCTGTTCCAGTCGACCGGCACCGAGAATCACCAATTGACTGCTGGCCGGCAAACCCGGCAATGCCGCAGCAAAACCGTGCAGCAGCGTGGTCTGATCCTTGTCCGGATGCAGCCGTCCGACATTGCCGACAACCCAGGCATCCGGCGCCAGGCCGAGGGTTTCCCGGGCCTCGCGAACCGACACCTGGCTGTCCTGCAAGGTCTGCACATCGATACGGTTATAGAGCGTCTGAATCCGCGCCGCCGGCCACTTCGGCAGGCAATGGCGCATGTCGTCGCGCACGGCATCGGAAACCCCGAGCAGGCTCAGGCGCTTGCGGAAAATATTGGCGAAGAGTTTGCGCGTGCCGCGCTTGTAATCGTCAAACGCGTGATGCACGCCAATCACCGGCAACGACGTGCCGAGCAAGGCGATATAAATAGGCTTGAAACGGTGAGCGATGCAAAAACTGAAATTGCGCGAGGCAGCGATCTTGCGCAGATCGCTGATGGCGCCCAGCTTCAGGCCACGAATGGCCTTGGAGCTGTATTCCATGAACAACACTTCATCGGAAGCGCAGCCCGCGGCAACTTCGGCATCGGCAGCCCCGGTCAGAAACACCGTGGTCACCCGATAACCGGTCCCCGCGAACAGGCTGGCGTACTGCCGGGCGCAGTCCAGAAACGGCCCGTCATAGCCGTGACAGAACTGCAACACATGGCGTTCAGCCGAGCGTGTCATATGCGTCCGCGCCCTCTTTGACCACCAGGATGTCTTCCATGATCAGATACTGTAGATCGGAACCGAAGAACATGTTCAGGGCGTCCGTCGGCGAGCAGATCATCGGTTCGCCACGACGGTTGAGCGAGGTATTCAGCGACACGCCGTTGCCGGTCAGTACTTCCAGCGCCTTCATCATGTCGTAGTAACGCGGGTTGTATTCGCGCTTGAGCACCTGGGCCCGGGACGTACCGTCTTCGTGGACGACTTCCGGCACGCGGGTCTTCCATTCTTCCGCCACTTCAAAGGTGAAGGTCATGAACGGCGCCGGGTGGTCGACCTTGATCATCTGCGGGGCCACGGTGTCGAGCATCGACGGGCAGAAAGGCCTCCAGCGCTCGCGGAACTTGATCTGGTGGTTGATGCGATCAGCCACGCCAGTCGCACTCGGGCAACCAATGATCGAACGACCGCCCAAGGCGCGCGGACCGAACTCCATGCGGCCCTGGAACCAGGCTACCGGATTGCCATCGACCATGATTTTGGCGATGTTTTCCGGCATGTTCTCAAGCTTGCGCCAGACCGGCTTGCTCGGGTGACGGGCACACGCGGCGAGCACGTCTTCGTTGGTGTACGACGGGCCGAGGTAGACGTGTTCCATCTTCTCGACCGGCACACCACGGGCGTGGGACACATAGGCCGCCGCGCCGACCGCGGTGCCGGCATCGCCGGACGCTGGCTGCACAAACAGTTCTTTAACGTCGTCGCGGGCGATGATTTTCTGGTTCAGCTTGACGTTCAACGCACAGCCGCCGGCGAAGGCCAGCTTGCCGGTTTCCTTGAGCACGTCGCCCAGGTAGTGGTCGATCATCTGCAGCGAGATCTTTTCGAACAGCGCTTGCATGCTCGCGGCGTAATGGATGTACGGCTCGTCGGCGATGTCGCCTTCGCGCTTCGGCCCCAGCCACTCGATCAGCTTCGGCGAGAAGTAGAAACCCTTGCCCTTCTCTTTATAACGACGCAGGCCGATGACGTTGGCGTAGTCAGTGTTGATCACCAGCTCGCCGTTCTCGAACGAAGCCAGGCGCGAGAAATCGTATTTGCTGGCGTCGCCATACGGCGCCATGCCCATGACCTTGAACTCACCGTCGAGCATCTCGAAACCGAGGAACTCGGTGATCGCGCCGTACAGGCCACCGAGGGAGTCCGGATCGAAGAATTCCTTGATCTTGTGGATCTTGCCGTTTTCGCCGTAACCGAAAAAGGTCGTGGCGTACTCACCCTTGCCATCGATCCCCAGGATCGCGGTTTTCTCTTTGAAACCGGAGCAGTGATAAGCGCTAGAGGCGTGAGCCAGGTGATGCTCGACCGGCTCGATCTTGATTTTCTTCGGATCGAAACCCAATTGCTCGAGGCACCAGACAATCTTGTTGCGATAGCGCTTGTAGCGACGGTTGCCCATCAGGATTGCGTCGAGCGCGCGGTCCGGGGCGTACCAGTAACGTTTGGCGTAATGCCAGCGAGCCTTGCCGAACAGGCTGATCGGCGCGAACGGGATCGCTACCACATCAACGTCGGATGGCTTGATGCCGGCCTGCTCGAGGCAGAACTTCGCCGACTCGTAGGGCATGCGGTTCTTTGCATGTTTATCGCGCACAAAGCGCTCTTCCTCAGCCGCCGCGACCAGCTTGCCGTCGATGTACAACGCTGCGGAAGGATCATGGCTAAGGGCGCCGGACAGGCCAAGAATCGTCAATGCCACAGGGGTCTAGCCTCTTTAGTCTGCATGCAGGCGCAAAGCGCCTCAAAGATTAATGTGCCCTCGCAAAGGGCGAGTGGCAGCTAAAGGGCGGGATTATAGCTTAAAAGCGACGGCAAGCCTCTAGCGGGAAGTGGCAAGCTGGCGCGTTGACAGATGACGGACCTCGACATAGACTCCTGCGCAAATGGACTGGGGGATCCCGGTCGGCGTTGCGGCCTCGGTGAGTTTCACCGGGGCTTTTCGCTTTCTGAGAGAGGGAAAATTTTTAACCCCCAATTCTCGAAACCCTCTCCCACATTGTTACGCCCACCACTGCAGTAGAACTTGCGCTTGAGCACGTCAAAGGCACGATTTTCTTGCCCCGACCGCAAAACGCTCATACCAATGGGTCTTGCAACAAGATCCGCTAGCTGTAACCCCGTGGAATTCACTTGTTTGGTTGCAAAGACGATGTCGAACGGCAGTTGTATGCCCAATCTGTTCGCGCCATCGCACATGCGACGAAACTCCAGCTCAAGCTCATTATCCTCACGTTTCCCTCGACGCTCGAAAATCACATGAGTTAAAACGCTCTGTTGATTCTTTTCCTGCAAATACTCATAAAGCGTTTCAAGGCAGAATCCGAGCGCGAGGTGATAAGGATTGTGGACAGGACCTTGCTTTTCGCGAAGAGCGGCTTTGTCGATAACGCAGCTGATCAGGACGAAATTGCTGGCCTCATTAGTTTCAGCTTCGCTTTCGTTTTCAAAAAGAAAAAACTGTTGAGAGGGCAAAATCGGGGTCGACACGAGCTATTCACCTTTTGTTCTTCGAGCCAAGTGCGTCAGGTGTAGCACTGACACGCCGGAATACAAAAGCGTTACCCGCGGCCTGCTCGCCAATAGATGCTGAGATTGCCGTCGGTAGCCTGGCGGTAAACCGTATAGGGCAGCAGGACGGTATCGAAAACACCCGACAGGGTGAAATCCACCAATACGAACGGCAACAGAATACCCGTGGGATCAGGCGCTGCATTTAATACGCAAAAGTCGTAGGCCAGGCCGCTGTAGATGCGCGGGATGGATTGACAGTAGGTCTTTTGCTTTCTAAGGCTACGAGCCGCGTCTTCGTCATCCTGCAGCACTGTAACAGCGGTTCCGCAGCCTGATAAAACCAGTGCGAAAGTGCTTAGTAACACCGTCGTTTTTATTGTCAAAATCTGCCCTCCGTGAACGTCAGGCAAACTAGCATCGCGGCTATTCAGGGCACAGTTCACGGCATCTGCGGATTATGTAGGACGATTCATAAAAACCTGTCCCCTTTTGACATTCACAGCTTTTTCGCTGGATGTACCGGCCTCTTCGCGAGCAAGCCCGCTCCCACAGGGGATCTTCGGCGTTACATAGATCCAGTGTGGGAGCGGGCTTGCTCGCGAAGGGATTCAGGCAGCGCTAGAGATATCCTTGGGCAAACGCTGATCAATGACCTGATACAGCGCGCTGCTCTCAGGCCAATTGCGCATGAACCTTGCCCGATCCCGCGCATAGGCCGGGGCGAAGCTGCTGAGCGTGGCATGCTGACACATCGAATCGAGATCGATCAGCGCCCAGCGATCGTGCTGCCAGAACAGGTTATGCCCCTTGAAATCCCCGTGACTGATCCGCTCGCCAATCAGCTCGGCAAACAAATGATCCAGCGCCAGCAATTCGGCTTCCGGTGCCTCACCGCTTTCGACATAAGGCGCAAAGCGCTCGATGATGTCCGGCCCCGGTAAATACTCGGTCACCAGATAAGCCCGACTGCGCAACCAGAGAAAACGCTTCTCCAGCAACGCCAATGGCTTGGGCGTGGCGATGCCGAGAAACGCCAGGCGATTGCCTTCGCGCCAGGAGTGCCAGGCACGGCTCGGGCGCCAGAAGCGTTTGAGCCAGTGGGCAAAACCTTTGATGTTGTAGCGCTTGATCACCAGCGCACGACCCGCCACCTCGACCTTGCCGACGCTCGCCGCGCCGCCGGTCTTGTACAGATGGCCCTGATCGAGCAACGTATCGGCCTGCGCCAGCACCGGCAGCATCGCCGCCTCTTCCTCGCGGCGAATCGCCCGTAAGCCGAACGCTCCACGCTGGACACTGAACAGCGTGCATTCGCGGCCAATCTTGATCAGGTAGTCCTTGAGACGCCAGTTGCGAACCTTGCTGATCTGCTTCTGCAACGCTTCCATCGGCAAGGCATGCTCGCCGTTGCTCAGCAGGTAATACACCAGCAATTCTTCGGTGTAGGGCTCCAGCGACTTGGGCAACTGGGCGAAAAACACCCCGAGGTTTTCCAGGACTTTCTGCCGCGACAGCGGTTGGCCAGGCGTTTCGGAGCAGACGCCGCCGCCATCGATCAAATACAACCGGCCGCGCTGGCGCAAGAGGTTGTCCAGGTGCAGGTCTTCCTGCCAGAGCCCCTTGCGATGCATTTGGCCGATAGCGCCCAATGCCTCGGCCAGCACAGCCCCTTGCATATCCGCCAGCACCGGCAAATGCTCGACCTGTTTCCAGGTTTCACCGAGGCTTTCGGCGCCCTCGATGAACTCGAACAGCAGCCAGCCGCCCTCGCCGTCCTTCAGGCCATCAGCCAGCAACAACGGCGTGGTCAACCCCTGAGCCGCCAGCAACCGCACGCCGTCCAGCTCACGCTGGAAATGCCGCGCTGCCTTGCTGCCGACCAGCAACTTGGCCAGCACCGGCCGGCCACGCCAGACGCCGGCACCGACATAACGCTGTCCCGGCAACACCCGCAACAGACTTAGCAACTGCAACTCGGCAGGGCCGGCGGCATCAGCCAATGGAATGTTCAGCGGCAGGCTCGGGCTGCGTCCTGCGTTTTTCAGTTCAGACAAACGCATCAGCGCGTCTCCTTATGAGTGCGACGCGCGGTCAGCCGTGCAAACCAGTTGTCGATCAGCGAACTGTCTTGCGATTGATCCAGATAGGCAGCCAGCAGCTCGCGCAACTGCGCTTCGCTCCACTCAGGCGCCCGACGCAGCAACGGCTCCAGGTCTTTGGCCCGATCACGCAGACCAAACAGCAACGGCCGGGTCTTTTCCAGGTCGATCAGTTGGGCCAGATAACCGTCACCGGTGGCCTGGAGAAAAATGTGCTTGGGGTAGAAACAACCGTGAACCTGACGCGCGCCGTGCAGGCGACGAGCCAATTGCCCACAGGCCTTCAGAATGGCCGAATGCTGCGCCGAACTCAGGTCCGACCAGCGCTGCAACAGCGAATCCAGGTCATCCCAACCGTCCAGGGCACGGGTCAGCAGAATCGCCCGGACTTCGCCGTCGACTTTGCGCTCACCGAAAAACGCCGCTTTCAACGCTGGAATACCGAGCTTTTCATAGCGACTGATATTACGAAATTCACGGGCAAAGCTCGGCTCACCAAAGGGCGCATGCAAGGTGCGCATCTGGTAGTTGCTCTGGCGTTTGAGGTAGTAGCCATGACCTTCCAGATCCAGCCGAAACACGCTACTCCAGCCACCGCGACCGGTGTTGGGCTCATCCACAGCGTCGAGCTGCTTGGCCCAGAGTGCGTCGAAGGTGCCGAGGCCATGACGCTCAAGCAGCGCACGGTCTTCGGCCGCCAGAAAATCAGTCATTCGCGCCCCTCGAAAAATCTCACCACGTGCCGGATCCGTTTTTTGTCGGCGGCATTCAGCCGATCACACTGGCGGTATTGCAGGTAAAAGCGCAGGCGTTGGGTCGCCGACAAGTGATACTTGGCGACCTTGTCCAGACAGGCCAGGTCCTTGGTGATCCGGTACTTGAGCCAAAAGCCGCGCCAGAAATCGCCATTGGGGCAGTCGATCAAAAACAGCCGGGGTTCATCGTCGATCAGCAGGTTGCGCCACTTCAAATCGTTATGGGTGAAGCGGTGGTCGTGCATGGTCCGGGTATACCCCGCCAGCTGCCGGCTGACAGTGTCCACCCAGGCGCGGTCCGCCAGTTTTGGATCATGCCGCTCGGCCAGGGCCGACAAGTCTTCAGTATGCGGCAGCTCACGGGTGATCATCGCCCCGCGATCGTACGCGGCACCGCGACGTTCCAGGCCCCAGGCCACCACTTCGGCGGTAGGAATGCCCCACTTGGCGAAGCGCCTGAGGTTCTGCCACTCGGCTTTCACCCGAGGCTTGCCCAGGTAACGGCGCAGACCTTTGCCCGCACCCACGTAGCGTTTGACGTAATAGTTGACGCCATTGCGCTGGACGCGAATGACCTCGGACAACAGGTCGCGCGTCAGGCGCTCACCCTGAAGCGCAAACACAGCCTCAAGACTGCCGAAATCTTCTGCCAGATCGCTGTACTCAGGCTCCAGTGTCCAACCCGCCATCAGAGCGCATCCCCGTATCGCTGTTTACGGTCGTAGAGTTTGTTGGCCTTGCCTTCGAGCCAGGCGAGCAACCCGGCTTCTTCACCCAGAATCTGGCGCAGGGGCTGCTGGAAATACCCCTTGAGGAAACGCAGTTTGTCGCGACGGGTCAGGCCAATGTCCAGCGCCGAAAAATACAATGCCGCCAGGTCCTTGTTGCGCCAGCGCCGGGTAATCGTCGGACGGGTCTGCGCGCGGTGCAGGTCGATCACCGAGAGCCTGAAATCGTCGGCTGTCACCGGTTTGTCGGTGTGCAGCAGAAAGTGGCAGATGTAGCAGTCGCGATGGTTGACCCCGGCGCGGTGCATCATGCCGGTCATGCGCGCGACTTCGGCGATCAGCGCACGCTTGAGTTTTGGCTCGGGCGGGTGCTTGACCCAGTCGATGCTGAAATCTTCGAGGCTGACAGTGGGCGCCAGCTCTTCGGTGATGATGAACGAATGCTGGTCCGCCGGGTTGCGGCCCCTCTCGCCGTAAGCCACGGCAGTCATGGTCGGCACGCCGACTTCTTGCAGGCGCTGGATGGCCTTCCATTCCTGGCCGGCACCGAGCACCGGCAGCTTGGCGGTGAGCAGGTTCTTGAAGATCTCGCCCCAGCCAATGCCACGGTGGATCTTTACGAAAAAGCCACTGCCATTGACTTCGGTACGCAGGGTCCGGCGCGCTTCAAGTTCGCGGTATACCTCGCCCTGGAGGTTCTCGACTTCGGCGAACGGGTCGCGTCCGGCCCAGAGGCTCTTGAACGGTTCAGCCAGCATCAACTTCATTAAGCGTGCTCCGCCAGAATCACATCGGCCGCGTGCTGCGGCATGCTGTAGAGGTCGGCCGTCTCGGCGAAGGCCAGACCATTGCGGCTCCAGGCCGCCCGTGCTTGAGCGTCGCTCAACATACCGGTCAGGTACTGGGTCAACTGCGCCTGATCGAAAGGCTCGTCCAGCACCAGACCGGCGTCGGCCTCGGCGATGTAATGGGCGTAACCACACACCGCGCTCACCAGCACCGGCAGCCCGGCCACCAGGGCTTCGAGCAACACAGTCCCGGTGTTTTCGTTGTACGCCGGGTGAATTAACAGATCGGCGCCGAGCAGAAAACGCGGGATGTCGCTGCGGCCTTTAAGGAACGTCACGTTATCGCCGAGCCCCAGTGTGGCGCTCTGCATCTGGAATAATTTGGGGTCGTCCTGGCCAATTACAAACAGCCGGGTGCGTTTCTTCAGATCGGCGGGCAATGCGGCCAGCGCCTTGAGGCTGCGATCCACACCCTTGGTCTTGAACCCGGAGCCGATTTGCACCAGCAGCAGCTCATCGTCTTTGAGGTTGAATTCGCGACGGAAGTCGGCACGGATCTCGGCGGCATTGGCTGGCGCGCGACGGTCCTGGGAAATGCCCGGTGGCAGCAAATGGAAGCGCTCAAGCGGTGTGTCGTAATGCTTGATGAACAGTGGCTGCTGGACTTCGGAAATCATCAGCACTTCGGTCTTGGCATCCTTGGCGAACACGGCGCGCTCGTACTCGGCGAAGTGCCGGTAGCGGCCCCAGCGACGGTACAGCGAGTTGCGCAGGTTCTGTGCCTTGTCTTCGAAGCAGCCGTCTGCGGCGTAGTAGACGTCCAGACCCGGCATTTTGTTGAAGCCGATCAACCGGTCCACCGGACGCTTGGCCAGGTCCGCTTCCATCCATTCGCTGAGCTTCTCGTTGCGTCGATGATTAAAGAACGCCTTGACCGGCGCCACCAACACTTCGAAGCCCGGCGGAATGTCGCCTTCCCAGATCAGCGTGTAGACCCGAATCTGATGGCCGCGTTGCTGACATTCCAGGGCGATGCGCATGAAATCGCGCTGCAAGCCCCCGAATGGAAAGTACTTGTACAAGACGAATGCCAATTGCATCAGCGCAGCTCCTCAGCCAGTAACAACGTGCTCAGTCGGGTTGCGACACGCTCGGGATTCAGACGCGTGAAGCACAGTGGCCACTCGCGTTTAAGGTCAAACTGACGGGCATCTTCGGCCGTCGGTTGATACGTACATTTCTTTTGCATGCACGGCGCGCAGGGGAAATCGCTGGCGATGTGGATCTGCGATTTACCGTAGGCGCCGGTCAGGCCCGGGTTGGTCGGGCCGAACAGCGACAACGTCGGCACGTCCAGCGCCGCGGCGAGGTGACCGAGACCGGTGTCCACCGCCACGCAGGCTTGCGCGCCAGCCAGCACTTTGCCGACACCCGCCAGATTCAGCTTGGGCAGCACTTCGACGTGCCTCATGTCTTTGGCGATGCGCTCGGCCCGGGCTTTCTCGATCGGATTACCCCACGGCAGCTTCACCGCGACACCGAGATAGCCGACGCGCTCGGCCAACTCGCGCCAGTAGGCTTCAGGCCAGTGTTTGGTATCCCACGTGGTGCCGTGCAGAAACACCACGTAAGGATTCTTGCGCGGCAATTCCACCAGTCGCTCGATGTTTAGGCCGTAATCGCCCAAGCCTTTTGGCAGATCGTAACCCAGGGCCAGGGCGAACAGCTGACGCACTCGCTCCACCGCGTGCTGCCCACGGGCCACGGCCAGACGCCGGGAATAGAAGCGTGCGGCAATCGGCTCGCGGGCCGAGTTTTTATCCAGCCCGGCCACCGGGGCTTTGGCGTATCGGGTCAGCAAGGCACTTTTGAGCAGGCCCTGGGCATCGATCACCAAATCATATTTATTGGCGCGAACGCTTTGCTTGAAGCGCTTCCACTCGCCACTCTTGATGGTCTGCCAGATGTTTTTGCGCCAGCGACGGATCGCCACCGGAATCACCTTGCCCACGGCCGGGTGCCAGGTCGGGATTTCGGCGAAGCCCTCTTCCACCACCCAGTCAAACTGGATGCCGGGGATCGCCCGTGCCGCGTCGGTCAGCGCCGGCAACGCGTGAATCACGTCGCCCAGCGAAGAAGTCTTGATCAGCAATACCCGCAAACTATTTGACCTCGACCACAGTGCCTTGCAAACGCTGCAAAGCTTCGTTCACCGCTTGCGGCATGAGCTGGCGCAGGCAGTTGTAATGGCCGAAACGGCACGTGCGATCGAAGCAGGGACTGCATTCGATGCCCAGGCGCACGATCTCGACGTGCTCGGCCAATGGCGGCGTGAAACCCGGCGACGTCGAGCCGTAAACCGCCACCAACGGGCGATTCAGCGCAGCGGCGACGTGCATCAGGCCGGAGTCGTTGGACACCACCGCGTCGGCGCAGGACATCAGGTCGATGGCTTCGGCCAGGGAGGTGCCGCCGCTGAGGTTCACCGACTCTTCACGCAGCCCGGGAATCAGCCGCGAGCGGATGTCTTCGCCGACGGCGTGATCGTTTTTCGAACCGAACAGCCAGACTTGCCAGCCTTCGCGGATCTTCGCTTCGGCAACCTTGGCATAGTGCTCGGACGGCCAGCGCTTGGCCTCGCCAAACTCGGCACCGGGGCACAGCACCAATACCGGGCGGTCGAGCGCCAGGCCGAACTTGGCCATTGCCGCTTCGCGAGTGACCGGGTCAATCTGCAAGCTCGGCCGTGGATAAGGTGTCGGCAGCTCGGCACCCGGCTCGTAAGCCAGGGCCATGAAGCGTTCGATCATCAGCGGGTAACGTTCTTTATCCAGCGTGCGCACGTCATTGAGCAGGCCGTAGCGCAATTCGCCACGCCAGCCGGTGCGTTTCGGGACACCGGCGAAGAACGGCACCAATGCCGACTTCAGGGAATTGGGCAGCAGGATCGCCTGGTCGTACTGGCCGGCCAGGGATTTGCCGATGCGCCGACGTGTTGCCAGCTCCAAAGCACCGTGACCGAGCGGAAAGCTCAAGGCCTGGCGTACTTCGGGCATGCGCTCAAGAATCGGCCGGCTCCACTCGGGGGCCAGCACGTCGATTTCGCATTGCGGGTGGCGCTGCTTGAGACACTGGAACAGTGTCTGCGCCATCACCATGTCACCGACCCAACTGGGCCCAACGATCAGAATTTTCATGTGGTTTCCATAAACGAGCCGGGGAGGCATACGCCTCCCCGCCTCGAGAATCACTGCGGGAGCAAGGCTGCTTGCGATGGGTCATCACCTTCAACATTATTGTCGACTGTCATTCCGCTATCGCGAGCAGGCTCGCTCCCACATTGGGATTTGGTGTACATCGATCTGCGAAACACTGCAGATCTACTGTGGGAGCGGGCTTGCTCGCGAAGGCGGAGTATCAGTCGCCATCATTGTTGAATTTAATGGCCCCTTCGCGAGCAAGCCCGCTCCCACATTTGAATCTTGTCGCTTCAGCTTGCGTGTTTCAGCTTAGCCCCAGCTCGCGCCAGATCCGCACTACCTGCCGTCGTTCGTCCACGAACTGGTCGCCCGGTATCACCCCGGCGTCCTTCTGCAACGCCTGCCGGTGAGCGGCTGAACGGTAGGCTTTATAGGCCTCGCGCAACAGGCTGGCGTCTTCGGCGGGCATCAGCCCTTCCTCCTCCAGCCCTTCCAGAATGCGGATATTGTCCGTCCAGCGCAGCAAGGGCGGATGCGATTCGGACCACGCCAGGGCCGCGTATTGCACCATAAATTCAATATCGACGATACCTCCGGCGTCCTGCTTGAGATCGAACGGCGCCGTGGCCTCGAAGGCATTTGCTCCGGTGCCCGCCGCGGTGCTCTTGCTGCCAAGGTTATCGCGCATTTTGGCGCGCATCTCGCTGACCTCCTGGCGCAAGGTCGCCAGGTCCCGCGGCTTGCCCAATACCGCCGCGCGGACTTTCTCGAACGCCTGGCCGACGTCCGGGCTGCCCACCAGCACCCGCGCCCGCACCAGCGCCTGATGTTCCCAGGTCCAGGCTTCATTTTCCTGATACCGGGCAAACGCACCGAGCGAACTCACCAGCAACCCCGACGCGCCGGACGGCCGCAGACGCATGTCCACTTCATACAGCTGACCGGAGTTGGTCTGAGCCGTGAGCAAGTGAATGATCCGCTGCCCCAGCCGAGTAAAGAATTGCGCGCCGTCGATAGGCTTCGGCCCATCGGTTTCCGCCTGCGGGTCGCCATCGTGGATGAACACCAGGTCCAGGTCCGAACCATGCCCCAATTCCAGACCGCCGACTTTCCCATAACCGACAATGATGAAGCCGGGATCGCACAACGTACCGTCGGTACGCTGCGGCGTACCGTATTTGGCCACGGTCTGGCGCCAGGCCAGGGCCAACACTTGTTCCAGGATCGCTTCGGCGAGCCAGGTCAGGTAATCACTGACCTTCATCAACGGCAGGCTGCCGGCGATTTCCGAAGCGGCGACACGCAAGCGGTGCGCCAATTTGAAATGTCGCAGGGCTTCCATTTGCTGCTCAAGGTCGTCCTCGGGAATCCGCGTCAAACGCTCGCGCAACTCGGCGGCCAGTTCCGGCGCCAGTGGCGGCTTGAACAGTCGACCTTCGTTGAGCAATTCGTCGAGCAGCAGCGGGAAGCGGGTGATCTGTTCGGCAATCCACGGGCTCGCGGCGCACAAGGTCAACAAGCGTCGCAGCGCGCCGGGGTTTTCGGTCAACAACACCAGATACGCGGAACGACGGGCCACGGCTTCCACCAGCGGCAATACTCTTTCGAGCACCAGATCCGGATTGGCGTGTTCCACGGCCTGAGCCAGCAACCGCGGAATAAAGGCATCGAGGCGCTCGCGCCCCAGTCGTTGCATCGCGCGCAATTGCGGACTGCTGCGCAAACCGGCCAACGCTTTCAGGGCTTTGGTGGCATCAGCGAAACCGCCCTCTTCCAACTGACGGCAAGCGGCCTCTTCATCCTGAGCCTCTTCCCACAACGGCAGCCATTCACCGCCGACCACCACTTCGCTTTCGGTGCCTTCCTCTTCGTCGGGATCGGCAATCACCTGCCCGAAGTGCCAGGCCACGCGACCGCGCCAATACATCAGCTGTTCGTGGAAAGCGGCCCAATCGGCGAAGCCCAACATAAAGGCAATGCGCGCCTGATCCTGAGCGCCGTCCGGCAGCATCTGGGTCTGGCGGTCGGCAATCGCCTGGATCGCGTGCTCGGTGTACCGCAGGAATTCGTAGCCTTCGCGCAGTTCACTGATCACCGCCGGCGGCAGGTAACCCTGACCTTCCAGCGTGCTCAGTACCTTTAATAGAGGACGCTGCTGCAAGCTCAGGTCGCGGCCACCGTGGATCAGCTGGAAGGCCTGGGCGATAAATTCGACTTCACGAATGCCTCCGGAGCCGAGTTTGATGTTGTCGGCCATGCCCTTGCGCCGGACTTCCTGCTGAATCAGCTGCTTCATGGTGCGCAGCGCTTCGATGGCCGAGAAGTCGAGGTAACGCCGGTAAACGAACGGCCGTAGCATGTCTTGCAATTGCGCGCCGGCCACTTGATCGCCGGCCACCACCCGCGACTTGATCATCGCGTAGCGTTCCCAGTCACGGCCCTGATCCTGGTAATACTGCTCCAGCGCATTGAAGCTCAGCACCAATGCGCCGGCCGAACCGTAAGGCCGCAGGCGCATGTCGACGCGGAATACAAAACCGTCGACGGTCATCGGGTCCAGGGCCTTGATCAGGCGCTGGCCGAGACGAATGAAAAATTCCTGGTTATCCAGCGAGCGTTTGACCCCGACGGTTTCGCCACCTTCGGGATAGGCGAAGATCAGGTCGATGTCCGACGACAGGTTGAGCTCCACCGCGCCGAGCTTGCCCATGCCGAGAATGACCATTTGCTGCGGCTCGCCGCTGCGCCGGCCAGTCGGCACGCCGAACTGCTGACAATGCCGTGAGTACAACCACTGATAGGCCTGATCGATGCTGGCATCGGCCATGTCCGAGAGGTCGCGGCAGGTCTGGATCAGATCGCACTGACGAGTCAGGTCGCGCCAAATGATCCGCACTTGATGACGGGTACGCTGACGACGCAGGGCGCGACCGAGCTCATCGTCGGTTTCTGCTGCATTCACCGCTGCCGCAATCTGTGCGCACAGCTCGCCGGGCGCAAAACTTCGGTCCAGCTCGCCGGACTGCACCAGCTCCAGCAACATCAACGGGTCACGAACACTTTGTTCAATCACGAAGTCGCTGGCAGCGGTGACGCGGGCAAATTGTGCCCAGCGTTCAGGCGTCCAGGCGGCCAGGCCATGGTCGTCGTCGAGGCCGGCGACGGCCGCTCGGAACGACTGCTTGGCGCGGGTGACAAATGGCAGGAGGATGCCAGGCAGTTCGGCAAGCGAAGGGAGGCTCATGGTCTATCCTTGATCGGCGTGTAGAGGGCTGCATGTAGTGATTCGCGAGAATGCACTACGTGATCGACTGTCGAACAAAGGTTAGAAATAGCTGAAATTTCTTTTTTTTTGGCAGACAGCATCAAGCTTTCACCTTTTCTGGTTGGCAAAAGACCAACCTTAACGATTATTCTCACAACGCAGCTGGAGGCCACAAGCCGCTCATCTGTAGTTTTACTACTCGTATATACATCCGAAAGGCTGAAATGCCCGATGATTTGTAGTAAAACTACACGCCGCCGGAACAACCTCTCGGCAATCCAAGAATTTATATCGTCTGCCCACAAGGCCAGTCGCAAACTCAGGCAACCGATTCTGGAAGCCTTTCCGCCCTGGAGCAAGCCATGCAAGACCTCGATCCCGTCGAAACCCAGGAATGGTTGGACGCCCTGGAATCGGTTCTCGACAAAGAAGGCGAAGACCGCGCTCACTATCTGATGACCCGTATGGGCGAACTCGCAACCCGTAGCGGTTCGCAATTGCCTTACGCCATCACCACGCCATATCGCAACACGATCCCTGTTACCCACGAAGCACGCATGCCTGGCGACCTGTTCATGGAACGCCGCATTCGCTCGCTGGTACGCTGGAACGCGATGGCCATGGTGATGCGTACGAACCTGAAAGATTCTGACCTGGGCGGTCACATCTCCAGCTTCGCCTCCAGCGCTACCCTGTATGACATCGGCTTCAACTACTTCTTCCAGGCCCCGACCGACGAACACGGCGGCGACCTGATCTACTTCCAGGGCCACACCTCGCCAGGCGTTTACGCCCGTGCGTTCATGGAAGGCCGCATCACCGAAGACCAGATGAACAACTTCCGTCAGGAAGTCGATGGTCAAGGCCTGTCGTCCTATCCGCACCCGTGGCTGATGCCTGATTTCTGGCAGTTCCCGACCGTATCCATGGGTCTGGGCCCGATCCAGGCGATCTACCAGGCACGCTTCATGAAGTACCTGGAAGCCCGTGGCTTCATCCCTGAAGGCAAGCAAAAAGTCTGGTGTTTCCTGGGCGACGGCGAATGCGACGAGCCGGAATCCCTGGGCGCGATCTCGCTGGCTGGCCGCGAGAAGCTCGACAACCTGATCTTCGTTATTAACTGCAACCTGCAGCGCCTTGATGGCCCGGTTCGCGGCAACGGCAAGATCATCCAGGAACTCGAAGGCGTGTTCCGCGGTGCTCAGTGGAACGTGACCAAAGTCATCTGGGGCCGTTTCTGGGACCCACTGTTGGCCAAAGACGTCGACGGTATCCTGCAACGCCGCATGGACGAAGTCATCGACGGCGAGTACCAGAACTACAAAGCCAAAGACGGCGCGTTCGTGCGTGAACACTTCTTCAACTCGCCAGAACTCAAGGCGATGGTTGAAGACTTGTCCGACGACGAGATCTGGAAACTCAACCGTGGTGGCCACGACCCGTACAAGGTCTACGCGGCGTACCACGAAGCGGTCAACCACAAAGAACAACCGACCGTCATCCTGGCCAAGACCATCAAAGGTTATGGCACCGGTGCCGGCGAAGCGAAGAACACCGCGCACAACACCAAGAAGGTTGATGTTGAAAGCCTGAAGCTGTTCCGCGATCGTTTCGACATTCCGGTCAAAGACGAAGAGCTGGAAAACCTGCCGTTCTTCAAGCCAGAACCGAACAGCGCCGAAGCCCGTTACCTGAGCGAGCGCCGCACTGCACTGGGCGGTTTCGTGCCACAGCGCCGCGCGAAGAGCATCAGCGTGCCAACGCCGCCACTCGATACCCTCAAGGCAATCCTTGATGGCTCGGGCGACCGTGAGATTTCCACCACCATGGCGTTCGTGCGGATCCTCGCGCAACTGGTCAAGGACAAGGAAATCGGCTCGCGCATCGTTCCGATCATCCCGGACGAAGCCCGTACCTTCGGTATGGAAGGCATGTTCCGTCAGTTGGGCATCTACTCCTCCGTCGGCCAGCTCTACGAGCCAGTCGATAAAGACCAGGTGATGTTCTACAAGGAAGACAAGAAAGGCCAGATCCTCGAAGAAGGCATCAACGAAGCGGGCGCCATGAGCTCCTTCATCGCTGCCGGTACTTCGTACTCCAGCCACAACCAGCCAATGCTGCCGTTCTACATCTTCTACTCGATGTTCGGCTTCCAGCGTATCGGCGACCTCGCCTGGGCCGCTGGCGACAGCCGCACCCGTGGCTTCCTGATCGGCGGCACCGCCGGCCGGACTACGCTGAACGGCGAAGGCCTGCAACACGAAGACGGTCACAGCCACATCCTGGCTGCCACCATCCCGAACTGCCGCACCTTTGATCCAACCTACGGCTATGAGCTGGCGGTGATCATCCAGGACGGCATGAAGAAGATGACCGAAGAGCAGCAGGACGTTTTCTACTACATCACCGTGATGAACGAGTCCTACCAGCAGCCAGCCATGCCGGCCGGTGTCGAGGAAGGCATCATCAAGGGCATGTACCTGCTCGAGGAAGACACCCGCGAAGCGGCGCACCACGTTCAGCTGATGGGCTCCGGCACCATCCTGCGCGAAGTTCGCGAAGCGGCGAAAATCCTGCGTGAACAGTTCAACGTTGGCGCTGACGTGTGGAGCGTTACCAGCTTCAACGAACTGCGTCGCGACGGCCTGGCCGTAGAGCGCAGCAACCGTCTGCACCCGGGCCAGAAGCCTAAACTGAGCTATGTCGAAGAGTGCCTGAACGGCCGTCAAGGTCCGGTCATCGCGTCTACCGACTACATGAAGCTGTTCGCTGAGCAAATTCGTCAGTGGGTCCCGTCCAAGGAATTCAAAGTCCTGGGCACCGACGGTTTCGGCCGCAGTGACAGCCGTAAGAAGCTGCGTCACTTCTTCGAAGTCGACCGTCATTTCGTGGTGTTGGCAGCCCTGGAAGCCTTGGCTGACCGTGGTGATATCGAGCCTAAAGTGGTGGCTGAAGCCATCGCCAAGTTCGGGATCAACCCGGAAAAACGCAACCCACTGGACTGCTGAGGAGACACTCTGTGAGCGAACTCATTCGCGTACCTGACATCGGCAGCGGTGAAGGTGAAGTAATCGAACTATTTGTGAAGGTCGGCGACCGTGTGGAAGCGGACCAGAGCATCCTGACGCTTGAGTCGGACAAGGCGAGCATGGAAATTCCTGCGCCCAAGGCCGGCATCGTCAAAAGCATCAAAGTGAAGCTGGGCGATCGCCTGAAAGAAGGCGACGAACTGCTGGAGCTGGAAGTCGAAGGTGCCGCTGCTGCGGCCCCTGCGGCGGCGGCGGCTGCGCCGGCTGCCAAAGCTGAAGCGAAACCGGCTGCTGCTCCTGCTCCGGCAGCAGCTGCACCGGCCGCAGCTCCTGCTGCCGCCAGCGTCCAGCAAGTGCACGTGCCGGACATCGGTTCGTCGGGCAAGGCCCAGATCATCGAGATCCAGGTCAAGGTCGGCGACACCGTCGCGGCTGATCAGTCGCTGATCACCCTGGAATCCGACAAGGCCAGCATGGAAATCCCTTCACCTGCCGCTGGCGTGGTCAAGAGCATCAGCGTCAAGCTCAACGACGAAGTCGGCACTGGCGACCTGATTCTGGATCTGGAAGTGGCGGGTGCTGCGGCCCCTGCTGCTGCCGCGCCAGCCCAGGCTGCTGCGCCTGCTCCGGCTGCCGCTGCTCCAGCCGCTGCGGCTCCGGCTGCACCGGTTGCCGACAGCGTTCAGGACATTCATGTCCCGGATATCGGCTCTTCGGGCAAGGCCAAGATCATCGAAGTCCTGGTCAAGGCCGGCGACACCGTTGAAGCTGATCAGTCGCTGATCACCCTGGAATCCGACAAGGCGAGCATGGAAATTCCATCGCCTGCCGCTGGCGTGGTGGAAAGCGTTTCCGTCAAGCTGGATGACGAAGTCGGTACCGGCGACCTGATCCTGAAGCTGAAAGTCAAAGGCGCTGCGCCTGCTGCGGCCCCGGCGACCGCCGCTGCTGCACCAGCACCTGCGGCGGCCAAGGCTGAAGCTGCTCCGGCAGCCGCCGCCCCGGCACCGGTCGCACCGGCTGCTGCACCCGCCAAGCCGGGCGCCAAGGTTCACGCAGGCCCGGCTGTACGCCAACTGGCTCGTGAGTTCGGCGTCGAGCTGAACGCTGTCAGCGCCAGTGGTCCGCACGGTCGCATCCTGAAAGAAGACGTGCAGGTTTACGTCAAAGCCATGATGCAGAAGGCCAAGGAAGCACCGGCCGCCGCTGCTGGCGCAACCGGCGGCGCGGGCATCCCGCCGATTCCGGTCGTGGACTTCAGCCGCTTCGGTGAAACCGAAGAAGTGCCGATGACCCGCCTGATGCAAATCGGCGCGTCGAGCCTGCATCGCAGCTGGCTGAACATTCCACACGTGACTCAGTTCGATTCGGCTGATATCACCGACCTGGAAGCGTTCCGTATCGCTCAGAAAGCCGTTGCAGAGAAGGCTGGCGTCAAACTGACCATCCTGCCGCTGCTGCTCAAATCCTGCGCGCACCTGCTCAAGGAACTGCCGGACTTCAACAGTTCGCTGGCACCAAGCGGCAAAGCGATCATCCGCAAGAAGTACGTGAACATCGGCTTCGCCGTCGACACCCCTGAAGGCCTGCTGGTACCGGTCATCAAGAACGTCGATCAGAAGAGTCTGTTGCAACTGGCAGCCGAAGCCGCTGTGCTGGCCGCCAAAGCCCGCGACAAAAAGCTCACCGCTGACGACATGCAAGGCGCCTGCTTCACCATTTCCAGCCTCGGCCACATTGGCGGCACCGGCTTCACGCCGATCGTCAACGCGCCGGAAGTGGCGATCCTCGGTGTTTCCAAGGCAACCATCCAGCCAGTCTGGGACGGCAAAGCCTTCCAGCCGAAACTGATGCTGCCACTGTCGCTATCCTACGATCACCGTGTGATCAACGGCGCCGCTGCTGCACGCTTCACCAAGCGTCTGAGCGACCTGCTGGCGGACATCCGCACCATCCTGCTGTAACACCGACCGGCCCTCCTTCACCGGAGGGCCCGTCGCGTTCCACGTTTTCCGAGCGCCACGCTCGTACCTCAACCCCGCCAGTTTGGCGGGGCTTTTTTTGCCTGGAAGAAAGTCACCCGACGCCCCTATTCCTACATTCGCGGCTTACGTCGCCCACAACTCCAGTCCACTTTTGCTCGATATTTCTTGTTAACCAATAACTAAGCTTAGTTCAACTAATTATCGTTAAACCTTCATCAGCCAATTTTGCTTAACTAGCACTAATTCGAATGGATTCGAACATGCTCAAACCGACTGTCGGCCCTATTATTGGCCACACAACAACTAACCACGCACGCATCTTCTTGCGTGGCGAACTTCAAAACAATGCACCGGTATTTGCAGGCATTCGTTATCGCCGGCTCGGCGAAGAGCGATGGTCCCGAGGTGTATTTGCAAAGTTAACGATCTTGCATGATATGTCTGATGTCATCGCACTCAACGATCTTGCCGCCGATACCGAGTACGAATACCAGGCGGGCTGGTTCAGCCCCATGAGCCCGGTGCACACCGTGGAAACGGTTCAGGAATTGCCGCTGCAATGGCCGCGGGGTATCTACCGATTCCGCACACAGTCCAGCAAAGCCACGACTCCACGGGCCTATATCGTCGGTTCATGTCGTTACCTGCGCATGACCGCCGGCATCCCGTCTGCGCCGCATCTGGGGGACCGGATTTTCGCCTCGATCACGAATCTGGCGCAGCAGGCCGAGCCGCCCATCAGCGCCATGTTGATGACCGGCGATCAAATCTATGTCGATGACCTGAACGTTATCGCTCCCGACCGGGAATACAAGGCAATACTCAGTAAGTACCGCGCCGCTTTTTCCCAACCCAATATTGCAAAGTTAATGTCCGGCATGCCGACTTACATGATCCTCGACGATCACGAAATAGAAGACAACTGGCCCGCCAACGAAAGTAAAGCCGATGCCTACTTATACAAAAACTCCATCGCGGCGTATGAGTTGTATCAAGCCAGTCATAGCCCGGCGCATGAACTTCTCGCCAGCGGGCAAACAAATAGAAAACTGGAACATTATTGGTATCAATTCGCCGAAGGCGATATTGAATGGTTTGTCACTGACAGTCGAACCCGACGCAACCTGTCGGCCAATGATCGACGCATCCTCGACGAAGAGCAGGAACGGGCCTTGTGCAAATGGTTGATTCACAGCCGAGCCAGGGTCAAATTCGTGGTCACCAGCGTGATGTTCTA
Source organism: Pseudomonas sp. 478 (assembly GCF_003254125.1). Taxonomy (NCBI): domain Bacteria; kingdom Pseudomonadati; phylum Pseudomonadota; class Gammaproteobacteria; order Pseudomonadales; family Pseudomonadaceae; genus Pseudomonas; species Pseudomonas sp. 478. The sequence continues at coordinate 290,740 of NZ_QKZG01000003.1, forward strand.
CCCCGACCGCAAAGCCCATGGCGACGACGCGTGGAAGGCCTTTCCCGAACAGCGTCTGCGGCTGCTGGAGACCATTCGCACACACCGCATCAATAACGTCTTCTTCGTTTCCGGCGATGTCCATGGCTCCCTGACCAGTCGCCTGACCCACAGCGAGGACCCGGACTTCGAGGTTCACACCGTCGTTTCTTCACCGCTGTGCAACAGCAAGCTGCTGCCGTACGCCAAGGCATCCACCTTCATCCTTGATCAACCGTTGGCGCGAACAGCCGCTGGCGACTATCAGCATGAACTGACCAGCCAGGTGGTCAGCCAGGACAATTTCGCGCATCTGGTTGTTGATCAGGAAAACGTACAGGTCAACTATCACGATCGGGACGGACAGCTGCTGCAATCGGTAGGCATTCCTTTGCGTTAAACCAACCCTGTGGCGAGGGAGCTTGCTCCCGCTTGAGTGCGCAGCGCTCACAAGATTTTTGGGCCGCTGCGCAGCCCAGCGCGAGCAAGCTCGCTCGCCACAGGGCTCCAAACGATTACTTTTAGCCATCCATTGGAGAAATCCTCCCTCCTGCCGACATATTCTTATAGCACTTGGCCTTCATGTCTCTTGTCAGTCAGTGTCGCAATGATGCAACCTTGCCGCAGGTCACAGTAAAAAGGGCGAGAGCCCGGCGCGTTCAGCCTATTCGAAGCGAGTTTCCCTCCATATGAAGAGCCAACCCGATGCCGCCAGCCGTATGGTGGCCGAGGTAGTGACGCAGTTGCCTGTGCCCTCGCGGCTTGGCATGCTGCGTTTCGAACGGCTGAATGAAGCGAGCTGGGCGCTGCTGTTTCTCGATCCCAATTGCGAGCGACAGTTCGGCCTGCCGGCGGTGGAGCTCTGCGCTCTGGTCGGCTCGCCCTACGCCAGCCTGATGGAGCCCGAAGCGCGCTATCAGCTGCATGACGCGGTTCAGCAGCAACTCACCCAAGCCCCGCATTACCTGATCCGCTACACCCTGCACACCGCCGCAGGCGCCTTGAACCTGCTGGAACTGGGCGAAGCCTACAAACAACACAATCGACACCTGCTGCGCGGCTACCTGCTGGTGGTCGACGGCCTGTTCGAGGGCGAGCAACTGCTGCCGTCCCTGGACCTCGAAACCCAGAACTCTCGCCTGCAAATCGCCCTGGAACTCAATCAGCGCGCCCAGCAGGAACAGCTTCTGCACCTGGACCGGGTGCGCGCCCAGCAAGACTTGATCCTGCTGCTGACCCGCCAGCGCTATAGCAGCAACAACTCCCTGAAAGAAGCCGCCGAACTGATCACTCGCAGTGCCTGTGACATTTACGAAATCGACTGCGCCAGCCTGTGGAACCTCGAAGGTTCACAGCTCGTGCCGATTTCGGCCTATCACCGCGCCAGCCAGGAATACCTGCTGCCGGAGCCGATTGACGTCAGTCTCTTCCCTGATTACCTGGACGCCTTGCACACCGGCCGCGCCATCGACGCCCACAACGCCATGTGCGACCCGCGTACCCGGGAAATGGCCGAACACCTGCGCTCGCGTGATGTGAACGCCATGCTCGACGCCAGCATCCGCGTCGACGGCCAAGTGGTCGGCGTACTCTGCCTGGAACAGACCGGTACGACCCGCGCCTGGCAATCGGACGAAATTGCTTTCGCCGGTGAGTTGGCGGATCAGTTTGCCCAAGTCATCAACAACCACAACCGCCGCACCGCCACCAGCGCCCTGCACCTGTTCCAGCGTGCGGTCGAGCAAAGCGCCAACGCCTTTTTGCTGGTCAATTGCGACGGTGTGGTGGAATACGTCAACCCGAGCTTCACGGCGATTACCCAGTACACCACCGAAGAAGTCCACGGCCAGCGGCTGTCGGAACTGCCGGCACTGGAAAACCTCAGCGAGCTGCTGTTCGACGCGCCCTCGGCGCTGGCCAAGAGCAACAGCTGGCAGGGTGAGTTCAAAAGCCGCCGTAAAAACCTCGAGCCCTACTGGGGCCAGTTGTCGATTTCCAAGGTTTACGGCGACAACCGTGAGCTGACGCATTACATCGGCATCTACGAAGACATCACCCAGACCAAGCTCGCCCAGCAGCGCATCGAGCGTCTGGCTTACACCGATAACCTGACCAACCTCGGCAACCGCCCGGCCTTCATCCGCAACCTCGATGAACGTTTCGCCCGAGACAGCGATACCCCCATCAGCTTGTTGCTGGTGGACATCGACAACTTCAAGCGGATCAACGACAGCCTCGGCCACCAGACCGGCGACAAACTGTTGATCAGCCTGGCCCGACGCCTGCGCAACAGCCTGAGCCCGAGCGGCAGTCTGGCGCGGTTCGCCAGTAATGAATTCGCCGTGCTGCTGGACGACACCGACCTGCGGGCGGGCCAACAAATTGCCAATCAATTGCTGGCGACCCTCGACAAACCAATGTTCGTCGACAACCAGCTGATCAGCGTCACCGGCTCCGTAGGCCTGGCCTGCGCGCCGTTGCACGGTCGCGACCCGCAAACCCTGATGCGCAACGCCGGCCTCGCCCTGCACAAGGCCAAAGCCAACGGGAAACATCAGGTTCAGGTGTTCACCGAAGCGCTGAACGCCGAAGCCAGTTACAAGTTGTTCGTCGAAAACAACCTGCGCCGCGCCCTGACCCAGAACGAGCTGGACGTGTTCTACCAGCCCAAGCTTTGCCTGCGCAGCGGTCGTCTGTTGGGGATGGAAGCGCTGCTGCGCTGGAACCATCCGGAAAAAGGCATGATCCGCCCGGACCAGTTCATCAGCGTCGCCGAAGAAACCGGCTTGATCATCCCCATCGGCAAATGGGTCGCCCGCCAGGCGTGCCGCATGAGCAAAGACCTGACCGCCGCTGGCCTGGGCAATCTTCAGGTGGCGATCAACCTGTCGCCCAAGCAGTTCTCCGATCCGGACCTGGTGTCGTCCATCGCCAACATCCTCAAGGAAGAAGCGCTACCGGCAAACCTGCTGGAACTCGAACTCACCGAAGGCCTGCTGCTGGAAGCCACCGAAGACACCCACTTGCAGCTCGATCAGCTCAAGCGCCTGGGCCTGACCCTGGCCATGGACGACTTCGGCACCGGTTACTCGTCGCTCAGTTACTTGAAAAAATTCCCGATCGACATCATCAAGATTGATCGAAGCTTCATCCACGAAATCCCCGACAACCAGGACGACATGGAAATCACCTCCGCGGTGATCGCCATGGCCCACAACCTGAAACTCAAGGTCGTGGCTGAAGGCATCGAAACTGCCGAGCAGTTGGCTTTCCTGCGCCGTCACCGCTGCGACGTCGGCCAGGGTTACCTGTTCGACCGACCGATCCCCGGCGTAGAGCTGATCGAAAAGCTCAAGCGCTACCCGCGTGGCCCGTTATCTCTGTAACACAACAGCACCCTGTGGGAGCGGGCTTGCTCGCGAAGGCGGCGTGACAGTCGACATCATTGTTGCCTGACACACCGCCTTCGCGAGCAAGCCCGCTCCCACATTTTGGATAGTGATTAACTTGGCATCATTGGGCAAACTGGCGGTCTGACTTTCTACATTCAAACCTGACTGAGAGGACTGATCATGGTTCTGCGCTCGGAAATTCTGGTGAACAAAAACGTGCTCCCGACTAAAGAACAAGCTCTGCCTGGCCGTGAAACCCCAATGACCGTGCCGGAAAAACACTTCGTCCACGACGCCCCGCTGCTGGGCCCGTTCGCGATGGACGTAGATTTCGCGATCTTCGGCCTCGGCTGCTTCTGGGGCGCAGAGCGCAAGTTCTGGCAGCGCGAAGGCGTCGTCAGTACGGCGGTGGGCTACGCTGGCGGCTTTACGCCGAACCCGACGTATGAAGAAGTCTGCTCGGGCCTGACCGGCCATAGCGAAGTGGTACTGGTGGTCTACGAGCCGGCGAAAGTCAGCTACGAAGAGCTGCTGAAGATGTTCTGGGAATTGCACAACCCGACTCAGGGCATGCGCCAAGGCAATGACATCGGTACTCAGTACCGCTCGGTGATCTACGCCACCAACCCGGCTCAACTGGCGGCGGCCAAGCACAGCGAGCAAGTGTTCCAGGCCGAGCTGACCAAGGCTGGCAAAGGCACCATCACCACTGAAATCGACGAAGCCCCGACGTTCTACTTTGCCGAGGCTTACCACCAGCAATACCTGGCAAAAAACCCTGAAGGGTATTGCGGGATTGGCGGTACCGGCGTGACTTGCCCGATCTAAATTTCAGGCCCTAAAAGCATCGCGGGCAAGCCCGCTCCCCCAAGTTATGTGTCTGACCACAATGTTGTGATCGACATAAAACCCTGTGGGAGCGGGCTTGCCCGCGAAGGCGTCCGATCAGACGCCACTCATGCAACTGGTCAACTCTCTGCGATCAACCAATCCATCTGCCACCCACCCTGGGTCTGCCCCAACTTCTTGGACAACCACGGCAGCAACTCACGCAACTCCTCTTCCAGCCCCCACGGCGGATTCGCAATCGCCAACCCCGAACCGTTCAGGCTGTTCGGCGTATCCAGCGGATGCACCAGCAACTCGACCCGCAGCAACTTCGGCGCGCCCGTACCCGCCAGGTCCTGATAAAAACGACGCAACAGGCGCTGGTCCTTCACCGGGTACCAGATCGCCGCCACCGTTTGGCGCATCCGGCCAATCGCCTCTTTCAGCGACGCCGCACAGCGCTGCATCTCATCCAGCTGCTCGAACGGCGGATCAATCAACATCACCGCCCGCTTCTCCTGCACCGGCAACATCGCCCGCGGCACATGCCAGCCTTCGCCCAGATGCACCTTCACCCGACGGTCGCCCGCCATGTTGTCCTTGAGCAGCAAGCCGTCCTCGGGGTGCTTCTCATTGAGCATCACCCGATCCTGCGGCCGCGTCAGCCGCCGCGCCAACTCCGGCGACCCCGGGTAATAGCGCAACTGACCATCCGGGTTCATGTCGTGCAGCACCTTCATGTAATCAGCGGTCAACGCCGGCAGATCCGGCTGATCCCACAAACGCGCAATACCTTCCAGGTACTCACCGGTACGGCTCGCCTGATCACCCTGCAGGTCATACAGACCAATGCCGGCGTGAGTGTCGAGATAGGCAAACGGCTGCTCCTTGCGCGACATCAAAGCGATGATGCGGGTCAAAGTCAGGTGTTTGAACACATCGGCGTGATTGCCGGCATGGAAGGCGTGACGATAATTCATGGCTGCTCCTGCGAAGGGCGGGAAGTTTACCTTGTACGGCGGCGAACGTCAGGACCTCACAGCCGAGCGGGCTATCCCACCCCCTACTTCGGGCATCACACAACCCCTGTGGCGAGGGGGTTTACCCCCGTTGGGCTGCGAAGCAGCCCCAAAACCTGCAATCCGGTTATGCCTGACATACCGCACTGCCCGGTTTACGACTGCTGCGCAGCCGAGCGGGAGCAAGCTCCCTCGCCACAAAAGCCGCCCGGCGCTACTCCGAAGACCGCGCCTTCAACCGCCGCCCAAGAACATCCAGCACATCACACCCATCCCGCAACGGAATGGCACAGAGCAAAGCAAAATCACTAAGAATGAAGGACTGACACTCGATCGAACCGCGCATGGACAAGTTCTCCATCACCTGGGTGACGGCGCGAATTCGGTAGTTGGCAGCGTCATACAAAACATCCAGCGGCGCCTGGGTGTCGACGAACAGGGTCGGCATGTCGTCGCAATTGCTGGTGAGCGCCATGAAGCGGCTTTGGGGATGGGGGGTTGGTTTTACGTAGGGTGGATCGGGGGTAAGTGTTTTCATCAATTTGAGTCCTAACGTATGGATTGAAGCCGCCAGAAATCACTTCCACGCAAATAGGTGGCGGCTGTACGCAGGTGTGGAAGACCGGGACGTTAGGCACCCGGCGCACTCGAAAGCGCCCCGCGCACAGCCACCATAAAACACAGACGATAAAACACGCCGAACTGGTGGCGCTTAATGCGCCTAACGATAGAAGGGCTTCCACGCCCTGTCACTGAATTTGCAGTGACAGCTAAGAGACTATCGATGAGGTCCGTTGCGCACCAGTTCATGGAAACCGCTATGAGTTGAAGGAAACTTCCGATGACCTTGCCCGGAAATGTCGCGAACATCATCACAAAATTAAACAACGTCTAATCAGTCAGAAGTACTGGCGATCAATGCGCTAAAAGTCCGACGTGTGGGATTCCAGATCGTCAAACACCATACGCCCCACCATTCCAAGCCTTCATCAAAGTAATCGCTCCATGGCTCACGCCCTGGAATTGCGTCGTCATTATCAAGCCATTCCTTTTTAAATCCCTTAACCCAGTTAATTACGACGATATCATCTTGCTCTTCGAGCCCCAGAATTTGGCGCCACTCATGGAACAGTTCCTTCGCCTCGAGCTCTCCACCTTTGAATTCCGTGCCATAAGGCGGCTCTCTGAAATAACCATAAAGCGCCAGCGGCCCTCGTACATAACCATCGGTCAGAATCAGATTATGTATTTCTTCTTGGGTCAAAATAGTAGCAACGGCTTTATCCAGCTCCCAGCTGATAGCAGGATCTCCAGAGCTTTTATATTCCGGATTTTTTATTAAACTGTTATGCAAATCCCATGAGTCTTTCATGAGTTTTTCGTGAAGCCTGACCAAGGCTTGTCGATGAATCGACTCGTTGACCTTCACACCCTCCTCAAGAGAGAGCACTACAAAATTAAAAACACAGCCTGCGTCATCCATTCGTTCAAGCAAGGATGTAGTTTTTTCTTTTTCAATAACTTTCAACACAAACAAAACCTTCCCTAACAAAACAGATAAAAAAGATATATATCCATTTATTTCTAAATCAAAAAGGGGACGGACATATTTACCCTTTACACAAAAAACGGGACGGATTTATTTATTTTAGAATCGCATCGTTTTTATTTCATTTCAGCCTGATATCGCAACAGGCATTCCAGAAGGACCCGCATAAATTTCCGATGATCGTCAACCTCGCCATCAAAATAAGTTGTCAATTTATCAAAAACAGAATCAAAGTTCTCCTCCAGTCCCAAATAATAAATCAATGTATCGATATACCACTCGCGATCACTGTCACTATAGGCAGTGAATTCTGGCCTCATAAGCATATCGAACAACTCAGCGAGCTCCGCCTCATCATTAACGTTTTTAGAAACTATTATCTCTTCTCTTTCAACGTCATCAATATTGTCAATGTCGAATAGAAAAAGCAGGCCGCGCAAGATAGAAAGCTTAGGTTGGCGTTTCATATTCAAAAATCCGCATAAGTTGTTATAGGAGCACCGGTTCTATCTAGCATGACGACTGCATCTGTTTGTTTGCCATAGACCAAACCACCTCGCTTGTACCCCTCGCCTATTTGCTTACCCATATTCATTGGCTCTTTAGATGCAGCATGGCCATTACGCCTGAATATTAGCTGAGCACGGTGAATAGCGTTCAACTGATCTCTATAACTAATAAAACGTGTCGCAGCACTAGGGATCTTTGGCTGACCAGCCCTTCTCCCGCTTGTGTATCTTTCAATAACTCCCGTTGTAGGGTTTCGTCCGGTCATTGCACGCTCACGTTGCGACGCCAAACTAGTTTGCTTGCCATGTTTTTCTAGAAAATGAGCACCTGGAGTGGCCCTTTCCATCTCATCTAAACGTCGATATGCATTCGCTTCGGCCAGCTCATCGATACGCGCTCTTCGCTGATCCCCCGTCAGCTTCGGCAGCGGTGGCTCACCCTCATCAACCTTAGCGCCAGTCGTATCATCCGGCGCCTTACACCCAGGTTTATTCGGCGGCGGGCAATTCCCGCTCAACCCCAACGGATCAACCCACCCCGTCGGATTCGGCGTGTACTGGTACTGGTTCAGCCCGCCCGCCAACTTGATCGGATCCGGCGTCAGATACCGGCCCACCTCCGGATCATAGTACCGATGCCGGTTGTAATGCAGGCCGCTCTCGGCGTCGAAGTACTGCCCCTGAAACCGTAACGGTTGCTCGAGTTGCTCTCCCCCACCGAATGCAAGGCGAGTGACTTTGCCGTAGGCGTTGTACTTCGCCGACCAGACAATCTCGCCACCAAAATCGGTCAGTTCCTGCGGTGTACCGAGGTGATCGAGCTGGTAGTAAAACGGGCAGGCCTTGCGCGGGCCTTTGCCGTCGAGAATGGCCAGTGGGCGGAAGCTGCCGGGCTCGTAGACGTAGCTGCGGTAATGCTCGCGGCTGCTTTCGGCGATGAGGTGGTCGCCTTGCCAGAAGAACTCGGTGGTTTTGCCGTCGACGGTTTTGCTGATACGGCGGCCGAAGGCGTCGTAGCGGTAGCTGGCGCTGCGGCCGTCCGGGGTCGTAACGCCGACCAAGCGGTGCTGGCAGTCGTAGCGGTATTCGGTGACGAGTTTTTGCGCGGTGCCGCGGCGTTCGCGGATGAGGTTGCCGAAGGCGTCGTAGTCGTAATGGCGGTCGCCTTGCATGAGCAGGCGGTTGCCTTTGACGGTCGCGGCGCCGGGGCGGTCCTGCATCAGCAGATTGCCCGCTGGGTCGTGGGCGAAGCTTTCCGGTGCGTCGTCGCGGGTGTGGCGGACGCGGGTCAGGCGGTTGAGCGGGTCGTATTGGTAGTTGCGTTGGCCGTGACGGGTGTCGGCGATGCTGTCGAGATTGCCGTTGGCGCTGTAGGCATAGTCGCGGCGATACAGGGTTTGGTGCTGTTGACTGACAGCGTGGGCCTTCAATCGGCCCTGATCGTCGTAGGCATATTCGCTGAGTAACTGCCCCTGCTGGCGTTGCTGTTCGCGGCCGAAGGCGAATTGGTGAGTGGTAAGCCGCGCGCCGTTGAGGTCGATGGCCGTCAGCGCGCCGCCCTTGGCGTGGTGGTAATCGAGTTTGCTGCCGTCCGGCAGGCGCAGATGGTTCAGTTGACCGCAGGCGTCATAGCCGTAGCGCAACGTGCCCCAACCCTGATGCTCGGTGATCAGGCGGTCCTGTTGGTCGTACTCAAATTCCAGCGGATGGTCGTGGCCATCGTCGACGCTGATCAGTCGACCGAGGCTGTCGTAGCGGTATTCAACCTGGATGCCGTCGGGCAGGGTTTTGACCCGCAGGCGTCCGGCCGAGTCTCGCTCGTAAGCGGTCATCAGCTGCGAGCCGTCCTCGCCGAACTCGGTTTTCTCCAGCAACTGGCCATTGAGGTCGTACGCGTACGCCGTGCGTTGGCCGTCGAATCCGGTTTCCTGTCGGATCAAGCCGTTGGGCGTGTAGTCCAGGCGATATTTTTCGCCGGATTCGTTTTCGATTTCCGTGAGTAACAGCTGGGCGTTGTCGTAGCGGTACCTCAGCTGAGTACCGTCGGCATTGAGGCGGCGGCTGACCAGGTGCAGGTCGTCGAGGTATTCGTAGCGGGTGACGCGGCCCAGCTCATCGCGTTCGGCGGTGATCTTGCCGTAGGCGTTGTAGCTGAACGCGCGGCTGGCGCCGGTAGGAAGCGTGGTCTGGATCAGTCGGCCAACGGCATCCCATTGGTACCGGGTGACGGCGCCGTGTTCGTCCTGACGGGTAATCTGCCGCCCCAACGCGTCGTAGGAAAACCGCCGCTGGCCACCGTCCGGCAAGGTTTCTTCGAGCAGTTGCCCCAGGGCGTTCCAGACGAAGACATGCCGACTGGTGTCCGGGTAGCGGATCGACAGCAGTTGCCCTTTGTCGTCGTAGTGATAGTGGGTGACCTGACCGTCGGGATCGGTCGCTTCGGTGACGTCGCCCTGGGCGTTGCGTTGATATTTCCACACCGCTTGGCCGCGATAACGCGCATGCAGGAAACCGCTGCGATACGCGTAGGCCGTCGGTTCGTCGTCCGGCGGAATCAGCGCAACCAGCCGTCCGACTTCGTCGTAACGGTATTCGGTGACGGCGCCGAGCGGATCCTGCTCGGCAATCAGCCGACCGTTGTCGTCGTAGGCCTTGAGGTGCTCGCCGCCGTCCAGCTCGACCTTGCGCACCAGCCGCGCGCGGTCGTCGTGGACGTAAACCTCTTCGCTGCCATCGATGTTCTGGACGGTGACACTGCCTTCGTCATCCCAGATATAACGCGCGTCCATCTGCGCAAACGACGCCCAATGCCGGATGCATCGTGCAGCCTTGCCGGACCGTTCCCACTCCCAGAAGAAACTCGCCCCACCGGCCAACTGCCGTTGCAGGATGACGTGCTGATCGTCGTAGTCGTAGCGCTCGCTTTCGCCGGCGGCATTGGTTGCTTCGATCAGTTGATCGCGTTCGTCGTAGCTGTAACTGACCAACGTCTGCTCGGTGTGCCAAGCCTCGTCGAGGGTCTGGGCCGGGACAAAAACCTGATAGTCGACGGCGACCAAATGGCTGCGGTCATAGCGCAATCGCAGGGCGCGGCCGGCGCCGTTGTCGAGACGTTTGATGCGGTCTTGTCGGTCGCGGATGATGCGCAGGCGGTTGTCGTAAGCGTCGCTGATCGTTGTCAGTCGGCCGTTTTGAAAGTGATAGAAACGCGTGTCGTCACCGGCCTGGGCGAGGATCAGTTCTTCTGGTTGATCTCCGAGATAGATCGCCGCCCGCGACAGGCTGTTGTGTATCGACGGGCGCTCGGTACTCGGTAGCGGAAAGGTCGTACGGCGGTTTTCGTGGTCGATCCAGATGACGGTGTCGCCATCGATTTCCAGTCGATGTGCAAGGCTGTGACTCCAGCCGAAACCGAGGCCGATATCGATCTCGGCGGCGCTGGTGCGATAGAGCCGGGTGAAGTCGAACGGCAGGATGCCGTCCAGCGCACCGTCGGTCAGGGTCAGCAGTTCTTCGCCGGTGACCATCGACACCGGGCAGTTGTTGGTGCAGGTCAGCGGCACACAATCGGCGCTGTCGCCGTTAGGGTTTTTCGCCTGATCCGGGGCGTTGTCGTGGTGTTCGTCTTTCTTCAATGACGCGTTGCGACGTGCGCTCCAGTTCAACTGCATCCGGCCTTTTTTCATGCCGGCAGCAACGCCTCGGGCAGCGACTTTTTTGTAGCGGTCGACGTAGCTGATGAAGCCATTGATGATCGTGAAAATCGCTTTGACGAGGCGCAGGACAGCGCTGAGTAATTGCGCAGCTCGATTAGCCAGCCGCATCGTCAAATAGGCGATACCGGCCCCTGCCGCAGCGAACGTCAGAACGATGCCAATCAGGATGTCGATCAACAGTTGCACCACCACCGTCGACACGGCCTCGGCGGTTTTACCGGCAATCTCGCCGGGCGGCAGCATGTCCAACCAGAGGCTGGCGGTGCGTAACAGCAGGCACAACGCCGCTTCGTCACTGGCCAGCAGTTGGGCTTTTTCCATGACATCGGGGGCGGTTTGCGCGAGTTTCTTCAACTCTGCCGCGCTCTCGCCCAACCGCTCACCAAACTTCCCGGGATCCTTGAGGATGTCCGAAAGCAGGCCGATGCCGTCCCACACGCCCTCGATTGCCGCCCAACTGCCCGCGAGCATTCCATTGCCTACAGCAACCGAAGACGATTCCGACCACTTCGGCTTGAATGTCTTCCATTCATCTTGCAGCCAGTTTTCGAGCTCTTTCGTCAGGCCATCGTAGGAAGAGAAAAGATCATCGACGTGCTGCGGCGTGACTTCGTGGTGAACATGAACGCGGTAGAACTTGCCGGGTGTACCGGTGAACGTTCCCTTGCCGTTTTTATCGAGTGTGACCAGCGTCTTCTCGCCGCCCTCACTGGCAATCACATCGACCTGAATATTCCCCACAGGGATGTCATAAACCGATTCAAACTTGCTCTCTATCTCTAGCGTTCCACCCTTTGGGCATTGCACGACGGAGGAGAGAAAATCGTCGTCGCCACTGCTCACCGCGGTGCTGGTGCTGCCGAATCGAATGATCCGTTCCATGCCCATTAGCGAAGGCAAATCAGCCGCGTGACTGGCCTTGTCCGCCGTCCGATTGAACCAGTGCTTTAACTGTTCGCGATAAAGAGAAAGGGTGTTTGGGAAACTGTCGAGCTCCTGCTCGATCCGTACGATCTGGTCCATCAGTTCAGCTCCGCCATCAGGTAGTCCACCAAGGCTGTTTTGGGTGCCTGAGGCAGGTCCGGTGTATCAAGAAAGATCGCGACCTTGTGGCGCAAAACGCTTTCGGAAAACGCCTCAAAAAGATCAGGACGTTCCTCGCTCAACCACTTCAGCAAGTTGCTGATGCGGGTTGTTGCGGACTCTTCTGCGAGGTGTTTGAGCAGCGATTCGGAAACTTCCCACCATGGAAAAACACGAGAAGCTTTCAGCGCACTACCACCAATTTCGACCGATTGGCCATTGATCAAACAACGCCCGATCACCGGCAGCAGCTGCGTAGCGTCAACCTCGGCAGACCGAAGAATCGACAGCAAATAACGCCCGTCCCAAAAGCGGAAAAACACCGCGTTACCGTTGGGCAAAAGGACTTGAGTGAGGCTGCGAAGATGCTCGACCAACACCTCCTGAGGGGCAGAAGAAACCGCCAGCCAACCCCAATCACGAGACTCGGTATTGGCAACCCATTCCAAAAACTCACTGCCAGCAGCGACGATTCCGACATAGGGCATTACCGGTTCCCACTCGGCGTAAGCGGTGTCGGCCCAGATCGGACTGGGTGCTTGAGCGGAGATCGAACGCTGCCAGGCTTTAAACGGTTCAGCGGCGCTCGCACTGCTGAAAACCGCGAACAACCGCTCGGAAGGTTTGAGTGGTTGGCGATCCAGCCAGTCGAGAGGTGACAAGTGATCAGGCTGCACAGACACCATCCTTGCAGCGCTCGCATTCTTCGCAGAATGGCGCATCGCTTTGCAGGCTCATGATCTGTGCGGCGCTCAGCAGAGCGGCCGGGGCGGCGACGAGTTTCAATGGCGTATCCGGCGACACGGGCGCAGCGGCCATCGACGGCATCAACCCGCCACCGACCTGAATTGGCACGCTGCTGAAAATCCCGCCGGGACCGATGTTGATCCACTGCCCGCCCGCCTGAATCGTCGCGCTGGCCCCGCCGTCGATGACCACTTGCTGACCGGCGCTGACATGGAATTGCTGACTGGCATTCAGCGCCTGGCTGGTCACCCGAATGTGTCGGTCACCGACCACCACCAGGTGATCATCCAGCTTCACTTCGGTCTGGCGCTGGCCATGGGTGATGCGCTGCTCGTCGGCTTTCAGCTCATGGCGAGCGGTGCCGGTGACGACGATGCTGCGGGTGTTATCGACCTGCACCTGTTGATCATTCAGTACGTGCTGAGTCCAGTTTCGCTGGGCGCGCAGGTAGATTTCCTCGGCGCCCTTGCGATCCTCGATGCGCAATTCGTTGTAACCGCCGCCACCGGGACTGCTCTGGCTGCGGAAAATGCTGCGGGTTTTGTCGGCGGGCAGATCAAGCGGCACCGGGGTTGCGGCGTTGGGCAGGCAACCCATCACCAGCGGTTTGTCGGCATCGGCGTCGACGAATCCCACCAGCACTTCCATACCGACCCGCGGGATCATCACGCTGCCATAACGGTCGTGCGCCCAGCCGGTGGCGACGCGCAGCCAGCAACTGGAGTGTTCATCGAGCTGACCGTCACGGTCCCAAGCCAGCTGAACCTTGACCCGACCGAACTCGTCGCAATGGATTTCACTGTCGGTCGGGCCGGTGACCACGGCAGGTTGATAGCCGAGCATGCGTGGTTTTTCTGGCCCGAGTGGAGGGCGAAACGAAACGTCCCACGGTGTTGCCAGAAAGGTATTGCGATAGCCCTGGAAATCATCCGGGCCGTCGCTGGTAACCGACTCTTCCAGCACTTGCGGCTGGCGGCCACGGTGTTCGATTTCGGTGATCAACCACAGGTCATTCCATGCCTGACGCGGATGCTCGGCCAGGTGTAGGAAATGCCCGCTGACCAAAGCCGATTCGTCACCACGACCTTCGGCCTGACGGAAGTCGGCGTTGTGGCGTTCGAGGGCTCGTTGGGCCAGATGCTTGCCGTGTTCGCGGTCGGTGAATTGGCCCGGGAAGTGGTAATCCTCGAGTACCGGTCGCAGCTCACTGTCGAGGCGGCTTTCAAGTTGCAGGCGCGGTTTTTTGAAGTCGTAGTCGCGACGGGTTACCGCTGTCGTCCGGGTTTCCAGGCGCACGTTGAAACGTTTGATGGCCGGCGCATCCGCTGCCATTCCGCTGCCTGGCAGGTACAACGTCGGCTCGGGCAGACGAGGAAAAACCGTCTGGTCATCACCAAACACCAACAGATGCCCGTCGAGGCTGTGCTGAAAGTGGTAGTGAATGCCGAGCTCGGCACACAGCCGCTGGATGAACGCCAGATCGCTTTCGGCGTATTGCACACAGTACTCACGCGCGGGGTAGTCGCTGCCGAGCCGGAACTCGAAGGCATCGCGCTGGATGCCGTGGTCCTTGAGAATTTGCGCGACGATCGCCGGCACGCTTTTGTGCTGGAAGATCCGCTGATTGATGCGCTGACCGAGGTAGGCCAGACGCGGCACGAGGCTGATTTGGTAGCCCGTCAGACGTTGCCCGGAATCGCTTTGGCCAACGCGAAAAATCTGACCATGAATGCCGGAACCCTGCGCATCAAAACTCAGAAATGCCTGACGATGCAGGAGGCTTTCGAGTTCGATGTCCGGCCGTTCGCTGACCAGTTCCAGGTCAAAACGGTAGGGCTGGCTGATGGCTTCCGTACCTGTGAACTCAAGTACCTTGAGCTCATTCTGGACGCCGTCGATCGTCAACGTGAAGCGCGGTTGATTGGCAGGAGCGAACATCCGATGTGTCTCTGCAGAATGAAGGCGGGCGATTCTGCATGAGCGACTAGGGATGTTGATGGAGGGGCAGGAAAATCAGATTTGCCCTACTTATTTAGAGATTTGTCCTTCAACAATCAGTGTGTTTGGCTACAGACATTCCCTTCAGACGCGCCACCATCCCCTGTGGGAGCGGGCTTGCTCGCGAATGCGGTGGGTTATTCGGCATTAATGTTGACTGACACACCGCATTCGCGAGCAAGCCCGCTCCCACATTGGAACTTCGATGCCACAAGATCTGCGCCATAAAAAAACGGCCCGTTTCCTACCGGAAGCGGGCCGTTTTCATGTTCGGCGAAAGGGTCAGAGCATCAGCTCATCCCGATCACTTGTTCAGGCGGAAATCTGCCTCGGCAGCGGCGAAGCGCTGAAGCATGCCTTTGGTAGGCTCGCCCGATTTGCTGACGAAGTAGATCGCCAGGCTGGCGAAGATGAAGCCCGGGATGATTTCGTACAGGCCCAGCAGTTCGAAGTGTTTCCAGACGATCACGGTGATCGCGCCGACCAGGATGCCGGCCAGTGCGCCGTTGCGGGTCATGTCTTTCCAGATCACGGAGATCAGGACAACCGGACCGAAAGCAGCACCGAAACCAGCCCAGGCGTAGCTGACCAGACCCAAAACGCGGTTTTCCGGGTTAGCGGCCAGAGCGATAGCGATCAAGGCAACCAGCAGCACCATGGCACGGCCGACCCAGACCAACTCGACCTGGGAAGCGGTTTTACGCAGGAAGGTTTTGTAGAAGTCTTCGGTCAGGGCGCTCGAGCACACCAGCAATTGGCAGCTCAAGGTGCTCATCACAGCAGCCAGAATGGCCGACAGCAGTACACCGGCAACCCATGGGTTGAACAGGATCTTGGCCAGCTCGATGAACACACGCTCGTGGTTTTCGCTCACTGGCATGGCCACGGCAGGGTTTGCCGAGAAATAGGCAATACCGAAGAAGCCTACAGCCACGGTGCCGCCCAGGCACAGGATCATCCAGGTCATGGAGATGCGACGTGCTTTGGCAATCGACTTGACCGAATCCGCCGCCATGAAACGCGCCAGGATGTGCGGCTGGCCGAAGTAGCCCAGGCCCCAGCCCATCAACGAGATGATGCCGATGAAGGTGGTGTTTTTCAGCATGTCGAAGTTGCTTGGGTCTTGCGCTTCGATGGCCAGGAACGTGGTATCGATGCCACCGGTGGCCAGCAGCACGATGATCGGCGTCAGCAACAGGGCGAAGATCATCAGGGTGGCTTGTACGGTGTCAGTCCAGCTCACGGCCAGGAAACCGCCGACGAAGGTGTAGGCAATCGTCGCCGCGGCACCGGCCCACAGTGCAGTCTCGTAGGACATGCCGAAGGTGCTTTCGAACAGACGGGCGCCAGCCACGATGCCGGAAGCGCAGTAGATGGTGAAGAACACCAGGATCACGACCGCGGAGATGATCCGCAGCAGGCCGCTTTTGTCTTCGAAACGGCTGGAGAAGTAATCCGGCAGGGTCAGCGCATCACCGTTGTGCTCGGTCTGCACGCGCAAACGGCCGGCGACGAACAGCCAGTTCAGGTAAGCACCGATGATCAGACCGATGGCGATCCAGCTTTCGGACAGACCGGACATGTAGATAGCGCCCGGCAGGCCCATCAACAACCAGCCGCTCATGTCGGAGGCGCCGGCGGACAATGCCGTCACGACGCTGCCCAGGCTGCGACCGCCCAGAATGTAGTCAGAAAGGTTGTTGGTGGAGCGATAGGCCATGAAGCCGATCAGCACCATTGCTGCGATGTAGATCACGAACGTGATCAGTGTTGGATTGCTTACGCTCATTAAGTGATGCCCTGGCTTTGTTTTTATGTAGCGGCAGAGTGTGAAAACGCCGACAAACGACAACGTTTGTTCAGACGACTTCGGGACCCGCGCATTTAGGACTGATGTTTCCCCAGGAAAGCCATCAGCCGGTGCACCTGTCTTTTGTGACCGGTTGCACCTTGGGCGCGAATGCTATTCAACAAAGCAAATAAGGTGCAACCAGTTTCGCGAGAATAAGTTGCACCTAATCGGATTTACCTGAAAAAGCCCTGTTTTTGCTCCCTTTTAGCGCAGTCTTGGCGGTTTACTAGAAGCAAAAGCACCAAGCAGGAGCGGTACGCTCGTACCGGAATTTATTTCCTGACGAGCTGCGTATTATTCCGACAAAAAAAGGGTTGCACCCGGTTGCACCTCGACGGTTGCACGGCTAATCTTGCCGCCAGCTGATGCCACGCGGTCGTGGCAAACATGAGGATAAAAATATGGCTACCACCACCCTTGGGGTCAAACTTGACGACCCGACCCGCGAGCGCCTCAAGGCCGCCGCGACCTCGATTGATCGCACGCCGCACTGGCTGATCAAGCAGGCAATTTTCAATTACCTGGAAAAACTCGAGGGTGGTGCAACCCTGACCGAGCTGAGCGGTTTGATCAGCAAAGATGCTGACGACGCCGGCGAAGTACACGCTGACCACGCGCATCAGTGCTTCCTGGAGTTCGCCGAAAGCATCCTGCCGCAATCGGTCCTGCGCGCTTCGATCACCGCCGCTTACCGTCGCCCTGAGCCGGAAGTGGTGCCGATGCTGATCGAGCAGGCTCGCCTGCCGATCGCCATGGCCGAAGCCACCAACAAGCTCGCCGCCTCGATTGCTGAAAAACTGCGCAATCAGAAAAGCGCTGGCGGCCGTGCCGGGATTGTTCAGGGCCTGTTGCAGGAATTTTCCCTGTCGTCCCAGGAAGGCGTGGCACTGATGTGCCTGGCCGAAGCGCTGTTGCGCATCCCGGACAAAGGCACCCGCGACGCGCTGATCCGCGACAAGATCAGCACCGGCAACTGGCACCCGCACTTGGGCAACAGCCCGTCGTTGTTCGTCAACGCCGCCACTTGGGGTTTGTTGCTGACCGGCAAACTGGTCGCCACCCACAACGAAGCCGGCCTGACGTCGTCCTTGAGCCGCATCATCGGCAAGAGCGGCGAGCCGATGATCCGCAAGGGCGTCGACATGGCCATGCGCCTGATGGGCGAGCAGTTCGTCACCGGCGAAACCATCGCCGAAGCCCTGGCCAACGCCAGCAAGTTCGAAGCCAAGGGCTTCCGTTATTCCTATGACATGCTGGGTGAAGCCGCACTCACCGAGCACGACGCCCAGAAATACCTGGCCTCGTACGAACAAGCCATCCACTCGATCGGCAAAGCGTCCCACGGCCGTGGGATTTATGAAGGCCCGGGCATTTCCATCAAGCTGTCGGCACTGCACCCGCGTTACAGCCGTGCGCAGTACGAGCGCGTGATGGACGAGTTGTACCCGCGCCTGCTGTCGCTGACCCTGCTGGCCAAGCAATACGACATCGGCCTGAACATCGACGCCGAAGAAGCCGACCGCCTCGAGCTGTCGCTGGATCTGCTGGAGCGCCTGTGCTTCGAGCCGCAACTGACCGGCTGGAACGGCATCGGTTTCGTGATCCAGGCTTATCAAAAGCGTTGCCCGTACGTGATCGACTACGTGATCGATCTGGCTCGTCGCAGCCGTCATCGCCTGATGATCCGTCTGGTAAAAGGCGCGTACTGGGACAGCGAAATCAAGCGCGCCCAGGTCGAAGGCCTGGAAGGCTATCCGGTCTACACCCGCAAGGTGTACACCGATGTTTCCTACATCGCCTGCGCTCGCAAATTGCTGTCGGTGCCGGAAGTCATCTACCCGCAATTCGCCACGCACAACGCCCACACCCTGTCGGCCATTTACCACATCGCCGGTCAGAACTATTACCCCGGCCAGTACGAGTTCCAATGCCTGCACGGCATGGGTGAACCGCTGTACGAACAGGTTGTAGGCAAAGTTTCCGAAGGCAAGCTGAACCGTCCGTGCCGCGTGTACGCACCGGTCGGTACTCACGAAACACTGCTGGCGTACCTGGTGCGTCGTCTGCTGGAAAACGGTGCGAACACTTCGTTCGTCAACCGCATCGCCGACCAATCTATTTCGATTCAGGAGCTGGTGGCCGATCCAGTGGCCAGCATCGAGCAGATGGCGACGCTGGAAGGCGGCTTCGGCCTGCCACACCCGCGTATCCCGCTGCCGCGTGATCTTTATGGTGCCGAGCGCGCCAACTCCAGCGGCATCGACATGGCCAACGAACATCGTCTGGCTTCGCTGTCCTGCGCACTGCTGGCAACCGCTCATAACAACTGGAAAGCCGCGCCGATGCTCGGTTGCGCGTCCAGCACTGAAACCCCGGCTCCGGTTCTGAACCCGTCGGATCTGCGCGACATCGTCGGCCACGTACAGGAAGCGACCGTCGAAGACGTCGATAACGCGATCCAGTGCGCCCTGAACGCTGCACCGATCTGGCAGGCCACTCCGCCCGCCGAGCGCGCCGCAATTCTGGAACGTGCCGCTGATTTGATGGAAGGCGAGATCCAGCCGCTGATGGGCCTGTTGGCTCGCGAAGCGGGCAAGACCTTCGCCAACGCCATCGCCGAAGTACGTGAAGCCGTGGACTTCCTGCGTTATTACGCGGTGCAGGCCCGCAACGATTTCACCAACGACGCCCACCGCCCATTGGGCCCAGTGGTGTGCATCAGCCCGTGGAACTTCCCGCTGGCGATCTTCAGCGGCCAAGTCGCTGCGGCACTGGCTGCCGGCAACCCGGTTTTGGCCAAACCTGCAGAACAAACCCCGCTGGTAGCTGCTCAAGCCGTGCGCTTGCTGCTCGAAGCCGGGATTCCGGAAGGCGTGGTGCAATTGCTGCCGGGCCGTGGCGAAACCGTTGGTGCTCGCTTGGTCGGTGACGATCGGGTTAAAGGCGTGATGTTCACTGGCTCCACCGAAGTTGCTCGTTTGCTGCAACGCAACGTCGCGGGTCGTCTGGATGCACAAGGTCGCCCGATTCCGTTGATCGCCGAAACCGGCGGCCAGAACGCAATGATCGTCGACTCTTCGGCACTGACCGAACAAGTTGTGATCGACGTGGTGTCCTCAGCCTTCGACAGCGCCGGTCAACGTTGCTCGGCACTGCGTGTGCTGTGCTTGCAGGAAGATTCCGCTGACCGTGTCATCGAAATGCTCAAAGGTGCCATGGCTGAATGCCGTCTCGGCAACCCGGAACGCCTGTCCGTGGACATCGGCCCGGTGATCGACGCCGAAGCCAAGGCCGGTATCGAGAAGCACATCCAGGGCATGCGCGACAAAGGTCGCAGCGTGTACCAGGTGGCAATCGCCAACACCGAAGAAGTCAAACGCGGCACCTTCGTGATGCCGACGCTGATCGAACTGGAAAGCTTCGACGAGCTGCAACGGGAGATCTTCGGTCCGGTGCTGCACGTGGTTCGCTACAAGCGCAAAGACATCGATCAGCTGATCGGTCAGATCAACGCTTCCGGTTACGGCCTGACCTTGGGTGTGCACACTCGCATCGACGAGACCATCGCCAAGGTGGTCGACAACGTCAACGCCGGTAACGTCTACGTGAACCGCAACATCGTCGGTGCTGTGGTCGGCGTGCAGCCGTTCGGTGGCGAAGGCTTGTCGGGTACGGGTCCGAAAGCAGGTGGTCCGTTGTACCTGTACCGTCTGTTGTCGACACGTCCTACCGATGCAATCGAACAATCCTTCGCTCGTGGTGATGCCATCGCGGCACCGGACGTTCGTCTGCGTGATGCCATGAGCAAACCGCTGAAGGCTCTGCAAGCCTGGGCCGACAGCAGCAAGCTCACCGACCTGAGCACCCTGTGCGTGCAGTTCGCGGCGCAATCGCAAAGCGGGATCACCCGTCTTCTGGCGGGCCCGACCGGCGAACGCAACAGCTACGCCATTCTGCCGCGCGAACACGTGCTGTGCCTGGCGGAAGTCGAAGGCGATCTGCTGACGCAACTGGCGGCGGTATTGGCCGTCGGCGGTTCGGCGGTATGGCCGGAAGCTGAATTGACCAAGGCGTTGTTCGCACGTCTGCCGAAGGACATTCAGGCGAAGATCAAGCTGGTTTCCGACTGGAACAAGGACGAAGTGCTGTTTGATGCGGTTCTGCATCACGGTCATTCCGATCAGTTGCGTGCGGTCTGCCAGCAAGTGGCCAAGCGTGCCGGCGCGATTGTCGGGGTTCATGGCTTGTCGCAAGGCGAGACCAACATTGCGCTGGAGCGTCTGGTGATCGAGCGGGCGTTGAGCGTTAACACTGCTGCGGCGGGTGGTAATGCCAGTCTGATGACTATCGGCTAAACCGCAACAAGACCAGGCACCTGCAATAGGTGCCTGGTTCGCAATATCCCCTGTGGGAGCGGGCTTGCTCGCGAAGGCGGAGTGTCAGTCGACATCCACATTGACTGATCCACCGCCTTCGCGAGCAAGTCGAATCGTCGCACCGCCGCCCCCACATTTGATTAGCGGTGCCCGCACCGCACCATCACGCTCATCAATCATCCTGTTCAGCCTTTATTCGCACGCCTAGACTCGGTCCATTCCAAAAAAAGGTAGGCCGCCATGTCCGAGACGTTGCTCAGTTCCCGCAATCTGGCTTTCGAGCTGTATGAAGTCCTTGATGCCGAGGGCCTGACCCAGCGTGAGCGTTTCGCCGAGCACAACCGCGAGACCTTCGACGCCGCCATCGGCACCGCCCGCACCATCGCCGAGAAGTTCTTCGCCCCGCACAATCGCAAGGGTGACGAGAATGAGCCGCGCTATGAGGACGGTCAGGCAATTCTGATTCCGGAAGTGAAACCGGCGGTCGATGCCTTCCTTGAAGCCGGTTTCCTCAACGCTGCGCGCAGTTTCGATGCGGGCGGCATGCAACTTCCTACGCTGTTGTCCCAGGCCTGCTTCGCACATTTCCAATCCGCCAACGCGGCGTCGACTTCTTATCCGTTCCTGACCATGGGCGCGGCGAACCTGATCGAAAGTTTCGGCACCGAGGAGCAAAAACAGCGCTTCCTGCAACCGATGATCGACGGTCGTTTCTTCGGCACCATGGCGCTGACCGAACCCCATGCCGGCTCGTCGCTGTCGGATATTCGTACCCGCGCAGAGCCGGCGTCTGACGGCACGTATCGACTCAAGGGCAACAAGATCTTCATCTCCGGCGGTGATCACCCATTGTCGGAAAACATCGTGCACATGGTGCTGGCCAAACTGCCGGATGCACCGGCCGGGGTGAAAGGTATTTCGCTGTTCATCGTGCCCAAGTTTCTGGTCAACGATGACGGTAGCCTGGGCAAACGCAACGATGTGTTGCTGGCCGGGCTGTTCCACAAGATGGGCTGGCGCGGCACCACCTCCACCGCGCTGAACTTCGGCGATAATGGCGAGTGTGTCGGCTACCTGGTGGGCAAGCCTCATCATGGCTTGAGCTACATGTTCCAGATGATGAACGAGGCGCGGATCGGCGTCGGCATGGGCGCGGTGATGCTCGGTTACGCCGGTTATCTATATTCCCTGGAATACGCCCGCGAGCGGCCGCAGGGTCGCGTGCCGGACAGCAAGGACCCGAACACCGCGCCGGTGGCGATCATTCAGCACGCCGACGTCAAACGCATGTTGCTGACTCAGAAAGCCTACGTCGAAGGTTCGTTCGACCTGGGGCTGTACGCGGCGCGGCTGTTTGACGACACCACAACCCTTGAGACTGAAGCCGAGCGCAAACAGGCCCACGAACTGCTGGATTTGCTGACACCGATCGTCAAATCCTGGCCGTCGGAGTTTTGCCTGAAGGCCAACGAACTGGCGATCCAGATACTCGGCGGCCATGGCTACACCCGCGAATACCCGGTGGAGCAGTATTACCGCGACAACCGTCTGAACCCGATCCACGAAGGGACTCACGGCATTCAATCGCTGGACCTGCTGGGCCGCAAACTGGCGCAGAACGGTGGTGCGGGGCTCAAGCAATTGATCCGTCTGATTGCCGATACCGCCGAGCGCGCTCAAGCGTATGAATCGTTAACCGCGCTGCGTGAGCCGCTGGAGAAATTGGTGGCGCACCTGCAAACGGTGACCATCGGTTTGCTGATGGATTTGGCGCAAGGCAAGGTTAATAGCAGCCTGGCGAACTCGGCGCTGTACCTCAAAGTGTTCGGGCACACGGTGATTGGCTGGCGCTGGCTGGAGCAGGCGATTCGCGCGCAGGAAGGGTTGGCCAAAGGGAATGCGGCGGATGTGAGCTTCTATAAAGGCAAGCTGCAGGCGGCGCGGTATTTCCTGACGTGGGAAGTGCCGGGTTGCCACCATGAACTGGCGATTCTTGAGGCGCGGGATGATGTGTGTCTTGGGATGCAGGATGAGTGGTTCTGACTAGAGCCTTGTGGTGCTGCTGACATCCATTCGCGAGCAAGCCCGCTCCCACAGTTGACCGTGTTCCAATGTGGGAGCGGCGGTGCGACGATTCGACTGCTCGCGAAGGCGCCCGTACAGACAACTCATTAGCTCAACTTGAACCCACCTACTTGCCGCGCCAAATCATCCGCCAACCGCTGCAACGTCTGACAATCCTCACGACAAGCCCTGACCTCCCCGGCGGTGGCACGGGCCAGGTCAGAAATCCCCTGCACATTGCGGTTGATCTCTTCCGTCACCGCCGACTGCTCTTCCGTCGCCGCCGCCACCTGATGGTTCATGTCGCTGATGCGCTCCACCTGCCCGGTAATCGCCGTCAACGACACCCCGGTGCGTTGGCTCGACTCAACGCCCGTGCCAGTCGCCGCTTGCCCGGAATGCATCGACGACACCGCGTTCTCCGCGCCTTGCTTGAGGCTGCCAATCATCTGCTGAATCTCATCAGTCGACGATTGCGTGCGCCGCGCCAACGTGCGCACCTCATCCGCCACGACCGCAAACCCACGCCCCATGTCCCCGGCCCGCGCCGCTTCGATGGCCGCGTTGAGCGCGAGCAAATTGGTCTGCTCGGAAATCCCGCGAATCACCGCCAGCACCTGATCGATGGAGGCCACCTGATGGGCCAACTCGCCCACCGCGCTGGCCGCGAGGCCAATCTCATCGGACATGCTTTCAATATGCCGGATCGACCCGCCCACCACTTCCCGCGCCTGCATCGCCTCATCCCGGGCAGTTTGTGAAGCCACCGCGGCATTGCCGGCGTTCTGGGCGATTTCCTGCACCGTCAGGCCCATTTCGTGAACGGCGGTGGCGACCATGTCGGTCATTTCCTGCTGACGGCCGGAGCGTTCAGCGGTGTTGTCCACTACCCGCGCCACTTGCCCGACGGCCGTGCGTAAACGCTCGCTGGTGGTCAGCACTTCACCGATCATGTCGCGCTGACTTTCCAGGAACCGATTGAAGCCGCGAGCCAGGTCACCCAATTCATCGGCGCGGCTGGAATCTAACCTGTGGGTCAAATCTCCACCACCGCTACCGATGGCTACCAGCGCCGCTGTTACCTGACGGATCGGCCGCACCAATCCACGGGCCAACAACACCACCAGCATCAGGCAAACCAGCGCCACCGCCAGGCCAATGCCGCTGCTCATCCACATCGCGCGGCGGGCTTCGGCGTAGATCTGCGACTGTGGCACTTCGGCCACCAGGGTCCAGCCCAAGTCCCGCAACGGCAGACTCAATGCCAGAAAATCTTCGCCATCGCGATCGAAGCTGCTGTGGGTGGCAGCCTGTTGGCCCATGACGGCTTGCGCTGCCGGGGTGCCAATCTGTTCGGCCAACGTGCGTTTGCCGCTGAACTGCGCTTCGGGGTGAACCTGGATCAAACCGTCGGAACGCACGAGATAGACCTTGCCGCGCTCACCGAAGTTGAAGTTGTGGATCAGCTCCGACAGCTCTTTCATGCTCAGGCCAAGCCCGGCAACACCCACGACTTTGCCGGCCTGCTCGACCTTGAGGTCGATGAACAGCGCCAATTCTCCGGTCGCGGTGTCATTGTCGATATTGAGGGTGCGCGGCTGGTTGCTGTCGAGAAACGAGTAGAACCAGGCGTCTTTGGGGTTGGAACGGCTGAGGGTCCGGTCCAGGCCTTTTTCCGTGAAGTAATGGTTTGAAGCCGTGCCGACGATCAGCGCGGTAAAGGCTTTGTGCTCGGCGCGGATGCCTTCCAGATAGGTGACGAAGGTGTTGGTCTGGGCACTGTTTTCACCCCCGGCCAACCAGTCGCGCACCATGCTATTGCTGGCGATGTCCTTGGCGGCAGTGAGGGGTTGAACGAGGATTCGCTCGATGTCGTTGCGCATCGCTTCGATGCTCGACGGTAGCGCTTGCTCGACCAGATAGCGCTCGGCGAGGCGATTGACCACGAGGGTATAAATGCCAACCACGATCAGAATACTGACCAGCAGGGCGGTGCCCATGCTCAGGATCAACTGCCATTGAATACTGCGTCGCCAGAACTGCATGGAGCACCCCCAAAGAATAAGAGGCTGAAACACTGCAACAGCCGTGCCGATTGTATACAACGCAAACGACAATTTATTCTTTGGTTGTGCGCAAAGCCGATCAGGCCTGATTGATCGTCTTGGAGATCACTTCAACCGTGGCGCTGACTTGCTCTTGGTAACGGTCGAGTTCCTGCTTGTGCTGCTTCTGCATTTCGATCTGCTGGGAGCACAGATTCATCGCGGCCAATACCAGCAAGCGGTCACCGATCAGCGTCGGGTACTTCCTTTTGGTGTCGGCCAGGGCAGCCTTCAGCATTAACGCGGCGTCCAGCAGGGTTTGCTCTTCCCCGGCCGGCGCCTTGATCGAATAGTCCTCCCCCAGGATCGAGACGACTTTTACCCCTGCGGCGCCGTGATTCATGCGCTGACTGGGCCGGCGCTGACGCGCTCAACCAAGGCCTGGATGCGTGCAGCGGTGGCACCTTGTTTCTCTTCCTGTTCCATCAGGCTCAGTTGCAGGCTTTCGTTTTCATCCTTGGCCTGGGCCAGTTCTGCGCTCAGGGTTTGGTTGGTGCCGAGCAGGGTCTGGTTCTGTTGCACCAGGTCGCTGACCAGCTGTTCCAATTGGCTTAGGGATGCTTCCAACATTTTGATTTTCCAAGCATTTTCAAAGGGCGCGTACGATAAAGAAAAGTCACCATGGATGCCAGGGTTATTGGGGCGCAAGGCCTTGATTTTCCTGGCGGGCGACCTTCCTCGCGAGCTTTAAAGACTGTGATTGGCGGATCTGGTTCCTGCACTTCGTCGCCGGAGCGGTTGTGCGACAAAAACCCGCAGGGGCTCAAGACTTTAGTCATATGACCGATAAGTCATCCATACGTCAGTCTCAGCGCCGCACGGATGCGCTCTTTTCGGTAAACACCATGTCCCTTCGTAATATGAATATCGCGCCACGGGCGTTCCTCGGTTTTGCCCTGATTGGCGGCCTGATGCTGATTCTGGGTGTGTTTGCCTTGAACCAGATGAGCAAGATTCGCGGCGCCGGTGAAGACATCGCCTCCATGAGCGTGCCGAGCATCAAGAGCCTCGACGAATTCACTCAGCTGACCCTGCGCCTGCGGGTGCTGTCCTACCGTTTGCTGGTGAACCGCGAGCCGGACGTCCAGCAAAAGACCATGGATCTGCTGGAAACCCGCAATCAGCAGATTCGTGCCGCTCAGGCGACTTACGAAAAACTGATCACCAGCCCGCAGGAACGTTCGGCCTACGACCAGTACGTGCAGTTGCTCGGCCAGTACCGTCAGATCGAAGACCGGATGAAGACCCTGTCGCGCAACAATCAGGTGGATGAACTGCGCACCCTGCTCAACACCGATCTGCTGACCAACTCTGAAGCGGTGAACACCGTGTTGAACCGTTTGCTGGAGATCAACACTCAGCAGACCCTCGACACCAATCAACAAGCCGCCGACCAGTACGCTTCGGCCTTCAACCTGGTGATCACCCTGCTGGTGATCGCGACCGGCCTGACCCTGCTGTTCGCCTGGTTGCTGACCAACAGCATCACCAAGCCGATCGCCAACGCCCTGAGCGCTGCCGAAGAAATTGCTGAAGGCAACCTGACCCGCCCGATCACCGTCGATGGTGAGGACGAAGCCGGCCGCTTGTTGCTGGCCATGTCGAAGATGCAGGACAAGCTGCGCGACACCCTGCAACGAATTTCCGGGTCCGCCACGCAACTGGCGTCCGCCGCTGAAGAACTCAACAGCGTCACCGACGAAAGCGCCCGTGGCCTGACCCAGCAGAACAACGAAATCGAACAAGCTGCCACCGCAGTCAACGAAATGACCAGCGCCGTGGAAGAAGTCGCGCGCAATGCCGTCAGCACATCCGAAGCTTCGAAAAACGCCACCACCTCCGCCGGTGATGGCCGTGACCTGGTGCAGGAAACCGTCAGCGCCATCGAACGCATGAGCGCCGACGTGCAGAGCACCGCCACCCTGATCGGCGACCTGGCCAACGAGTCCCGTGACATCGGCAAAGTGCTGGACGTGATTCGCGGCCTGGCTGATCAGACCAACTTGCTGGCACTGAACGCGGCGATCGAAGCCGCCCGTGCCGGTGAGGCCGGTCGTGGTTTTGCCGTGGTGGCGGACGAAGTCCGTGCCCTGGCGCATCGCACCCAGCAGTCGACCAGCGAAATCGAACGCATGATCGGCAGCATCCAGAGCGGTACCGAACACGCGGTGGATTCGATGCGCAACAGCACCGAGCGTGCTGAGTCGACGTTGAACATCGCTCGTGGTGCAGGCATGTCGCTGGACACTATTAATAGCGCGATCGTCGAAATCAACGAACGCAACCTGGTGATCGCCAGCGCTGCCGAAGAGCAGGCGCAAGTGGCCCGTGAAGTGGACCGCAATCTGGTGAACATTCGCGATCTGTCGGTGCAGTCGGCGACCGGGGCGAATCAGACGAGCGCTGCCAGCAATGAGTTGTCGCGATTGGCGCTGGACCTGAACAACATGGTTGGGCGGTTTAGCCTCTAAAGAGCACCGCGAACTCTGTGGCTAAGGGATTTATCTGTGGCTAAGGGATTTATCTGTGGCGAGGGGATTTATCCCCGTTCGGCGGCGAAGCCGTCGCAAGACCTGTTTGCGGGGCATGCCTGAAAGAACGCAGGGGGCCGCTTCGCAGCCCAACGGGGATAAATCCCCTCGCCACAGTGATTGCACCCGGAGCTGCGGGTGTCATCTGCTTGCTGCAAAAGCTTTTTGACAGCATCACATTTCAACAGGTTAGAATCGCTGGCACGTAGACTGCATGGTCAGTTTGCGCCCGCCTTTCAGCTTTCTGGAGTACTGCCTTTGAATGCGACGACCATCAACAGCCTGTTCTTGATCGGCGCGTTGCTGGTAGGTGCAAGCATTCTGGTGAGCTCACTTTCATCACGCCTCGGTATCCCGATTCTGGTGATCATCCTCGCGGTGGGCATGTCGGCCGGCGTCGATGGCGCCGGCATTATTTTCGATAACTACCCAACGGCTTATCTGGTCGGCAACCTCGCGCTGGCCGTCATCCTGCTCGACGGCGGCTTGCGCACCCGGGTTTCCAGCTTCCGCGTGGCGTTATGGCCGGCGCTGTCGCTGGCGACGGTCGGGGTGTTGATCACCACCGGGCTGACCGGCATGGCCGCCGCGTGGCTGTTCAACCTGAACCTGATTCAGGGCCTGCTGATCGGCGCTATCGTCGGCTCCACCGACGCCGCGGCGGTGTTCTCGCTGCTCGGCGGCAAAGGCCTGAACGAACGGGTGACCGCCAGCCTCGAGATTGAGTCCGGCAGCAACGACCCGATGGCGGTGTTCCTCACCGTGACCCTGATCGACATGCTCGCCAGCGGCCAGACCGGTCTGCATTGGAGCCTGCTCGGGCACTTGATGCGTGAGTTCGGTATCGGTGCTGTCATCGGCCTGGGCGGCGGCTGGGTCATGCTGCAACTGGTCAACCGTATCCACTTGGTCACCGGCCTTTATCCGATCCTGGTCATTGCTGGCGGACTGGTCGTGTTTGCCCTGACCAACGCCCTGCACGGCAGCGGTTTTTTGGCGGTTTACCTGTGCGGCCTGGTCATCGGCAACCGCCCGGTGCGCAGCCGCCACGGCATTTTGCACATGCTCGATGGCATGGCCTGGCTGGCGCAAATCGGCATGTTCCTGGTTCTGGGGCTGCTGGTAACGCCCCACGACTTGTTGCCGATTGCCCTGCCCGCTCTGGGCCTGGCGCTGTGGATGATTCTGTTTGCGCGGCCGTTGTCGGTGATCGTCGGCCTGCTGCCCTTCAAGGCGTTCCATGGGCGCGAGAAGGCGTTCATTTCCTGGGTCGGGTTACGCGGCGCGGTTCCGATCATTCTGGCGGTGTTCCCGCTGATGGCTGGCCTGCCCAACGCCCAGCTCTATTTCAACCTCGCCTTCTTTATCGTGTTGGTGTCGCTGCTGGTGCAGGGCACAAGCCTGCCGTGGGTGGCGAAGCTTTTGAAAGTGACCGTTCCGCCGGAGCCGGCACCGATCTCCCGCGCCGCCCTGGAAGTCCACGTCACCAGTGAGTGGGAGCTGTTCGTTTATCGCCTCGGTGCCGAGAAATGGTGCATCGGCTCGCCCCTTCGCGAACTGAAAATGCCCGAAGGCACCCGCATTGCAGCCCTGTTTCGTGGCCAGCAACTGCTCCATCCGTCGGGTAGTACGGTGCTCGAAGTCGACGATTTGCTGTGCGTCATCGGCCATGAACACAACCTTCCGGCCCTCGGAAAACTCTTCAGCCAGGCACCGCAACGGGGCCTCGACTTGCGCTTCTTCGGCGACTTCGTACTCGAAGGAGACGCCCAGCTGGCGGCGGTTGCGGCGCTGTACGGGTTGAAAGTGGAAGGCATCGATCCGGACATGTCGCTCGGCCACTTCATTGCCCAGAAAGTGGGCGGTGCCCCCGTAGTCGGTGACCAGGTGGAGTGGAACAACACCATTTGGACCGTCGCGGTCATGGAAGGGAACAAGATCGGTAAAGTGGGCGTCAGATTCCCCGAAGGAAGTCGCCCCGGCCCGGGCTTGTTCCTCTAAACTCCATTCTTCGTCTCGCTTTCGATCGGTCTCTATGTCAACCCTGCGCACGTTTATCATTACGGCCCTGCTGGGCTTGAGTCTTTCTGTCGGTACATTGCAAGCGGCCGAACCGCCGTCCAGCGAAGCCGTGCAGGCGAACCTGGACAAGATCGCCGAGCGCAAATTGCCGGAAGCCGATCAGAAAGCTCTCCAGAGCATCCTGCAAAGCACGCTGACACAGCTCAACAACAAGCGTGATTACGAGCAGAAACTGGCCGATCTCAAGCAGCAACTGGCCAACGCCCCAAAGCAGAACATCGAGAACCAGCGAGAACTGGCCAAGCTCAAAGTCACCAAATTGCTGCCAGTACCGCAGCGCTATGCCAAAGAGCCTATTCAGCAACTGGAGCAAATGCTCACCGAGCGCTCCACCCAGCAAAGCGATCTGCAAAAAGCCCTGGCCGACGCCAACAGTCTGGTGATTACTGCCCAGACCCGCCCCGAGCGCGCCCAGGCCGAAATTTCTGCCAGCCAGACGCGCATCCAGCAGATCAACAACATCCTCAAGATCGGCAAGGACGGCGGCAAGATCTTGACCCCTGAGCAACGCGACCTGCTCAACGCAGAGCTCGCGGCGCTGAATGCCCTGATCCCGTTGCGCCGCCAGGAACTGGCCGGCAACAATCAACTGCAGGACTTGGGCAACAGCCAGCATGACTTGCTCTCGGAAAAATCCGATCGCCTGGATCAGGAAATCCAGGAGCTGCAAACCCTGATCAACCAGAAGCGCCTGGCCCAGTCCCAGGAGACGGTGACGCAGCAGTCCATCGAAGCGCAGAAATCCGGCGGCAGTACCCTGCTGGCGACCGAAAGCGCGGCCAACCTCAAGCTTTCTGACTACCTGCTCAAAAGTACCGACCGCCTCAACGAAGTCACCCAGCAGAATCTGCAGACCAAGCAGCAACTGGACAATGTGACCCAGAGCGACTCGGCGCTGGACGAGCAAATCAACGTGCTCAAGGGCAGCCTGCTGCTCTCCAAGATTCTCTACAAACAGAAACAGTCCCTGCCACGCCTCAGGCTCGACCGTGACCTGGCCGACCAGATCGCCGACATTCGCCTCTATCAATTCGAAGTCAGCCAGCAACGGGAACTGCTCAGCAACCCGGCGACCTACGTCGACAACCTGCTGTCGACTCAGCCTCCCGAGCAAGTCACCCCGCAACTGCGCAAAAGCCTGCTGGAGCTGGCCACAACCCGCGCCGACCTGCTGGAGCGGCTGAACCGCGAACTCAGCGCGGTGCTCAACGAATCCATCACGTTGCAACTCAATCAGAAGCAACTGCTCAGCACCGCGCAAAGCCTGCGGGCGACCCTCGATGAGCAGATGTTCTGGATTCCCAGCAACAAGCCACTGGACCTGGAATGGATGCGCGCCGTGCCGGAGCGCCTGGAACGTCAGGTCACCACGCTGCCGTGGGCTTCCAGCCTGAGCGAATTAAGTGACGGCCTGACCCAACGGCCGCTGCTGTTCCTGCCCCTGGCGCTGTTGATCGGTGCCCTGCTGTGGCGACGCAAAAGCCTGTATGCCCGACTGAGCAAGGTTCACCAGGACATCGGCCACTTCAAACGCGACAGCCAGTGGCACACGCCGCAGGCCATCCTGATCAACATTCTGCTGGCGATGCCGGTCTCCCTGGGCCTGGCCTTGTGTGGCCTGGCCTTGCAAATCGACGCCCGCGGACAGAACGCGAACATGGGCGCGGCGCTGCTGCAAATGGCCCAGGCGTGGCTAGTGTTCTACACCGCTTACCGGATTCTTGCGCCGGGCGGCGTGGCCGAATTGCATTTCCGCTGGGAAAAACCTCAGGTCGAATTCCTGCAGGGCTGGGTCCGTCGACTCGGGCTGGTGGTCATGGCGTTGGTCGCGGTGGTGGCAGTCGCCGAGCTGCAACCCGCGACCCTGGCCGATGACGTACTCGGCATGCCGGTGGTGCTGACTTGCTATGCGCTGATGGCCTGGCTGCTCAGCCGCCTGCTGATCAGCAGCCCGACTCACCAGAACGCTTCGCTGTTCCGCAAGGCCGTGGGGATCCTGTTCACCGTCCTGCCTGTCGCGTTGTTCGTGGCGGTGTGCTTCGGCTATTACTACACCGCGCTGAAGCTCAGTGACCGATTGATCAACACCCTTTACCTGCTGATGTTCTGGCTGGTGATCGAGGCCACCTTCGTGCGCGGCCTCAGCGTTGCGGCACGCCGCCTGGCCTACCAGCGCGCCCTGGCCAAACGCCAGGCCGCGAAAGAGGCCGGCGACGGCGAAGCGGTGATCGAAGAGCCAACCCTGGATATCGAGAAGGTCAACGAACAGTCCCTGCGCCTGATCCGCCTGGCACTGCTGGGCGGTTTTATCGCGGCGTTGTACTGGGTCTGGTCCGATCTGATCTCTGTGTTCTCGTACCTGGATAACGTCACCCTCTACGAATACACCAGCGGCACCGGCGCCAACATGAGCATGGTGCCGATCAGCATTGGCGATATGCTCGGCGCGCTGATCATCATCGGCATCACCTTCGCCCTCGCGCGCAACTTGCCGGGATTGCTGGAAGTGTTGGTGCTGTCGAAGCTGAACCTGGCTCAGGGCAGTGCGTACGCCACCACCACCTTGCTGTCTTACGTGATCGCTGGCATCGGTTTCGTCTCCACCCTGTCGACACTCGGCGTGAGTTGGGACAAGTTGCAATGGCTGGTGGCGGCGCTGTCGGTAGGTCTCGGCTTCGGGATGCAGGAAATCTTCGCCAACTTCATCTCCGGGATCATGATCCTGTTCGAACGTCCGGTGCGGATTGGCGACACCATCACCATCGGCAACCTGTCCGGTACGGTGAGCAAGATCCGCATCCGCGCCACGACGATCACCGACTTCGACCGCAAGGACATCATTGTCCCGAACAAGACGTTCATTACCGGGCAACTGATCAACTGGTCCCTGACCGACACCATCACCCGAGTGACCCTCAAGCTCGGTGTCGATTACGGCTCGGACCTGGACCTGGTCAAGGAATTGCTGCTCAAGGCCGCGCGCGATAACCCGCGAGTGCTGAAAGACCCGGAACCCCACGTGTACTTCCTGAACTTCGGCGAAAGCACCCTCGACCACGAGTTGCGCATGCATGTACGTGACCTCGGTGACCGTAACCCGGTACTCGATGAGGTCAACCGCTTCATCAATCGCGAGTTCAAGAAACAGCACATCAACATCTCGTTCCGGCAGATGGAGGTTTACCTCAAGAATCTTCAGGGCCAGGAATACAAAATGGTGCCCATCGAGCCGGAAACCAAGACCATCGTTCCCATGGCCGATGGCAAACCTGTGCAAGAGCCGCCGGCCGCCAAGCTCGACTAAGCGGCTTATCCCTAGCAGAATGCTCGGACATTCTGCTGGAGATGGCCCTTGAAAGCCCTCGACGAACTGACCTTCGATAATCGTTTCGCCCGCCTGGGCGATACGTTTTCCACCCATGTGCTGCCCGAGCCGATCGACAATCCGCGCCTGGTGGTGGCCAGCCCTGCCGCCATGGCGCTGCTCGATCTCGACCCTGCCGAGGCCGAAACCCCTGAGTTTGCCGAACTGTTCAGCGGCCATAAGCTCTGGGCCGACGCGATCCCGAGGGCGATGGTCTATTCAGGTCATCAATTCGGTTCCTACAACCCGCAGTTGGGCGATGGTCGCGGTCTGTTGCTGGGCGAGGTCTACAACGAGGCCGGCGAGCATTGGGACCTGCACCTCAAGGGTGCTGGCCAGACGCCCTTTTCGCGCATGGGTGATGGGCGGGCGGTGCTGCGCTCCTCGATCCGCGAATTTCTTGCCTCCGAAGCGCTGTATGCCCTGAACATCCCGACCACCCGCGCCCTGTGCGTGATCGGCTCCGACACGCCGGTGTGGCGCGAGAAGCAGGAACGCGCGGCCATGGTCCTGCGCATGGCGCCGAGCCATGTGCGTTTCGGGCATTTCGAGTATTTCTACTACACCAAACGTCCCGAGAAGCAGAAAGAACTCGGCGACCACGTGCTGGCCATGCATTTCCCGCAATGCCTGGAACAGCCGGAACCGTACCTGGCGATGTTTCGCGAAATCGTCGAGCGCAACGCCGAGCTGATCGCCAAATGGCAGGCTTATGGCTTCTGCCACGGCGTGATGAATACCGACAACATGTCGATCCTGGGCATTACCTTCGACTACGGCCCGTTCGCCTTCCTCGACGACTTCGACGCCCACTTCATCTGCAACCACTCCGATGACCAGGGTCGTTACTCCTACAGCAACCAGGTGCCGATCGGCCAGTGGAACCTCAGCGCCCTGGCCCAGGCCCTGACGCCGTTCATCAGCGTCGAAGCCCTGCGTGAAACCCTCGGCCTGTACTTCCCGTTGTACCAGGCCCATTACCTGGACCTGATGCGCCGCCGCCTCGGTTTCACCACGGCCGAAGACGATGACCAGAAACTGCTGGAGCACCTGCTGCAACTGATGCAGAACAGTGGCGTCGACTACAGCCTGTTCTTCCGCCGCTTGGGAGAAGAATCACCGGAACTGGCCGTCGCCCGGTTGCGCGATGACTTCGTCGACATCAAAGGTTTCGATGCCTGGGGCGAGCTCTACATCGCCCGGGTGACACGTGAAGGCGAGGTTGATCAGGAACAACGCCGCAAACGGATGCATGCGGTGAATCCGCTCTACATTCTGCGTAACTACCTGGCGCAGAAAGCCATCGATGCGGCGGAAAGCGGCGACTATGCAGAAGTTCGCCGCCTGCATGCGGTGCTGAGTAATCCGTTCGAGGAGCAACCGGGGATGGAGAGCTACGCCGAGCGTCCGCCGGAGTGGGGCAAGCATCTGGAGATCAGTTGCTCATCCTGAACCCGGTCAGATAAAGGTCTCCACCGACACTCCGAAGCGCTCGGCCAACCAGCGGATCTGCCGCAGGTTGAGCTGACGCTTGCCGCTCAAGATCTCGGATACCACTGATTGAGTGCCGACGCCGGGCAGGTCACTCTGAGTCAGGCCGTGTTCGCGCATCATGTATCCGAGAACCTCTGCACCAGAGGCCTCGCGCATAGGGTGATGCTCGCGATCCCACGCCTCGATCCAGTCACCGATGATATCCACCAAACTCATCAGCGGATGGGACTCATCGTCGCCCGTCATCTCGAGCAACTCGTCTAACGCCTGCGCCAACATGTCATAGTCATCTTCATTTTTTGGTTTGCGCAGCACAGGCGAGACAAACTCCCAGTGCTCGACCGCATTTTTAATCAAAACATTCATCCCTTCTCCTCCTTCCATTTTCCCCGGTCATACTCGCGATGATCCAGCACATGCTTGATGTACAGCTTCTGCGACCGGTATCTGACAAAAGCAATCAAGCGCAGCTTGTTTCCCCCAATATCGAATACGTGAAATTCCCCTACCTTGTCGGTCGCAGGAAACACCGCCTTCATTGCCGCAAAATCCCCTGGATTGTTGCGTTTGACCTGTCGATACCATTGATCGAGGGCATTCGCTGCCTGAGGCCATTTTTCCTTGGCCTCCCAGATTCGTTTTTCAATGAACACATGCATGCAATCTCCTTATCGCATTTTGCTATGGAAGAGTTAAACACAGACGGCGAATATCGCAAGATGCGATATTCACGAGCAGACCAATGGTCCATCCGACGCTCCCTCAGCCTAGATAGGCCGTGTCCTTCTGCACGATTGAAAATGTGAGCAGACGTCTCCACATAGAGATGACCGGCTTCTTTACAGGATCATCCGCATGTCCGACCCACTCCTCATCCCCTGCCCCCACTGCAACGGCCTCAACCGCATCCCCGCGGAGCGCCTCAACGACCATCCAAAATGCGGTCGCTGCAAAGCCGAAGTCCTGCTGAACAAACCCTTTGAGTTGAAGCAAAGCGATTACGCCAGCCAGATCAAAGGTGATCTGCCGTTGTTGGTAGATGTTTGGGCGGATTGGTGTGGGCCGTGCAAGTCGTTTGCGCCGGTGTTCGAGCAGGCGGCGGCGCAATTGGCGGGCAAATGTCGATTGGCCAAGCTGGACAGCGAGACAAACCAGCAGTTGTCGGCGCAGCTGGGGATCCGTTCGATCCCGAGCCTGATCCTGTTCAAGAACGGCCGGGAAGTGGCGCGTCAGAGCGGGGCCTTTCCGTTACCGCAGTTGATGAGCTGGTTGCGTAGCCAAGGGATCTAAAGCCACCCCAAATCAACTGTGGGAGCGGGCTTGCTCGCGAAGGCGATTGATCATTCAACATTGATGTCGACTGACCTGACGCATTCGCGAGCAAGCCCGCTCCCACATGGGTTCTGTGTCACCTGTAGGAATCAGGCGTTTTCGAGGAGGTTGTGCAGATCGACGAATTGCTGCGTCAGCTTGTGACGCGGGTCGAGGTGAATCAGCGGCGTGTTGGCCTGGTGGGATTCACGCATGCGCACCGAGCTGCACAGGTACACCGGTAATACCGGCAGGCCTTCGGCGATCAGTTCGTCGAGGATTTGCTGGGGCAGACTGGCGCGCGCCTGGAACTGGTTGACGACGATACCTTCGACTTCCAGCCCTTCGTTATGGTCATCCTTCAATTCTTCGATTTCCGCCAACAGGCCGTACAGCGCCTGACGCGAGAAGCTGTCGCAGTCGAAGGGAATCAGCACACGATCAGCGGCAATCAATGCAGATACCGCGTAGAAATTCAGCGCTGGCGGCGTATCGAGGTAGATCCGGTCGTAATCGCCGTCCAGCTCCTCGAGCAATTTGCGCAGCTTGTTGATCTTGTGTTTGGCCTCAAGCTTGGGCTGCAAGTCAGCCAGCTCGGCAGTGGCCGTGATGACGTGGAGGTTGTCGAATGGGGTTTCGTAGATATCGACCTGGTTTTTCTTGGCGAAAGGCCCGGAAGACAGGGTCTGCTTGAAAAAATCGGCGATACCCATGGGAATGTCATTACCGGTGAGCCCCGTCAGGTACTGAGTGGAGTTCGCCTGGGCATCGAGATCCACCAATAAAGTGCGATAACCCTCGCTGGCACTGACCGCCGCCAGATTGCAGGCAATGCTGGATTTGCCTACGCCACCTTTCTGATTGAACACCACGCGCCGCATGTCAAAACCTCCGTGTATCAAAGAATGACCGAGTGTAGTAGTCCACGGCGCTGCTTAGCTACCTCGCCAGCATCGGGACTACACAGTCAGGTGCAATCTCGCGCGGAAAAATCCGTGAACTCATGCACCGCTTGCTGACAGAGCCGGCAGATCCGCCGGCCGAAATGCGGATAATGGCCAAACGACAGCCATGCACGAACCAACCGGTACATTTCATTGAGCAAAATGTAACCATCATTTGCTACACGCCCGCCGCAACGGGATAATGCGCACCACTCAGCGCTCAGCGCTACGTAAGGTACGTTCGCCTGTTTTGCGACTCACCGCGTCAAGGAAGCCCGCAGGGGCGGGATGAATGTCAGTGATCAATTTCAACATCGCCCAATGGCGCGCGTGGGCTCCTGGGCTCGAAAGCGTGGACGATTGGCAAGCCTGGAGCCGACAACCGGTCGTGCTTGCGAGCAGCGATGCCGCACCTGACGTCTCGTTTCTGCCGGCCATGCAGCGCCGGCGACTCAGTCGCCTGGCGCGGATGGCGTTCAGTGTCGGCTGGCCCTTGGCCGAAGGCCGTCAGGACCTACCGTTGGTCTTTATTTCGCGCCACGGCGAAACCCCGCGCACTTTCGATATTTTGAGCGATCTGGCTACCGAACAGCCGCTGTCGCCGACTCAATTCAGCCTGTCCGTGCACAACGCGATCATCGGCCTGTGGTCGATCATGCGCGGCGAAACCAGTGAAATGACGGCCCTCGCAGCAGCCGGCGATGGCCTTGAACACGGCATGCTAGAGGCCGCGGCTTTGCTTTCCGAGGGCGCTCCCGCGGTACTGCTGATCGCCACCGAAGAGCAACCGCCAAAGGCCTACTCGAGCTGGATCGACGACGTGCCGTTCCCTTACGCGGTCGGCCTGCTGATCACTCCCGGAAATGACTGGCAGTTGTCCCTGAACAGCGCCTCCGATGAGTTGTCCAACGCCCAATGGCCCCATGCTCTGAACCTTTTGCGTACCCTGCTCGGCCAGCAGACAACCTGCCAACATGCCTGGAAAAATCGTGTATGGACCTGGCAACGCAACCTGTAACCGAAAAAAACCGCGACGCCTATTACTGGCGCCTGCTGGCTACCGCCGCAAGCTTCACCCTGTTCGGGTTGGGCGGGCTGTGCCTGCGACTTGTGGTTTTCCCGCTGCTGAACTGCCTGCCCGGCGATGCCCGGACACACCGGCGGCGAGCGCGGCACACCGTCGCCCGCCTGTTCTGGTTTTTTGTGCGATTCATGGCGCGTACCGGCGTGCTGACTTACGACATCCAGGGTGCCGAAAAACTCGGTCGGCCGGGGCAAATGATCGTCGCCAATCACCCGTCGCTGATTGATGTGGTGTTCCTCATCGGCCTGGTGCGCCACGCCAACTGCGTGGTCAAGAAAAGCCTCTGGGAGAACCCTTTTACCCGCGGCCCGCTACGCTGCATCGAATACATCAGCAACGACGGCAGCATGGACATGCTCGATGCCGCTGCCGACGCGCTGAAAAGCGGCCAGACCCTGATCATCTTTCCTGAAGGCACCCGCACTCAGCCCGGTCAGACGCCAGCCTTCCATCGGGGTGCTGCGGCAATCGCCCTGCGCGGTGCGAAAATCCTCACCCCGGTGATCATCAAGGTCAACCCGACCACATTGACCAAGGCCGACCCCTGGTATCGGATCCCCAAACGCCGTGTGCACTTCAGTTTTCGTGTCGGGGCCGATATAGACCCACAAGCCTTCGCCTCGCTGGGCCCTGCTCCTCAGGCCTCGCGCAAGCTCAATGACTATTTGCATCATTACTACATTAAGGAGCTCGCCGAAGATGAGCGATCTACACCGTGAAATCAAAGAACTGATCATCGACGCCCTGGGCCTTGAAGACATCAGCGCACAAGACATCGGCGACGAGCAGACGCTGTTCGGCGAAGGCTTGGGCCTGGATTCGGTAGACGCCCTGGAACTCGGCCTGGCCATCCAGAAAAAGTACGGCATCAAAATCGACGCCGACGCCAAAGACACCCGCAATCACTTCAGCAACGTGGCGAGCCTTGCGGCGTTCGTCACTGCAAAACAGGCAGCTTGAGACCGGACCATGCAAACTCGTGACGACATCTTCAACACCCTGCGCGATGCTTTGGTCGAACTCTTCGAGCTGGACCCCAAGCGCGTAAGCCTCGAATCCAACCTGTATCAGGACCTGGAAATCGACAGCATTGACGCGGTCGACCTGATCGATCACATCAAACGCCAGACCGGCAAGAAAATCGCGGCCGAAGAGTTCAAATCGGTGCGTACCGTCAGCGACGTGGTCGAGGCGGTCTACCGCCTGGTTCAGCCAGCCGCATGAGCCGACTGATCGGCCTCGGCCTGCTGCTGGCGGGCCTGCTGTACCCCTTCGCGGTGTATTTCGGCATGGAACATTTCGCGCCGTGGCAGTTCGGCCTGCTGCTGGGCAGCCTGTGGCTGGCCCGGGCGCTACTGGGTGCGCGCCGGCCTGGCAATCTCTGGATGGCGATCACCGCGATTGCTTTTTGCCTGTTGCTGGCGCTGTTCGACAGCCCACTGTTGCTGCGCTGGTACCCGGTGCTGATCAGCGCCTTCATGCTCGGGCTGTTTGGCCTGAGCTTGATCGTTGGCCCGCCGATCATCGAACGCCTGGCGCGTTTGCGTGAACCGCAACTGCCGGCCAAGGCGATTGTTTATACCCGCCAGGTGACGATCGTCTGGTGCGTGTTTTTCTTCTGTAACGGTTTGCTCGCTGCTGCCCTGACCCTCTGGGCGCCGCTAAGTTGGTGGATGTTGTACACCGGCCTGATTTCATACGGATTGATGGGCCTGCTGTTTGCCATTGAATGGCTTATACGACAACGGGTACGAGGCCACCCATGAATTGGATAAAACTTGAGCAATTGTTGCTCAAGGCACAACCGGAACGTGCCGTGACGGCCGAACCGACCCTGAATCACGCTCAGCTGTGCGAACGGGCGTTAAGCCTCGCCGCGGGCCTGCAAGCCCAGGATGTGCGGCGTATTGCCGTGCACCTTGAGGACGCCGCTGACCTGGCGATTGCCCTGCTCGGTGCCTGGCGCGCCGGGGTCAGCGTGCTGCTGCCCGCAGACCTGCAAGCCCAGACTCGCCAGCGCTGGTCGACCGAAGTCGATCTGTGGCTGACCGATCAGGCCGATGACGCACACCTGAGCGATTACCGGGATCCGCCGTTGATGGCGGCCGCACTGGATCTGGATCGCTGTTCGCTGAGCCTGTGCACGTCCGGCTCCAGCGGCGAGCCCAAGCGTATCGACAAAACCCTGCGCCAACTGGCCAATGAAGTCGAAGCGCTGGAACGGCTCTGGGGCGCCGATCTTGGCGCCGCTTGCATCATCGGCAGCGTCGCCACTCAACATATCTATGGATTATTGTTTCGGGTGCTATGGCCGCTGTGCGCCGGGCGCTCGTTTGTGCGCAAGCAGCTGGCATTCCCTGAAGACCTGCAGCGCGCCAGCCGTGAACACCCGGCATTTGCCTGGGTCGCCAGCCCGGCGCTGCTCAAGCGCATGGGTGACAACCTCGACTGGCCCGCATTAAGTGCGGTTCGCCGAGTATTTTCCTCCGGCGGTGCATTACCGGCCGAGGCCGCACAAAGTCTTCAGCAACGCCTGCAGCAATGGCCGACGGAGATCCTCGGCAGCTCGGAGACCGGCGGTATCGCCTGGCGTCAGGGCCACGCGCTCTGGCAGCCCTTTGCTGACATCGAGTTGAGCCAGGACAGCGACGGCGCCCTGCTCATTGCTTCGCCGTACTTGCCGCCCGGCCATATCGAACACACCGCGGATGCCGCGCGAATCGCTGCCGACGGCCGATTCGAACTGCTCGGACGGCTGGACCGAATCGTCAAACTGGAAGAAAAACGTATCTCGCTACCGATGCTGGAACAGGCACTGATGGCCCACGACTGGGTCGCCGAAGCGCGTCTTGGCGTGGTTCAGGAAAACCGCGCCTCATTAGGTGCGTTGCTGGTGCTGACCGAGTCAGGCCTGCATGCCTTGCGCAATCAGGGTCGACGCACCCTCACGCAAGAACTGCGTCAGCATCTGAGCCAGCATTGCGAAGCCCTGGCCCTGCCACGACGCTGGCGCCTGCTGCGGCAACTGCCGCTGAACGCTCAGGGCAAACTGCCCCAGGCCACCGTTGAAGCCCTGCTGCTGGCGCCGCGCCCAAAGGCGCCGCAAGTGCTGGAGCAGGTCGAAGTCGATGGCGAGTGGAGCCTGCAACTGGCAATACCACCCGACCTAGCCTACTTCAGCGGCCACTTCCCCCAGGCGCCGGTATTGCCCGGCGTGGTGCAAGTGGAATGGGCGTTAACGCTGGGCCAGCAATTGATGGACCTGCCGGCAAAATTCGCCGGCATGGAAGTGCTGAAATTCCAGCAACTGGTGCGCCCCGGCGATGAAGTCCAACTGCACCTGCGCTTCGATCCGACGCGCAGCAAGTTGTATTTCACCTATCGCAACGAGACCGCGACCTGCTCCAGTGGACGGATCTTGCTGGAGGCCTCAAGCGATGCATAACTATGGTGAGTGCTGCGCACTCATTCGCGAGCAAGCCCGCTCCCACAGG
Source organism: Pseudomonas sp. 478 (assembly GCF_003254125.1). Lineage (NCBI taxonomy): Bacteria > Pseudomonadati > Pseudomonadota > Gammaproteobacteria > Pseudomonadales > Pseudomonadaceae > Pseudomonas > Pseudomonas sp. 478. The sequence goes on from NZ_QKZG01000003.1 coordinate 332,300, forward strand.
GGATTCGTGTTTGCAAGAGATCCAATGTGGGAGCGGGCTTGCTCGCGAAGCAGGCACCTCGGTCTTTCAGGTGTGAGCCAACATGCATAACCCCTGCGCAATTGTCCCGGTCTACAACCACGAAACCGCCATTACCACGGTGGTTGATGCGCTGCTCGCCAGCAGCCTGCCATGCATTCTGGTGGACGATGCCAGCAGCCTGGCCTGCGCAAAGGTGCTCGATCAACTGGCCTTGCGCGACAACGTATTCCTGATCCGGCTTGGCGCCAACCAGGGCAAGGGTGGCGCGGTCATGACCGGCTTTCGCGAAGCCTCGCGCCTGGGCTTCAGCCATGCCTTGCAGGTGGACGCCGACGGTCAGCATGATCTGCAAGACGTCCAGACCTTCATTGAACTGTCACGCGCCCATCCCGAGGCGGTGATCTGCGGCTATCCACGATACGACGCCAGCGTGCCGAAAGGTCGCTTGTACGCCCGTTACCTGACTCACGTCATGGTCTGGATCAACACCCTGTCATTGCAGATTCGCGATTCCATGTGCGGCTTCCGCGTCTATCCGTTACCACCGACCCTGGCGCTCATCGATTCGGCGAAGATCGGCAAGCGCATGGACTTCGACTCCGACATTCTGGTACGACTGGCCTGGCGCAATCTCCCCATGCAATGGCTGCAAACCAACGTCCATTACCCGCTGGATGGCGTCTCGCATTTCCGCCTGTTCCACGACAACGTGCTGATTACGAGCATGCACACCCGGTTGTTCTTCGGCATGTTGCTGCGCGCGCCAGTGATTCTCTGGCGACGGTGGCGAACATGAGTACTGACGCGGATAAAAAGCACTGGGCTGATCGCGAAGAGCGCGGCAGTTTCTGGTTGATGAAATTCACCGCACTCTGCGCCAAAGTGCTGGGCCGTCGGCTGCTGAGCCCGCTGCTGTACGGCATCGTTCTGTACTTTTTCCTGTTCGGTCGCGGCGCCCGTCGCAGCGCCTGGCAATATCAGCAGCGCCTCGCCGACTGGAGTGGTCGCAACGACTTGCGCCCGACCCATTGGCGAGTCTTCGGACAGTTCATGGCCTTCGCCGACTCGATGCTCGACAAGCTCGACGTCTGGAACGGCAAATTGAGCATCGAGCAGATCGAAATCATCGACCCGGCCTTGCTGCGCAATCAACTGCGCGGCACCCGCGGACAGATGCTGGTAGGCGCGCATTTGGGCAATCTCGAGGTCTGCCGTGCGCTGGCCGAGATCGGCGAAAAAGTCACGATGAACGTGCTGGTGCACACCAAGCACGCCGAACAATTCAACCGCTTGCTCGGCGAAGCCGGTGCGACCAATTTGCGGCTGATTCAGGTCAGCGAACTGGACCCGCTGATCATGCTGCAACTCCATGAACGCCTGGAGCGCGGTGAATGGCTGGCGATTGCCGGCGATCGCGTGCCGCTGCATGGCGGGCGTAGCGTGACGGTGGATTTCCTCGGCCATCAAGCCGCGTTCCCTCAGGGGCCCTGGTTGCTGGCCGGTCTGCTGAAATGCCCGATCAACCTGATGCTGTGCCTGAAGAAGCCGACGGGCGACTATCGACTGACCCTCGAACCATTCGCCGAGGCCGTGGTGTGGAAACGCAGCGACCGTGAGCAGGTCATTCATCAGTGGGCCTCCCGCTATGCCGAACGCTTGGGTCACTATTGCCTTGAAGCGCCCCAACAATGGTTCAACTTTTACCCTTTCTGGAAGACCGATGACGACGCCAACGCTTGAGCCGGTAACCTTCGGCGAACTCCCTTTGCGCATCGAAGACGTGCTGGCCCTGGCCAACCGTCAGGTGCCGACGCAGTTGCAAAGCGACCCTGCGTACCGCGAGCGTATCGCCAAGGGTGCGCGATTCCTCGACTCCCTGCTGGACAAGGAAGGCGTGATCTACGGCGTGACCACCGGTTACGGCGATTCCTGCGTGGTCGCGGTGCCGCTGCATCACGTCGAGGCGTTGCCTCGTCATCTGTACACGTTCCACGGCTGCGGTCTGGGCAAACTGCTGGATGCGCAGGCCACTCGCGCGGTGCTGGCGGCGCGTTTGCAGTCGCTGTGCCACGGCGTGTCCGGGGTGCGCGTGGAACTGCTGGAACGCCTGCAAGCCTTCCTCGAACACGACATTCTGCCGCTGATCCCCGAAGAGGGTTCCGTGGGCGCCAGCGGTGATCTGACGCCGCTGTCCTATGTCGCGGCGACCTTGTCCGGCGAGCGTGAAGTGATGTTCCGGGGCGAACGCCGACTAGCTGCCGACGTGCACCGCGAACTGGGTTGGGAGCCGCTGGTACTGCGCCCCAAAGAAGCCCTGGCGCTGATGAACGGCACCGCTGTCATGACCGGTCTCGCGTGCCTGGCCTATGCCCGCGCCGATTACCTGCTGCAACTGGCCACGCGCATCACCGCGTTGAACGTGGTCGCCCTGCAAGGCAACCCCGAGCACTTCGACGAGCGCCTGTTCGCCACCAAACCGCATCCTGGGCAAATGCAAGTCGCCGCGTGGCTGCGCAAGGATCTGGCGATCGACGCGCCGACCGCGCCGCTGCATCGCCTGCAAGACCGTTATTCCCTGCGTTGCGCGCCCCACGTCCTCGGCGTATTGGCCGACAGCCTGAACTGGCTGCGCTCGTTCATCGAGATCGAGCTCAACAGCGCCAACGACAACCCGATTATCGACGCCGAAGCCGAACGCGTGCTGCACGGCGGGCACTTCTACGGCGGCCACATTGCGTTCGCCATGGACAGCCTGAAAAACCTGGTGGCCAACGTCGCCGACCTGCTCGACCGTCAGCTCGCCTTGCTGGTGGACGAGCGTTACAACCACGGTTTGCCGAGCAACCTGTCCGGCGCCACCGCGGATCGCGCAATGCTCAATCACGGCTTCAAAGCCGTGCAGATCGGCACCAGTGCCTGGACCGCCGAAGCGCTGAAAAACACCATGCCGGCCAGCGTCTTCTCGCGCTCCACCGAGTGCCACAACCAGGACAAAGTGAGCATGGGCACCATCGCCGCCCGCGATGCGATCCGCGTGCTGGAGCTGACCGAACAGGTCGCCGCCGCCACCCTGCTGGCCGCCAACCAAGGCGTCTGGCTGCGCAGCAAGGCCGAGGATGCACGTCCATTGCCGCCAGCCCTGGCCGCCATGCACGAAGAGTTAGCCAAGGACTTCCCGCCGGTCATCGAAGACCGCGCGCTGGAAGGTGAATTGCGCCTGTGCCTGCACCGCATCGCCGAGCAACACTGGAGGCTGCATGCGTAGCAAGGGAGTGCTTCACACCGATACGGAAATCCTCGTGCCGTTCTTTGATGTCGACACCATGAACGTCGTCTGGCACGGCCATTACGTCAAATACCTGGAAGTCGCCCGCTGCGCGCTGCTGGACAAGATCGGCCACAACTATTCGGCCATGGTCGAGTCGGGTTACGCCTGGCCGGTGATCGATCTGCAATTGCGTTATGTGCGCGGCGCCGTGTTTGGCCAAAAGCTCAACGTGCGGGCCAATCTGGTGGAATGGGAGAACCGTCTGAAGATCAGCTACCTGATCAGCGATCTGGAAACCGGCGAACGCTTGACCCGCGCCAGTTCCGTGCAGGTCGCCGTGGACATGAGCAGCCGCGAAATGCAGTTGGCCTCACCCAAGGTTTTCACCGAAGCCGTTGAAAGGATGCTCGCATGAACCCGCTGAAAACCCTATGTAGCAGCTGGCGAAGTTGTGGCGAGGGGATTTATCCCCGTTCGGCGGCGAAGCCGTCGCCATGCGTTTATCCTGATGCACCGCATTCTCAGGTTTTACGACGACTTCGTCGCCGAACGCAGCCTCGCGGGCTCGGCAGCTGCTACGGGTTCGTGGTGGGGCTGGTTTTGATGTTTGGCTTTACTTCGTTGGCGCAGGCTTTTGATTTGCAACAGTTGAGCGATCAACTGGCAAAACCTGACGTGATCCACGGCAATTTCATCCAGGAAAAACACCTGCGCGCCCTGCCCCAGCCGCTGACCAGCAAGGGCACTTTCGTCCTCGCAAAAAACCACGGTTTGCTCTGGCTGCTGAAAACCCCGCTGCAACAGGATTACCGCATCAGCGCCAAAGGCATTGCCCGGCGTGACGCCAACGGTTGGCAAATGCTGCCGAGCAAGAGTGCCGGCGCCGAGCAGAACCGTTTGTTCCTCGCCGTACTGCAAGGCGACAGCAGCGGGCTGCAACGGGATTTCGAGCTTTCACTGAGCGGCGACGCACAGAACTGGAAGCTGACGCTGACCCCGCGTTCCATGCTGCTCAAGCAGGTGTTCACTCAGATCAACATTGACGGCGGCGAACTGGTGCACAGCATCGAGCTGCTCGAAACCCAGGGTGACAGCACCCTCTTGCGCATGCAGAACAGCACCAGCGCCCAACCGTTGAGCGACGCGGAGCAACATGACTTTGCCGAGTGAACGGAGGCTTCCACGGCTGTTTCTGATCCTGCTGCTGGCGGTGCTCGCGCTCGCCGGTTGGCAATGGCGTGACGGCGCACCGCTGTCGGCCAACCTCATGGAACTGGTGCCGGGTACGGCGCCGGACGCGCTGGAACTGCGCGCCGAACAACGCATGCAAGAACCACTGAACCGCGAAATGCTGGTGCTGGTCGGCCACACCGATCGCCAGCAAGCGGTCGCGATGGCGCAGAAACTGGGTGAGCAATGGCAGGCGAGCGGCTTGTTCGAGAAGGTCCAGTGGAACCTGCAAGCCGACTTGCCGGCGTTGCGCACGCAATTGCTCAATGGCCGACTGGCAATGCTCTCAGCGGCTGACCGACAGCAACTGATCGAGCATCCCGACGCCTTTATCCAGCAGCGAGTACAAGCGCTGTTCGACCCCTTCACCGGTTTCAGTCTGGTGCCGAGCCAGGATGACTGGCTTGGCCTGACCGGGCGCATCCAGAACAGCCAGCCGCAGCACGGTTCAGTGCAACTGGACATCGGCAGCGGTGCGCTGGTCGCCGATGCCGACGGTAAAAGTTGGGTGCTGCTGCGCTCGCGCACCACGGGCAACGCCTTCGACATGAACCTGCCGCTGCAAGTGGCCGACCTGCTCCAGCACAGCCGTGAAGAAGCCGCCCAGGCCAACGTTCAATTGCTTGCCGCCAGCGGCTTGCTCTATGCGGCCAGCGGGCAAAAGCAAGCCACCCGGGAAATGACCTGGGTCGGTGGCGGCGCCACGGCGGGCATTCTGTTGCTGTTGCTGCTGGCCTTCCGGCGCTGGAGGGTGTTGCTGGCTTTCGTCCCGGTGCTGGTCGGCATGCTTTTCGGCGCGGTGGCCTGTGTGGCGCTGTTCGGCCATATGCATGTGATGACGCTGGTGCTCGGTTCGAGCCTGATCGGCGTAGCGGTCGATTACCCGCTGCACTATCTGTCCAAGAGCTGGAGCCTGAAACCCTGGCACAGTTGGCCGGCCCTGCGCCTGACGTTGCCGGGCCTGACGCTGAGCCTGATCACCAGTTGCATCGGTTACCTGGCCCTGGCCTGGACACCGTTCCCGGCGCTGACCCAGATTGCCGTGTTCTCTGCCGCCGGTCTGCTCGGTGCTTATTTGTCTGCGGTGTGCCTGCTGCCGGCACTGCTCAAGGGCACGGATTTGCGTCCAGCGCAGTGGCCGCTGCGGGTGTCCGAGTATTTGCTGAGGTGCCGTGAAGCGCTGCTCAAACTCGCGAGTACGCCGGTGCTGCTGGCACTGCTGATTGCCTTTTGTGTGGGCGGCCTGTTGCAGCTCGACACCAAAAACGACATTCGCCAATGGGTCGCTGCACCGCAGCAACTGACTGACGAAGCACAAACCATTGCACGCCTCACCGGCTATCAACCCACCAGCCAGTTCTTCCTGGTGCGCGCGGCCAATCAGCAGCAACTGCTGGAACGCCAAACCGCGCTGAGCGAGCGGCTGGATCAGCTGGTCAGCCTGGAAAAACTCCAGGGTTATCTGTCGCTCAATCAATTGGTCAGCCCACCCACCGAACAGCGCAAAGTGCGTGAAGCGCTGAACAAGTTGCCGCCGTTCTGGCAACCGCTGCTCGATGTCGGCGTGCCGGCCGAGGCGCTGCAAGCAGAGCTCACGAAGTTGCAGGCACTGCCCACCGAAGACATCGACGCGGCGCTGGTCGGTCCGTTGGCTGAACCCTATCGCCCGCTGTGGCTGGGACCGACCGATGACGGCGTAGCGGCGATGGTCAGTCTGCAAGGGCTGAACAACCCTGCCCTGCTGCGCGCCCAGGCGCTGGATTTGCCGGGGGTGGAACTGGTGGACCGCCTCGGTGAGTTGAACAAGGTGTTCGCCGACACCCAGATCAGTGCCGCAGAGTTGAAGCTCGCGTCCTGTGTGCTGATCGTGCTGGTGCTGATCCTGCCGTTCGGTTTCGGCGGCGCGCTGAGAATCGTCTCGCTGCCGCTGTTGGCCGCGCTGTGCAGCCTGGCCAGTCTCGGCTGGCTGGGGCAACCGCTGACGCTGTTCAGCCTGTTCGGCCTGCTGCTGGTGACGGCCATCAGCGTCGATTACGCGATCCTCATGCGTGAACAGGTCGGCGGCGCTGCCGTGAGCCTGCTGGGCACCTTGCTGGCGGCGCTGACCACCTGGCTGTCGTTCGGTTTGCTGGCGGTGTCCAGCACGCCGGCGGTGAGCAACTTCGGTCTGTCGGTGAGCCTCGGCCTGGCGTACAGCTTCATCCTTGCGCCGTGGGCCGGACGCCAGGTTCACGTCGCTCCGGTCACGGAGTCAGCAACATGATGATCGCCGTGTTCTGGGTCATGGCCCTGGCGCTGTTCGCCGTGGCCACCCGTGTCGGTCGTCACTTCGGCGTGATCCCGATTGTCAGCCAGTTGCTGCTGGCCACCTTCGGCCTGCCGCTGTTGATGTACTTCTGGATCGAGCCCCAATGGCAATTGAGCGGCGCCGCACTGGTCGCGCCGGCCTGGCTGAAAAACGTCTACAGCCTGGGCTTTGCCTTATTGCTGGGGCACATTCTCAGTGACGTGATTGACCTGCGACTCGACCGTCAGAGCCTGAAAATCGCCCTGCCGAGTTTCTGCATTCCATTTGCCTGCGGCCTCGCGACAGCGGTGTGGCTCCTACCGCCGCAACCCTGGATCAGTTCCCTGGCGGTTGGTCTGCTGTTCGCCATCACGGCGATTCCGGTGTTGTATCTGTACCTGCGACACATCAAGTACCCGCCTGCCGCTACCCGGCGACTGGTGCAGACCGCGATCCTGATCGACCTCACCTGTTGGACCCTGTTCGCCATCGCCCAGGGCAGCCTGCACCTGAGCAGCCTCTTGCTGCCGCTGGCCGGCGCCTGCCTGCCGTTGTTGCTGCGTCTGCTGCGCTTGCGCCAACCGTTGCTGCACAGCGGTTGCTTCTTCGCACTGCTGGTCGTGGCGGAACACTTCAAGCTCAATGCGCTGATTTTCGGTATCGGTTACCTGCTGTGGATGGCTGCGCTCAAAGTGCCGCTGGTGCTGCCGTTGCCGGTGATCTGGATGAGTCACTTGCAGACGTATGTCGCGATCCCGCTGATCCTCACGTTCGGTATCGTGCAAATCAACGTCCACGCGGCCATGGCCAGCCTCGGCTGGGTGCAACTGGCAGCACTGTTGCTGTTCCCGATAGCCAGTAAACTGCTGGGCAACTGGCTGGGCCTCGGCTGGGCCGGCGCCTCGTTTGAAGGCGCCAGTCGCTGGCGGGAAAGTGTCTTGCTGAATATTCGTGGCTTGAGCGAGATCGTCTTTCTCAACCTGCTGCTGCAACAACAACTCATCAGCCCGGCACTGTACTTCGCGCTGATGGTGATGGGCCTGATCGCGACACTGCTGCCGGCACTCGCCGGTATGCACCGAACCCCTCTGAACATCGCCGTCCCGGCAAGGAGCCCCCGTGCCAACAGTTGAAATGGAACATCGCCAGGTCGTGGTTATCGGTGCAGGTCCATCGGGCGCCATCGCCGCCGCGCTGCTCAAGCGCAAAGGTCATGACGTGTTGATGATCGAACGCCAGCATTTCCCAAGGTTTTCCATCGGTGAAAGCCTGCTGTCCCACTGCCTGGATTTCGTCGAAGAAGCCGGCATGCTCGAGGCGGTGAACGCCGCCGGATTCCAGTTGAAAAACGGTGCGGCATTCGCTTGGGGCGAGCAATACAGCGCCTTTGATTTCGGCGAGACGTTCAGCAACGGCAAGCCGACCACCTTCCAGGTCCTGCGTGCCGATTTCGACAAGCTGCTGGCCGATCAGGCCGCGCTGCAAGGCGTGGACGTTCGTTACGGCGAAGCCATCGTCAGCGTCGATTTCGCCCTGCCGAAACCGCAGCTCGACGTGCTTCGCGAAGACGGCAGCCAGTACCGCGTCGAAGCCGATTTCGTGCTGGATGCCAGCGGCTACGGCCGTGTGCTGCCGCGCTTGCTCGACCTTGAAGCACCGTCGGATTTCCCGGTGCGCCAGGCCGTGTTCACCCACGTCGAAGACCACATCGACAACCCGGCCTTCGAGCGGGAAAAAATCCTCATCACCACCCATCCGATCCACCGCGATATCTGGTTCTGGACCATCCCGTTCAGCAACGGCCGTTGTTCGGTGGGCGTGGTCGCGGCAGCCGAACACTTCGAAGGCCGTATGGAGAATCTGGATGAGTGCCTACGCGGGTTCATCGCTGAAACCCCAAGCCTGGCCGGTGTTCTGAACAACGCCGTGTGGGACACGCCTGCTCGAACCATCGGCGGCTACTCGGCCAACGTCAAAACCCTCCACGGGCCAGGCTTTGCCCTGCTCGGCAACGCGGCGGAATTCCTCGACCCGGTGTTCTCCTCCGGCGTGACCATCGCCATGCGCTCGGCGAGCATGGCCGCCGCGGTGCTGCATCGCCAACTGCAAGGCGAAAGTGTCGACTGGCAGACTGAGTTCGCCATCCCGCTCAAGCGCGGCGTCGACACGTTCCGTTGCTACGTCGAAGGCTGGTACGCCGGGACGTTCCAGGATGTGATTTATTTTGAGGGCGGCTCGCCGGATATTCGCCGCATGATCAGCTCGATCCTCGCCGGTTATGCCTGGGACGAACGTAATCCGTTCGTCGCCGAACCCAAGCGCCGGCTGCGGATGCTCTCGGAGCTCTGTGCAAAGGACGCCACATGAGCTATTTGAGCGACACCTACGTCGAAGAAACCCGCTTTGGTTTCTGGTTCCTGCGCAGCCACACCTGGCAGCACCATGTTCTGCGAGTGGCAATCACCGATTTGCGCAGCCTGTTCAGCGAAACACCGCCAAGCAACCCGGTGCTGCTGGATGCCGGTTGCGGTCAGGGCAAGTCGTTTCAGTACCTGCGCCAGACCTTCGCGCCCCAGCGCCTGATCGGTCTGGACGCCGACCCGCACAGCCTGAACCTGGCCGGCGAAGAAGCCGTCCGTCAGGGCATGGCGGTGGAGTTGACCGGCAGCGACTGCGCGAGCATCAACGTCCCGAACGCCAGCGTCGATTTGCTGTTCTGTCACCAGACCTTCCACCATCTGGTGCAGCAGGAACAGGCACTGGCCGAGTTCTACCGTGTACTCAAGCCCGGAGGCTATCTGCTGTTCGCCGAATCCACCGAGGCTTACATTGATACCTGGGTAATCCGCTGGTTGTTCCGCCATCCGATGCACGTGCAAAAGAGCGCCGCCGGGTACCTGGACATGATTCGCCAGCAGGGTTTCGAACTCGGCCCGCAAAACGTGTCTTATCCATACTTGTGGTGGAGCCGCGCCAAGGATTTCGGCCTGTTTGAACGCTTGGGTCTGCGCCGGCCAAAGCCCTTCGGCCAGCGGGAAGAAACCCTGGTCAATGTGGTCGCGCGCAAACCTCTTGAAAGGTGCGTTTGATGTTTACTCACGCTAAACCCTGTGGGAGCGGGCTTGCTCGCGAAAGCAGTGTGCCAGTCAACAATAGTGTTGGATGTGCCGACGCATTCGCGAGCAAGCCCGCTCCCACAGGGGCTGCTGTGCTGATCCGCTTTCTGCTGTTGGGTTGCGTCCTGTTGCTGAGCGCCTGTGCCAGCCGGGCGCCGCTGCCCGAGCAAACCCCGAACCTGGCGTTGCCGCTGCAATTGCACATCCAGCGTCTGGTGGCCGACCAACGGCAGGACTGGGTGCTGGTGATCCAGCGTGAAGGCCCTGGCATTCGCTGGTCGATGATGGACTTGCTGGGCATTCCCCAGGCACGCCAGAAACTGGTCGATGGCGAGTGGCAGGCTGACGGTCTGCTGCCGCCCAATCCGGAAGCGCGAGAGCTGTTCGCCGCGCTGCTGTTTGCGCTGACTCCCAAAGATGAATTGACGGGCAACTATCCCGCCGCGTGGCAGCATGGCTCGCAACGGTCCTTGCCAGCGCACTGGGAAGTCCGCTACTCACAACCCATGAGCTTTGAATTGAACCTGCCCAAAGGCCCGAAATATCAAGTCACTCCGCTCAGCGAGGACGCGCCATGACGGCCTACCTGAATGCTCTCGGGGTGATCTGCGCCCTGGGCCGTGACAAGTCCGAAGTCGCCCGCAACCTGTTTGCCGGGGACTGTTCGGGCATGCGCAATGAGGCTGGCTGGGTGGCGGAACGGTCGTTGCCCGTGGCCGCGGTCCAAGGCGAACTGGCGCCGATTCCGGCTGAGCTTGCGCCGCAAGACACTCGCAATAATCAATTGCTGCTGGAAGCCGCGCTGCAAATTCGCGAAGACATCGACCAGGCGATCCAGACCTACGGCCGCGACCGCATCGGCATCGTCTTGGGCACCAGCACCTCGGGCATCGACGAAGCCAGTCGCAGCCTGGCCCATTACATCCGCGAGCATCAGTTCCCGGCCGATTACGACTATCAGCAACAGGAACTCGGCGCCCCGGCCAACTTCCTCGCCGACTGGCTGCAACTGAGCGGCCCGGCCTATGTGATTTCCACGGCCTGCACCTCCAGCGCCCGAGCGCTGATGAGTGCTCAGCGACTGCTGGACCTGGGCGTGTGCGACGCGGTGTTGTGCGGCGGTGTCGACAGCCTGTGCAAGTTGACCCTCAATGGGTTTTCGGCGCTGGAAGCGGTGTCCGGGCAACGCTGCAACCCGTTTTCGGTGAACCGTAACGGCATCAACATTGGCGAAGCGGCGGTGCTGTTTCTGATGAGCAAAAATGTCGGCGACAGCCAGCCGATTGCCCTGCTCGGCAGTGGCGCCAGCTCCGATGCACATCACATTTCCGCACCGGAACCGACCGGCCGCGGCGCCCTGCAAGCGATGCGCAAAGCCTTGAGCCGAGCAAATCTGCAGCCGCAGCAGATCGATTACCTGAACCTGCACGGCACCGCCACCCAACACAACGACGCCATGGAAAGCCTGGCAGTGGCGACGTTGTTCCCGGCGGGGGTGCCATGTTCATCGACCAAACCCATGACCGGCCACACCCTCGGGGCGGCCGGCGCCCTGGAAGCGGCGTTCTGCTGGTTGAGCCTGAGTGCAGGCAATCACGAGCACGCCCTGGCGCCCCACGTCTGGGACGGCCAACCGGATCCCCAATTGCCAGCCCTGAAATGGGTGACCCCGGCCGATCGCCTGACGTCCATTGCACCTCGCTATCTGATGAGCAATTCCTTTGCCTTCGGTGGTAACAACGTCAGCCTGATTATCGGAGATGCCCCATGATTGACTGGCCGATCGCCGAGCTGCTGCCACACGCTGGCGACATGATCTTCATCGAGCAGATCCTGTCGTTCGATGACGAGCAGATTTACACCCGCCTCACGGTCAAACCCGATGGCCTGTTCAACCGCCCGGACGGCAGCCTGCCGGCCTGGGTCGGCATCGAACTGATGGCCCAGAGCGTCGCCGCCTACGCCGGTTGCCATGCGCGCCAGCGAGGCGATGCGGTGGAGCTGGGGTTTCTGCTCGGCACCCGCAAATTCGAATGCAACGTCGAGCACTTCCCTGCCGGCACCGAGCTGACCATCCACGGCATCCGCTCGCTGGAGGACGACAACGGCATGGGCGTGTTCGAATGCCACATCACCGCCCCCGGCATTCACGCCACCGCTCGTCTGAACGTGTTCCGTCCGCCTCAGGCTGCCCAATACCTTCATGAAACCCAAGGAACCCAGCCATGACTGAATCCGTACTGATCACCGGTTCCAGCCGTGGCATCGGCCGTGCTATCGCTTTGCGTCTGGCCCAGGCCGGGCATGACATCGTGCTGCATTGCCGCAGTGGCCTGGCGGACGCAGAAGCCGTGAAGGCCGAAATCGAAGCCTTGGGGCGCAACGTGCGCATCGTGCAATTCGACGTGTCCGATCGCGCCAACTGCAAAGCCATTCTCGAAGCCGACGTGGAAACCCACGGCGCCTATTACGGCGTAGTGCTGAACGCCGGCCTGACGCGCGACGGTGCTTTTCCGGCCTTGAGCGAAGAGGATTGGGACGTGGTGATGCGCACCAACCTCGACGGTTTCTACAACGTGCTGCACCCGGTGATGATGCCGATGATTCGTCGTCGCGCCGCCGGGCGGATTGTTTGCATCACCTCGGTGTCCGGGTTGATCGGCAATCGTGGCCAGGTCAACTACAGCGCTTCCAAGGCCGGTTTGATCGGCGCGGCGAAAGCGTTGGCGATTGAATTGGGCAAGCGCAAAATTACTGTTAACTGTGTCGCACCCGGCTTGATCGACACCGCGATGCTCGATGAAAACGTGCCGGTGGAAGACATGATGAAAATGATCCCCGCACAACGCATGGGTACCCCGGAAGAGGTGGCCAGCGCGGTGAATTTCCTGATGTCGGCGGAAGCGTCGTACATCACCCGGCAGGTTCTGGCCGTCAACGGAGGCCTGTGCTGATGAAGCGCGTCGTCGTCACCGGCATGGCCGGCATCACCTCACTCGGTAGCGATTGGGACACCATCGCCGCCAACTTCGCGGCCAACCGCAGCGGTATCCGTCGGATGGACGAGTGGGATCGTTTCACCGAACTCAACACGCGCCTTGCGGGGCCGATCGACGACTTCAAAGTGCCGAGCCACTGGACCCGCAAGCAATTGCGCAGCATGGGCCGGGTCTCGCGCCTGGCGGTCGGCGCGGCAGAACAGGCCTTGGCCGATGCCGGGTTGTTGGGTGACGAATCGATCAAGGACGGGCGCATGGGCGTTTCCTGCGGCTCATCCACCGGCAGCACCGACGAGATCAAGGCGTTCGGCAACATGCTGCTCAACTCGGTGGCCGAAGGCCTGAACGCCAACTCCTACGTGCGCATGATGCCGCACACCACGGCGGCGAATATCAGCATCTTCTTCGGCCTCACCGGCCGGCTGATCCCGACCTCCAGCGCTTGCACCAGCGGCAGCCAGGGCATCGGTTATGCCTACGAGTCGGTCAAATTCGGCCGCTTGCCATTAATGCTCGCCGGCGGTGCCGAAGAACTGTGCCCCACCGAAGCGATGGTCTTCGATGCGCTCTACGCCACCAGCCTGAAAAACGATGCGCCGCAGACGTCCCCGCGCCCCTACGACAGTGGCCGCGATGGCCTGGTGATCGGTGAAGGCAGCGGCATGCTGGTGCTTGAAGAACTCGAACACGCCTTGGCTCGCGGTGCGCACATCCACGCCGAACTCGTCGGTTTCGGCAGCAACGCCGACGGCCAGCACGCCACCCGCCCAGAGCAGGTCACCATGCGCCGGGCCATGGAACTGGCGCTGGAAGACGCCGGGCTGCAGCCTTCTGACATCGGCTACGTGAATGGTCACGGCACCGCCACTGAACAGGGCGACATTGCCGAAACCCTGGCAACGAGCGCGTTGTTCGGCGAGCACATGCCGATCAGCTCGCAAAAGAGTTTCCTCGGTCACACCCTCGGAGCCTGCGGTGCACTGGAATCCTGGTTCAGCATCGAAATGATGAACCGCGACCTGTACATCCACACCCTCAACCTCGACGACGTCGACCCGCACTGCGGCAAACTCGATTACCTGCGCGGCGAGTTCCGGCCGATGAGCAACCAGTACGTGATGAACAACAACTTTGCGTTTGGTGGGGTTAATACGTCGCTGATCTTCCGGCGTTGGTCGTAACGAGGCGATGCCCGGCAGATAAAGAAACGCTGCGAGCAATGAATAACCTGTGGCGAGGGAGCTTGCTCCCGCTGGACTGCGTAGCAGTCCTTTCTTTTGGGGCCGCTTCGCGACCCAGCGGGAGCAAGCTCCCTCGCCACAATAGCGCCGTCTCAAACAGGTCGGTTCGACATAGCCCCGGCCCTGTCTGGCTCTGCGATGGCTGGTTACCCAGGATCCTCAGAGTCTCACAAGCCCCTCTCGGGAAAGCAGGCAGTGTTAGCGCCCTGACGCACTAGGATGGATCGAGGTTATCCAGCACCCGATTCACCGCCAGCTCCCCCAGCATGATCGACTGTTGAATACCCAGCAGTGTGTTGCTTTGCGATCCTTCCAGATATCTCGCGAAATCGCTCGCCATGACGTTGGCTGATGCAAGCGATTCACAGGCGTATGCCAGCAGGGTGTGATTGTCGATATCGGGGGCGATGAGGAAGATTTTGCTTGGTTGGCGTGGAGCATCCGGATCGGTGTCCGGTGAGTTCGATTTATATTCACGCATCATTCAGGTCCTGGAGATTAGAGCTACCACCACATCCCTACTAATAAGATGAGGTGGTAGCTGTGCGCAGGTTAGTAGACCGGGGACCCGTGAGACCGGCGCGCTCGAGAGCGCCCTACGCACAGCCACCATAAAGTACAGGGATGGGGATACCTGACAATCTGATGCGCTATACGCCACGGGTAAACACGGGCTACTAAACCCGATCACTGGAAATCAGTGATGCGAACGAAGTTACCGATGGCCCCCAAAGCGCACAAGCCGGCGGATTCTGGAGTAGTTGTAGGCAATGCCGCAAGGCGCTGTGGCCTGTTCAAGGTAGTTCGGAAATGTCTTACACCCTTCAGCGAAGCGTCCGCTTTGGCATAGGCAACTGCACCCTTTTTGGTGGACTTGCGAACGCTTTCTCGAGCAAGCCCGCTCCCACAGGGATTTGCGGTGTGGAGTGATTTTTGTTCCACCACCCATCCACTGTGGGAGCGGACTTGCTCGCGAATGACTGCGAAGCAGTCACGCCTTCAGCGGCTCAACCTTACGCGTCAACAACTCCACAAACGCCTTAGCCATCGGCGACTTCTGATCCTTGCGCTGCACCAACCAAACCGCCGACACGGCCTCAGGATCGAGCAGAGGCCGATAGACCACACCATCGATGCGCATCCGTTGATAAGACGCCGGCAGCACCGAAACACCCAACCCCGCCGCCACCAGACCAATGATCGTCATAGCCTCGCCCGCCTCTTGGGCAAAGTGCGGACTGAAACCGGCATCCCGGGCCAGGCTGAGCAATTGTGCGTACAGACCACTGCCATAACTGCGTGGGAAAAATACGAAAGGCTCGAGGGCCAGGGCTGACAGAAACAAGCCTTCTTCGCTGTCGTTCACCAATGGATGCTTGGAGCTGAGCACCGCCACCAGTGGCTCACGCATCAGCTCCACCACGCTGAGCGAGTCCGGCAACCCAAGCGGCCGCATGATCCCGACTTCAATCGACTCATCCACCAGCGCATCCGCTACCTGAGTGCTGCTCATCTCCCGCAGGTTCAGGTGCACCGCCGGGAATCGCTGACGAAACGAAAAAATCGCCTGAGGGATGGTCGAGTTGAATGGCGCCGACGAGGTGAAGCCAATCTTCAGTTCGCCCAGCTCACCCAGCTGCGCCCGCCGTGCAACATCCGCCGCCTTGTCGACCTGTGCCAACACCAGCCGCGCCTCTTCCAGAAACAGCCGACCGGCTTCACTGAGCTCGACCCGACGATTGGTCCGCTCGAACAACCGCGCGCCCACCTCTTGCTCCAGCGCCTGAATCTGCTGGCTCAGGGGCGGTTGCGAGATGCCCAGCACCTGGGCGGCGCGGCCAAAGTGCAGCTCTTCGGCGACGGCGATGAAGTAGCGCAGGTGACGCAATTCCATGAAAACTCCATTAGGTCGTTAAACCTATCAAACAGGTCGAACAATATATTGGATTGAATCATTAGGCAGCTATATGCTTTTTTCATTGCCTGACCGGCTGCGCCCTCCGAGGTCCGAAGTGAAAACTGCTGTTGCTCCCCTTGCCCATGAAGTTCCGCCCGCAGCGGTGGACGATGTTGTCGCCGAATTAAAGGAGATCTACATCGAAAAAGGCACGCCGATGTTCATGCGCACGGTGCTGGCGCTGTTCTGCGGCGGCTTCGCGACCTTCGCCCTGCTTTATTGCGTGCAGCCGATGATGCCGCTGCTGTCCCATGAGTACGCCATCAACGCCGCCCAGAGCAGCCTGATCCTGTCGGTCGCCACCGGCATGCTCGCCATTGGTCTGCTGATCACCGGCCCGATCTCCGATCGCATCGGGCGTAAACCGGTGATGGTCGCCGCGCTGTTCGCTGCCGCGCTCTGCACAATCGCCAGTTCCATGATGCCGAGCTGGCACGGCGTGCTGGTGATGCGGGCGCTGATAGGGTTGTCATTGAGTGGCCTGGCAGCGGTTGCCATGACGTACTTGAGTGAAGAGATTCACCCGCAGCACATCGGCCTGGCCATGGGTTTGTACATCGGCGGCAACGCGATTGGCGGGATGTGCGGACGCTTGATCACCGGCGTGCTGATCGACTTCGTCAGCTGGCACACAGCGATGCTGGTGATCGGCGGCCTGGCCCTGATCGCAGCGGCGGTGTTCTGGAAAATCCTTCCCGAGTCGCGCAACTTCCGCGCCTGCTCTTTGCACCCCCGCAGCTTGATTGACGGCTTCACCCTGCACTTTCGTGACGCCGGCCTGCCGCTGCTGTTCCTTGAAGCCTTCGTGCTGATGGGCGCGTTCGTCACCCTTTTCAACTACATCGGCTATCGCCTGCTGGCCGAGCCGTACCACATGGATCAGGCCTTCGTCGGGCTGCTCTCGGTGGTGTATCTGTCGGGTATCTACAGCTCAGCGAAAATCGGCTCGTTGGCCGACCAGCTCGGCCGTCGCAAAGTGCTGTGGGCGACCATCGTGCTAATGATCGCCGGCCTTGCACTGACCATGTTGACGCCGCTGCCGGTGGTGATCATCGGCATGCTGATCTTCACCTTCGGCTTCTTCGGCGCCCATTCGGTGGCGAGTAGCTGGATTGGCCGCAGAGCTATCAAGGCCAAAGGGCAAGCATCGTCGCTTTATCTGTTCAGCTATTACGCCGGTTCGAGCATTGCGGGTACGGTGGGCGGGGTGTTCTGGCACTTGGGCGGGTGGAACGGAATCGGGTTGTTCATTGGCGGGTTGCTGGTGATTGCGCTGTTGGTGGCGTTGAAACTGGCGAAGTTGCCGCCGCTGGGCGGAGTGAAAGCCTGACGCGGAACCCTGTGGGAGCGGGCTTGCTCGCGAAAGCGGTGGGTCAGTCGACATCGATGTTTAATGTTCAACCGCTTTCGCGAGCAAGCCCGCTCCCACATTTTGACCGCATACGATCCGATATCTCATACAAAAACGCCCGGCATAAGCCGGGCGTTTTTTATTGGGCGACGATCACTCGTGATACTGCGCCGACAGTTCATGCACCGCGCGCAGGAAGGCGCCGGCGTGTTCCGGGTCGACTTCCGGGGTGATGCCATGGCCGAGGTTGAACACGTGGCCGCTGCCCTTGCCGTAGCTGGCGAGGATGCGACCGACTTCGGTGCGAATGGCTTCTGGCTTGGCGTAGAGCACGGTCGGGTCCATGTTGCCTTGCAGGGCGACTTTGCTGCCGACGCGATCACGGGCGCTGCCGATGTCGCAGGTCCAGTCCAGGCCTAGCGCGTCAGCGCCAGCATCAGCAATGCTTTCGAGCCACAGGCCGCCATTCTTGGTGAACAGAATGACTGGCACTTTACGGCCTTCATGTTCGCGGATCAGGCCGCTGACGATTTTGCGCATGTAGGCCAGGGAGAATTCCTGGTACGCCGCCGCCGACAGGCTGCCGCCCCAACTGTCGAAGATCTGCACCGCTTGCGCCCCGGCCATAATCTGGCCGTTGAGGTAGCTGGTGACCGTCTGCGCGAGCTTGTCCAGCAGCAGGTGCAAGGCTTGCGGGTTGTCGTAGAGCATGGTTTTGGTCTTGCGGTAGTCTTTCGACGAGCCGCCTTCGACCATGTAGGTGGCCAGGGTCCATGGGCTGCCGGCGAAGCCGATCAGCGGCACGCGGCCGTTCAGTTCGCGGCGGATGGTGCTGACCGCGTCCATGACGTAGCCGAGGTCTTTGTGCGGATCAGGAATCGGCAGTGCTTCGATGTCAGCCATCGTGCTGATGACTTTCTTGAAGCGCGGACCTTCACCGGTTTCGAAGTACAGGCCCTGTCCCATGGCATCGGGGATGGTCAGGATGTCGGAGAACAGGATCGCCGCGTCCAGTTGTGGGTAGCGGTCGAGCGGCTGCATCGTGACTTCGCAAGCGAACTCCGGGTTCATGCACAGGCTCATGAAGTCGCCGGCCTTGGCACGGCTGGCGCGGTATTCCGGCAGGTAGCGACCGGCCTGACGCATCATCCAGACAGGCGTGACGTCTACGGGTTGCTTGAGCAGGGCGCGAAGGAAACGGTCGTTCTTCAGGGCAGTCATGTCGGCATCCGGAAAAAAAGTGGGGGCATTTTCTCAGAGCGCGACGCAAAAGGCACGGTTGCAGGTCAGCCTTTTGTCTATCGGGTCAATTTGTCGCGGTGGAATGCGCTATTTAGCAACACCCTGAAACCAATGTGGGAGCGGGCTTGCTCGCGAAGAGGCCGTCACATTCAACAGAGATGTTGACTGACAGACCGCCTTCGCGAGCAAGCCCGCTCCCACATTTAATCGCGTTTCAAGTCTAGTTAAACGCCCAGGTAATCCAGGATCCCTTCGGCGGCATTGCGGCCTTCGAAGATCGCCGTCACTACCAGGTCAGAACCGCGAACCATGTCGCCACCGGCGAAGATTTTCGGGTTGCTGGTCTGGTGCTTGTACTGACCTTGCTCCGGGGCCACGACGCGGCCCTGGCTGTCGGTCTGGATGCTGTGCTGTTCGAACCACGACGCCGGGCTTGGACGGAAGCCGAACGCGATGACCACGGCATCAGCCGGGATGATCTCTTCGGAACCCGGAATCGGCTCGGGGCTGCGACGGCCACGGGCGTCCGGTTCGCCGAGACGGGTCTCGACCACCTTCACGCCTTCGACGCGGTCTTCACCGACGATCGCGATTGGCTGGCGGTTGTAGAGGAATTTCACGCCTTCTTCCTTGGCGTTCTTCACCTCTTTGCGCGAGCCCGGCATGTTCGCCTCGTCACGACGATAAGCGCAGGTCACCGATTTGGCGCCCTGGCGAATCGACGTACGGTTGCAGTCCATCGCCGTGTCGCCGCCACCCAGCACCACCACCTTCTTGCCTTTCATGTCGACGAAATCTTCCGGCGACTTTTCAAAGCCCAGGTTGCGATTGACGTTGGCGATCAGGAAGTCCAGCGCGTCATGCACGCCCGGCAAATCCTCACCGGCAAAGCCGCCCTTCATATAGGTGTAGGTGCCCATGCCCATGAACACGGCATCGTACTCTTCGAGCAGTTGCTCGACGGTCACGTCCTTGCCCACTTCGGTGTTCAGACGGAACTCGATGCCCATGCCGGTGAAGACTTCGCGGCGATTGCTCAGCACGGTCTTTTCCAGCTTGAACTCGGGGATGCCGAAGGTCAGCAAGCCGCCGATTTCCGGGTTCTTGTCGAACACCACCGGGGTCACGCCGCCGCGGACCAGCACGTCGGCACAGCCCAGGCCTGCCGGGCCCGCGCCGATCACCGCAACACGCTTGCCGGTCGGTATGACCTTGGACATGTCCGGGCGCCAGCCCATGGCGAACGCGGTGTCGGTGATGTACTTCTCGACCGAACCGATGGTCACCGCACCGAAGCCGTCGTTAAGGGTGCAGGCACCCTCGCACAGACGATCCTGCGGGCACACCCGGCCGCACACTTCCGGCAGGGTGTTGGTTTGGTGCGACAGCTCGGCAGCCTGGAGGATGTTGCCCTCGGCCACCAGCTTCAGCCAGTTCGGAATGAAGTTGTGCACCGGGCACTTCCATTCGCAATACGGGTTACCGCAACCCAGGCAACGGTGGGCCTGATCGGCCGAGTGCTGGGGTTTGAAGGGTTCGTAGATCTCCACGAACTCTTTCTTGCGTTGACGCAACAGTTTCTTCTTCGGATCCTTGCGCCCGACATCGATGAACTGGAAGTCGTTATTCAGACGTTCAGCCATTGTTAAAACCTCATCAAACTCTTCAGGCGCATATCACTGCGGGTTGGCACGGGTGCTGGAAAGCAACGATTTCAGGTTGGCAGCCTTGGGCTTGACCAGCCAGAAACGACGCAGATAGTCATCGAGGTTTTCAGCGAGGTTACGACCCCACTCGCTGTCGGTTTCCTCGACGTATTCGTTCAGCACGCGTTGCAGGTGGCTGCGATAGGCTTCCATCGCCTCACCGCTGATCCGCTGGATTTCCACCAGTTCGTGGTTGACCCGGTCAACGAAGGAGTTGTCCTGGTCGAGCACGTAGGCGAAACCACCGGTCATGCCTGAGCCGAAGTTGTAACCGGTCTTGCCCAATACGCAGACGAAACCACCGGTCATGTACTCGCAGCAGTGATCGCCCGTGCCTTCCACCACGGTGTGAGCACCGGAGTTACGCACGGCGAAACGCTCGCCCGCGGTACCGGCGGCGAACAGCTTGCCGCCAGTGGCGCCGTACAGGCAGGTGTTGCCGATGATGGCACTGTCCTGAGTCTTGTAGACGCTGCCCTTCGGCGGAACGATGACCAGTTTGCCGCCGGTCATGCCTTTGCCGACGTAGTCGTTGGCGTCGCCTTCCAGGTACATGTTCAGGCCGCCGGCGTTCCACACACCGAAGCTCTGACCAGCCGTCCCTTTGAAGCGGAAGGTGATCGGTGCGTTCGCCATGCCTTGGTTGCCATGCTTGCGAGCGATTTCACCGGAGATCCGCGCGCCGATCGAACGGTCGCAGTTGCAGATATCCAGCGCGAAATCAGCGCCGCTCATGTCGTTGATGGCCGAGGTAGCCATGTCGACCATTTTCTCGGCCAGCAGGCCTTTGTCGAACGGTGGGTTGCGATCGACCTGGCAGAACTGAGGCTTGTCTGCCGGGATGTGATCGCTGCCCAGCAACGGCGTCAGGTCCAGGTGTTGCTGCTTGGCGGTCTGGCCTTCGAGGATGTCCAGCAGATCGGTACGACCGATCAGTTCTTCGAGGGAACGCACGCCCAGCTTGGCCAGCCACTCACGGGTTTCTTCGGCGACGTAGGTGAAGAAATTCACCACCATGTCGACAGTCCCGATGTAGTGATCCTTGCGCAGCTTCTCGTTCTGAGTCGCGACGCCGGTGGCGCAGTTGTTCAGGTGGCAGATACGCAGGTATTTGCAGCCCAGCGCGATCATTGGCGCGGTGCCGAAGCCGAAGCTTTCAGCGCCGAGGATCGCTGCCTTGATCACGTCGAGGCCGGTTTTCAGACCGCCGTCGGTTTGTACCCGCACTTTGCCGCGCAGGTCGTTGCCCCGCAGGGTCTGGTGAGTTTCGGCCAGGCCGAGTTCCCACGGAGCGCCCGCGTATTTGATCGAGGTCAGCGGCGATGCACCGGTACCACCGTCGTAGCCGGAAATGGTGATCAGGTCCGCGTAGGCTTTGGCCACACCGGCAGCGATGGTGCCGACGCCCGCTTCTGCAACCAGCTTCACCGAGACCAAAGCCTTCGGGTTGACTTGTTTCAGGTCGAAAATCAGCTGCGACAAATCTTCGATCGAATAGATGTCGTGGTGCGGTGGAGGCGAGATCAGGGTCACGCCCGGCACTGCGTAACGCAGCTTGGCGATCAGACCGTTGACCTTGCCGCCTGGCAGTTGACCGCCTTCGCCGGGCTTGGCGCCCTGAGCGACTTTGATCTGCAGCACTTCAGCGTTGACCAGGTATTCCGGGGTCACACCGAAACGACCAGTCGCGACCTGTTTGATTTTCGAGCTCTTGATGGTGCCGTAACGCGCCGGGTCTTCGCCGCCTTCGCCGGAGTTGGAACGCGCACCGAGGCGGTTCATCGCTTCGGCGAGGGCTTCGTGAGCTTCCGGCGACAAGGCGCCGAGGGAGATGCCCGCGGAGTCAAAGCGCTTGAGCACCGATTCCAGCGGTTCGATCTCGCTGATGTCCAGCGGCGTGTCCAGAGTTTTGACCTTGAACATGTCACGAATCATCGACACCGGACGGTTGTCCACCAGCGCCGTGTATTCCTTGAACTTGCTGTAGTCGCCCTGCTGCACAGCGGCTTGCAGGGTGTTGACCACGTCCGGGTTGTACGCGTGATATTCGCCACCGTGGACGAACTTCAGCAAACCGCCCTGCTGGATTGGCTTGCGGGGGCTCCAGGCTTCGGCCGCCAGGGCTTTCTGCTCGGCTTCGATGTCGACGAAACGCGCACCTTTGATGCGGCTCGGAACGCCACGGAAGCTCAGCTCGCAGACTTCTTCAGACAGGCCGATGGCTTCGAACAACTGCGCACCGCGGTACGACGTAATGGTCGAGATACCCATCTTCGACAGGATCTTCAACAGGCCTTTGGTGATGCCTTTGCGGTAGTTCTTGAACACCTCATAGAGGTCGCCCAGGACTTCACCGGTACGGATCAGGTCGCCCAGCACTTCGTAGGCCAGGAACGGATAGACCGCCGAGGCGCCAAAACCGATCAACACGGCGAAGTGATGCGGATCGCGGGCCGTCGCGGTTTCCACGAGGATGTTGGAGTCGCAACGCAGGCCTTTTTCGGTCAGGCGATGGTGCACCGCGCCGGTGGCCAGGGAAGCGTGGATCGGCAACTTGCCCGGGGCAATGTGACGGTCACTCAGCACCACCTGGGTACGACCGGAGCGCACGGCTTCTTCAGCCTGATCGGCAACGTTGCGGATCGCCGCTTCGAGGCCGACGCTTTCGTCGTAGTTGAGGTCGATGATCGCGCGCTCGAAGCCCGGACGATCGAGGTTCATCAGCGAGCGCCACTTGGCCGGGGAAATGACCGGCGAGCTGAGGATCACACGCGAGGCGTGTTCCGGCGACTCCTGGAAGATATTGCGCTCGGCACCGAGGCAGATCTCCAGCGACATGACGATGGCTTCACGCAGCGGGTCGATCGGCGGGTTGGTGACCTGCGCGAATTGCTGGCGGAAATAGTCGTACGGCGTGCGCACGCGCTGGGACAGCACGGCCATCGGCGTATCGTCGCCCATCGAGCCGACGGCTTCGTAGCCTTGCTCGCCGAGCGGACGCAGCACCTGATCACGTTCTTCGAAAGTGACCTGGTACATCTTCATGTACTGCTTGAGCTGGTCGACGTCGTAGAACGCCGAACCGTGGTCGTTGTCTTCCATGGTCGCCTGGATGCGCAGGGCATTCTTGCGCAGCCATTGCTTGTACGGATGACGCGACTTCAAGCGGTTGTCGATGGCGTCGGTGTCGAGGATCTGGCCGGTTTCGGTGTCCACGGCAAAGATCTGACCCGGGCCAACACGGCCCTTGGCGATCACGTCTTCAGGCTGGTAGTTCCAGACACCGATTTCCGAGGCCAGGGTGATGAAACCGTTCTTGGTGGTGACCCAACGCGCCGGACGCAGACCGTTACGGTCGAGCAGGCACACCGCGTAACGACCGTCGGTCATTACCACGCCGGCCGGGCCGTCCCACGGTTCCATGTGCATGGAGTTGTATTCGTAGAATGCACGCAGGTCCGGGTCCATGGTTTCGACGTTCTGCCACGCAGGCGGAATGATCATCCGCACACCACGGAACAGGTCGATGCCACCGGTGACCATCAGCTCGAGCATGTTGTCCATGCTGGAGGAGTCGGAACCGACACGGTTGACCAGCGGGCCGAGTTCTTCCAGGTCCATCAGGTCATTGGTGAACTTGGTGCGACGGGCCACGGCCCAGTTGCGGTTACCGGTGATGGTGTTGATCTCGCCGTTGTGGGCGAGGAAGCGGAACGGCTGAGCCAGCGGCCATTTCGGCAAAGTGTTGGTCGAGAAGCGCTGGTGGAACACGCAAATCGAGGTCTGCAGGCGCTGGTCGCTGAGGTCTGGATAGAAGGCGGTCAAATCCGCCGGCATCATCAGGCCTTTATAAATGATGGTCTTGTGCGAAAAGCTGCAGACGTAGTGATCGGCGTCGGCGGCGTTGGCCACGGACGAGCGACGACGGGAGGTGAACAGCTTGACGGCCATGTCCTGATCGCTCAGGCCATTACCGGCGATGAACACTTGTTCGATCTGCGGCAGGCGCTCAAGGGCCAGACGACCGAGGACGCTGGTGTCGATCGGCACTTTGCGCCAGCCGACGAGGGTCAGGCCAGCAGCGAGGATCTCGCGGTTCATGTTCTCGCGAGCGGCTTCGGCTTTGACCGGGTCCTGGTTGAAGAAGACCATGCCCACTGCATATTGCTTGGGCAGTTCGACACCGAAGGTTTCCTGGGCGATGGCTCGCAGGAACACATCCGGCTTTTGAATCAGCAGACCGCAACCGTCACCGGTCTTGCCGTCGGCGTTGATCCCACCGCGGTGGGTCATACAGGTCAGGGCCTCGATGGCCGTTTGCAAAAGGGTATGACTGGGCTCGCCCTGCATATGGGCTATCAGGCCGAAACCGCAGTTATCCTTGAATTCATCTGGTTGGTACAGACCTGCTTTCATAGACACTTTCTCACCAGGCTGCCTCTTGTCGAGGCAAATTTCTTTTCAATTCAACCACTTACCATCCGCGCCGAACGTACGCCAGCTTTGCGGGGGCAAAAGGGAGGTCATTGTACACACCGACACGGAGGCTCACAAATTTGACGACGAACTGTCGCAAATCTATGTCGCATTTGTGAAAGGTTTAAAGCGATATGCTGTGCTAGTCAAAACTTTTTTAATTTTGACCGCAACGACTCAAAGACTACTGTGACGCAGACACCACAAGGCACGCGGCCCAAGGGTCTGTTGGTGCTTGCTGACGAACCGCGTTGTGATGCCAACGTGCGTGAGGCAAGGCGCGGGATGCCGCCAATGGCTCTTCCCTTGGCAAGTCCCGCAACGCAGCCTCGCGCGCGTTGGCGCGCAACGCGGTCGTCAGCAAGCGCCAACAGACCCTAAGGGCGGCGCGCACTTGCAGAAATTTTGAGGTGCTTGGAGAGGCGGCCTGGGTAAGGCCGCCGAATCTTCAGCGAGTTGTTGCCAGTTCCTGTTGGACGCTGGCGACAGTGCGAGGCCAAGGTTTACCAGCCTGAACCTTCGCTGGCAAGGCCTTGATGGCGGTAACGGCTGCATCGCGGTTGGCGAAGCTACCGTAAGTGATGACGTAAAGCGGCTTGCCGTTGAGGACTTTCTTGAAATAACGGTACTCGCCGCCCTGCTCCTTGACGAAGGATTGCGCGGCCGCTTCGGAGCTGGTGCCGAGGATCTGCACCACGTAGTTACCCGGCGCTTGTGCTGAGTACCAGGTGCCGCCAGCGGCCTTGGCCACGGTGGCTGGTTTCTCGACAGGCTTGGCAGCAGCAGCGGCGGCTGGTTTGGCTGGCACTGGAGCCGGCTTCACGGCAGGCGCAACCGGGACTGGCTTGGCCGTCGCGACCTGAGTCGGCGCAGGCACAGGCTTGGCGGCAGGTGTCGGTGCCGGGCCAGGCTGGACGCCCGCAGGCGGCGCGGTGGTAGTCACGGTCGGCGGCGTAGCGCTCGAGCCTTCGACCGGCACACCGTCATCGCCTTCGGTGATGCCACCGGCGGCTTCGGCCAGCGGACCGCGCATGACCGGCTGCGAGTTGCCGACCAGCGGCAATGGCATCGGTTGCGAGTTACCGGCGAATTCGACGGCAGGCGCGCCGCCGCTGTTAGGTTGTGGCGTGCCCTGACCGAGCGGCAGTTGCGCCTGTTCGTTGGCAGGTGCGCCAGTGGTCGGTGCTTTGCTGCGACCCGGCATCAACCAGGCGGCGGCTACCGCGACCACGACAACAGCGGAAATCGCCAATACGTGTTTCTTCGGCATGTTGAACCCCATACTTGGACGCTTCACCGCTGAGCGGCTGGCAATCATGGCTTCGATCATCGCATCGCGGGCAACCTGGTTGATGGTGCCAGGCCAACCGTCGGAGCTTTCGTGAATATCAGAGATCTGATCTGCGGTGAAAAGTTCGATACCCCGGCCGGCGCCTTCGAGTCGCTGGTCCAGATATTCGCGGGTTTCTTCTTCGGTGTAAGGCTGCAATTCGATGACGTGGAAACGCTCTTCCTCGAGGCTCAGCGCATCCAGTTGAGCAATCAACGACGACTCGCCGAACAGGAACACATGCGGGCGACCTTCCGGTGCACCGGCGGCCAGGGCCAGCAAGGCTTCCAGCGCGGACTCGTCGAGTTGCTCGGCGTCATCCACCAGCAGATAGACTTCCTGCCCCGTCAGTGCAAGTTGCACCACTTGAGCCAGAATCGCGCCGATCTCGGCCTGGGCGACGTTCAGCGCCTGAGCCACCTGACGCAGCACGCCGGCCGCGTCACCGGCGCCACGGGCGGAAACAACCACGCTCTGCACCGACTGTTTGTTGGTGCTGGCCACCAGGGCCTGACGCAACAGCGTCTTGCCACTGCCTTGCGGGCCGGTGACGACCAGCAACAACTGACTGTAGCGTGCCAGGTGATGCAGTTGCCCCAGCACCGGTTTGCGCTGGGCCGGGAAGAATTTGAAGCCAGGCACCCGTGGAGAAAAAGGGTCATGACTCAACTGGTAATGGCCGAGGAAAGCCTCGTCGGCGTGCAAACTAGTCATCGGGATCTTATTAACCTTTAAGCTGAGCCAGAGCGCGGTAATCCGCTCCCAGCGTGGCCTGTAAAACCTCTTTCGGATAATCGTCGGTCACCACCGCTTCGCCCATGTGGCGCAGCAGCACCAGGCGCAAACGACCGTCGATCACTTTCTTGTCAATTGCCATGTGTTCGAGAAAATCGGCTTCAGTCATCTCTTCAGGCGGGATAACCGGCAGGCCGGCACGCTGGAACAGACGAATGCCGCGATCGCGCTCTTGCTCGCTGATCCAGCCCAGGCGCGCGGACATTTCCAAGGCCATTACGGTGCCAGCAGCGACCGCCTCACCATGTAGCCAGACACCATAGCCCATATGAGTTTCGATGGCGTGGCCGAAGGTATGACCCAGGTTAAGCGTGGCGCGAACACCGGTCTCCCGTTCGTCGGCACCGACCACCGCAGCCTTGGCCGCGCAAGAGCGCTCGATGGCGTAAGTCAGAGCTACTTGATCCAGAGCGCGCAGGCGATCAACGTTTTCTTCGAGCCAGGTCAGAAACGGCTCGTCGCAGATCAGCCCGTATTTGATGACTTCAGCAAGCCCGGCGGAGAGTTCGCGGGCCGGCAGGGTATTGAGGGTCGCGGTATCAATCAGCACCACGTTCGGCTGATAGAAAGCGCCAACCATGTTCTTGCCCAGCGGATGGTTGATCCCGGTCTTGCCGCCCACCGAAGAGTCGACTTGCGACAGCAGCGTGGTCGGAATCTGGATGAAATCGACACCACGCTGGTAGCAGGCGGCAGCAAAACCGGCCATGTCACCAATCACGCCGCCACCGAGGGCGATGACCGTGGTACGGCGGTCGTGCCGCGCGGTCAGCAGACCGTCGAAAATCAGTTGCAGGGTTTCCCAGGTCTTGAACGCTTCGCCGTCCGGCAGCACCACGGAAACCACCGAGAACTGTGCGAGGCTGCGGGTCAGACGCTCGAGATAGAGCGGCGCAACGGTCTCGTTGGAGATGATCGCCACTTGCCGTCCGCGGATGTGCGGGGCCAGCAGCTCAGGCTGATCCAACAAACCTTCGCCAATATGAATCGGGTAGCTGCGCTCGCCTAGATCGACCTTGAGTGTCTGCATGTGTCCCCACAGTGAAGATGGAATCAGGCGTCCTGCCTTGAGTTAACGAATATCCACGGCGTCTGCTGGTGTGACGCCGTTCGGTAGCCATCTGCCACAACCTTGAGCGGCCATGACAGGACGCCGAGGATAGCGCATTTCGCGCTGCGCTTTAACGGGGAGGTAGCTGCTGCAAGCGTTCGAGAATATCGAGCACCACCATTCGCGGCGGCCGCTCATCGGTTTCCACCACCAGATCGGCGATTTCCCGATAAAGCGGATCGCGGATCGCCAGCAGATCCCGAAGGGTCTTGGCCGGATCGGCAGTACGCAACAGGGGTCGATTGCGATCGCGGGACGTGCGGCCCACCTGCTGCTCGACAGACGCATGCAGATAAACCACCCGCCCCCCGGCGTGCAGCGCCCGGCGATTGGCCTCGCGCATCACCGCGCCGCCACCGGTCGCCAGCACCACGCCGTCGCACCCACACAGCTCGGCGATCATCGCCTGCTCGCGGTCACGAAAGCCCGGCTCGCCTTCCTTATCGAAAATCCACGGGATATTGGCGCCCGTGCGCAATTCAATTTCCTTATCGGAATCTTTGAACGGCAGGCGCAGCTCTTTGGCCAGCAACCGGCCGATGGTGCTTTTTCCAGCCCCCATCGGTCCAACAAGAATCAAATTTCGCACAGAATCAATGACTCACAGCAATCGCCTGGTTATTCATGATACGCGGAGTGAGAAATACCAGCAGCTCGGATTTTTTCTCCGAAACCACGTCACGCCGGAAAAGGCGGCCAAGATACGGCACATCACCGAGAAATGGCACCTTATCTACAACCTTGCTCTGAGTATTTGAGAAAACCCCGCCAATCACGATGGTCTCGCCGTCGTTGACCAGGACCTTGGCATTGACCTCGTTTTTCTTGATCGGCGGCACATCCTGCACCTTGTTCAGGTAGTCCGGTTCGTCCTTGGTGACCTTGACCTCCATGATGATCCGGTTGTCCGGAGTGATCTGCGGCGTCACTTCCAGAGACAGCGAGGCCTCCTTGAACGACACCGAGGTAGCGCCGCTGGAGCTGGCTTCCTGATAGGGAATCTCTGTGCCCTTGAGGATTTTCGCGGTTTCCTTGTCCGAGGTGACCACCTTGGGCTGCGAGACGATTTCGCCGTTGCCGGTTTTTTCCATGGCCGTCAGCTCAAGATCCAGCAGCACATTGTCAGTGATGAAAGCGATGCCGAGCCCCGAGGTGTTGCCGGCGGCGCCCAGGTCGACGAACGGCGAGTTGGTGCTGGTGCTGCCAGGCGTACCGATGGTCGATGAAGCATTCGCCCCATTATTGCTGACGCCTGAGGTGTTCCAGTTGCCCTTGTTCTGCATCGATCCACCCCAGCGCACGCCGAGGCTTTTGTCATAGTCGACGTTGGCTTCAACGATGCGCGCCTCGATCATCACCTGACGCACCGGAATATCCAGTTGCGCGACGATACGGCGCAGTTCGTCGAGGCGATCCTGGGTCTGGTAGGCAATGATGTTGTTGGTCCGCTCATCCACCGTGATCGAGCCCCGCTCGTCGGCTTTGGCCTCGGCACTGGTCACCGACTGGAACAGCTTGGCGATATCGGCAGCTTTGGCGTAGTTGACCTGCAACAGCTCGCGACGCAGGGGGGCCAGGTCGGCGATTTGCTTCTGTGACTCCAACTCCTGACGCTCGCGGGCGGAGATTTCATCGGCCGGCGCCACCAACAAAACATTACCGATCTTGCGTTTATCCAGGCCCTTGGTTTTCAACACCAGATCCAGCGCCTGATCCCACGGCACGTTCTGCAAACGCAGCGTGATGCCGCCCTGCACCGTGTCGCTGGCCACCAGATTGAGGTTGGTGAAATCGGCGATCAGTTGCAGCACCGAACGCACATCAATGTCCTGGAAATTCAGCGAGAGCTTTTCACCGGTGTAGGCGAAGCGTTCGGTGTTGCGTTTCTGCAAGTCATCGACGGTCATCGGCCGGATGCTGACAGTCAGCTTGTTGTCGGTCTGGTAAGTCGAATAATCGAAGGCGCCGCTGGGTTCAATGCTGATCGTGGCCCGATCACCCGTGGCGCTGGCGTTGACGAACTGCACCGGGGTGGCGAAATCCTTGACGTCCAGACGCACACGCAACGGTTCAGGCAATTGGGTCTTGGGGAAACCGAGGATGATCTTGCCGTCGCGCTCCTGAATGTCCGGGGCGATGGAAGGATCCGACAGATCGATGACCACATTGCCTTCGCCCTGGGTGCCGCGCTGGAAATCCACACCCCGGATGGCCTTGCCTACAGGCGCATAGGCTTTCGCCGGGGCTGGCGTTGCAGTCGCTGTGCGCGGGGTTTTGGGCGCCGGGCTGGAGGCCGTTTTGTTGGCGCCTTGCCCGACCACCACAAACAGCGTGTTGCCTTCGACCCGTGCGTTGTATGGCGTCAACTGGGTCAGATTGATGATCAGCCGCGTACGATCCTTGGCTTGCACCACCGTGGCGCTGCGGGCATTTCCGCCACCCAGTTCACGACTTTTGCTTTTTAGCTGACTGACAACGCCAGGCAGATCCAGCGCAATCCGTGCAGGCGATTCCGTGGTGTAACCGTGAGGCGACGGTGGCGGCTCATCGAACGACAACTTCAACTCGACGCGGCCCCCCGGCAGCGCCGCTACATCCAGCGCTTTGAGGTTGGCCGCTAGCACCATCGGCGACAGCAACGCTATCCATAGCGAAATACCGAAGGTTGAGAAAATCCTGTTCATTTTTCGAGTTCCACTATGAGTGCTCTTTCAAAGGGATGGTCCGCGGCCGCTCCAGCCAGGCGCCTTCGCCGTCGGGAACGATTTCGACCACATCGACCTGCGAGCTACTGATGGCGACGATCCGCCCATCGTTACGCCCCAGGTAATCGCCGACTTTCAACCGATGTACCCCGCCCGCCCCGCGCAGCAGCGCAAAGGAGCCGGTCGCATTGGCGATCGTTCCGACCATTTCAAACTGCTCGATGTTGAAACCTTCGAGGTACTGTTTGACCCGGTTCGGGTCAGGTTTGACGTTGCGCGAGCCGTGTTTCTGGCCGGCCAGATCGACTCTGATCTGCCGGGAAAACGGGCTTCGCAGGTTGGCGGCGCTGTAGGTGAATGTTGGGTAAGACCGAAATGTCGGCGTTGGTTCAATCTTGCCGGGCGCACGCAAACGCATTTCGTTCATGTACGCGTCCAGGTCGCTGAAGTCATTGTCGCTGCCGCAACCGGCCAGGCTGGCGACCAACACAACCATCGAAAAACAACGAGTCGGGCTCATTTTTGCAGCCCCTTGTCGTTGTAGCGGTAGGTCTTGGCGAGGATGCTCATGCGCAACTTCGGACCACCTTCCGGGTTGGCCGGCGCAAGGTCGAAGTCATGCAGGGTGACAATCCGTGGCAGCCCGGCGACGCCGCTGACGAAGGTAGCCAGGTCATGATAGGCACCGGTGACGGTGATCTGGATCGGCAGTTCGATGTAGAACTGCTGCGTGTTCTCCGGCAGCAGTTTGATCTCTTCGAACTCCAGGCCACTGCCCAGGCCGGTGCGCGTGATGTCCTCCAGCAGGCCGGGCACTTCGGTGTCACTGGGCAATTGCCGCAGCAGCACGCCAAAGGAGTTCTCCATTTCCTTCATCTGCTGCGTATACAGCTCCAGATTCGCCGCCATATGGGCTTTGTCGGCGAATTGCTCCTTGAGGGTCGACTCTTCCTCGCGCTTGAGTTCGAGTTGGCTCCGAAGGTCGCTGATGGAAAAACTGTAGCCCAGTGAAAACACCAGAATCATGAGCAGGATACCCGCCAGTGCCTTGATGGCTGGCGGCCAGGAACCCATGTTATTGGTGTCCAGGTCATTGATGTCGATCTTGCGCAGGCCTTCGAACCAGTCAGACAGCCTCATTTGCCGCCCTCCGTAGCGGCGGGCTGAGCCTGACGAACGGTCAGCTGAAAGACGTTGGTCTGATCCAGCTGACCGGCGGTCGTCGCTTTGACTTCCGTGAGGCTGGGCGCATCAAACCAATCGGACGCATCCAGATTGCGCATCAGGTCTGACACACGATTGTTGGACTCCGCCGCACCCGTGATGGACAAGGACTTGCCGGCCATTTTCACCTCAGTGAAATACACGCCGTCAGGCAGCGTCCGCGCCAGCTGATCGAAAATACGCCCGCTGATCGGCCGGTTGCCTTGCAGGTCCTGGATGATGCGCCTGCGCTCGACCAATTGCTGGCGACGGGCCTTCAAATCGCTGATCTGTTTAATCCGCTCGTCGACCACGGCAATCTGTTTGCCGATGTAATCGTTACGAGCTACTTGCCGATCGATAGCGCCGCTGATGGCCTGGTTCGCGATCAACACCGCGCCCACGGCCCCCACCATCACACCGACCAGTGTCAGCAAAAAGCGTTTGCGGCGCGCTTCACGCAGCTCTTCACGCCAGGGTAAAAGATTGATCCGCGCCATCAGTCGAAACTCCTGAGGGCCAGCCCGCAGGCGATCATCAGTGCCGGCGCATCGCTGGCCAGGGCACCGGCGTTGACCTTGCTGCTCAGGGTCATGTCGGAGAAGGGATTGGCCACTTGCGTCGGCGTTCCCAATCGTTGCTCGATCAACCGGTCCAGCCCTGGGACCGATGCGGTACCGCCGGCCAACAGAATGTGATCAACCGAGTTGTACTGACCCGAGGCGAAGAAAAACTGCAACGAGCGCGACACCTGCTGCACCAGCGCGTCGCGAAACGGCTGCAGCACCTCACTGACGTAATCGTCCGGCAAACCACCCTGCTTCTTCGCCAGCCCCGCCTGCTCAATGGTCAGGCCATAACGTCGCTGGATTTCCTCCGTCAATTGACGACCACCGAACAATTGCTCGCGGGTGTAGATGATCCGCCCCTGATGCAGCACGCTCAGAGTGGTCATGGTGGCGCCGATATCGACTACCGCTACCGTCAGACGTTCTTGAGAGGCAGCCAGCTGGCTCGCCAGCAATCCGTAGGAACGCTCCAGCGCATAAGCCTCGACGTCGACCACGCGGGCTGTCAGGCCGGCCAGGGCCAGGGCCGCTTCCCGGACTTCGACGTTTTCCTTGCGACAGGCCGCCAGCAGCACGTTGACTCGCTCGGGGTTGCGCGCAGAAACGCCCTGGACCTCAAAGTCGATGGCCACTTCGTCCAATGGATAAGGGATGTATTGATCGGCCTCGATCTTCAGCTGGTTTTCCATTTCATCGTCGGAAAGTCCGGCGTCCATCTCGATGGTCTTGGTAATCACCGCCGAACCGGCCACGGCCACGGCGACGTTCTTGAGGTTGGTCCTGGCCTTGAGCAGCACGCGCGCGAGTGCCTGCCCTACGCCTTCGAGCTCGGCGATATTTTTCTCGACCACAGCGTTAGTGGGTAAAGGTTCCACCGCATAGGCCTCGACCCGATAACGGTCGCCTTGGCGGCTTAGCTCCAGAAGCTTGACCGACGTGGAGCTGATGTCGATCCCCAGAAGCGTATTGGCCTTTTTATTAAAGAGTCCTAGCACTACCAATTCCCTATGACTATCCGTGTCTTACGGACTCTGTAATATCAGTTGCGTTCAAACCACCCGTCTTGACAGCAGCGCAAATGACGCTCTCGGCGGAAAAATGCTTATAATGCCCAGCGTTTTTTTCCGGTTTTTACTTCAAGCGCGGGTCGTTCCCTGTTTATCTGAACCCTGATGCCTAATTCATTCTTTGCCCTGGATGTCCAAAAGCCTTGATTCGTCTGCTGAAATTTTTCGGATGGTCCATCGTCGCCGTTTTCTGCGGACTGCTCCTCGGTCTTAGCGGCGCCTTTCTCTACCTTAGTCCGGGTTTACCATCCGTGGAGGCTCTGAGAAGCATCCAGTTGCAGATTCCTTTGCGGGTCTACAGCAGCGATAACAAGCTGATCGCAGAATTTGGCGAAATGCGCCGCACACCGATCCGGTTCGCCGACATTCCCCCCAATTTCATTAATGCGTTACTAAGTGCTGAAGATGACAACTTCGCCAATCACTACGGTGTCGACCCCAGCAGCCTGATGCGCGCGGCCACCCAGTTGGTAAAAAGCGGACACATTCAGTCCGGCGGCAGCACCATCACCATGCAGGTGGCGAAGAACTTCTTCCTGACCAGCGAACGCAGCTTCTCACGCAAAACCACCGAAATCCTCCTGGCCCTGCAGATTGAACGGCAGCTGACCAAGGACGAGATTCTTGAGTTGTACGTCAACAAGATCTATCTGGGCAACCGCGCCTACGGCATCGAGGCCGCCGCGCAGGTTTACTACGGCAAGTCGATTCGTGATGTCAGCCTGGCGCAGATGGCGATGATCGCCGGCCTGCCGAAAGCCCCTTCGCGCTTCAACCCGCTGGCCAATCCGGCCCGCAGCAAGGAACGTCGCGACTGGATCCTTGGGCGCATGTACAAGCTCGGCAAAATCACCGAAGCCGACTACACCACCGCGATCAACGAGCCGCTGAACGCCAGTTATCACGTGCCGACTCCGGAAGTGAACGCACCGTACATCGCTGAAATGGCCCGCGCCGAAATGGTCGGCCGTTATGGCAGCGACGCCTATACCGAGGGTTTCCGCGTCACCACCACGGTGCCGAGCAACCTGCAGGAAATGGCCAACACCGCAGTCCACGAAGGGTTGATGACCTACGACCAGCGTCATGGTTATCGCGGACCGGAGTCGCGCCTGCCGGGCAAGACTCGCGAGGCCTGGACAATCGAGCTGACCAAGCAGCGCACCATCAGCAGCCTTGAACCTGCCATCGTCACCCAGGTCGACAAGACCGGCCTGCAAGTGATGACCCGTACCGGTGACGAACACGTCGGCTGGGACAGCATGAAATGGGCGCGCCCGTTCCTGAACACCAACAGCATGGGCGCCAATCCGAAGCAGCCTTCGGACGTTGCGCAGGTCGGCGACCTGATTCGTGTGCAGCGCCAGCCGGACAACTCGCTGAAATTCAGCCAGATCCCGCAGGCTCAGGGCGCGCTGGTTTCCCTCGATCCGCAGAACGGTGCCATTCGCTCCCTGGTCGGTGGCTTCGCCTTTGAGCAGAGCAATTACAACCGCGCCCTGCAGGCCAAGCGTCAGCCGGGCTCGAGCTTCAAACCGTTCGTCTACAGCGCCGCACTGGATAACGGCTACACCGCCGCCAGCCTGGTGAACGACGCACCGATCGTGTTCGTCGACGAATACCTGGACAAGGTCTGGCGGCCGAAGAACGACACCAACACCTTCCTCGGTCCGATCCGTCTGCGCGAAGGGCTGTACAAGTCGCGCAACCTGGTGTCGATCCGTCTGGTGCAGGCGCTGGGCGTTGATCGCACCATCGACTACATCAGCAAGTTCGGCTTCAACAAGCAGGACCTGCCGCGCAACCTGTCGCTGGCCCTGGGCACCGCGACGCTGACGCCAATGGAAATCGCCACCGGCTGGAGTACTTTCGCCAACGGCGGCTACAAGATCACCCCCTACATCATCGAGAAAATCGAAAGCCGCAATGGCGACACGCTGTTCGTCGCCAACCCGTCGAGCGTCCCGAAAGGCAACGTCGCCACTGACGGCATCGCCGCTCCTGTCGCGGCCAGCGCCTTCACCGTCAACGCAACCCCGGGCGAAGCCCTGACTGCCCAGCCAGCGCCACAAACGCCGGCCGTGGCCGAGCGCATCATCGATGGTCGCACCACTTTCATCCTCAACAGCATGCTCGAGGACGTCATCAAACTCGGCACCGGTCGCCGCGCCCTGGCCTTGGGCCGCAGCGACATTGCGGGCAAGACCGGTACCACCAACGAGTCCAAGGACGCCTGGTTCTCCGGGTACAACGCCGATTATGTGACCACTGTCTGGACCGGTTTCGACCAGCCTGAAAGCCTGGGTCGCAAGGAGTTCGGCGGTACCGTCGCCCTGCCGATCTGGATGAACTACATGGGCGCCGCACTCAAAGGCCTGCCGCCCCATACGCAGCCAGAGCCGGAAGGCATTCTCAGCCTGCGAGTCGACCCGATCAGCGGCCGTGCAGCCACCCCAGGCACGCCAGGCGCCTACTTCGAGCTGTTCAAGGCCGAAGACACGCCACCGTCAGCGAACGAACTGGGCAACGGCAGTGCGCCGGGCAGCCCACTGCCTGCGGATGAAGCGGCACCGATCGATTTGTTCTGATCGCCTGACGCTGCAAAAAGCCCCGCCTTCGAAAGAAGAGCGGGGCTGATCGTTCCCACGCTCTGCGTGGGAATGCCTCTACGGACGCTCCGCGTTCGGCTGTGGGAAGGGACGCGGAGCGTCCCGGGCTGCATTCCCACGCAGGGCGTGGGAACGATCATCTGCAGGCAAAAAAAAAGCCCCGACTCGCAAGAGCCGGGGCTTTGTGTTGAAGCGCTACAACGACTTAGCCGTTGAACACGTCATCCACGCTTTTGAGCGGGTAGTTCTTCGGATACGGCAGGGTCGCTACGCCGGTCTCGATCGCAGCCTTGGCCACGGCATCGGAGATCACGGTGATCAGACGAGCATCCATTGGTTTCGGAATGATGTACTCACGACCGAATTCCAGTTTGATGCCGCCGTAGGCGTCGCACACTTCCTGAGGAACCGGCAGCTTGGCCAATTCACGCAGGGCGTTGGCCGCAGCCACTTTCATTTCTTCGTTGATGCGCTTGGCGCGAACGTCCAGGGCACCGCGGAAGATGAACGGGAAGCCCAGCACGTTGTTGACCTGGTTCGGGTAGTCCGAACGGCCGGTCGCCATGATCACGTCGTCACGGGTGGCGTGAGCCAGTTCCGGGGCGATTTCCGGATCAGGGTTCGAGCACGCGAACACGATCGGGTTGGCCGCCATGGATTTCAGGCCTTCAGCGCTCAGCAGGTTCGGGCCGGACAGGCCAACGAACACGTCCGCGCCTTTCAGGGCGTCGGCCAGCGTGCGTTTTTCAGTCGAGTGAGCGAAAACAGCCTTGTACTGGTTCAGGTCGTCACGGCCGGAGTGGATCACGCCGGTACGGTCAACCATGAAGATGTTTTCGATGTTGGCACCCATGCTCACCAGCAATTTCATGCAGGAGATGGCAGCAGCACCGGCGCCCAGGCAGACGATCTTGGCGTCAGCGAGGGTTTTGCCAGCGATTTCCAGGGCGTTGATCATGCCGGCCGCAGTCACGATCGCGGTGCCGTGCTGGTCATCGTGGAATACCGGAATGTCGCACTGCTCGATCAGAGCACGTTCGATCTCAAAGCACTCAGGTGCCTTGATGTCTTCCAGGTTGATGCCACCGAAGGTGATGGAGATGCGCTTGACGGTGTCGATGAAGGCTTGCGGGCTTTCGGAGTCGACTTCGATGTCGAAAACGTCGATGCCGGCGAAGCGCTTGAACAGCACGCCTTTACCTTCCATTACTGGCTTGGAAGCCAATGGGCCAAGGTTACCCAGGCCGAGAATTGCGGTGCCATCGGAAATGACTGCAACCAGGTTGCCTTTGCCGGTGTATTTGTAGGCCAGTTCAGGATCGCGGGCGATTTCGCGTACTGGTTCGGCTACGCCGGGGCTGTAGGCCAGCGACAGGTCGCGGGCGGTAGCGGTGGCCTTGGTGAGCTCGACACTCAGCTTCCCTGGACGGGGATGGGCGTGATATTCGAGAGCGGCAGTTTTCAGATCAGACATAGGGGCATTCCGCTTTTTACTGTTGGACAGACGGACCGCCGAGGATACTCGTGTCGCAAAGTCCCTACAAGACTGACCGGTCACCCCTGTCAAGCACCCGGCCCTACGACTTTGGACCAAGAGCCGCGTAACACAAGGGATTGACTGTTCACAATCAGAATAAAAAATGTCTACAATTTTTTATCACTGCGCCATCTGAAGCATCGCCGGGTCGGTCAAGGGCAAAAGCCAGCGTGCCTGTCCTTCTTTCAGGCCGCCGCGCCGCGAACGGTCCAGCACCCAGCCACGGGCTTCGATCTGCCTGCCCTTCAGCCGCTCGAGATTCGCCACATCGAACTGCCCCAGCAAATTGGGTGCAACGCGCAGTACAACCGAATCCTGCAATTCGATCCAAACCCCGCCGCGATTGCGCTGAACCTTGCTCACACGACCGCTGAGCACAGCGAAACCGGACGTGTTGATCTGCTCCGCTTTCAGTACAGGGGATTGACGCCACAACCCGAGTCCGGCCTGACGGGCGCGGTGTTCCGCCGCTTGCTGGCAGTCGACCAGATCGACATTTGGCGCGACCGCTACCTGGAAACCAAGTCCTTCAGCGAGCATCTGCGCTTCAAGGTTCGCGCCATCGGCGCTGTAGACATGGGCCAAGGTGCGGCCGTAATGGTCTTTGCTTTCTTTACCGGGCAATAAACCGACCCGTCCGTCGCTTGCAGCCACCAGTGCTTCCAGGCGTTGGCGTGCCGCCACTGCGAACGGCTCGTCGGAACGGCCTTTCTTGCCCAGCTCCGGCGTATTCAAACCGATCATGCGCACGCTGCGGCCATCGCTCAGGCGCAGCGTGTCACCATCCACCACCCGCTGCACCACAACGGGTGTCAGCCCGCTCGGCGCCGGGCAGAAGGCCTGGGCACCGGAAAGCCAAATCGCAGACACAAAAAAGGCGCCCGCGAGGGACGCCTTTTTCATCAGCAAGGTAAAGCCCATGGGGCTTTGCAACCTTACTCTGCAGCAGCAGGAGCTTTCTTGCCGAAAGCACCGAAACGGTCTGCGAAGCGCTGTACACGGCCGCCAGTATCCAGAGTCTTCTGCTTACCGGTGTAGAACGGGTGGCACTCGTTGCATACGTCAGTACCCAGTGGCTTGCACAGGTTCGAACGAGTTTCGAACTTGTTGCCGCAGCTGCAAGTTACTTCGATGGTTTCGTACGCTGGATGGATATCGGCTTTCATGGTGTATTCCTCAGGCTAGTGTGCCGCCACTCAACACTATTGTTGAATACCGCACATAATTAGGCCGCGGATTCTACCAGACCTTTGCGATCACGCAAGCTGTCCCTTACACCAGTCGTCTGCTAGGCTCCCGGCCCAAAGCGCCGTCCCTGTTGGAGCGAACTGTGGCGAGGGGATTCATCCCCGTTGGGTCGCGAAGCAGCCCTGAAGCTGTGATAACGGTGTTTCAGAAAAACCGTATTCACTGATTTGCGACTGCTTCGCAGCCGAACGGGGATAAATCCCCTCGCCACAGCCCGCTCCCACAGGGATTGCGCTCAGCCTTTCTTACTGCCCGCCCAGAGAGAATCCCCCGCGTGCCCGACGCCATTTTGCGCCTCGCCCTGCCTTCGCCTCTGCGCCGCCTGTTCGATTACCGTGCCCCGGCCGGGATCCTGCGTGCCCAGTTGCAGCCGGGCATGCGCCTGCGGGTGCCGTTCGGCCGACGGGAGATGATCGGGATTCTGGTGGAGGTGACCGATCACAGCGAAGTGCCGGTAGAAAAGCTCAAGCCGGCCCTGGCCCTGCTCGATGCCACGCCACCCCTGCCGCCAGCGCTATTCAAACTGTGCCTGTGGACGTCTCAGTATTACCAGCACAGCCTCGGCGACACTTTGAGCTGGGCGCTACCGGTACTGTTGCGACAAGGCGAACTGGCCGAAGCGCGGCAGGAGCGCTTCTGGTCCGCCGCGCCCGGCGCCAGCCTTGATGACCCGCGCATCGCTCGCGCCCCGCGTCAACGGGAGGCCCTGGCGACCCTGGCCCAACATCCCCACGGCGTCGCCCATCAGTTGTTGAGCAAACTGATGCTGAGCAAGGACAGCCTGGATTTGCTGCTGGCCAAGGATCTGGTGCAAGTCGAAATCCGCAAGCACGCCCCCGACGCCCGCCACGAACACTGGCTGGCGCAGCCGGAACTGCCGCTCAACCCGGAGCAACGTGCAGCCTATGAGGCTATTCGCGCCGGTTTCGACAGTTATCACGCATTCCTGCTGGCCGGCGTCACCGGCAGCGGCAAGACCGAAGTCTATTTGCAGCTGATCCGCGAAACGCTCGAGGCAGGCAAACAAGCGCTGGTGCTGATCCCGGAGATCAACCTCGGCCCGCAGACCCTGGCGCGCTTCGAGCAGCGCTTCAATGCACGCATCGCGCTGATCCACTCGGCGGTCAATGACCGCGAGCGCCTTGAAGCCTGGCTCGCGGCCCGGGACGGTGACGCCGACATCATTATCGGCACCCGCTCGGCGCTGTTCACGCCGATGAAGAACCCCGGCCTGATCATCATCGATGAAGAGCACGACGGTTCCTATAAACAGCAGGAAGGCCTGCGCTATCACGCCCGCGACCTGGCATTGGTGCGCGCACGCCAGGAAAACATCCCGATTGTCCTCGGCTCCGCCACGCCTTCGCTGGAAAGCCTGCACAACGCCTACACCGGCCGATACGGGCTCTTACGCCTGAATGAGCGCGCCGGCGGCGCCAAGCAACCGCGATTCCTGCGCCTGGACGTAAAAAGCCGCCCACTGGACAGCGGCATTTCCGGACCGATGCAGCAAGCCATCGGCCAGACGCTGGCCGCTGGGCAACAAGTGTTGGTGTTCCTCAACCGTCGCGGTTTTGCGCCCACGCTGCTCTGCCATGACTGTGGCTGGATGTCCGAATGTCAGCGCTGCGATGCGCGCATGACCGTGCACCAGCGCTCCGGCGAACTGCGCTGCCACCATTGCGGCTACGTCGAGCGCGTCCCTCGGCATTGCCCGAAATGCGGCAAGGTCGATTTAAGGCCAGTCGGCGCTGGCACCGAGCGCGCCGAAGAACGATTGGGGATTTTGTTTCCCGACGTCCCGGTGCTGCGGGTCGACCGCGATAGCACTTCGCGAAAAGACGCCATGAATCAGCTGTTCGCGACCATTCAGAAGGGCCAGCCCTGCATTCTGGTCGGCACGCAAATGCTTGCCAAAGGGCACCACTTTCCACGGGTGACGCTGGTGTCGATTCTCGATGCCGACGGCGGGCTGTTTTCCGGCGACTTCCGCGCCAGCGAGCGCATGGCGCAGTTGATCGTCCAGGTGGCCGGGCGCGCGGGCCGGGCTGAAGAGCCGGGCAAAGTAATCATCCAGACGCACTTGGCCGACCATCCGCTGCTGGTGCAATTGACTGAACAGGGCTATTTCGCCTTTGCCGAACAGGCGTTGAGCGAACGTCGCTCGGCGGGTCTGCCGCCGTTTGCGCACCTGGCGCTGCTGCGGGCCGAAGCGCACAAACCGGGGCAAGCTGAAGGTTTTCTTGATGAGGCGTGCAGCGAGGCCGAGCGTTTGCTGGCCGAACAGCACCTGACCGGGATTGAACTGCTAGGGCCGGTGCCGGCACCGATGGAACGCCGGGCCGGGCGTTATCGTGCGCAGTTGTTGCTGCAAGCGACGGCCCGGGCGCCGTTGCATCGACTGTTAAGCAGCTGGCTGCTGGTGTTGGAACAGATGCCGAGCGGGCGGGCGGTGCGCTGGTCGCTGGATGTCGATCCTGTGGATTTGTATTGATTTTGATATCGCCATCGCGAGCAGGCTCGCTCCCACAGTGGATTTGCGGCGCTCACCCGGTCAATGTGGGAGCGGGTTTGCTCGCGAAGGCGGCCGATTTGTCACCACATATCCATAACCTGCCCGCTATAGTTGGCAAGCCCGTCTTCGCAACGGATAATGCCCAGTTTTTCCACTAGCGCATCCAGGCGCCGCCGCGCTTGCGGTCGAAAGAGAACACCATGAAAGACACCATTCGCCAGCTGATCCAACAAGCCATCACCCAACTCGTCAACGAAGGTGTGTTGCCTGAAGGCCTGTCGCCGGCGATCCAGGTGGAAAACTCCCGTGACAAGACTCACGGCGATTTCGCCAGCAACATCGCCATGATGCTGGCCAAACCGGCCGGTATGAAGCCGCGCGACCTGGCCGAGAAAATCATCGCCGCGCTGCCGGCTGACGAAAACGTCACCAAGACCGAAATCGCCGGTCCCGGCTTCCTGAACTTCTTCCAGAACACCCAGGCCCTGGCCACTCGCCTGGACGCCGCCCTGGCCGACGCCCACATCGGCGTGCGCAAGGCGGGTCCGGTACAGCGCACTGTCGTCGACCTGTCGGCACCGAACCTGGCCAAAGAAATGCACGTCGGCCACTTGCGCTCGACCATCATCGGCGACGGCGTGGCGCGCGTGCTGGAATTCCTCGGCGACGAAGTGATCCGTCAGAACCACGTCGGCGACTGGGGCACCCAGTTCGGCATGCTGATGGCGTATCTGCAGGAAAACCCGATCACCAGCGACGAGCTGTCGGACCTCGAAAACTTCTACCGCGCCGCCAAGCAACGCTTCGACGAATCCGCAGAGTTCGCCGATCGCGCCCGCGGCCTGGTGGTCAAGCTGCAAGCCGGCGACCCGGACTGCCTGGCGCTGTGGGCCAAGTTCAAAGACATCTCGCTGTCGCACTGCCAGAAAATCTACGAACTGCTGAACGTCAAACTGACCATGGCCGACGTGATGGGCGAAAGTGCCTACAACGATGACCTGATCAACGTAGTCAACGACCTCAAGGCCGCTGGCCTGCTGGTCGAGAGCAACGGCGCCCAGTGCGTGTTCCTCGACGAGTTCAAGAACGCAGACGGCGATCCGCTGCCAGTGATCATCGTCAAGGCTGACGGCGGTTACCTCTACGCCACCACCGACTTGGCGGCCGTGCGTTACCGCAGCGGCAAGTTGAAGGCTGATCGCGCGCTGTACTTCGTCGACCAGCGTCAGGCCTTGCACTTCCAGCAAGTATTCCAGGTCGCGCGCCTGGCCGGCTTCGTGACGCACCCGATGGAAATGGAGCACATGGGCTTCGGCACCATGAACGGCGCCGATGGCCGTCCGTTCAAGACCCGTGACGGCGGCACCGTGAAGCTGATCGACCTGTTGACCGAAGCCCAGGAACGCGCCTACACACTGGTGAAAGAAAAGAACCCTACACTTGCTGAAGACGAACTGCGCAACATCGCCAAGGTTGTGGGCATTGGCGCGGTGAAATACGCCGACCTGTCCAAGCACCGCACCAGCGACTACAGCTTCAACTTCGACCTGATGCTGAACTTCGAAGGCAACACTGCGCCGTACCTGCTGTACGCCTACACCCGCGTGGCCGGCGTGTTCCGCAAACTCGGCAAGGACTTCAGCGAAGTCGAAGGCCAGATCGTCCTCGAAGCACCCCACGAGCACGAGCTGGCGGCGAAGCTCGCGCAGTTCGGCGAAGTGCTGAACAACGTTTCTGACAAAGGCACGCCGCACATCCTGTGCACCTACCTGTACGATGTCGCCGGCCTGTTCTCCAGCTTCTACGAGAACTGCCCGATCCTCAACGCCGACACCCCGGCGCAAATGCAAAGTCGTCTGCGCCTCGCCGCGCTGACCGGCCGCACTCTCAAGCAAGGCCTGGAACTCTTGGGTCTGGAAACTCTGGAGCGTATGTAAGTTGGCTGCCAAGAAAAAACCTGCACCCAAGCGTGGCGCCAGCCGTTACCAAGCTCCTGCAAAGCAACCGATCCCGGGGTGGCTGTGGATGGCCATCGGCCTGACGGTCGGCGCGTTTGTTGTGTTCCTGATGAAACTGGAACCAGGCAAGGGCAGCGAGAGCGTCAAGCGCGAGAAGATCGAGCAGCAGAAAGCCACCAAGATCGCCGAGGCCAACAAGACCCCGCCGAGCCCGACGCAACCGGTGAAGCCGAAG
The DNA here is from genome assembly GCF_003254125.1 of Pseudomonas sp. 478. Taxonomy (NCBI): domain Bacteria; kingdom Pseudomonadati; phylum Pseudomonadota; class Gammaproteobacteria; order Pseudomonadales; family Pseudomonadaceae; genus Pseudomonas; species Pseudomonas sp. 478. The sequence goes on from NZ_QKZG01000003.1 coordinate 376,076, forward strand.
TACGACTTCTACACGTTGCTGCCGGAATCGGAAGTCATCGTGCCGCCGGATGCCGTGCCGGAGAAAACCCTGCCGACGCCACAAGTGCCGGCCATTCCGACGACGCCGGTTACGCCAGAGCAAGCGGCGAAGATCGATACTGCGCGGGCTCAGGCCGCACTGGCCGGGATTACCCCGCCGCCAGCGCCGCCGGTGTCCAAAGCGGCGCCAGTGACCAAGTTCTTCCTGCAGGCCGGCTCGTTCCGCAAGGAAGCTGATGCGGACAAGGTCCGGGCCCAGATCATCCTGCTCGGCCAGGCGGTGGCGGTTGAATCCGGCACCGTGAAGGACGAAACCTGGTACCGGGTATTGGTCGGCCCGTTCAGCAACCGCGAGCAACTGACCACCGCCCAGAAACAACTGGCCGGCAGTGGGTTCAGCAACCTGTTGTTACAACAACGCCAAAGCCGCTGACCCTTTTTTTGTGGGCACCTTAATCTGAGGTCGCCCACAAACCTGTGGTGAGGGGATTTATCCCCGTTGGGTCGCGCAGCGGCCCTCAAACCTCCACCTGCGGAGTATCAGACATACCGCGGGCACTGGTTTTGCGACTGCTCCGCAGCCGAACGGGGCGGTGCGACGTTTCGCTAAATCCTCGCCACAGTCATCGCATGCCATTCGTCTCCCACCGTTGAAATACGCTCCACCACCCCCATATGAGTTGGCATAAGGCATTTTCGCCCCGCTGCGTGGAGACTCTCCCTTTGACCACCATCGTTTCAGTTCGCCGCCACGGCAAAGTCGTCATGGGCGGCGACGGCCAGGTTTCGCTCGGCAATACCGTGATGAAAGGCAATGCGAAGAAAGTTCGCCGCCTGTACCACGGGCAAGTGATCGCCGGTTTTGCCGGGGCCACCGCTGACGCCTTCACCCTCTTCGAGCGTTTCGAAGGCCAGCTTGAGAAACATCAGGGCCACCTGGTTCGCGCCGCTGTCGAACTCGCCAAAGAATGGCGCACTGACCGCTCCCTCAGCCGCCTCGAGGCCATGCTCGCGGTCGCGAACAAAGACGCCTCTCTGATCATCACCGGCAACGGCGACGTGGTCGAACCCGAAGAAGGTCTGATCGCCATGGGTTCCGGTGGCGGTTACGCCCAGGCCGCCGCCAGCGCGCTGCTGAAGAAAACCGATCTGTCGGCCCGGGAAATCGTCGAAACCGCCCTCGGCATCGCCGGCGACATCTGTGTATTCACCAACCACACCTTCACCATTGAGGAGCAGGACCTCGCTGAGTAAGCCTGTTTTGGCCACCACGCCACGGCTCACTTTTACCTGAGGACCGCCAATTACTATGTCCATGACTCCCCGTGAAATCGTCCACGAACTCAATCGCCATATCATCGGCCAGGACGATGCCAAGCGCGCCGTCGCCATCGCGCTGCGTAACCGCTGGCGCCGGATGCAGCTGCCTGAAGAGCTGCGCGTTGAAGTCACACCAAAAAACATCCTGATGATCGGCCCGACCGGTGTCGGTAAAACCGAGATTGCTCGTCGCCTGGCGAAACTGGCCAACGCGCCGTTCATCAAGGTCGAAGCAACCAAGTTCACCGAAGTCGGCTATGTCGGCCGCGACGTTGAATCGATCATTCGTGACCTGGCCGACGCGGCGATCAAGCTGCTGCGCGAACAGGAAATGACCAAGGTTCGCCACCGCGCCGAAGACGCCGCCGAAGATCGCATCCTCGACGCCCTGCTGCCACCGGCACGCATGGGCTTCAGCAACGAAGACGCCGGATCGCCCGCTGATTCCAACACCCGTCAGCTGTTCCGCAAGCGTCTGCGCGAAGGCCAGCTGGATGACAAAGAGATCGAAATCGAAGTCGCCGAAGTGACCGGTGTCGATATCTCCGCGCCGCCGGGCATGGAAGAGATGACCAACCAGTTGCAGAGCCTGTTCGCCAACATGGGCAAGGGCAAACGCAAGAGCCGCAAGATCAAGGTCAAGGAAGCACTGAAACTGGTGCGTGACGAAGAAGCCGGTCGCCTGGTCAACGAAGAAGAGTTGAAGGCCAAGGCGCTGGAAGCGGTCGAGCAGCACGGCATCGTGTTCATCGACGAAATCGACAAGGTCGCCAAGCGCGGCAACTCCGGTGGCATCGACGTCTCCCGTGAAGGCGTACAGCGCGACTTGCTGCCACTGATCGAAGGCTGCACCGTCAACACCAAACTGGGCATGGTCAAGACCGACCACATCCTGTTCATCGCATCCGGTGCGTTCCACCTGAGCAAGCCGAGCGATCTGGTGCCTGAGCTGCAAGGTCGTCTGCCGATTCGTGTCGAACTCAAGGCGCTGACGCCTGAAGATTTCGAACGCATTCTCAGCGAACCGCACGCCTCGCTCACCGAGCAATATTGCGCCCTGCTGAAAACCGAAGGCCTGGTGATCGAGTTCCAGCCGGACGGTATCAAGCGCATTGCCGAGATCGCCTGGCAGGTCAACGAGAAGACTGAGAACATCGGTGCCCGTCGCCTGCACACGCTGCTTGAGCGCCTGCTTGAAGAGGTGTCGTTCAGCGCCGGTGATCTGGCCAGCGCCCACGACGAAAAGGCGATCCTGATCGATGCCGATTACGTCAACAGCCACTTGGGCGAATTGGCGCAGAACGAAGACCTGTCCCGTTATATCCTGTAAGCCAAGCGACCCTCTGTAGGAGCACAGCTTGCTGGCGATAGCGCACTTGAGATCGCCATCGCCAGCAAGCTGTGCTCCTACAGGAGTCAGACCACGCGCCTACAGACGGACTCCAGGTCATGACCCAACTCCCCACCGACATCAAACTGCACAAAGCCTCGAAAACCCTGTCGCTGAAATATGCGTCCGGCGAGGAGCATCACCTGCCCGCCGAGTTCCTGCGCGTGCACTCTCCTTCCGCCGAGGTCCAGGGCCACGGCAAACCTATCCTGCAATTTGGCAAGATCGGCGTAGGCCTGACCAAGGTCGAACCGGCCGGTCAGTACGCACTGAAATTGACCTTCGACGACGGCCACGACAGCGGCCTGTTCACCTGGGAATATCTGTACCAGCTGGGCGTGCGCCAAGAGGATCTCTGGAACGATTATCTTGCCGAACTCAAAGCCGCCGGAAAGACCCGCGATCCGAACGAATCCGTCGTCAAGCTGATGCTCTAGCTCAGGCCTTTCGCTCATTAGAAGGCATTTTCTAATTCCATCTGTTTGAATGCTCCGCTTTCGGGTCAACGATTGGCCCGCTTGCGAAAAAAATTAAACTCGGGTAACCAATGGAGCTGGCAAGGTACCTGCAGTGCTCTCTGAACTAAAAAGCAGCGATGCAGAATTAACGGTCACCCGAGCAGTAGTACCTGGCATTGGCTGTGGACTGCACAGCTGGACCCAGGTATTCGTCTCAGGACAATGGAGCGTCGTAGATGAGTAACAAGAATAACGATGACCTGAAAGTTCAGGCCTCGGAAAATACCTTGGGGCTGAATCCGGTCGTTGGACTGCGTAGAAAAGATCTGTTGGGCTCTGCCCGAATGGTGCTGACCCAGGCCATCAAACAACCGATTCACAGTGCAAAGCATGTCGCTCATTTCGGTATCGAACTGAAGAACGTGCTGTTCGGCAAATCCGCGCTGCAACCGACAAGCGATGACCGTCGCTTCTCCGATCCGGCCTGGAGTCAGAACCCGCTCTACAAACGTTATTTGCAAACTTACCTGGCGTGGCGCAAGGAGCTCCACGACTGGATCGGCGAAAGCAACCTCTCGCCCAAGGACGTCGCACGCGGGCATTTCGTGATCAACCTCATGACCGAAGCCATGGCCCCGACCAACAGTGCGGCCAACCCGGCGGCGGTCAAGCGCTTCTTCGAGACCGGCGGCAAAAGCCTGCTCGACGGCCTCTCCCATCTGGCCAAGGATCTGGTGCACAACGGCGGCATGCCGAGCCAGGTCAACATGGGCGCGTTCGAGGTCGGCACGAGCCTGGGCGTCACCGAAGGCGCGGTGGTGTTTCGCAATGATGTGCTGGAGCTGATCCAGTATCGGCCGACCACCGAGCAGGTGCACGAGCGCCCACTGTTGGTGGTGCCACCGCAGATCAACAAGTTCTATGTTTTCGACCTGAGCCCGGACAAGAGCCTGGCGCGTTTCTGCCTGCGCAACAACATGCAGACGTTCATCGTCAGCTGGCGCAACCCGACCAAAGAGCAGCGTGAGTGGGGTCTGTCTACCTACATCGAAGCGCTCAAGGAAGCGGTCGATGTGGTCACCGCGATCACCGGCAGCAAAGACATCAACATGCTCGGCGCCTGCTCCGGCGGCATCACCTGCACTGCCCTGCTGGGACACTACGCCGCGCTCGGCGAGAATAAGGTCAACGCCCTGACGCTGCTGGTCAGTGTGCTGGACACCACCCTGGACAGCGATGTGGCGCTGTTCGTCGACGAACAGACCCTCGAATCCGCCAAGCGCCACTCCTATCAGGCCGGCGTACTGGAAGGCCGCGACATGGCGAAAGTTTTCGCCTGGATGCGCCCCAACGACCTGATCTGGAACTACTGGGTCAACAACTACCTGCTGGGCAACGAGCCGCCGGTGTTCGACATCCTGTTCTGGAACAACGACACCACACGGTTGCCCGCAGCGTTCCACGGCGACCTGATCGAGATGTTCAAGACCAACCCATTGATCCGCCCCGACGCACTGGAAGTGTGCGGCACACCGATCAATCTGAAGCAGGTCACTGCCGACATCTACTCCCTGGCCGGAACCAACGACCACATCACCCCGTGGAAGTCCTGCTACAAGTCGGCACAACTGTTCGGCGGCAAGGTTGAATTCGTGCTGTCCAGCAGCGGGCATATCCAGAGCATTCTGAACCCGCCGGGCAATCCGAAATCGCGCTACATGACCAGCACCGAGATGCCGGTCAAGGCCGAGGACTGGCACGAAAACTCCACCAAGCACACCGATTCCTGGTGGCTGCACTGGCAGGCATGGCAAGCCGAGCGTTCCGGCAAGCTGAAGAAGTCTCCAAGCAGTTTGGGCAACAAGGCTTATCCAGCAGGTGAAGCTGCACCGGGCACTTATGTGCATGAGCGATAACTGACACACCTCGCCCTCCTGTGGGAGCGGGCTTGCTCGCGAAAGCGATTGATCATTCAACAGTGATGTCGACTGACCTGACGCATTCGCGAGCAAGCCCGCTCCCACAGGGGATCGAGGGTGAAATTGAGACAGTGACCCACAGGGCCTGAAGCATGCCGCAACCGTTCATATTCCGTACCGTCGACCTGGATGGCCAGACCCTCCGCACGGCGGTACGCCCCGGCAAGCCTCACTTGACGCCCTTGCTGATTTTCAACGGCATCGGCGCCAACCTGGAGCTGGTGTTTCCGTTCGTCGCGGCGCTGGACCCGGACCTGGAAGTCATCGCTTTCGACGTCCCTGGTGTCGGCGGTTCGTCGACGCCAAGGCGACCGTATCGCTTTCCGGGCCTGGCGAAACTCACGGCGCGGATGCTCGACTATCTCGACTACGGGCAAGTCAACGTCATCGGCGTGTCGTGGGGTGGCGCCCTCGCCCAGCAGTTCGCTTACGACTATCCCGAGCGCTGCAAGAAACTCGTTCTGGCGGCCACGGCGGCTGGCACGGTGATGGTGCCGGGCAAGCCGAAAGTCCTGTGGATGATGGCCAGCCCACGACGCTACATCCAGCCGTCTCACGTGATTCGCATTGCGCCGATGATCTATGGCGGTGCATTCCGTCGCGATCCGACCCTGGCCGCCAGCCATGCCGCCAAGGTCCGCTCGGCAGGCAAACTCGGTTACTACTGGCAGCTGTTCGCCGGCCTCGGCTGGACCAGCATTCACTGGTTGCACAAGATCAACCAGCCAACCCTGGTACTGGCCGGTGACGACGATCCACTGATTCCGTTGGTCAACATGCGGTTACTGGCCTGGCGGATTCCCAACGCCCAATTGCACATCATCGATGACGGGCATCTGTTCTTGATTACCCGGGCCGAAGCAGTGGCACCGATCATCATGAAGTTTCTCCAGGAAGAACGTCAGCGTGCCGTGATGCATCCGCATCCGGCACCATTGGGCGGCTAATCGGCCCTGGCTTTTGTTACAAAAAGGGGTCGGGAAGACGCAGCGCCGCGCAACAATCCGCAACAGCGTCTATGGTGTTCTGGTTCGGTGTAACTGTATTTGGCCTGAAGACGAAGGAGTGTTGATTCATGCGCGAAAAACCAGCGAGGGAATTTTTGCCCACTCCCGCCGCGTTCATTAATGCGCAGAGTGCGATTTCCGGTTTGCGTGGGCGGGATCTGTTTTCCACCCTGCGCAGCGTTGCCGCCCATGGATTGCGCAACCCGGTGCATACCGCCCGACACGCCTTGAAGCTGGGCGGTCAACTGGGCCGCGTACTGCTGGGCGAAACCCTGCACCCGACCAATCCGCAGGACAATCGCTTTGCCGACCCGGCGTGGAGCCTCAATCCTTTTTATCGCCGCAGTTTGCAGGCTTACCTGAGCTGGCAGAAGCAGGTCAAACACTGGATCGACGAGAGCAACATGACTCCGGACGATCGCGCCCGCGCGCACTTCGCCTTCGCCTTGCTCAACGACGCCATGGCGCCGTCCAACAGCCTGCTTAATCCGCTGGCGATCAAGGAGATCTTCAACTCCGGCGGCAGCAGCCTGGTGCGAGGCATCAGCCACCTGGTCGACGACTTCCTGCACAACGACGGTCTGCCCAGACAAGTCACCAAACAAGCTTTCGAGGTCGGCAAAACGGTCGCCACCACTACGGGCTCCGTGGTGTTTCGCAATGAGCTGCTGGAGTTGATCCAGTACAAGCCCATGACCGAAAAGCAGTATTCCAAACCGCTGCTGGTGGTGCCGCCACAGATCAACAAGTACTACATTTTCGACCTGAGCCCGCACAACAGCTTCGTCCAGTTCGCCCTGAAGAACGGCCTGCAAACCTTCATGATCAGCTGGCGCAATCCGGATGTGCGGCATCGCGAATGGGGGCTGTCGACGTACGTCGAAGCCGCGGAAGAAGCGATGAATGTGTGCCGGGCGATCACCGGTGCTCGCGAGGTCAACCTGATGGGCGCCTGCGCGGGCGGGCTGACCATTGCCGCCCTGCAAGGCCATTTGCAGGCCAAGCGACAACTGCGGCGGGTGTCCAGCGCGACCTACCTCGTGAGCCTGCTCGACAGTCAGATGGACTCGCCGGCGACCCTCTTCGCCGACGAACAGACGCTTGAAGCGGCCAAGCGTCGCTCCTATCAGAAAGGCGTGCTGGATGGCCGCGACATGGCCAAGGTCTTCGCCTGGATGCGCCCCAACGATTTGATCTGGAGCTATTTCGTTAACAACTACCTGTTGGGCAAGGAGCCGCCAGCGTTCGACATCCTCTACTGGAACAACGACAACACACGTTTGCCGGCAGCCTTGCATGGCGACTTGCTGGACTTCTTCAAATACAACCCGATGAGTCATCCGGGGGGTCTGGAAGTGTGCGGCACACCGATCGACTTGCAGAAAGTCACCGTCGACAGCTTCAGCGTCGCGGGCATCAACGACCACATCACCCCGTGGGATGCGGTGTACCGCTCGACCCTGCTGCTGGGTGGCGAGCGGCGCTTCGTGCTGTCCAACAGCGGTCATGTGCAGAGCATTCTCAACCCACCCTCAAACCCGAAAGCCAACTTCGTCGAGAGCACGAAGCTGAGCGCTGACCCAAGGGCCTGGTACTACGACGCCAAGCCAGTCAGCGGCAGTTGGTGGACTCAGTGGCTGGGCTGGATTCAAGAACGTTCAGGCGCGCTAAAAGAAACCCACATGGCGCTCGGCAACCAGAACTATCCACCGATGGAAGCGGCACCCGGCACTTATGTGCGCGTGCGCTGACTGACAACGAACCACGGCCGGCGCCGGCCGTGGCATGACTCGACCATTAAGAAGACTGGATGAAAACCCGCGACCGGATTCTCGAATGTGCTTTGCAGTTGTTCAATCACAAGGGCGAGCCGAACGTCTCCACCATGGAAGTGGCCAACGAAATGGGGATCAGCCCGGGCAACCTCTACTACCACTTCCACGGCAAGGAGCCGTTGATTCTCGGACTGTTCGAGCGCTTCCAGGCCGAACTGGCGCCGCTGCTCGATCCACCGGCCGATGTGGAACTGGCACCGGAAGATTACTGGCTGTTCCTGCACCTGATCGTCGAGCGCCTGGCCCATTACCGGTTTCTGTTCCAGGACCTGTCGAACCTCGCCGGGCGCTTGCCGAAACTGGCCAAGGGCATACGCAACCTGCTCAATGCGCTGAAGCGCACACTGGCTTCGTTGCTCGCACGATTGAAGGCTCAGGGGCAATTGGTCAGCGATACCCAAGCGTTGGGGCAGCTGGTGGAACAGATCACCATGACGCTGCTGTTCTCGCTGGACTATCAGCGGATTCTTGATCGCGAGGGTGAGGTGAGACTGGTGGTGTACCAGATCATGATGCTGGTGGCGCCGCATTTGTTGCCGCCGATCAAGGTCGCGACGGAGCAGATGGCCCTTCAATACCTCGAAGAACACGAGTAACCCACATTAGGTCTGCGGCGTTTTCAAGGCCGTGCACAAACAAAAACGCCCGACCTTTGCAGGCCGGGCGTTTTCTTGAGCCCTGAAAATCAGGACTGACTGGTTGGCGTCGAAGGAGCTGGCGCGACAGTCGGGGTTACAGCAGGGGTCGGCGCGGCAGCAGAGTTCGATGTGCTGACCGGAGCCGGGGTTGCCGGTTTGGCGGCAGCTACTGCTGGTTTTGGTGCAGCAGCTTTCGGCGCTGCCGGCTTTTTCACCGCTGGCTTCTTCGCTGCGGCAGGTTTGGCCGCTGGCTTGGTAGCGGGTTTGGCCGCTGCAGTTTTGGCAGCCGGTTTAGCGGCTGGTTTTGCTGCTGCTTTGGCCGCTGGCTTGGCTGCTGCAGGTTTCGCTGCGGCAGTTTTGGCCGCTGGCTTGGCAGCCGGTTTAGCGGCAGCTTTAGCCAGTGGTTTGGCAGCGGACTTCGCTGCAGGTTTGGCCGCCGCGGTTTTCGCCGCAACAGGCGCCACCTTGGCACCAGTGAGTTTTTCGATTTGCTTGGTCAGGGTATCGACCTTGCTGTGCAGTGCTTTGACTTCATTGCGGCTCGGTACACCCAGGCGCGAAATGGCGCTGTTCAGACGCTTGTCGAAAGCCCCTTCCAGCTCATCCCACTTGCCCAGTGCGCGATCTTTCACGCCGCTGATGCGCGACTTGGCCGACGAAGCAGAGTCCTTGGCAGCATCGACTTTTTTGCCGACAGCGCTCTTGGTGAGCTTCTCGGCTTTCTCGCCGTCTTTAACCAATGTATCGAAGAGCTTGCTGCCGTCAGTGTCGATCTTCGAGTACACGCCTAAACCAGCCAGCCAGATTTTGCGGGAGTAGTCTTCGACTTTCCCGATCCACGAGCTGCCTTCTTTTTCGGTGTTCTTTTTACCAGCCATCCCGTTCTCCTTAAGATTTACGCGCGACGCGTTCGAGCAATGCCGTCAGCTCATCGAGCTTGGCAGAGAGTGTCTCAACGTCATGTTTAGACGGAATGCCGATACGATTCAAGGTACTTGCGACACGCGAGTCAAAAGCCTTCTCGACCTTGTCGAGCTGAAGTTCGACCTTGCCTTTGAAAGTGCTTACTTCACTCTTGGCTTCATCGATCTCGGCATTGGCCGCTTCAAGTTTCTCGGCAACTACTTTTTTACCTTTCTTTTCAACAGTTTGACCAGCCTTTACCAACTCTTGAAAGTACTCGCTGCCCTCTTGGCCGACCTTGGTGTAGGCACCCAGGCCTGCCAGCCAGATCTTGCGGGCATAAGATTTAACGTCGCTCAGAGCAGTCGTCGAAGCGTCGATTTTTTTCTTCAAAATAACTTTGGCCATGGTGCACCTCACGCGCAGAAGGTTTGAGGAACTGCCCGCGAAAGCGTCGGGCTCAGGCACAAAGTAGGGAGAAAAATTAGAAACGGCACCCTAACAACTGACACAAACCCTTGGTCACACCACAAAACAAATGTGGGAGCGGGCTTGTTCGCGAATGCGGTGTATCAGTCAACATCTCAGGCAACTGACAGGCTGCATTCGCGAGCAAGCCCGCTCCCACATTGATCGCATTTCACAAAAAGAATCGGATCAGACCAACGCTTTATCGAGGGCCTTTTCGATTTCCGATTTGATCATGCCGCTCATGGCCGACATCATCAGGCCCAACTCCACATCGACGCGGATCGAATCCTCGCCCACATACACCGCGCCTTTCACACCGGAACGTTTGAGGTTCAGGGTGTCGCCGGACCATTGCGGCTCCAGGCCATATTGATCGGACAGCTTCTGCGCCAACAGATCAGCCTTCTCGCGGGCCGCTTCCTTACCCAGGCCATGGGCACGTTCAACACTAATACGGGCCATCGAATGACTCCTGCTTTATGAATACTTCCCTGAAGATCTTGACCGCTACTGCGGCAAAACGTCCCGGCGGTTACCTATCTTACCTGCAGCCTTGCCAAGACAAAGCAGGCCACCGGGATTAGAATGTCCCGCATTCTCTTTTGGTGACAGCGATATGACTGATCAGCGCAAAGGCAGCGATGCCGAACCCACCACTCACTTCGGCTTCAAAAACGTTCCGGAAAGCCAGAAAGCGGAAAAAGTCGCTGAGGTATTCCACTCGGTAGCCGCCAAGTACGACTTGATGAACGACCTCCTGTCGGGCGGCATGCACCGTCTGTGGAAGCGTTTCGCGATCGAGCTGTCGGGCGTTCGCACCGGTAACCGCGTGCTGGACATCGCCGGCGGCACGGGCGATCTGACCAAGAAGTTCTCGCACCTCGTTGGCCCGACCGGCCAGGTGGTGTTGGCCGACATCAACGAATCCATGCTCAAGGTCGGTCGTGACCGCCTGTTGGATCTGGGTGTGGCCGGTAACGTCGAATTCGTTCAGGCCGACGCTGAAAAGCTGCCGTTCCCGGACAACCATTTCGACTGCGTGACCATCGCTTTCGGCCTTCGCAACGTTACCCATAAAGAAGACGCCCTGCGCTCGATGCTGCGCGTACTGAAACCGGGCGGCCGTTTGCTGGTGCTGGAGTTCTCCAAACCGACCAACGCGTTGATGTCCAAAGCCTACGACGCCTACTCGTTCGCCTTCATGCCGCTGATGGGCAAGCTGATCACCAACGACTCGGAAAGCTATCGCTACCTGGCCGAATCGATCCGCATGCACCCCAATCAGGAAACCCTGAAGTCGATGATGGTCGAGGCCGGTTTCGACCGCGTGACCTACCACAACATGACCGCAGGCATCGTCGCCCTGCACCGTGGCATCAAGCCCTGATGTTGCTGGCCGGCCTGCTCGCCAGCGTTGAACTCGGTCTGAACCGGGTGCTGCGTCTCGACAGCACGGCGTTGCCGCGGCTGGCGCATTTGAGTGGCAAGGTGATTGCGGTCGACTGCCGAAGCCCGGCGCTGCAAGTGTTCATCCTGCCCAGCGACGAAGGCCTGATGCTGGCTTCCCACTGGGAAACCGGCGCCGACTGCACCTTGCGCGCACCGGCCTCCAGCCTGTTGAAACTGGCCATGAGCAAGGACAAGACGTCGGTCCTGCATGCGCCTGAAGTCGAACTCGACGGCGACAGCGGCGTGCTGCTGGAGCTGGCGGCGATCCTTCAGGACCTCGAGCTGGACTGGGAGTACGAACTCTCGCGCTGGCTGGGGCCGGTCGCCACGCAACTGCTCGGCGGTCACCTGCGCAGTCGCGCACGCTGGTATCAGCAAGGGTTCGCCAGCCTGAACCAGAACCTTGGCGAGTACCTGGCCGAAGAATCGCGCACCCTCGTCGGTCAGCGCGAAGCCGAAGCCCGTTTTAGTGAACTGGACCAGATCAAACTCGATCTGGAACGTCTTGAGGCGCGTTTCGAGCGCCTCTCCCGATCCCTCGACCCAAGCGATAACGCATGAAGCTGCTTGCCGTCCGCCGTTTGTTGCGCATCCAGCGCGTTGTGATTCGCTACCGCCTCGATGACCTGCTGTTCGCCCTGCCACTGCCGTGGTTTCTGCTGGCGCTGCGCTACGCCTTGCCGTGGCGCTGGTTCCCGCGCAAGACGCTGGACCTGAGCCGCGGCGCGCGATTGCGTCTGGCGTTGCAAGACCTGGGACCGATTTTCATCAAGTTCGGGCAAATCCTGTCCACCCGCCGCGATTTGCTGCCCGAAGACATCGCCGATGAGCTGATGAAGCTGCAGGACCGCGTGCCCCCGTTCGACTCGCAAGTGTCGGTCAGGCTGATCGAAGAACAGCTCGGCAAAAAGATCAGCGAAGTCTTCAGCCGCTTCGACGTCGAACCGCTGGCCTCGGCCTCGGTGGCGCAGGTGCATGCCGCGCAGCTGAAAACCGGTGAAGAAGTGGTGGTCAAGGTCATCCGCCCGGGGCTCAAACCGATCATCGCGCAGGATCTGGCGTGGCTGTTCATCCTCGCCCGCGCCGCCGAAAAGCTCTCGGCCGACGCGCGCCTGCTGCACCCGGTGGACGTGGTCCAGGACTACGAAAAAACCATCTACGACGAACTCGACCTGTTGCGTGAAGCGGCCAACGCCAGCCAGTTGCGACGTAACTTCGACGGCTCGGACCTGCTCTACGTGCCGCAAGTCTATTGGGACTGGTGCCGGCCAAAAGTGCTGGTGATGGAGCGCATCTACGGCATTCAGGTCACCGACCTCGCGACCCTGGCCGACCAGCGCACCGACATGAAAATGCTCGCTGAGCGCGGCGTCGAGATCTTCTTCACCCAGGTGTTCCGCGACAGTTTCTTCCATGCCGACATGCACCCCGGCAACATCTTCGTCAGCACCGTGAACCCGTGGAGCCCGCAGTACATCGCGATCGACTGCGGCATCGTCGGCAGCCTGACGCCGGAAGACCAGGACTACCTGGCGCGCAACCTGTTCGCGTTCTTCAAGCGTGATTACCGTCGTGTGGCGCAATTGCACATCGATTCGGGGTGGGTGCCGGCGGAAACCAAACTCAACGAATTCGAGGCGGCGATCCGCACCGTGTGCGAGCCGATCTTCGAAAAACCGTTAAAGGATATTTCTTTCGGCCAGGTGCTGATGCGCCTGTTCCAGACCGCCCGGCGCTTCAACATGGAAGTGCAGCCGCAGCTCGTTTTGCTGCAAAAAACCCTGCTGAACATTGAAGGCCTGGGCCGTCAGTTGTACCCGGACCTCGATTTGTGGAACACCGCCCAGCCATTCCTTGAACGCTGGATGCGTGAGCGCGTCAGCCCCAAAGCCTTGATCGGCAACGTGCAGAGCCAGTTCGAACAGCTGCCGCACCTGGCCAACATGGCCCGCGACCTGCTCGAACGCATGTCCCAGCCCCACGCCTACGACCCGCCGCCACCGTGGCACCGCCGCAAGGACGATTGGCTGCTGCGACTGCTCGGCTGTGCGCACCTGGCCGGCGGCACGATACTCGCTGCCGGTGGGCCGCTGAACGAACTGGGTCATTGGCCGGCCGGCATCATGGTGGCGGTTGGTTTGTATCTGGTCGTTCGCCGATAGCCAGCGTCCCCGCACGCTGGCACACTGTTTCAAAGCTGAATTTCACGTAGGCTTCTATTCATGAAGTGTGGGCCTGCATCGGAGTCGAAGATGAAAAACTGGCTGGACGAGATCAAGTGGGACGCCGATGGCCTTGTGCCGGCGATTGCCCAGGATCACAAGACCGGGCGCGTCCTGATGATGGCCTGGATGAACCGTGAAGCGCTGGAACTGACCGCTGCCGAGAACCGCGCCATTTACTGGTCACGTTCCCGTGGCAAGCTGTGGCGCAAGGGCGAAGAGTCCGGCCACGTGCAAATCCTGCATGAGATGCGCCTGGACTGTGACGCCGACGTGATCATCCTGATGGTCGAGCAGATCGGCGACATCGCGTGCCATACCGGCCGTCAGAGCTGCTTCTACCGCGTCTTCGAGAACGGCGACTGGAAAACCGTCGACCCGGTGCTCAAAGACCCGCACGCTATCTATTCCGCAGGACACAGCCATGAGTGACACGTTGACCCGTCTGGCCCAGGTGCTGGAAGAGCGCAAAGGCGCCGCCGCCGACAGCTCGTATGTCGCCAGCCTGTACCACAAGGGCTTGAACAAGATTCTGGAAAAGGTCGGCGAAGAGTCGGTCGAAACCATCATTGCCGCCAAGGATGCCGCCATCAGCGGTGACTGCAGCGATGTGATCTACGAAACCGCCGACTTGTGGTTCCACAGCATGGTCATGCTCGCCCAACTGGGGCAGCATCCGCAGGCTGTACTCGATGAACTGGACCGTCGTTTCGGTCTGTCCGGACACGCCGAGAAAGCCTCGCGTCCGTCCGCCTGAACAACTATTAGAGAGGAGCAGCGACATGGGCATTTTTGACTGGAAACACTGGATCGTCATCCTGGTTGTTGTCGTGCTGGTGTTCGGCACCAAGAAACTGAAAAACCTCGGTACTGACGTGGGCGAGTCGATCAAGGGCTTCAAAAAAGCCATGAGCGATGAAGACAAGCCAGCTGATCCGACGGTGACACCGGCCCAACCGGTTCCACCTGCGCAGCCACAGACCACTCAGTCGGTGAATCAGCCGCACACTATCGACGTGCAGGCGCAAAAAGTCGAAGAGCCGATCCGCAAAGACGTGTGAGCACTGACTAATGTTTGGTATCAGCTTCTCTGAACTGCTGCTCGTCGGCCTCGTGGCCCTGCTGGTGCTGGGTCCCGAGCGTCTGCCGGGTGCTGCGCGCACCGCCGGCCTGTGGGTCGGGCGGTTGAAGCGCAGCTTCAACGCGATCAAACAGGAAGTTGAACGTGAAATCGGTGCCGACGAGATTCGTCGGCAACTGCACAACGAGCACATTCTGTCGCTTGAGCAGGAGGCGCGGAAGATTTTCACGCCGACTCAGCAGGAGGCCACGCCGGTTCAACCGGTTGAGCCTGTGGCGGAGCAGACGATTCATGCTCCAGTCGCTGCCGAACCTGCACCTGTTGTAGCAGCCGTTGAGCCTGCGCCCGTTGTTGCAGCAACACCGGTTGAACCTGTTACGCCTGCGGCTGCGCCTGTTGCGTCGGCCCCTCATGACCCAACACTGCCGCCGCGAGCCCCATGAGCGATCTCCCCGAAAACGACCAGCACATGCCGCTGGTTTCGCACCTCACCGAGTTGCGTACCCGTCTGCTGCGCTGTGTAGCGGCGATCTTCATCATCTTCGCCGGGTTGTTTGCCTTCACCCAGCAGATCTACACTTTCGTCTCCACGCCGCTGCGCCAGTACCTGCCCGTGGGCGCGACGATGATCGCCACCGATGTGTCGTCGCCGTTCCTGACGCCGCTGAAGCTGACGATGATGGTCTCGCTGTTCCTGGCGATCCCGGTGATCCTGCATCAGATCTGGGGCTTTATCGCGCCAGGCCTGTACAAGCATGAGAAACGCATTGCGGTGCCTCTGCTGGTGTCCAGCATCCTGCTGTTCTATACCGGCATGGCATTCGCTTATTACCTGGTGTTCCCGCTGATCTTCAAATTCTTCGCCTCCGCCACCCCGGCCGGCGTGGAAATGATGACCGACATCAGCAGCTACCTCGATTTCGTCATGACGCTGTTCTTCGCCTTCGGCGTAGCGTTCGAGATTCCGGTGGCCGTGGTGCTGCTGGTGTGGATTGGCGTGGTCGACGTCAAATACCTGAAGAAGATCCGACCGTACGTGGTCATCGGCTGCTTCGTGGTCGGCATGATCCTGACGCCACCGGACATCTTCTCGCAGACACTGTTGGCCGTACCGATGTGGCTGCTGTTTGAAATCGGCATCCTGTTCGGCAGCCTGGTCAGCAAGCGCGGCGAGCACCCTGACGACCAACCGGCCGACGATCACAACGACCAGCCGCCAGCGACTCAACCGTGAACCTGCTGCTGCTCG
This sequence comes from Pseudomonas sp. 478, assembly GCF_003254125.1. NCBI lineage: Bacteria > Pseudomonadati > Pseudomonadota > Gammaproteobacteria > Pseudomonadales > Pseudomonadaceae > Pseudomonas > Pseudomonas sp. 478. The sequence continues at coordinate 392,098 of NZ_QKZG01000003.1, forward strand.
AAGAGGCCGACTTCATTGCGGCCGACCGGGCGATCCTGCGTGATCGCCGGTTGACGCACATGCAGGAAGTCCACCGCTCGGTTGTCGGCGACAGCCTGCGGGTCGGGCGTATCGGCGGGCTGATGGGCTCAGCCGAACTGCTGCGCCTGGACGCCGATGAAGCCGAACTGCGCGTCACCCTCGACCAGCCACCACCGGCCAAGCTGCCGCTGACCCTGGTGCTGGCCCTGCCACGGCCGAAAATGCTGCGCAGGGTGTTCCAGACCGTAGCGGCCATGGGTGTGCCACGAATCATTCTGGTGAACAGCTATCGCGTCGAGAAGAGCTTCTGGCAAACGCCGTTCCTGGAGCCCGAGGCGATTCGCGAGCAGTTGATCCTAGGCCTTGAACAGGCCCGGGACAGCGTGCTGCCGGAAATCGTCATCGAGAAGCGCTTCAAGCCGTTCGTCGAAGACCGTCTGCCAGCCATTACCGATGGCACCCTTGGCCTCGTCGGCCACCCCGGCAATTACCCGCCCTGCCCTCGTGGCCTGAACGAACCGGTGACCCTGGCCATCGGCCCCGAAGGTGGCTGGATTCCTTACGAAATCGACCTGCTCGGCAAGGCCGGCCTGCAACCAGTGCAGCTCGGCGACCGCATCCTGCGGGTCGAAACCGCCGTCACCGCGCTGCTCGCTCGCCTCTTCTAAGGTCAAACGCCCTACCTGTGGCGAGGGAGCTTGCTCCCGCTTGGGCGCGAAGCGGCCACCGTTTTTCTCCACTAAGAACTCATCCACCGGTTTCACGACGGCTTCGCCGCCGAGCGGGAGCAAGCTCCCTCGCCACAGGTGATTTTGCCTGCCCATATATGGGTAGCACCTACAGATTCCCGGCGGCCAGCCGATACAGTCCCCATAAAACCAACAAATGGTTCGAGGGAGTAGCACATGCACCGATGGCTAGCCGAGAAACTGGGGAACGTCAGCGTCAATCGCAAACTGAGTGTCGGCTTCGGTCTGGTGCTGCTGCTTACCTTGTTGATCACCTTCACCGGTTGGACCGGCCTGAGCGGCGTGATGAGTCGCGGCGATAAGCTGGGGTTCATTGCCAGCCTCAATGACCTGACCAAAGACCTGCGCGTGGCCCGCCTGGAATACGAAATGCGTCGTGGCGAACAAGGCCCCGGTGCGGTCAACGACCTGCTGGGCCAACTCGATACCGGCCTGAAAACCGCGCGCACGTTGATCGAACAACCGGCCGACGTGGCCATGATCGACCAGCAACTGGCCGCCGTCAGTGAATACAAACAAGCCTTCACGATCATGACCCAGGCCGGCGCCAACCGCGAAGACGCCCGCGGCAAACTCGGCGCCACCGCCGACAATGCCGTGGCTCGTGTCGCCGAAGTCGAAAAATCCATGCTGCAAGGTGACAGCGTCGCCGATTTCAACAGCGTGATCGACCTGAGCAAACTGATCCAGCAAGCGCGCTTCCAGGTGCGCGGTTACACCTACAGCGGCAAGACCGAGGCCGAGCAACCGGCTCTGGACGCCATCGACAACGCGCTGAAAAACCTCGAAAGCCTGCCCTCCAAACTGCCGGAACAGCACATCGCCAACCTGCAGCAGGCCACTGACTCGCTCAAGGCCTATCGCGCCGCCGTCAGCCAGTTCCGAGACTCTCAGGTTGCCAGCGCCGCAGCCCTCCAACGCATGGCCGATCAAGGTCAGATCCTGCGCGACACCAGCAAAAAACTCACCGCGTCGCAAACCATCGTCCGGGACACTGACGCCGCGCACGCCAAAAACACGCTCCTAATGGCTACCGCCCTGGCGCTAGCCTTCGGCATGCTTGCCGCGTGGGCCATCACTCGCCAGATCGTGATTCCCCTGAGCCAGACCCTCAAAGTGGCCGAGCGAGTTGCCGCCGGCGACCTGACCCAAAACCTGATCTCTGAGCGTCAGGATGAACTCGGCCAGCTGCAGCGCGCCATGCAGAGCATGACCCTGGGCCTGCGCGAATTGATTGGTGGCATCAGTAACGGCGTCACGCAAATCGCCAACGCTGCCGAAGAACTGTCGGCAGTCACCGAGCAGACCCGCACCGGGGTCAACAGCCAGAAGGTCGAGACCGACCAGGTGGCCACCGCCATGAACGAAATGACCGCCACTGTGCAGGAAGTCGCGCGTAACGCCGAAGAAGCGTCCGAAGCTGCCGTCGCCGCCGACCAGCAGGCCCGTGAAGGTGACAAAGTGGTCGGCGAAGCCATCGCCCAGATCGAGCGCCTGGCCAAGGAGGTCGGCAACTCCACCGAGGCCATGAGCCATCTCAAGCGCGAAAGCGACAAGATCGGCAGCGTGCTCGACGTGATCAAATCCGTGGCCCAGCAAACCAACCTGCTGGCCCTCAACGCCGCCATCGAGGCCGCCCGCGCCGGTGAGGCCGGACGTGGTTTTGCGGTAGTTGCCGATGAAGTCCGGAGCCTGGCCCAGCGCACCCAAAAATCTACCGAAGAGATTGAAGAGCTGATCGTCGGCCTGCAAACCGGTACCCAGCAAGTGGCGACCATCATGGACAACAGCCGCAGCCTGACCGACAGCAGCGTCGAACTGACCCGCCGCGCCGGTGGCTCGCTGGAAAGCATTACCCGCACCGTCTCGGCGATTCAGTCGATGAACCAGCAGATCGCAGCGGCGGCCGAGCAGCAGAGCGCCGTGGCCGAAGAGATCAACCGTAGCGTGCTGAACGTGCGCGACGTATCCGAGCAGACCTCGGCAGCCAGTGAAGAGACCGCGGCGTCCAGCGTTGAGCTGGCACGGTTGGGGACGCATCTGCAGATGCTGGTGGGCAGGTTCAAGGTTTGAGGTGATGTGAATGCCTCGGTTCGCACAGGACCGAGGTGACGCCATCGCGAGCAGGCTCGCTCCCACATTGACCGGCGGCGGACACATAATTTGTGTCTGACACGTAACCCTGTGGGAGCGAGCCTGCTCGCGATAGCGGTTCGACAGGCGCGGAGGTCAGAGGACCTGACGCAAGAAGGCCTGAGCCCGCGGATCCTTCGGTGCATCGAAGAATTCGGCCGGTGAAGCGTCTTCCAGCAATTTGCCGTGATCGAAAAACAGCACCCGATCCGCCACTTCCCGGGCAAAGCCCATTTCATGGGTGACGCACACCATGGTCATGCCTTCCACCGCCAGGGTTTTCATCACATCCAGCACTTCGCCGACCATTTCCGGGTCAAGCGCCGAGGTCGGCTCATCGAACAGCATGACCTTCGGTTCCATCGCCAATGCCCGGGCGATGGCCACACGCTGCTGCTGACCGCCAGACAGGCGCGACGGAAACTCGTTGGCCTTCTGCGCAATACCAACCTTCTCCAGCAACGCCAAGGCCTTGGCCTCGCGCTCCTTCTTGCCACGCTTGCGCACGACTTTCTGGGCCAGGCAGAGGTTTTCCAGCACGGTCATGTGCGGGAACAGGTTGAAATGCTGGAACACCATGCCGACTTCGCGGCGATAGGCATTCACATCGGTTTTCGGGTCGGCCAGTTGCAGGCCGTCGATGCTCACCGAGCCCGAGTCGAACGCTTCCAGCCCGTTGAGGCAGCGCAGGAAGGTCGACTTGCCGGAACCGGAAGGGCCGATCACCACCAACACTTCGCCCTTGGCCACCTGCGTGGTGACGTTATCCACCGCGCGAACCACGTGGCCACGGGTGTCGAAAACTTTTACCAGATCGCGGACTTCAATCACTTTGCGCGAGCCTCCGCTCAAGCCGGCTGGCGATTTTCGACAGCGGCAGGTTGATCAACAGGTACAGACCGGCCACGCAGAACAGGATTTCGAACGGCGAGAACGAGGTGGTGATGACTTCGCGACCACTTTTGAGCAGCTCGGTAATGGCGATCACCGACACCAGCGAGGTGTCCTTGACCAGACTGATGAACTGACCGGCCAGCGGTGGCAGCACCCGTTTGAACGCTTGCGGCAGCACCACGTGGCGCATCGACTGACCCGCGCTCAGGCCCAGGGAGCGCGCGGCTTCGTTCTGGCCACGGGCGATGGATTGCACGCCGGAACGGATGATTTCCGCCACATAAGCGCCGGTGAACAGCGACAACGCAGCGATCCCGGCGAACTCCCGGGAGAGGTTCATCACCGTGCCGATGAAGAAGTAAAAGATGAAGATCTGCACCAGCAGCGGCGTACCGCGCACCAGCTCGACGTAGATCGTCGAAAGATCGCGCAGGGTCGGGTTGCTCGACAGTCGGCACAGGCCCGTGGCCAGGCCGATCAGCAGACCGAGCACACCTGAAACCACGGACAACCACAAGGTGGTCCAGAGCCCCCACATCAGCGGTCCGGCGGCCCAATGGCGGGTCACACCGATCACGTCGCCTTCGGCCACGTCATCACCTTGGGCGACTTGCAGGCTGTTGTCATCGACGGTCAGGTGCTGCTCGACGCCGGCATCGTTGCGCAGGGTGACTTCTGCCTTGTCGCCTTTGCGCACCAGTTCGCTGACGGTGGAGATGTCGGCGACACGCTGGGATTCTTCGGCGTGGTAGGCGAAGTATTGCGGCACACGGTTCCAGCGCCATTCGTAGGACATCAGCGAGGTGGCGTAATACAACGCGCCGGCCAGGCCGATCAGCAGCAGCACGGTTAAAACGTGCCACGGCCATTGGGCTTTTTTCTGTTTCATGGGTTTAACAAAATCCGAAAGTTGTGTCGCCAGGAAGGCCGTCATCGCCAGCAGGCTGGCTCCCACAGGGGATTTGTGTACGCCACAGATCCAGTGTGGGAGCCAGCCTGCTGGCGATGGGAGCGACGCGGTCTAACTGACCGGGGGTTATTCCATGTCCTTGAGCCAAGCGGTGTCTTTGAACCACTTGTCATGGATACGATCGTAGGTGCCGTCTTCGTGGATCTGGCGCAGGAAGTTGTTGATGAAGTTGATGCTGTCGTAGTCACCCTTCTTCAGACCGAAGGCCAGCGGCTCGTAGGTGAACGGCTTGTCGAGGAACACCAGTTTGCCGTTGCCGACCTTGTTAACCGCCACAACGTTGTAAGGCGCGTCGTAGATGAAGGCGTCGGCCTTGCCGTTGACCACATCAAGCACGGCTTCCTGCTCGTTGTCGTAGCCGTGGTACTTGGCCTTGGAGATCAGCTTTCTGGCGACCATCTCGCCGGTGGTGCCGAGCTTGGAAGTGATGCGGTAGTCGGCGGTGTTCAGGTCTTTATAGGACTGGATGGTGCCTTCCAGTTCCTTGCGGATCAGCAGGGTCTGGCCCACCACGATGAACGGTTCGCTGAAGTTCAGGCGCAGGTTGCGTTCCTGGGTCAGGGTCATGCCGCTGCCGATCATGTCGAACTTGTCGGTGAGCAAGGCCGGGATAATGCCGTCGTAGCCGGTGGAAACCATCTCCAGCTTGACGCCCATGGCCTTGGTCATGGCTTTGAGGATGTCGACTTCGAAGCCGATGATCTCACCGCGCTTGTTGGTCATTTCGAACGGCATGTAGGTCGGGTCCATGCCGACTTTCAGCGTGCCACGCTTGACCGCGTCATCGATGGCACCGGCGTGCGCCGCGCTGACTGCAACCAATGCCGTGACGCCGACCAGCAGCATCGAGAGATACTTCTTCATCTTCAAGTCCCCAAAACCATCGCGTTGTGAGGCGCGCAAACCGCTGATTTTCCTTTGAAAACCGGCAGATACGAACAGAAAGTTGTCCGGGCGCACCAATTCGGGGACGGATGCTAACGCACTCGTTCGTTTGCACAAGGGCTTACACAGGATTTGTTACTCGACGCCGATCAGCAGCGCAAAAAAAACCCCGCTTTCGCGGGGTTTCTTGTCAGGCCAACTGAGGCTGCTCACTCAGCGGTTTGAGCGGCAACAGCGGCGCATGGGGGTCGGCGTTCACCGATTTACGCCACGCTTCCAGCCACTCGGGGTGACCTTCGCTCCAGATTTGCTCATGCAGACGACCCAGTGCTACCGGGTCACTGAGCAGTTGCACGCGCTCATTGTTGTTCAGACCCTCAGGCCCGACTTTCAGCGCATGACGCACCCGTTCGACCCGCAACCATTCGATCGGCTCGGCCTCACGGTGGCGTGAAGTCGCCAGCGAGCACGCCAAGGCGTTCTGCTGTGGATCGACCACTGCCCGGACGAAGCCGTCGTTCAGCGCATGCCAACGGTTTTCGTGGGTGTACTGGTCGGTCGCCAGCAACGCCTGTGGCGGATTGTATTCCTCAGGGATCAGGAACAGGCTTTCGTCACGGGACTTGAGGCCCAGGCCAACTCGACTGGAGATCACCGACACCGGAATCGACAGCATCAACGAACCGACGATCGGCACCAGCCACCAGAGGAAGCTCGGGTTCAGCCAGATCACCAACAGGGCCCAGAAGAAGCCCAGCAAAGTTTGCGGACCGTGGCGTTTTACCGCTTCGCTCCATGGCGTGGAGTCGTCGTCACGTTGCGGCGAGTTCCACGTCGCAGCCCAGCCGAGGAACGCGGCGAGCACGAAGCGGGTGTGGAAAATCATCCGCACTGGCGCCAGCAACATGGAGAACAGCATCTCCAGCAGCATCGACAGGGTCACCTTGAACTTGCCACCGAACTCTTTCGCGCCCTTGGCCCAGATCAGGATGACGCTCAACAACTTAGGCAGGAACAGCAGCACGACGGTGGTCGAGAACAGCGCGATCGCCTTGTCCGGATGCCATTGCGGCCACAACGGATAGAGCTGACGTGGCTCAAGGAAGTACTGCGGCTCCATCAACGTGTTGACCGCCAGCAGCGCCGTCGACAGCACGAGGAAGAAGAACCACAACGGCGCCGACAAGTAAGACATCACGCCCGTCAGGAACACCGCACGGTGCACCGGGTGCATGCCTTTTACCAGGAACAGGCGGAAGTTCATCAGGTTGCCATGACACCAACGACGGTCACGCTTGAGTTCGTCCAGCAGGTTCGGCGGCAATTCTTCGTAGCTGCCCGGCAAGTCGTAGGCAATCCACACGCCCCAGCCGGCACGGCGCATCAGAGCCGCTTCGACGAAGTCGTGGGACAGAATTGCACCGGCAAACGCGCCTTTACCGGGCAACGGCGCCAGGGCGCAGTGCTCGATGAATGGCTTCATGCGGATGATCGCGTTGTGGCCCCAGTAGTGGGATTCGCCCAACTGCCAGAAGTGCAGACCGGCGGTAAACAGCGGACCGTACACGCGGGTGGCGAACTGCTGCATGCGTGCATACAGCGTGTCCATGCCAGACGCGCGCGGCGCGGTCTGGATGATCCCGGCGTCCGGGGTGGCTTCCATCAAGCGCACCAGACTGGTCAGGCAATCGCCGCTCATCACGGAGTCCGCGTCGAGCACGACCATGTACTTGTAATCACCGCCCCAACGACGGCAGAAGTCGTCGAGATTGCCGCTTTTACGTTTGACGCGACGGCGACGGCGGCGATAGAAGATCTTGCCGAAGCCTTTGGCTTCACGGCAGACATCCAGCCAGGCTTGTTGCTCGGCGACGCAGATATCGGCGTCGTTACTGTCGCTGAGGACAAAGAAGTCGAAGCGATCCAGGCTACCCGTGGCCGCAACCGACTCGAAGGTCGCCCGCAAACCGGCAAACACCCGCGGCACGTCTTCGTTGCAGATCGGCATCACCAGTGCGGTGCGAGCGTCCTTGGGGATCGGCTCGTTGCCGGCGCTTTTACCGGAAATGCGGTATTTGTCGTGACCGGTGAGCAACTCGAGGAAGCCCATCAACGCGGTCCAGAAACCGGCCGACACCCAGCAGAACAGAATCCCGAACAAGATCAGGATGCTGGTTTGCAGCGCATACGGCAGCACTTGCGTAGCCGTTTGCGACAGCGGTTGATGCAGCACTTCGTTCAGGTCGACGAACGACCAGCCCTGGTACGGCATGATGCCCTTCATGTACCAGCCGGCGACGATGGTCTGGCCGAGCATCAGCACCAGCAGGATGTAGCGGCGGATCGAACCGACGGTGCGCCAGCGAGCGGCCGGCAGCACACGCTCATCCTTCGGCGGGGCCGGCGGATTGGTGCGACCGGTCAGACGACGCCAGCCACGCACCAGAATGTTGGTGCGCCACGGCTCCGGCACGACTTTGGTCCGACGAATCGGCGGGGTTGCCCGCAGGCAAACCCGGCCGCTGGCGTCGAGCACCAGCATTTCAGCGTCGGCCAGTTCTTCGGCGGTGTTCAGGGTCAAACGACGACCCACCGAAGCTTGAGCAGCCTCGGTCGGCGCGTCGAACGTCGAGGACGAAAGGCGCTCATGCAATTCGCTGAAAGACTGGCAGCCCGCGAGTTCCGCGCGCTGCTCGTCGGTCATTGGCAGATGCGCCAGATACTCGGCAAGAGTCTCTGGCTGTACTTGAGAATTACTCATCGGCAGGCAACTGATAGCTCCAGGTCTCGGTCAAGACTTCTTCAGTCGGTACCGATTCCGGTGTGGCTGGGACCGCTTCGGCAGCGACTGGCTGCTTGGCGTCTTTGTTGTCCTTGTCCTTGGAATCTGCGGCTGGCTTGGCTGCGGCCGGTTTGGCTTCAACCTGCTTGGCATCAGCTTGCTTGGTTTCCTTCGCGTCCTTGGCTTCCTTGTCCAGCTTCTCCTGCTGCCGAGCGGCAATCTTGTCAGCCTTGGCGACGGAAGAATTGGATGCCGGCAACGATGTTTTGGCCAGGTCGGCAGTCACGGCGTTCTTGACCAGCGCTGCACGCATCTCGGTAGGCTTGCCCGGATCCTTGATTTTCATCCGCAGCGTCAGGCGCCAGCCCTTGGTTTCAGGGTTGTAACGCACGCTGTTCTCGACCAGCTCGGCATTCTCGCCAACGCTGACCTGGCTACGAATTTCCGTATCGTCCGGCAATGCCGAAAGGGACGGGCCTTCGAAGTCCACCAGGTAGGCAACGCTACCGTCCGGCTGACGAATCAGGTTGGACTGTTTCACGTCACCCGTGGAACGCAGGGTCTGCTGGACCCAGGCGCTGTCCGGTGCGTGAAGCGCGGCTTCGTCGATGGTCCAGTGCATGCGATAAGCGACGTCCAGCGGCTGGCCAGGCTCAGGCAGTTTTTCCGGACTCCAGAACGCAACGATATTGTCGTTGGTTTCGTCGGCAGTCGGAATCTCTACCAGATCGACGGAGCCCTTGCCCCAATCGCCTTTTGGTTCGATCCAGGCACTTGGGCGCTTGTCATAGCGGTCGTCGAGGTCTTCGTAGTGGCTGAAGTCGCGGCCACGTTGCAGCAGGCCGAAACCGCGCGGGTTCTCGATCGAGAAGTTGCTCACCGACAAGTGTTTCGGATTGTTCAGAGGGCGCCAGATCCACTCGCCGTTGCCGGCATGGATCGACAGACCGCTGGAGTCATGCAGTTCACGACGGTAGTTCAGCACTTTCGACGGCTGATTGGCGCCGAACAGGAACATGCTGGTCAGCGGCGCAACGCCAAGCTTGGTGACCTTGTCACGCAGGAACATCTTGGCCTTGACGTCGACAACGGTGTCGCTGCCCGGACGCAGGGTCAGGCGATAGGCACCGGTCGCGCGTGGCGAATCCAGCAGCGCAAAGATCACCAGATGTTTGTCACCCGGTTGTGGCTGTTGAATCCAGAACTCGGTGAAACGCGGGAATTCTTCGCCGGACGGCAAAGCGGTATCAATGGCCATGCCGCGAGCGGACAAGCCATAGGTGTGACCCTTGCCGACAACGCGGAAGTAACTCGCGCCGAGCATGGTCATGATTTCGTCTTGCTTGTCAGCCTTGTTGATCGGGTACAGCACACGGAAACCGGCATAACCCAGTTGTTCGGTGGATTTTGGATCGAACTTCACGTCGCCGAAATCGAAACGACTTGGGTCGTATTTGATCTCTTCGACGGTATTAGCTGTGATTTCGTTGATTTTCACCGGCGTATCGAAATGCATACCCTGGTGATAGAAAGACAGCTTGAACGGGGTTTTCTGACCGGCCCACTCGGCTTTTTCGGTCAGGAAGCGAATTTTTTGATAGTCCGCGAATTTCATCTCGCGGAACTCGTTCGGCAGGTTACTGCGCGGAGCTTCGTATTTCTGCCCGGCCAGCTCTTTTGCCTTGACCGATACATCATCCAGATTGAATGCCCAAAGCTGACCGGCGCTGAGCAGGCAGAGCAGTGCAGAGCCCGCTACCAGAGCGCTTCGTAACCGTTTGGCAGACAATTTTGCATTACAGGGACTAACAATCACGAGCAACCCTCGCCGAAAACAGATCAAAAAACCAACGGCCAGTTAAAGTGCCTGTGAGGTTTACGGCATGAAAAAACCGACCCTACAGACCACTCTTGCCAAGTTGGCGAGCATTGTTCCGACTCCCATGGGGCTAAATGATTCCCCAAGAGGTCCAGGACAAGTCTCTACCTAAGTCAAAATGGACCAACGAACGCTGATCCCCGTAGCGCGCGATTATCTAGTAGGCCGCGTTACAACGCATCAGGGGTAACAAAGTATTTATCGCGAAAAACGCCTGTTTTCAGTCGAAAAGCCCTTAAAAACATGTTTCAAGCGCTTTCAGGTCTGTAACAGGAAGGTGACCGGGCCGTCATTGACCAGGTGCACCTGCATATCCGCGCCGAATCTACCTGATGCCACAGTGCCATGCACCTGTTTCGCCTTACCTAATAGATAGTCGAAAAGCTCCTCGCCCAAGGCCGGAGGGGCAGCGGTCGAAAAACTCGGGCGCAACCCGCTCTTGGTATCGGCGGCCAGGGTGAACTGTGAGACCAGCAGCAACCCACCGCCTACATCCGCCAGGGACAGATTCATCTTGCCCTCGGCGTCACTGAACACACGATAGTTAAGCAGTTTCTGCAGAAGTTTGTCGGCGCTCGCCCGAGTATCCTCAGGCTCAACCGCCACCAGCACCAGCAATCCCTGATCGACGGCGCCAACCACCTCCCCCGCTACCTCGACTCGCGCGCCACGCACGCGTTGCAGCAGGCCCTTCATGCTTCTTCAGGGGCCAGGTCGAGCAGACGATGGGCCATCAGATCGGCGGCGCGAACCAGTGCGTCAGTAATGCCAGGTTCGGAGGCGGCATGGCCGGCGTCACGGATCACCTGCAATTCACTGTTCGGCCAGTTCTGATGCAGTTCCCAGGCGTTGTCCAGCGGGCAGATCACGTCGTAGCGACCGTGGACGATCACGCCAGGCAAATGGGCGATCTTGCCCATGTCGCGGATCAGCTGGTTGGGCTCAAGGAACGCATTGTTGGTGAAGTAGTGACATTCGATGCGGGCGATAGACAGCGCGCGCTGTGGCTCGGAGAAACGATCGACCACCATCGGGTTCGGGCGCAGGGTGGCGGTCCGGCCTTCCCAGGTAGACCAGGCCTTGGCCGCGTGCATCTGGGCAATCTGATCGTTGCCGATCAGGCGCTTGTGGAAAGCCGAGAGCAAGTCTTCGCGCTCGTCCAGCGGGATCGGCGCGATGTAGTCCTGCCAGTAATCGGGAAACAGACGACTGGCGCCACACTGGTAGAACCACTCGATTTCCTGCGGACGGCAGAGAAAAATCCCGCGCAGAATCAGACCGTGCACGCGCTCCGGGTGGGTTTGCGCGTAGGCCAGTGCCAGGGTCGAGCCCCATGAGCCGCCGAACAACACCCACTTATCGATGCCAAGGTGCTGGCGAATTCGCTCAAGGTCGGCGACCAGATCCCAGGTGGTGTTGTTTTCCAGGCTGGCGTGGGGCGTTGAACGACCGCAACCACGCTGGTCGAAGGTCACAATGCGATACAGGTTCGGATCGAAATACCGACGGCTCTGGGCATCACACCCGGCGCCGGGGCCGCCGTGGATGAACACAACGGGCAAACCTTCCGGCGAACCGCTTTCGTCGACATACAGCGTGTGGGTTTCATCGACGGCCAGATCGTGCCGGGCGTGGGGTTTGATCTGCGGGTACAAAGTCTGCATTGCGCGCTCCGTAAGGGGTCGAGGTCATCCCTGGGGGGACTTCTATTATTCTGCCGTCCGGCATCATAAACCCGAATTACGCCAATGAGCATGCCTTGCAGAGTCAGAGGTTTTTCAGCGCGTTTTTTCAGACAAATAGCCGAGCAGCGTTTCATAGAGTGCGTCGACCTCAGCGACCTGCCCCCGAGCCCGCAAACAGCCGTGGACCAACCCCTCGCCGTAACAAAGCGTCGCGGCCACGCCTGCTGCGTTCAGTCGCTCGGCGTAGAGCATGCCGTCATCGCGCAGCGGGTCGAATTGCGCCACGGCGATCAAGGCCGGCGGCAACCCACTGAAATCCTCGGCAAGCAACGGCATCGCATAGGCACTTGGCTGTCCGGTGCCGCGCAAGTACAGGGCGTGATAACAATCCAGATCGCTGCTGCTGAGCAAAGGAGCATCGACGCATTCCCTGCGCGACGGCAATCGGTGATCACCGCCCAGCCCCGGATAAATCAGCACCTGCGCCGCCGGCAATGGCTCGCCCGCATCGCGTAACGCCAGACACAACGCCGCCGCAAGGTTGCCACCGGCGCTATCCCCGGCCACCAGCGTTCGCTCGGGATCGAGCCGGAATGGCCCGGTCCGTAGCGCGCGCCAGACACCCAGACAATCCTCGAACGCCGCCGGAAACGGATGTTCCGGCGCCAACCGATAATCCACGGCGATCACCAGCACGCCGAGCGTCGACGCCAGTTCGGCGCAGATGAAGTCGTGGGAATCCAGGTCCCCCACCACCCAACCGCCGCCGTGCAGATACACGATGCACGGGCAACCGCTGGTCGGTGGTGAAAACGGCGGTTGATAAAACCGCACCGGCACGCCGGCCAATTCGAAATCCACCACATAAAGCCCGGCGGGACGTGAAGGGGTGAACGCCCGGCACATGTCGCTGTAGGCCTGACGCAAACCGGCGAGGCTGCTGTCGGTGCTGTTGAAGCTGACGGTTTTCTCGACGAAAGCCGTCATCTGTTCAGAAAGCGGGTAAGGAGCCATGAGCCGGTGCCCGTTCAAGGAAATAGGTAGGTCACCCCCCCCTGTGGGAGCGGGCTTGCTCGCGAAAGCGGCGGATCAGTCAACATTGTTGTCGTCTGACCCGCCGCTTTCGCGAGCAAGTCGAATCGTCGCACCGCCGCTCCCACAGGGTTTTGCGGTTGTGGTCAGTTTTTCAAACTGGCCTGAACGGTGGCCACGCCATCCTTGCCATCGAGACTGCTGACACCGGCAAGCCAGCGTTGCAAATCTTCTGGATGGTCGCGCAACCACTGTTTGGCAACATCCTGCGGCGTCTTGCGCTCCATGATCGGCACCATCAACTGGCTTTCCTGGGCGGCGGTGAAGGTCAGGTTTTCCAGCAAGCGATTGACGTTCGGGCAGCGCTGGGCGTAGTCCGGGGCGGTCACAGTGGAGACGGTGGCGGCGCCCTCGTTCGGGCCGTAAACGTCTTCGCTGCCGGTCAGGTAGGCGATCTTCATGTTGATGTTCATCGGGTGCGGGGTCCAGCCGACGAACACCACGAATTCCTTGCGATTCACCGCTCGCTGAACGGCGGCAAGCATGCCGGCCTCGCCTGACTCGATCAGTTTGAAATCCTTCAAACCAAATTGGTTGGTCTCGATCATGGTTTTGATGGTGGTGTTGGCGCCACTGCCCGGCTCGATGCCGTAGATCTTGCCGCCGAGTTGGTCCTTGAATCTGGCGATATCGGCGAAGGTTTTCAGCCCCGCTTGGGCGACGTACTCAGGTACGGCGAGCGTTGCCTGGGCGTCGGCCAGGCTCGGTTTTTCCATGACTTTCACTTGATTGGCAGCCAGGAACGGCGCGATGTTTTTGTCCATCGCCGGTTTCCAGTAACCGAGGTAGATGTCCAGACGCTTGTCGCGGATGCCGGCGAAGATGATTTGCTGCACGGCGCTGGTTTGCTTGCTTTCGTAGCCGAGGCCATTGAGCAGTACGTCAGCCATGCCGCTGGTGGCGATCACGTCGGTCCAGTTGACCACGCCCATGCGCACGGCCTTGCAGGAAGCGTCATCACTGGCCAGGACGCTGGTGCTCAGCAGAGCAGTGCCGCAGAGGATTGAGAGACAGCGGGTAAACAGTCTTTTCATTGGGGAGGTTCTCGTGCGGCAGCGGATTATTGTCGGGCCGGTGTCTTTGTGCACCGTGCCCGGAACATTACGCAGCGTCGAGAGGGTAAAAGCGAACTGTAGCGACCGTGTTTTGCACGGTGGCGACTTGGTAACAAAGTGCTTTACCTGTGGGAGCGGGCTTGCTCGCGAAAGCGGTGGGTCAGGCAACATTGTTGTTGCCTGACATGCCCTCTTCGCGAGCAAGCCCGCTCCCACAGGGTTATGCGCTGTAGTGTTTCTCGCCCCAGGCCAGCAGCCCTTGCAGCAATTCCTTGAGCACCACTTGCGTCGGCGCCGCCAGGTCCGGGCGATAACGGAACGGCTCGAACTCTTCCATGTACGTGCACTGGCCCAACTCCAGTTGCACCGCATGGATGTTTTCGGCCGGATTGCCGTAATGCCGGGTGATGTGGCCGCCCTTGAAGCGACCGTTCAGCACATGGCTGTAATCGCCGTGGCGCGCGCAGATGGCTTCCAGCTGAGTGGCCAACTGTGGATCGCAACTGGCGCCGTTGAAGGTGCCAAGGTTGAAGTCCGGCAGCTTGCCGTCGAACAGGTGCGGGATGATCGAGCGGATCGAGTGCGCATCAAACAGCAGCGCATAGCCGAACTCGGCTTTCAGTCTCGCCAGTTCCTGCTGCAAGGTCGTGTGGTACGGCGTCCAGATCTGCTCCAGGTAAGTCGCGCGCTCTGCGGCCGATGGCTCATGCCCTTCGCGGAACAACGGAATACCGTCGAACAGAGTCGCCGGGTACAGGCCGGTGGTCGCGCCGGCATACAAAGGCTTGTCGTCGGACGGTCGATTCAGGTCGATGACAAAACGCGAGTACTCGGCGGCCAAGGTGCTGGCGCCAAGCTCGGCAGCAAATTCGTAAAGCTGCGGGATATGCCAGTCAGTGTCCGGCAGGCTTTTCGCGTCGGGGATCAACCCGGCTTCGACCGTCGGGGTCAGGCGCAGGCCGGCGTGGGGCATGCTGATCAGCAGCGGTACGCGACCTTGTTTGAAGTTCAGAACCTTATCCACAACTGTTCTCCTAAATGCTCACTTCAACGCCGTGACGCACGACGCGTTTTTCCAGGTCACCGCCCAGCCAGTACGACAGGTCGGCCGGACGATCGATTTGCCAGGCGACGAAATCCGCACACTTGCCGACTTCCAGCGAACCGTGGATTTCAGCCATGCCCAGCGCGGTAGCGGCATGAATCGTTGCACCCGCCAAGGCTTCTTCCGGGGTCATACGGAAACAGGTGCACGCCATGTTCAGCATCAAACGCAACGACAGTGCCGGCGAGGTGCCTGGGTTGAGGTCGCTGGCGATGGCGATTTTCACGCCGTGTTTGCGCAGCGCCTCCATCGGCGGCAATTGGGTTTCCCGCAGGAAGTAAAAGGCGCCGGGCAGCAGCACCGCTACGGTACCGGACTTGGCCATGGCGATGGCGTCGTCTTCGGTCATGAATTCCAGGTGATCGGCCGACAGTGCGTGGTAACGCGCGGCCAGACTTGAGCCATGCAACGACGACAACTGTTCGGCGTGCAGTTTCACCGGCAAACCGAGCTGCTGCGCGGTGATGAACACCCGCTCGACCTGCGCGGGCGAAAACGCCAGGTATTCGCAGAACGCGTCCACCGCATCCACCAGCCCTTCGGCGGCCAGGGCCGGGAGCATCTCGGCGCAGATGTGATCGATGTAGTCGTCGGCACGGTCTGCGTATTCCGGCGGCAAGGCGTGAGCGGCCAGGCACGTGCTGCGCACGCTGACCGGCAGTTCGGCGCCGAGACGGCGGATGACCCGCAGGATCTTGCGTTCACTGGCCAGGTCCAGGCCGTAGCCGGATTTCATTTCGACGGTGGTCACGCCGTCGCGCATCAGGCTCTTCAGACGCTTGGCGGCGCTGGCGAACAGTTCATCTTCAGTGGCCGCGCGAGTGGCGCGCACGGTGCTGGCGATGCCACCACCGGCCGCTGCGATTTCTGCATAGCTGACGCCTTGCAGACGCTGCTCGAATTCACCGCTGCGGTTACCGCCGAACACCGTGTGGGTGTGGCAGTCGATCAGGCCCGGCGTCACCCAGGCCCCTTTGAGATCATTGACTGCCGGGTACTCGCCCGCCGGCAGTTCAGCGCGTGGGCCGATCCACTCAATGTGCGCTCCTGACGTCACGATGGCCGCATCCTCGATGATCGAGTAGGCGCCTTGCGCCATGGTTGCGACGTGGCAGTGTTGCCAGAGAGTTTTCATCCGTGGCCTCCGTTAGGTTATCGATGAGAAAAAGAAGGTTCCCGCTCCACCGGTACTGTCTTGCCTGCCGCCGGTTTCACCCACGTCAGGTAGGCCAGCACCAGCAATACAATCCAGACCACGCCGACGATCAGAGCCGCCTGGGTGTCCGGGAAATAGCCCAGCACGCCAAAGATGAACAGCATGAAGGCAATCGCCGCCATCGGCGCATAGGGCCAGAACGGCACCGGGAATTTCAGTTGGGCGACCTGGTCGGCACTCATGGAGCGACGCATGGCCACTTGGGTGAACAGAATCATCAACCAGACCCACACCGTCGCAAAGGTTGCGATGGAGGCGATCAACAGAAATACGTTTTCCGGAATCAGGTAGTTCAGCAGCACGCCCAGCAGCAACGCGACACTCATCACCACTACCGTCATCCATGGCACGCCATTGCGCGACAAGCGGGCAAAGCCCTTGGGCGCATGCCCTTGCTGGGCCAGACCGTACATCATGCGGCCAGCGCCGAAGATGTCACTGTTGATCGCCGACACTGCCGCCGAGATCACCACGATATTGAGAATGGTCGCCGCCGAGCTGATCCCCAGGTTGTCGAAAATCTGCACGAACGGGCTACCTTGGCTGCCAATCTGCTGCCATGGAAAGATCGACATCAATACGAACATCGTCAGCACGTAGAACAGCAGGATACGCAACGGTACGGCATTGATCGCCCTGGGCAGCACGCGCTGCGGGTCTTTGGCTTCACCGGCGGTCACGCCGATGATTTCAATGCCGCCAAATGCAAACATCACTACCGCAAACGAAGCGATCAGGCCGCCCACGCCGTTGGGCATGAAGCCGCCATGGCTCCAGAGGTTGCTAATGTCGGTCGCCTGGGCGCCCGGTGCCGTGCTGATGCCGAACAACATGATGCCGAAGCCACCGAGGATCATCGCGACGATGGCCGCGACCTTGAGCAGCGACAGCCAGAACTCCATTTCACCGAAGACTTTGACGTTGCACAGGTTCAAGCCGCCGACCACCGAAACGATGCCCAGTACCCAGATCCAGCGGGCGACTTCCGGAAACCAGAAGCCCATGTAAATACCGAATGCGGTGACGTCGGCCATGCCGACGATGACCATTTCAAACGCGTAGGTCCAACCGAGGATGAAGCCCGCCATCGGCCCAAGATACGTGCTGGCGTAGTGGCCGAAAGAGCCGGCCACCGGGTTGTGCACCGCCATCTCGCCGAGGGCGCGCATGACCATGAACACCGCCGCGCCACCGATCAGGTAAGCGAGCAGGACCGCAGGACCGGCCATTTGAATGGCCGAGGCAGAACCGTAAAACAGCCCGGTGCCGATCGCCGACCCCAGCGCCATGAAGCGAATATGTCGGGCAGAGAGCCCGCGTTTCAAACCTTTTGCTGGCTGTTGCATTGCTCGTCCTTAATTATTCTTATTCGACGCTAATCAAATCGCGAGCAAGCTCGCTCCCACAGGTTCAGCGCAATCCAATGTGGGAGCGGGCTTGCTCGCGAATAGGCCATTACAGGCTCGGCAGCAACTTCGCCGTAACCAGCTCATTCAGGCAACGCGTCGCCAACAACTCGCTCGCCGCATTGATGTCCGGTGCGAAGAAACGGTCTTTCTCATAGAACGGCACTTCGGCACGCAAGATGGCACGAGCCTTTTCCAGCTTCGCAGAGGTCTTCAGACCTTCACGCAGGTCGAGGCCCTGAGCCGCCGCCAACCATTCCACCGCGAGAACACCACGAGTGTTTTCGGCCATTTCCCACAGACGCTTGCCAGCAGCCGGCGCCATGGAAACGTGGTCTTCCTGGTTCGCGGAAGTCGGCAGGCTGTCCACCGAGTGCGGATGAGACAGCGCCTTGTTCTCGCTGGCCAGTGCGGCAGCGGTCACCTGAGCGATCATGAAGCCGGAGTTCACACCGCCATTGGCCACCAGGAACGGCGGCAGTTGCGACATGTGCTTGTCCATCATCAGCGAGATACGACGTTCGCTCAGGGAACCGATTTCAGCGATGGCCAAGGCCATGTTGTCGGCGGCCATGGCGACCGGTTCGGCGTGGAAGTTACCGCCGGAGATCACGTCGCCTTCAGCGGCGAATACCAGCGGGTTGTCCGAAACGGCGTTGGCTTCGATGGCGAGCACTTCGGCGGCCTGACGGAACTGAGTCAGGCAGGCGCCCATGACTTGCGGCTGGCAGCGCAGGGAGTACGGGTCCTGGACCTTTTCGCAGTTCTGGTGCGAGTCGGACACTTCGCTTCGCTCGCCCAGCAGATCGCGGTAAGCGGCAGCGGCGTCGATCTGGCCTTTCTGGCCACGAGCAGCGTGGATGCGCGCGTCGAACGGCGAGCGCGAGCCCAGCACGGCTTCAACCGTCATACCACCAATGGCCAGGGCGCCAGCAAACAGGTCTTCGCCTTCGAACAGACCACGCAACGCGTAAGCGGTGGACACCTGAGTACCGTTGAGCAGCGCCAGACCTTCTTTGGCAGCCAGGGTCAACGGGGTCAGACCGGCCACTTTCAGTGCTTCGGTGGCTTCCATCCACTCGCCTTTGTAGCGAGCCTTGCCTTCGCCCAGCAGCACCAGCGACATGTGGGCCAAAGGCGCCAGGTCGCCGGATGCACCGACTGAACCTTTCAATGGAATGTGCGGGTAAACCTCGGCATTGATCAGGGCGATCAGGGCGTCGATCACGACGCGACGAATGCCGGAGAAACCACGGCTCAGGCTGTTGACCTTGAGCACCATGACCAGTCGAACCAGCGCGTCGCTGATCGGCTCGCCAACACCGGCAGCGTGGGACAAAACGAGCGAGCGCTGGAGGTTTTCCAGGTCTTCGCTGGCGATACGGGTCGAAGCCAGCAGGCCGAAACCGGTGTTGATGCCATAAGCGGTGCGGTTCTCGGCGAGGATCTGTTCCACGCAGGCAACGCTGGCTTCGATCTGGGCCGAGGCACTGTTGTCGAGGGTGATTTTGACCGGTTGCTGATAAACATCACGCAGTTGGGCAAGGCTCAGTTGGCCGGGAATAAGGTTTAACGCAGTCATTTCGTGCTCCTTTTGAGAGTTTTTATTAACTCACCAGACGCTCCGGAGATGTCCGTTGTCCGTCGCGTCTCGCCTTCTGGGGAGCCGCGCCTTGGCACGCTGGTGTGGTGGAAATCAGTTCAGGTTCGGTAACACTTTGTGCAGCAAAATCGGGTCTTTCAAAACGGCGGCAGCACTGGCGATGTCCGGTGCCAGCCAGCGGTCCTGATCATAGGCCGGGACTCGCTCGCGCAGCAGGCGCCAGGCAGCATCGGTGCCGGCCCCGAAGCGTTGCTCTTTCAAGAACTCAAACGCCTGAGCCGCCAGCAAGTACTCGATGGCAAGGATCTGCGTGCAGTTTTCCAGCGCGCGATGAAGCTTCAGCGCGGCGTTGGTGCCCATGCTCAAGTGGTCTTCCTGCAGGCCAGAGGTGACGTAGTTGTCGAGTACCGCCGGTTGCGCTAACTGGCGGTTTTCCGCACACAGCGAAGCGGCGACGTACTGGACGATCATCATCCCGGAGTTAACCCCCGGGTTGGCCACCAGGAATGCCGGCAAACCGCTGACATGCGGATTGATCAAGCGGTCCAGACGACGTTCGGCGATGGAGCCGATTTCAGCCATGGCGATGGCCAGCAAATCCGCCGCCAAGGCCACGGATTGACCGTGCGGGTTAGCCTGGGACATCACGCGGAAGTCGTCCGGCGTACCCAGCAGCATCGGGTTGTCGGTGACCGAGTTGAGTTCGGTTTCGATTTGCTTTTTCGCGTGTTCGAGCTGATCGCGAGCGGCGCCGTGAACTTGCGGAATCGAGCGAATGCTCAGCGCATCCTGAGTACGAATGCCTTTGCTGCTGGCGATCACTTCACTGCCATCGAGCAACGCACGCAGGTTGATGCCGACTTGCTGCATGCCTGGATGCGGTTTGAGCGCGATGATCTCGGCATCGAACGCGGCAATCTGACCGCGCTGGGCTTCGAAGCTCATGGCACCGATCACGTCGGCCCATTGCAGCAGACGTGTCGCGTCGGCGAGTGCCAGGCAGCTGAGGCCGGACATGCACGGCGTGCCGTTGACCAGGCACAGGCCATCTTTGGCGCCGAGCTGAACCGGCTGCAGACCTTCTTCGGACAGGGCTTGCTGCGCGGAAACGATCTGCCCGCGATAGCTGACAGTGCCGACACCCAGCAGCGCAATGCTGATGTGGGCCATGTGGGTCAGGTAACCCACCGAACCCTGGGACGGCACTTGCGGGGTGATGCCGCGATTGAGCAGCGCCAACAGGGCTTCGACCACCCGGCGATGAATGCCGGATTTACCGTGGCTGTAGTTGCGAATCGCAGCGCAGATGATTGCGCGGGTCTGTTCGTCGGCCAAGGGGGCGCCGACGCCACAGGCGTGACTGAGCAGGGTGTTGCGCGACAATTGGCTGAGTTGTTCGTCTTTGAGCGAGACATTGCACAGCGCGCCGAGGCCGGTGTTGACGCCATAAGCGCGCTCGCCGCTGACGACGATGCGCTGGACGATGGCCTGGGCATTTTCGATCCGCGCCCAGACCTGTGGTGACAGCTCAAGCTGTGCGCCATGGCGGGCGACGGCAACCACATCCTGCCAACGCAACGGGGCGTCGGCGATAACGATTTTTTCAGCCTGGGACATCTTCAACCTCGTGCGTACAACTTTGATATTGATGCAGCTTTGCCGACGCTATCGCGAGCAAGCTTTGCTCCTACGGGGTTTCACCGCGGATCTGTAGGAGCAAGGCTTGCCCGCGATGAGGCCAGCAAAGTCACTGCAAATCTCTTAAACCACCGCAGCCCGACGTTGTACGAACCGGTCGACATACTCATCCGCCGGCGAATGCAGGATCTCTCTTGGGGTACCTACCTGAATCAGGCGGCCATCCTTGAGAATCGCAATGCGGTTGCCGATGCGCACGGCCTCGTCGAGGTCGTGGGTGATAAAGACGATGGTCTTGTGCAGGGTCTTTTGCAGCTCCAGCAACTGGTCCTGCATTTCCGCGCGAATCAGCGGGTCGAGGGCGCTGAACGCCTCATCCATCAGGATGATGTCGGTGTCCGCCGCCAAGGCGCGAGCCAGGCCCACACGCTGACGCATGCCGCCCGAGAGCTGATGCGGGTATTTGTTTTCGTAGCCCTTGAGGCCCACGGTGTTGATCCAGTGCAACGCACGCTCGGAGCACATTTGCTTGGTCTCGCCACGCACTTTCAGGCCGTAGGCAACGTTATCCACCACGGTCTTGTGCGGCAGCAGGCCAAAGCTCTGGAACACCATGCTGATCTTGTGCCGGCGAAATTCGCGCAGGGCTTCCATGTCGTATTGCAGGATGTCCACGCCGTCCACCAGGATCGCGCCGCTGGTCGGGTCGATCAGGCGATTGAAGTGGCGCACCAGGGTCGACTTGCCGGAACCCGACAGGCCCATGATCACGAAGATCTCGCCGGTGCCGATGCTCAGGGACAAATCGTTCACGCCGACCACGCAGCCGGTTTCGGCCAATACCTGGTCCTTGGTCTTGCCCTGGCCAATCATGGCCAGCGCGTCCTTGGAACGGTTGCCGAAAATCTTGAAGACGTTTTTGACTTCTATCTTGCTGATGGCTTCGTTGTTCATTTGCTCACCTCATGCCGTGCCCGACCATACGCCTGAGTAATACGGTCGATGACCACAGCCAAAATCACGATCGCCAGACCGGCCTCAAGACCACGTCCAACGTTGAGGGTCTGAATCCCCACCAACACGTCCTCACCCAAGCCACGGGCACCGATCATCGAGGCAATCACTACCATCGACAGGGCCATCATGGTGGTCTGGTTAATCCCGGCCATGATGCTCGGCAGGGCCAGCGGAAGTTGCACACCAAACAGTTGCTGCCAGCGGTTGGCACCGAAGGCGTTGATCGCTTCCATCACTTCGCCGTCGACCTGGCGAATACCCAGATCAGTCAGGCGGATCAGCGGTGGTGCGGCGTAGATCACGGTGGCGAAAATCGCCGGGACCTTGCCCAGGCCGAACAGCATCAGCACTGGGATCAGGTACACGAAACTCGGCATGGTCTGCATGATGTCCAGCAGCGGCATCAAGATCGAACGCAGGCGATTGCTGCGCGCCGAAAGAATGCCCAGCGGAATGCCGATCATCACCGAAATGATGGTCGCCACCATCATCAGCGCCAGGGTCTGCATCAGCTTGTCCCAGAGGCCAACCGCGCCCACGAGGAACAACAAGCCTACGATCACGGCGGTGGTCACGACTTTGCGGGTCGCGTGCCAGGCAACGCCCGCCACGATCGCCAGCATCAGCCACCAGGGCGCCGCACGCAGCAGCCCTTCAAGATTGACGATGGCCCACAACAGGGTGTCGGAGATGTGCCGGAACACGTCGCCGTAGTTGGTGACCAGCGAATCGACCCAACTGTTGACCCAGTCGGCGATGGAAAAGGTAAAGCTTTCGGGAAACATAAGAGACTCTCAATCAAGGGGTTGCGATCAAGCATCCGACTGCCGCTCAGGGCAGTCGGAGAGGCTCAACCTACAAGGCCGCGTCGATCTTTTTGGCTGCGTCGTCGCTCACCCACGCGTGCCAGACTTCAGGATGTTCCTTGAGGAAGATTTTCGCCAGTTTTGGTGACTCGATCCGCTCTTTGGCCATGCGCCCGAGGTTCTGGTTAAGCAGGTCGATTGGCAGGTTGACCTTTTCCAGCACAGCCACCAGTTCCGGGGCTTGCTCGTGGAAGGTCTTGGACAGACCGACCTTGATGGTCACTTGCTTGTTCACGCCTGGTTTCTCATCGAGTTTGACCAGATCCACCTGGCCCATCAGCGGGGTTGGCGACCAGTAGTAGAACAGGATCGGCTCGCCACGCTTGTAGCTCGACAGCACCGCGGCATCCAGCGCCGGGCCGGTGCCCGGACGGAAGTTGGTGTAGGTGCTTTCCAGGCCGTAGCTTTTCAGCATTTCACTGTTGTCCAGCTCACAGGTCCAGCCAGCCGGGCAGTTGTAGAAACGGCCCTTGGAGGGTTCTTCGGCGTCCTTGAACACTGCAGCGTATTTACCCAGATCGGCGATCGCTTTCAGGTCCGGGGCTTTAGGCTCCAGCTTGCGCTTGGCGTCGCCTTCGATCACGTAACGCGGCACGTACCAGCCTTCGACAGCACCCACGACAGGCGCGCCGACACCGACAACTTTGCCGGCCTTCTCAGCCTTGTTCCAGACTTCGCTACGGCCGACCCACTCTTCGGCGAAGATTTGAATATCGTTGCTGCTCAGGGCGTTTTCCATGGTGATGGAGTTGCCCGGCAGGCTGTCGGTCTTGCAGTCGTAGCCTTTCTCCAACACGACTTGCAGCACGTCGGTCAGCAGCATGGCGCTTTCCCAGTTCAGGCCGGCAAATTTCACCGGTTTGCCCGACTCGCACCAACCCGCCGCCTGAGTGGCGCCGGCGCTGGCCAGCAGGCCCATGGAAAGCAATGTGGTCAGCAGGGTCTTGTTCGATTTCATTGTAGTGACGCTCCTAATCATGAGTTGGCTTACGGCAGTCAAGAGGCATCCAGCCCTGTCCACGTCCAATCAGGCCTGCGCCGCAGCGCGACCGGCCCCGCTTGTTATAGGTGCTGCATCGCTGTCCTGCTCGAGCGGCAGGATCAGGTGATCGGGAACTGCGCTGTGCCATTTTTTCGCACACACGTAATACAGGGCTGCAGGAATCACCAGACCGATGATCCAGGAAATATCCACATCACCCAGGGCCGCCACCAGCGGACCGGTATAGAACTTGGTGGAGATAAACGGCAGCTGCACCAGCACACCTAAGACATAGACGCTGATACCGAGGGCGTTCCAACGGCCGTAGCGACCGTTCGGATCGGCCAGTGCCGGCACGTCATACCGTTCGCGGGTGATGCAGTAGTAGTCCACCAGGTTGATCGCGCTCCATGGCGTGAAGAACGCCAGCAGGAACAGGATGAAGGACTTGAATGCACCGAGGAACGAGTGCTGACCGAGCAGCGCCATCAGGGTCGCGGCACCGACGATGACCAGCACGAAGACCAGACGCTGCAAGCGCGATACCTTCAGGTCACCACGGAAGCCGCTGATGATGGTCGCAATGCACATAAAGCTGCCGTAGGAGTTCAGCGTGGAGATGGTGACCTTGCCGAATGCGATGCTGAAATACAGCAGCGCAGCGGTGGTACCGGTACCGCCCAGACCGACGATGTAGGCGACTTCATGGCCAGCGAATTGCCCGTTGGCCGATGCGGCAGCGAACACGCCGAGGACCATCGCTACCTGCGCACCAATGACCGAACCTGCGCCTGCGGCAAAAAAAGTTTTCACCGAGGAAATCTTGCTCGGCAGGTAGCGAGAGTAGTCAGCCACGTAAGGACCGAAGGCGATCTGCCAGGACGCCGCGAGCGATACCGCGAGCAGGAAACTGCTCCAGCTGAAGTGGCGGATTTGCAACAGTGCGCCAACATCAACCTGGCTCATCAGACGGCTGAACAGATAAACAAAAGCAATCACGCCAATGACACTGGCAACACGGCCGATCCAATGGATCACCCGATAACCAAGCACCGTGACCAGCACGATGACACTGGCGAAGATCAGGATGCCGACGCTGTCGCTGACATCAAACAACTGGCCCAGCGCTTGACCGGACAGAACGGTGCCCGTTGCGGTGAAACCGAGGTACATCAAACACACCAGCACGATCGGGATGGCCGCGCCATACACGCCGAACTGCACCCGGCTGGAGATCATCTGCGGCAGGCCAAGCTTGGGCCCTTGCGCCGCATGCAGTGCCATTACGCCACCGCCGAGCAGTTGACCGATCAACAGACCGATCAACGACCAGAACACGTCACCGCCCAGCACCACGGCCAGGGCCCCGGTGACAATCGCGGTGATTTGCAGGTTGGCACCCATCCACAGGGTGAACTGGCTCAACAGACGACCGTGTCTTTCCGCTTCCGGGATGTAGTCGATCGAACGTTTCTCGATCAACGGTTTACTGCCTGCACGATCGCTGTTAACAGCCATGATTCAACCTCTGTGGATTGTTATTGGAATTCACTGTGAAGCGGCTCTTTGTGGGAGCGGGCTTGCTCGCGAAGAGGCCGGCACATCCAACATCAATGCCGACTGGTCTACCGCTTTCGCGAGCAAGCCCGCTCCCACAGGTATTGCGTTATTTGCCGGTAATCATCGGCAGGTTCAGCCCCTGTTCCTTGGCGCAGTCGATCGCGATCTGGTAACCCGCATCGGCGTGACGCATGACACCGGTAGCCGGGTCGTTGTGCAGGACGCGAGCGATACGCTCTGCCGCTTCGTCAGTACCGTCGCAGACAATCACCATGCCCGAGTGCTGGGAGAAGCCCATGCCGACGCCGCCGCCGTGGTGCAGGGAAACCCAGGTCGCGCCGCTCGCGGTGTTGAGCAGAGCGTTGAGCAGTGGCCAATCGGACACGGCATCGGAACCGTCCTGCATCGACTCGGTTTCGCGGTTCGGGCTGGCTACCGAGCCGGAGTCCAGGTGGTCGCGACCGATCACGATTGGCGCGGACAATTCACCGCTGCGAACCATTTCGTTGAACGCCAGACCGAGCTTGGCGCGCAGGCCCAGGCCAACCCAGCAGATACGTGCCGGCAGCCCTTGGAAACTGATGCGCTCGCGCGCCATGTCCAGCCAGTTGTGCAGGTGCGCGTCGTCCGGGATCAGTTCTTTGACCTTGGCGTCGGTTTTGTAGATGTCTTCGGCGTTGCCCGACAGTGCAGCCCAGCGGAACGGACCGATACCGCGGCAGAACAGCGGACGGATGTAAGCCGGTACGAAACCCGGGAAGTCGAATGCGTTCTCGACGCCTTCTTCCTGAGCCATCTGACGGATGTTGTTGCCGTAGTCGAAGGTCGGAATACCCATTTTCTGGAATTCGAGCATCGCTTTAACGTGTACAGCCATCGATTGCTTGGCGGCCTTGACCACGGCAGCAGGCTCGGTCTTGGCGCGAGCGCGGTACTCTTCCCAGGTCCAGCCGGCTGGCAGGTAACCGTTGAGCGGGTCGTGGGCGCTGGTCTGGTCGGTGACCATGTCCGGGCGCACGCCACGCTTGACCAGTTCCGGCAGGATTTCCGCCGCGTTACCCAGCAGGGCGATGGAAATCGCTTTGCCTTCCTTGGTGTATTTGGCGATGCGGGCCAGCGCGTCGTCGAGGTCGGTGGCTTGCTCGTCGACATAACGGCTGTTCAGACGGAAGTCGATGCTGACCTGTTGGCATTCGATGTTCAGCGAGCAAGCGCCGGCCAGGGTCGCGGCCAGAGGTTGAGCGCCACCCATGCCGCCGAGGCCTGCGGTCAGTACCCAACGACCTTTCAGGTCATCGTTGTAGTGTTGGCGACCGGCTTCGACGAAGGTTTCGTACGTACCTTGAACGATGCCCTGGCTGCCGATGTAGATCCAGCTGCCGGCAGTCATCTGGCCGTACATGGCCAGGCCTTTGGCGTCGAGTTCGTTGAAGTGTTCCCAGCTCGCCCAGTGTGGCACCAGGTTGGAGTTGGCGATCAGTACGCGCGGGGCGTTGCTGTGGGTCTTGAACACGCCGACCGGCTTGCCGGATTGCACCAGCAGGGTCTCGTCGTCATTCAGGTTGGTCAGGCTTTCGACGATCTTGTCGTAGCATTCCCAGTTACGTGCCGCACGACCGATACCACCGTAAACCACCAGTTCTTTAGGGTTCTCGGCGACTTCCGGGTCGAGGTTGTTCATCAGCATGCGCAGCGGCGCTTCAGTCAGCCAGCTCTTGGCGGTCAGCTTGTTACCGCGTGCGGCACGGATTTCTACATTGCGGTATTTAGTAGGTTTCTGGGTATTGTCAGTCACGAAAAAGACTCCTCAGCGATCAATCCAAACCAACCCTGGCGGTGGGTAAGCCAGCCTGTGCGCGTCAACGCGACACAAGCGAATCAGTGGACGTTGCGAGGAGTCTCGATCGACTCATACGCATACGTCTTTACTTGTACATACAAGCATATGCAATCAAGCGGCCAACTTGCTGAATGAGTGCTCAAGAAAAGTTCTGAAAGGGCTGGAAAGCGCCTGGATCAAGGGTTCTGGCAAAGATGAAATTTTTCGGGGGGATTTTGTGAGGGGATGACAGCTGTTACTTGAGCGGGGTTTTGCGCCACGCTGGGGCGTTCGGTAACAAAATGGTGCGCGATGGGAAACAGGGGTAGAAGGCTGCTTTGTGGTGAGGGGATTTATCCCCTCACCACATTAGATTGCCTCAGCAGTTAATCAGCGTGCAGTCAGTTCGATCACGCAGCATGGGCCATTGCTGGAGACTTCCAGCAGGCCGGCGTTACCGTCGAGTTGCAGGCAATCATGGCGACCGAGTTGTGAGGCACTGTTACCGACCTTCACTTCAAGTTCGTCGGTGACACTGAATACGAGCACGGTGCCTGCCGAGCTGAAAAACCGCTGCTCGCCATCCAGCCACTGCAACCGCGCGCTATAACGCTGCGGTGCATAAATCAGGTTGAAGTCGCGGATCGGCCCACCGAGCAATGTGCAGGAAACCTGGCTCTCGCCGCTGAAAGCAAAGGGCTCCAGCGGTAACAATGGCCGAGTGTCCTGACCATCAACCCGCAAGGTCATGCCGTCGCCTTGCAGCACAGTGATCACTCGCTCATAGCCGGCGAATGTCGAGAAGCCGCCCGACTCGCCGATGTCGGCAATCGACAGACGCCAGCCGAAACCCTCAAGGCCGGCACCTCCATCACGGGTGATTTCTTCAGTGCTGCCGCCGCCGTTTTTCCACGGCATGCGCGGGTAATCTTTTGCGCGTAGAACCTTTACTTGATTCATTTATGAAACCGACCTTCCAGACGATGACGGGAACCGGGGTGGATCAAACGGGCGGCGGTCACTGGCTGACGGCCGGACCAGGTGCGGCGGCGAATCAGCAGGCACGGCTCGCCCTTTTCAATCTGCAGCAACTTGCACTCGCTGGCCTCGGCCAGAATCGCTTCGACCACGTGTTCGCCTTCCGTCAGCGGCGCGACCTGGTTCAGATAGGCGTATGGCGTTTGCAGGGTGAAGTCTTGCTTGAGGTAGTCCGGTGCTACCAATGCGTTGACGAAACGGTCTTCGATTTGCACCGGGATATCATTTTCAAAATGCACGATCAACGAGTGAAAGACTTTCTGGCCTTCACGCATGTCCAGGGCCAGTGCGCGCTCGGAACCGGCAGCCTCTTCTTCGAGGGTGATGACCTTGCAGGTGTGGCGATGGCCACGGGAGGCGATTTCGTCGGCGATGTTGTGGACTTCAAACAGCGCGGACTGACTTTTCGGCTCGGCGACGAACGTGCCGACACCCTGCATGCGCACCAACAGACCGTCGGCGGTCATCTCGCGCAGGGCGCGGTTGATGGTCATACGACTGAAGCCCAGCTGGTTGACCAGTTCGCTTTCCGACGGAACGCGGTAGTGCGGCGGCCAGTTTCCACTGTCGATTTGCTGGGTGATCATCTGTTTGACGCGGGCGTACAAGGGCGCCGGACTGTCGCCCAGATTGGCGCTCAGATTGGCATTCGGCGGCAATGTGGCAGACGGAGTTGGCACGGTTAATCCTTGTTCATTTGTTAGAGATTGCTAGCTTGCCGGAGTTTACCGAGCAGGCAAACGTCTGTATATGTATATACAAATAACACACGATGGGGTGCTGAACCATGTCCGCCTTCTTTGCCGAACGCGCGCTGCTGCCTAGTGGATGGGCCAACAATGTACGCCTTGAGGTCAGCGCCGATGGCGTGTTGACCCATATCCAGGCCGATTCCAACGCAAATGGCGCCGAACGGCTTAGCGGTCCGCTGCTGCCGGGTATGCCGAATTTACACTCCCACGCCTTCCAGCGCGCCATGGCCGGACTGGCGGAAGTGGCGGGTAATCCGAATGACAGTTTCTGGACCTGGCGCGATTTGATGTATCGCCTCGTCGGAAAAATCAGCCCGGATCAACTCGGCATCATCGCCCGTCAGCTGTACATCGAAATGCTCAAGGCCGGTTACACCTCGGTCGCGGAATTTCATTATGTACACCACGACACCAACGGCCAGCCTTACGCGGACCCGGCCGAACTGGCCCTGCGCATCAGCCACGCCGCCAGTTCCGCCGGGATCGGCCTGACCCTGCTGCCGGTGCTCTACAGCCATTCCGGTTTCGGCGGCCAGGCCCCGAACGAAGGCCAGCGCCGCTTTATCAACAGCACCGAAAACTACCTCAAGCTTCAGTCGCGCTTGCAGCCGATCCTGGCGCAGCAACCGGCGCAGTCGCTGGGTTTGTGTTTCCACTCGTTGCGCGCGGTAACACCGCAGCAGATCAGCGAAGTGCTGGCCGCCAGCGACCAGCAGTGCCCGGTGCACATCCACATCGCCGAGCAGCAGAAAGAAGTCGATGACTGCCTGAGCTGGAGCGGTCGCCGTCCGCTGCAATGGCTGTATGAGAACACCGAAGTCGATCAGCGCTGGTGCCTGGTTCACGCCACCCACGCCAACCCGGAAGAAGTCACGCTGATGGCCAAGAGTCGCGCCATCGCCGGCTTGTGCCTGACCACCGAAGCCAACCTGGGCGACGGGATTTTCCCGGCGGTGGATTTCCTCGCTCAGGGCGGGCGCATGGGCATCGGTTCCGACAGCCATGTGTCATTGAGCGTGGTGGAAGAATTGCGCTGGCTGGAATACGGCCAGCGTCTGCGTGACCAGCGCCGTAACCGTTTGTATGGCGCGGATCAGCCGATGGTCGGCCGCACGCTGTACGACGCGGCGCTGGATGGCGGCGCTCAAGCGCTGGGTCAGTCGATTGGCGCGCTGGAAGTTGGCAAACGTGCGGATTGGCTGGTGCTGGATGGCAACGATCCGTACCTGGCGACAGCCAGTGGCGACGGGATTCTCAATCGTTGGTTGTTTGCCGGCGGTGATCGCCAGGTGCGCGATGTGCTGGTCAATGGCCAGTGGGTTGTGCGCGACGGGCGCCATGCGGACGAAGAAGAAAGTAACCGCGCCTTCACCCAAGTCCTTCGCGATCTCTTGGGCTGACACAAAAAAAAATGTGGGAGCGGGCTTGCTCGCGAAGGCGGCTTAACAGTCAACGAATATGTTGAATGTGATGGCCTCTTCGCGAGCAAGCCCGCTCCCACATTTGTTATTCGCGAGCCATTAGTTCGAGGTCTTGGCCATCTGCGTATCTGTCGCGCGCCAGATCAGCCGCGTGGTGTCGTAACCTTGCTGACGCGCCTTGCTCAGCAGTTCCTCACGCACGACGCCATTGACCGTCGGGGTCCGGGACAGCAGCCACAGATACTTGCGGCTCGGATCGCCAACAATGGCGGTCTTGTAGTCATCACTGACGTACAACACCCAGTACTCTCCCTTCGCCGCACCCGGAATCAGCCGCGAAAACCAGGTATCGAACTCGACCCACAGCTTGTCGGTTTTGCCCGGTTCCTGTGGCCAGGCCATGCCTTTGGCCTCTTCCCATTGCCAGTCCGCCGTCAGGCAGCGATTGTGCACCAACACCGTGCCGTCAGGCTTGAGCGTGTAATGGGCTTCGGATTGCGCGCAGTTGCGCTGGAAATACATCGGCAGACGAGCCAACTCGTACCAGGTCCCTTGGTACTTCTTGAGATTGACGCTATTGGCAGTTTTCGGTGCCAACGGATCTACGCCAGAGGTGGCGCAGCCGACCAATACCAGGCCGGCTAAAAGGACTATCAGTAACCGCTTCATTATTTTTCTCCCGTGGGCGTATAACCCCGGTTTACTTCAGGCCTTGGCCGGAAAACATCAGCACTTTGTCACCGGCGTACTGCACGCTGATAAAGCTGTTCTTGTCGCCCCAGGTACAGCTGGACATGCCAAGCGCGCCCGAGCAATCGGCGGGTTTGCCCAGCAAGGCTTCTACTTCGGCCTTGGGCATGCCTGACGACAGCTTCGAGTAGTTTTCCTGATTGATCTTGCTGCAAGCGGCCAACAACACGCAGAACGAAAGCAGGGCGATAGAACGCAGCGACATGGTGTAGCTCCTGGGGCGAAGGGGAATGGCATGGCTGCCAAGCTGAAGCTTAGAAGAGAAAACCCCTATCTGGTTCCCTGGGCGGCCGGCTATTTATCAGGCCGCTCGTCTGCCTTATTTGGAAAATCTGCAACTTTACTTTCGCTATTGGGTATTTCGTCGGTTTTCGCAAAAACCGCCTAATCTTTGGCGTCGGCCAGTCGACATAAAAGCAGCGCAACGCCCACGACTGTGGCAAATTGACGCCCCTTTGTTGACCAGCCCCTCCGCGGTAGCTCATTTAATGACCAGAAACATGAAGTTCAGCCACAAGATCTTGTTGGCTGCCGCCCTCGTGGTGGCCGTTGCATTCGCTTGTTTCATCCTCTTCAACGACTACCGCCAGCGGCAAACCCTGCGCAGCAACACCGAATCCTCGATGCAGGAACTCGGCAGCCTGACCACCAGCAACATCCAGACCTGGCTGGAAAGCCGCATGCAGTTGCTGCAATCGCTGTCCCAGCAGATCGCCGTGGACGGCAGCGCCCAGGCCAACCTCAAGCGCGCTATCGATCTGCCGGCCTACACCAGTAATTTTCAGTTGAGCTACTTCGGTGGCACCGACGGTGTGATGTTCTCGGTCCCGGCCGGCAATCGTGCAGCGGATTACGACCCCCGCGCCCGTGGCTGGTACAAGGCGGCCAACGGTGCGCAACAAACCATCGTCACCGAACCTTACATCGCCGCGTCGTCGGGCAAACTGGTGATCACCGTTGCCACCCCGGTGAAATATCAGAATCAAATGATCGGCGTCGCTGGCGCAGACATCGACCTGTCTAGCGTCAGCGCGATCATCAACTCGCTGAACTTCGGCGGCCACGGCCATGCGTTTATTGTTAGCGCCGACGGCAAGATCCTGATCCACCCGGACAGCAAACTGGTGCTCAAGAGCCTGACCGACGCCTACCCGAACGGCGCGCCGAAAGTCAGCCCGGGCATGAAAGAAGTCGAGATCGACGGCAAGCGTCAGTTCATCTCCTTTACCCACGTCAACGGTGTGCCCTCGGCAGACTGGTACGTGGCGCTGGTGCTGGATCAGGACACCGCATTCTCGATGCTCAGCGAGTTCCGCACCTCGGCGATCATCGCCATGGTCATTGCCGTGGTGATCATCATCGCGCTGCTGGGCATGCTGATCAGCTTCCTGATGCAGCCGCTGCTGACCATGGGCCGCGCCATGCATGACATCGCCGAAGGCGAAGGTGACCTGACCAAACGCCTGACGATTCACGGCCAGGACGAATTCGGTGCACTGGGCACCTCCTTCAACCGCTTTGTGGAGCGTATTCATACGTCGATTCGCGAAGTGTCCTCGGCCACCGGCCAGGTCAACGAAGTCGCCTTGCGTGTGGTGGCGGCGTCGAACTCGTCGATGTTCAACTCCGACCAGCAAGCCTCGCGCACCAGCAGCGTGGCCGCCGCCATCAACGAACTGGGTGCTGCCGCCCAGGAAATCGCCCAGAACGCCGCCCTCGCCTCTCAGCATTCGAGCGATGCTCGTGCATTGGCCGAGGACGGCCAGCAAGTCGTCGATAAAACCATTGCGGCGATGCAGCAGCTCTCGGCGAAGATCAGCGATTCGTGCGGCAACATCGAAACGCTCAACAGCAACACCGTGAACATCGGGCAGATTCTGGAAGTGATCACCAGCATCTCCCAGCAGACCAACCTGCTGGCACTCAACGCCGCCATCGAAGCGGCCCGAGCCGGTGAAGCCGGTCGCGGTTTTGCCGTGGTCGCGGACGAGGTGCGTAACCTCGCGCACCGGACTCAGGATTCGGCGCAGCAAGTGCAGAAGATGATCGAGGAGCTGCAAGTCGGCGCCCGGGAAGCCGTGATAACCATGACCGACAGCCAGCGCCAGAGCGAAAGCAGCGTCGGCATCGCCAACCAGGCGGGCGAACGTCTGGGCAGCGTGACCCAGCGCATCGGTGAGATCGACGGGATGAACCAGTCGGTGGCCACTGCGACGGAAGAGCAGACGGCTGTGGTGGAGTCGATCAATGTCGACATTACCGAGATCAACACGCTGAACCAGGAAGGCGTGGAGAACTTGCAGTCGACGTTGCGCGCGTGTGCGGATCTTGAGCAGCAGGCGGCGCGGTTGAAGCAATTGGTCGGAAGCTTCAGGATTTAAGCCATTCTTGCGGGCCCCTTCGCGAGCAAGCCCGCTCCCACAGTGGATTTGCGTCGATCACAAGTCCACTGTGGGAGCGGGCTTGCTCGCGAAGGCTGCATCAGCCGCGATGAAGATTTAGAACCTTGAACCAGGCGCTGAAAGAAACTCAATTTCCTCAGCCGTAGATTCTCGTCCCAACACCGCATTGCGATGTGGAAACCGTCCAAACCGCGCAATGATCTTCTGATGCCGCTCGGCATAATCCAGGTTGTCCGCAAACACCGCACGATCCGCCTCGGGTTGCTGTTCAACCAGCTCGATAAACCGCGAAACCGCTTCGTTCTGCACCGCCAGATTTTCGCAATGCTCAAACACCAGGTAGATGAATACCCGCTGGATCGGCTGCAACTGCCGATCGAAATCCGCAGCAATGCCTTGCGCCACCAGAGCCTGAGCCCTGAGATCGCCTGAAAAGGATTTGGGAGTGTCGCGAAAGATCATTCGCGGGAGCTGATCGAGCAGCAGCACCAGGGCCAGCCAACCTTCGGGGCGTTGCGCCCACTCGGTCAATCCGCCGGCCAGTGCCTGCTCGACCCAGTCCCCGAAACGCGTCTGCGCTTCGAGGTCCTGGCTGTCGCGCTTGCCGAACCATAACTTGCCCTTGTCAGCCGCTATTTCGCTGGGGGATTCGAATGTTCCGAACCACCATTCGAGCAACGGCTGCCAGGGCGCGGTCATGGTTTATTCCTTGTGGTAAGCCGTGACGCGCTCGACTTCTTCTTTCGAACCGAGGAACACCGCGACACGCTGGTGCAAGCCGTCAGGCTTGATGTCGAGGATGCGCTGATGGCCATCGGTGGAAGCGCCGCCAGCCTGTTCAACCAGGAACGACATCGGGTTGGCTTCGTACATCAGACGTAGCTTGCCCGGCTTGGACGGCTCGCGGCTGTCGCGTGGGTACATGAACAAGCCACCACGGGTCAGGATGCGGTGCACGTCCGCGACCATCGCGGCGACCCAGCGCATGTTGTAGTTCTTTTTCAGCGGGCCTTCTTCGCCAGCCAGCAATTCGCTGACGTAGCGTTGTACCGGCGCTTCCCAGTGACGCTGGTTGGAGGAGTTGATCGCGAATTCCTGAGTAGACTCCGGAATCTTGATGTCCTCATGGGTCAGAACGAAGCTGCCCATTTCGCGGTCCAGGGTGAAGCCTTTTACGCCGTCGCCCAGGGTCAGGATCAACATGGTCTGTGGACCGTAGATCGCGTAACCGGCAGCCACTTGCTCAGTGCCTGGCTGCAAGAAAGCCTTTTCGTTCAAGGGCTCGTTTTGGCTCAGGTATTCGTTCGGGCAACGCAGCACCGAGAAGATAGTACCGACCGGCGCGTTGATATCGATGTTCGACGAGCCATCCAATGGGTCGAAAACCAGCAGGTATGCGCCTTTCGGGTATTTGCCCGGGATCTGGTAGGCGTTGTCCATTTCTTCGGACGCCATGCCCGCCAGGTGACCGCCCCATTCGTTGGCTTCGAGCAGGATCTCGTTGGAGATCACGTCGAGTTTCTTCTGCACTTCACCTTGGACGTTTTCGGTGCCCATGCTGCCCAGAACACCACCGAGGGCGCCTTTGGACACGGCGTGGTTGATCTCTTTGCAAGCACGCGCCACCACTTCGATCAGGAAACGCAGATCGGCAGGGGTGTTGTTGCTACGGGTCTGCTCAATCAAATAGCGACTCAGGGTAACGCGGGACATGGAAGGCTCCGGTGGAATGGGGGGCTAAAAACCCGCGCAGTTTAACGCGAGTCAGGGCGCATTTCCTCCTATCAGACGTGTTACATCCAATAGAGTTCATGCGCCCGGTTGAGCGTAGTTCGAATCCGGGTTCTTTACCGACCGATAAACCGCCTTCGCGAGCAGGTCGGATCGCCGCACCGTCGCTCCCACATTGGAATGCGAACATTTGTGGGAGCGGGCTTGCTCGCGAATGGCGCGCAGCGCCAGCCATTCTCAGGATTTGGTAACAGGCTTGCGCAACAGACTGAACGCCATCGCGCCCAGGAACAAAACACTGAGCAGCAACACCGCCCACAGCCCGATTTTCTTCCAGTTTGTGTCGATCGTCGCAGCCGTTGTCACGGTCGACGCGGGTGTGGCCACCGCCCCGCCGTCCACCGTAGCCTTGCCCAATGTCGCCAACTTCGCAGCGCTGTAATCTGGAATCAACGTCGACAGCGGTAGGCTCGCCGCCTTCACCGTGGCACTTCCCAGCGCGAGCGTATAAGGCCCCGCCCCGCGCGCCAGGAACACCAATTGAATGGAGCGCACGGCGAATCGCACTGTCGGCGCCTCTGCCCCCAGACCGCCGCCGCGCTCGTCCACCGTCAGCTTCAACTGCTGAACGATTTGCCCCGACAGCTGCAATTCGTTCTGCACCACGTCCTGGCCATTCTGGGTCAAGCGATAGAGCAAACCGCTGCTCATCGGCTGCCACGGCAGGCTACTTTCCCGACGACCGGATAAGGTCACGGGCGCCAAACTGTTGGGCTGACTCAACTCGACCTGCAAGCGCTCGACATTCAGTCCCATGGGTAATTGCCAGGTGTATTCACCGGCCTTTACGCTGCTGCCGGCCAGCGGTTGCGACCAGACAAGCGGTAACGGCAAGCTGCGGGTCTTGGCGCTTTGCAGCTGCGCCGAAGTCAACGTCGGTGCCGATTGCGGCGTGCTCCACAGCAAGCGCAGATAACGGGCCGACTGACCCGGCAGGGCGACTGCATGTTGCTCGACCTGTTCGTCAGCAAACGTCAGACGCGCCACCTGACCTTCACCCCAAGACTGCCAATGCTGCAAGTCGTCGCTGGCTTCGATGGTGAAACGCTGGAAGCCGTCGCGTTCGCTGGTCCAGTCGAGGATCAACTGCTGCAACGGAGCTTTGATGCTGCTGGCATCGAGCAACCAGCCGCGCAGCATTTCTTCGCCCGCCTCCAGCTGACTGGACGGTTGTACTTCGACCAGCGTGCCGTTGGCGCTCGATTGCACCCGCACGCTCGGTGCGTGCTCGGTGGAGTCTGCCGAGTTGTACAGCGGGAACCATTTCACGTCGGTCAGGGTACGGTTTTCGCTGGTCTGCGCCGGCGCGCGCGCCAAGGAATACGCCTGCGCCTCTCCGGCGGCATTGAACACGCGCACATCACTGAGATCGGTTTGCCGCGCATTCAATTGCACGCTCAATGGCAATTCGAGGCGATACCACGGACCTTCGCCGCTGACCGACAACGGCACCTGCGTGGCGAAGTCCGCCAGTTTTTCCTGGGCACTGGCCGACAGCGCCACACCCAGCGCAACAGCGCCCAACCAGACCAGGTTCAGCTTCTGACTCAAGACGACACTCCTTCGGTTTGCGGGGCCGGTTTTTCAGCCTCCGGATCAGCATCAAAGCGCTTGGGCGGCAACGGGGCGAAATAGCCCACCACCAACAACAACACGCCAACGCCGATAAACGAGACGATCCGGGCGAGTCCGCCGCGGTTACTCAATTCGACAAAGAACAGTTTGGCCACCACCACACCAATCAGCGCCGCTCCGATCAGCCAGACTTCGCGGCGATGACGCAAATGACCGCCGATCATCAGACTCAGGGCCATCAAGGTCCAGACGATGGACAGACCGGCCTGCACCAGCATGGATTCGAGCAACGTATCCAGCTCGAACGGCACACCGCCCCAATGGTGGGCTGTGCGCATCACCAGCGCCGTGAAGAACACAAACAGCGAGGCGCCAGCGATCAGTTGCGTGGCGTGTTCAGCATAGTCCTTGCGAATCGCCAGTTGCGTCACGGCGCTGCGGGACCACACGTAGACGCCGAACAGCGCAAACAGCAGACCCAGCTCCAGCGGGTTGATCAGCGGTACGTAAGGCAACGGCTCGGCGGTGCCGTCGCTGACGATGTTCGCCAGCCAGAACCAGCCGAGCATGAGTAATGCCAATGGTGCGGCGGCATAGACACGGTATTCGCGGGCATAAGTCGACACCGGCCATGGCCAGGCACGGGGTGCGGCCGCGAGCACCAGATACAGGCTCGGCAGAATCGCCCAACCCAACCAGCGCCAGGCGTTGTACTGCTCGGACAACAGCAACAGGCCGTAACGCAGCTCCAGGGCCAACACACCGATCAACAGCCAGCAGCCGAGCACGTGCGCGGTACTGAGGGCGCGCGCCGGCAACATCGGCACCAGACGCCGCAGGGAGATGAAGTGCACAACGAACACGGCCGCCCATACCAGCCAACCAAAATTGGCCGCCGGGTGATAACGCGAGTGCCACGCAGCCAATAACACCAAACCGGCCGCAGGCATCAGCAAGGTGCAGAGCAAGCCCAGCGACGACCATTTCAAACGCAACGCCAACACCGTCCACAGCGCCACGCTCAGCGCCGCAACGGCCAGCAACAACGTCGCTTGCAGATTCAACGGTGCGAAGCGCAGCACCTCACTGACCCACGCCAGCGCCCACCAAGCCGCGCCCCACACCAGCAGCACTTCAGACAAACGCTGCAAACTCAGCCCATCGAAGGCCGACGCATGATTGCCGAGCTGCAAGCGCCAGGCCCCAACCATCGCAGCCAAACCCAACACCAGCGGCGTCCAGAAACCGCTGTGAGCCAGAGGCTTCAATCCTTCACTCGCAAGCGGTCCGAGCAAATCCGGCCCGGCCATCAGGAACGCCGCGCCACCGATCACCTGCAACAGCAAACCGAAGACAAAACTCACTCGCTGCTTCAGGTACAGACTCAGCCAGATGATGAACAGACCGCTGGCCGCCCATACCGCACTCGCTGTTTGCCAAGGCAGGACGAACAGCACCGCCAGATTGATCAACACCAGACCGGCCAGCAGCACCACCGACAAGCCGCGCAGCAATCGCACGTCGCTTCGGACCATCTCATCGCGCGCCGCCAGCAACATGCCAGCGATCAGCGCCAGGCCGATCAACGACGCGCTCAGCAATCCGCTCCAACCCGCACTGAACACGGCGCCAGACTCACCGCTCGAACCTTGCAGCCGCAGCAGGAACAACGCACCGCCGAGCAACTGCACGGCGAATGCGGTGAACAGGAAGGTGCGCGACTGCAGACGCAAGCCAACGAACAAGGTCGCCAACCCCGCCAGCGCCCAACTGATCGCCGTGCCGTGAGTGAAGAAGAACAACGGCGCCAGCAGATAAAGGAAGGTCAAACCGAGGCAGGCCAACACGGGCAGCCCTTTGCGCTCCCAGTCCGACGTCTGCTCGGGCAAGGCTTTGCGCAACTGGTAGAAGCTGAACAACAACGCCACGCCGAGCATCAACGCGCCCAGCGGCGCACCGTCGAGCAGGCTGCTTTCACCGATCCGCAGTTCGCTGATAAAAGTCAGCGCCGAGCCCAGCTGCAACAGCAAGGCAAAGGCTCGGGCCAGCGGTCGTTGCTGACGCAGGCCCAGCCAGAAGATGCCGGCGCCTTCGACGGCCCAAGCGGCGGCAGTCCAGCGCGCATCGAGCCCCAACGGAATCGCCAGGCTGGCGAAGATCACCCCCAACGCCAGACAGGTTTCCGCCAACAGCAACGCTCGTCCGCCCATCAGCAGCCGCGCCAGGCCCATGTAAATCACGCCCAACGCCAACGCGCTGAAGGCTGAGGCGAATTCCAAGTGCTGGACCAACGCGAACTGCAAGCCGAAGCCCACCAACGGAGGACCGAACAGCATCGTGCCGTCGACGTAATCGCCCTTGCGCGCCGACCAATGCAGCAGCGCTTCACGGCTGCCATCCTCGGGGGCGTCGCTCATTTCCAGCAACTTGCGCCGGGCGAACAGCAGACCGATGGCCAGGTACATCAGGAAGAACACGATCAGGAACGGCTCGGTACTCCACAACAACTCCGGCGTATAGGAACGCAGGCCCCAGGCGAAACTGATGCCGAAGGTGCCGACGAAGCCGATCAGGTTGAGCAGCCGCCAGGCCTTGAACCAGGCGATGGCGAGGATGCCGGCGTTGAGTAAGGCGAAGTAGCTGAACAACGCGACATGGTTGCCAGCGCCGGTGGAGGTCAGGATCGGCGCGGCAAAACCGCCCAACGCCGCAGCGGCAGCCAGGCCCAAGGCATCCTGGGTGATGGCGAGGATCGCCGAGAACACCGTCACCGCGACCAGCAGGCCTAACGCCGCCGTAGGGTCGAGCAGCGGATGCAGGCGCATCGCGGCAAACACGGTCAGGTACAGCACCGCGATCCCGGTGCCCTGCAACATCAACGCGAAATGGCTGTTGCGTGTTCTAAGCCACCAACCCAGCCCCAGAAGCCCCAATGCCGCCGCCGCAACACCGGCGTAACGCAACTCGATCGGCACCACCATGCCTTCGGTGGCGTAACGCAGCAGGAAGGCCAGGCCGAGAAACAACAGCACCACACCGACCCGCAGCACCGTGTTCCCGCCGAACAGCCAGTTGCGGGCGCCACTGATGGCGCGATCGATGAAGTTCGGGCCACGCGGGATGGCGGGTTGTTGTGGTTCGCGGGCGACCGGTTCGGGTTTCCAGGCATCGACGGGCACTGGACGACTCGCTTCGGCGGCCGCCGCGGTAATCGGTTCCAGTTCGGGAGGGAGTTCCCAGGTCAGCTCCGGGGCTTCGGCAGGGATTTCGTCGAGCGTGAACTCAGGAGACGGCTCGGGTTCGTGGGATTCCTGCGTCTTGACGCCTGACACTTCCAGCAATGACAGCCGTTGCTGCACCGCATTCAGCGCGATCTGAGCCTGATCAAGTAGCTTACGTTGCTCGGCAGCCTGTGAACCCAGACGGCCAATGCGAATGGCCTGGCCAATACCCAACCCGAGCAGCGCGCCCAGCAGCGCATCGCTGAACGACTCGTCGAGTACCCAGCCCAGCACCAGCCCTATCAGCATGAACATCCATTGCATGGTCGATATCCCTAAGCGGCCCCGCTGCGGGGCGAATCCGGGCGATACAGCGTCTGGTTCAGTCTAGTGACCAGTCACCCGGAATCCAGTGTGAGAGCAGATTGCATCTGCACCACAAATCCAATGTGGGAGCGGGCTTGCTCGCGAAAGCGGTTGGTCAGTCAACATGAATGCTGAATGATCAACCGCTTTCGCGAGCAAGCCCGCTCCCACAAAGGGTCAAGTTGGCGCTTAGTATATCGGCCAGGCCCAACAACCGTCGGGCCTTGCTCGCAATTATTGCTAAAAGTTACTCCAAAGCTTTCCAGATATCCGTGGCGTACTCGCGAATGGTCCGGTCGGACGAGAACCAGCCCATCCTGGAGGTGCTCAGCACTGCCGAACGCCACCATGCTTGAGAATCGTGCCAATGGGCTTCTACCCGCATCTGCGCTTCCCAATAGGAGTCGAAATCGGCGCAGACCAGGAAGCGATCGTAGTCGATCAGCGAATCGATCAATCCTGTGTAACGGGAAGGATCATCCGGCGAGAACACCCCGCCGCGTATCGCTTGCAAGACGTCATTAAGCCGATGGGAGGCCGCAATATCAGGCGTCGCATTGAACTCATGGTTCTGCTTGCGCGCTTCAACCTGCTGAGCGCTGAGGCCGAAGATAAACATGTGTTCGACGCCGATGCGTTCGCACATTTCCACGTTGGCCCCGTCCAGGGTGCCGATGGTCAGCGCGCCGTTGAGGCCGAACTTCATATTGCTGGTGCCCGAAGCCTCGAAGCCTGCGGTGGAAATCTGCTCCGACAAATCCGCTGCCGGGATGATGCTTTCCGCCAGACTGACGTTGTAGTTGGGCAAGAACACCACTTTGAGCAAACCGCGCACCGTCGGGTCGTTGTTTACCACCCGGGCGATGTCGTTGGTCAGTTTGATGATCAGCTTGGCCTGGTGATAACTGGCCGCCGCCTTGCCGGCGAAGATCTTCACCCGCGGCACCCAATCGACTTCCGGCTCGGCGCGAATCGCCTGATACAGCGCAACGGTGTGCAACAGGTTGAGCAGCTGCCGTTTGTATTCGTGGATCCGTTTGACCTGCACGTCGAACATCGCGGCCGGGTTGACCGCGACCCCCAACCGTTCGTGAATGATGTACGCCAGGGCTTTTTTGCTGTGCAGGCGCTGCTCGGCGAAAGCCTTGCGGAACGCGGCTTTCTCGGCGAATGGCTCCAGGCCGAGCAAACGCTCTTCGGCGTTGTCCAGCAGATCCGGGCCGAGGGCGTCGACCATCATCGAGGTCAACTCCGGGTTGGCCTGGTAGAGCCAGCGGCGGAAGGTGATGCCGTTGGTCTTGTTGTTGATCCGGTCCGGGTAGATTTTGTGCAGTTCGGAGAACACGGTTTTGCGCATCAGCTGCGTGTGCAGCCCGGACACGCCGTTGACGCTGTGGGAACCAAGGAACGCCAGGTTGCCCATGCGCACGCGGCGGCCGTTGTCTTCTTCGATCAGCGACACCGCGCGCAGGACCTCGAAGTCATGGATACCCTTGGCCCGCAGCGAATCGATGTGCTGGGCGTTGATCAGGTAAATGATCTGCATGTGCCGCGGCAGCATCCGCTCCATCAAACCGACCGGCCAGGTTTCCAGCGCTTCCGGCAGCAGCGTGTGGTTGGTGTAGGACAGCGTATCGACGGTGACTTGCCACGCGGCATCCCACGCGACGTCGTAAACGTCGACCAGCTGACGCATCAGCTCGGCCACGGCAATCGAGGGGTGGGTGTCGTTGAGCTGGATCGCGGCATGATCGCCCAGGGTCAGGACCGAGGTGTGCATGTTGCGATGGCGGCGCAGCAAGTCCTGCAAGGACGCGGCGACGAAGAAATACTCCTGACGCAGGCGCAGCTCCTGGCCCGCTTCGGTACTGTCCGCCGGGTAGAGCACCCGGGAAATGCTTTCGGCCCGGGCGACTTCTGCCACGGCGCCCAAGTGGTCGCCGGCGTTGAAGCGTTCCAGGTGCAAATCTTCCATGGCCCGGGCGCGCCACAGGCGCAGCGTGTTGACGCTCGCCCCGCGCCAGCCGACGACCGGCGTGTCATAAGCAATGGCGCGAACGGTTTCCGCTGGCGCCCAGACTTGCTTGGACTTGCCGGTTTCGTCGGTGACGGTTTCGACACTGCCGCCGAAACCGATCGGGTAAACGACCTCTGGCCGTTCGAACTCCCAAGGGTTACCGAAATCCAGCCAGTGTTCGGTCTGC
Organism: Pseudomonas sp. 478; assembly: GCF_003254125.1. Taxonomy (NCBI): domain Bacteria; kingdom Pseudomonadati; phylum Pseudomonadota; class Gammaproteobacteria; order Pseudomonadales; family Pseudomonadaceae; genus Pseudomonas; species Pseudomonas sp. 478. The sequence continues at coordinate 434,975 of NZ_QKZG01000003.1, forward strand.
TCCTGTTGCCAGCCGTCGACGATGGCCTGGCGGAACAAGCCGTGTTCGTAACGAATGCCGTAACCGTGGCCGGCAATGCCGAGGGTCGACATGCTTTCCATGAAGCACGCGGCCAGACGACCGAGGCCGCCGTTGCCCAGCGCGGCGTCGGGCTCCAGCAGACGGATGCGCTCGAGGTCGACGCCGAGTTCAGTCATGGCCTCGCGGGCGACGTCCAGCAGGCCAAGGTTGCTCAGGCTGTCATAGAGCAGACGGCCGATCAGAAATTCGAGGGAGAGGTAATAAACCCGCTTTTGACCTTTGCGGTAGATCTGCCGGGTGTGATCCATCCAGTGCTCGACCATGTGATCGCGCGCCGCCAGGGCAATGGCTTCGAACCAGTCGTGGTCGAAGGCGTGATCCGGGTCTTTGCCCACCGCGTAGGTGAGTTTGGTCAAGACGGCGTCGCGAAATGCGGCCACCTCTGCTTCGCGAACAAGTGGTTCTTGAGTCATTGATAGGACCTCGAGCGAGCGTGGAGTAGTTGAGCCTAGACGGTCTGACAGGCCGTTGGAACTCTGGTTCGGCAGTTTTTCCCGTTAGTGTGAGATAGATCGACATTACCTTGCCGCGCACCGGAAAGAATGCAGGGGCCGTGCCGGGTTACAGGTGTTATTGGGCGGAATACGAAAAAATCTGGCGAAAGGTTGTTCAAAAATCCACCAGTCCCGGTATGATCGCGCGCCCTGATGCACGCTGGTAACAACCGATGATGAAGTCCAACCTGATCGCCGCCGCGGAGATCGATCGCCTCGACACCTGGGCCAAGTACTCCGCCCCGATGTGTGGTTCGTGCGTTTCCAGCTGCTGCACCCTGCCGGTCGAGGTCAAGATCAAGGATCTGATCCGTATCGGCATCGTCGATGAATTCGAGCGCGGCGAGCCGCCGAAGAACATCGCCAAGCGTCTGCAGAAGGAAGGGATCGTCGAGCGTTACAACCAGAAGTCCGAGATCTTCACCCTTCAGCGCATGAGCAACAACGATTGCCTGTACCTGGATCGTAAGAGCCGTCTGTGCACTATTTATGAAAAGCGCCCGGATACTTGCCGCAACCACCCGAAAATCGGGCCGCGGCCGGGGTATTGCGCGTATAAGCCCAAAGAAGTGGCGCGCGAGACCAGCGAGAGCCGCCGCACCCTCGAAAAGTTCTGATCGAGGCTAAGGGCCGATTCTGCGTCGTTCTTGAGCCCCCCCTCACCCCAGCCCTCTCCCCAGTGGGGAGAGGGGGAAAGGGAGCAGATCTTCAAGCTTTTCAAACCTGAGTTCGACTCGATATTTCAGGTCGATGTATCTCGAAAGAACAACTTGGTCAGTCCCCTCTACCCCTTGGGGAGAGGGTTAGGGTGAGGGGGCGATCCCAAGTCATCCCAAGATTCTGAAAACTCCACCATCAATTTCCCCTTCCCCAAACAAACAAAAACGCCCCCGACCTTGCGGTCGGGGGCGTTTTTTTAGCAGCTAACTAAGTCGAAACTCAGTTACCGGCTTTCTTGGCAGCGCGGGTACGCTCGCTTTCGCCCAGGATCTTCTTACGAAGACGGATGGACTTAGGAGTGACTTCGCACAGTTCGTCTTCTTGCACGAACTCAAGCGCTTGTTCCAGGGTGAAACGGATAGGCGGAACCAGAGCGATGGTTTCGTCTTTACCCGAGGCACGCATGTTGTCGAGCTTCTTGCCTTTGGTTGGGTTAACGCCCAGGTCGTTGTCGCGGCTGTTGATGCCGACGATTTGACCTTCGTACACGTCTTCACCGTGACCCAGGAACAGTTTGCCGCGAGCTTGCAGGGTTTCCAGCGAGTAAGTCAGCGCCTTACCGGTAGCAACCGAAACCAGCACGCCGTTCTGACGGCCGGACATGTCGCCGGACTTCATCACGTCGTAACGGTCGAAGATCGAGGTCAGGATGCCTGCACCGGAGGTCAGGGTCAGGAACTCGTTACGGAAACCGATCAAGCCACGAGCCGGGATGTTGTACTCAAGGCGCACACGGCCCTTGCCATCCGGAACCATGTTGGTCAGGTCGCCTTTACGGATACCGATCTGTTCCATGATCGAACCTTGCGATTCTTCTGGCAGGTCGATGGTCACGTTTTCGTACGGTTCGTGCTTGACGCCGTCAACCATGCGGATGATCACTTCCGGACGACCAACACCCATTTCGAAGCCTTCGCGACGCATGGTTTCGATCAGTACCGAGAGGTGCAGCTCACCACGGCCGGAGACTTTGAACTTGTCGGCGGTGTCGCCTTCTTCAACGCGCAGGGCAACGTTGTAGAGCAGTTCTTTGTCCAGACGCTCTTTGATGTTACGGCTGGTGACGAACTTGCCTTCACGACCGCAGAACGGCGAGTCGTTAACCTGGAAGGTCATGGAAACGGTTGGTTCGTCAACGGTCAGCGGCTTCATCGCTTCGACGTTCAGTGGGTCGCACAGAGTGTCGGAGATGAACAGCTGGTCGAAGCCGCTGATGCAGACGATGTCGCCGGCAGCTGCTTCGTCAACGTCGATACGGTGCAGACCGTGGTGACCCATCAGCTTCAGGATACGACCGTTACGGCGCTTGCCGTCGGCGTCGATAGCCACAACTTGAGTGTTCGGCTTGACGCGACCACGGGCGATACGGCCAACGCCGATAACACCCAGGAAGCTGTTGTAGTCCAGTGCCGAGATTTGCATCTGGAACGGACCGTCACGGTCAACTTTTGGAGCCGGTACGTGGTCAATGATCGCCTGGTACAGCGGGGTCATGTCTTCAGCCATGTCGGTGTGTTCCAGACCGGCAATGCCGTTCAGGGCCGAGGCGTAGACGACTTTGAAGTCCAGCTGTTCTTCGGTAGCACCCAGGTTGTCGAACAGGTCGAAGATCTGGTCCAGAACCCAGTCCGGACGCGCGCCTGGACGGTCAACCTTGTTGATGACCACGATTGGACGCAGGCCGGCTTCGAAAGCCTTCTTGGTCACGAAACGGGTTTGCGGCATAGGGCCGTCTTGAGCGTCAACCAGCAGCAGAACGGAGTCAACCATCGACATTACGCGTTCAACTTCGCCGCCGAAGTCGGCGTGGCCCGGGGTGTCCACAATGTTGATGTGGTGGCCGTTCCAGTTGATGGCGGTGTTTTTCGCCAGAATGGTAATACCGCGCTCTTTCTCCTGGTCGTTGGAGTCCATCACGCGCTCGTCGTTGAGCTCGTTGCGCTCCAGGGTGCCGGATTGACGCAAGAGTTTGTCTACCAGGGTGGTCTTACCATGGTCAACGTGAGCAATGATGGCGATGTTGCGTAGATTTTCGATCACTTGTGTATCTCGATCAGAGGATTCGGTGTGCTGACAAGTCTTGGCAGCGATTTACAGTAGAGTCAGGCCTTGCCGTTACAGCTTGACGGCAGAGTCGGGGGGCCGGTGACGCAGGCCACAGGCGTACAGCCCCGGGCTCTTAGCTCGGTCGATAAACGCGCACATTGGCATGCCCCTCACTGAGCAAATGGTGGGCATGCAGGCGACTCATCACGCCTTTGTCGCAATACAGCAGGTACTGGCGAGTAGGGTCCAGTTCCTTGAAACGAGCGTTCAATGCATAAAACGGCATCGTTTGTACCTCAATGCCAACGAGGCTCAGCGGGTCGTCTTCAGCGGCATCCGGATGACGGATGTCGATGACGATCTGACCAGCCAGCGCTTCACTGACTTCTTCGATCTGCAAGTCCTGGCCCAATTCGTCGATCACGCGATCGATCGGCACCAGTTTGGCGTTCTCGAGCGCACGCTCAAGTACTGCCATGTCGAACTGTTGTTCTTCGTACTCCACGCGTGGACGCTTGGCGTGGGTCTTGGGGTTCACCGAGATGACCCCGCAGTATTCCGGCATGTGCTTGGCGAAGTCGGCAGTCCCGATTTCGTTGGCCAGGTCGATGATGTCCTGCTTGTGACTGGCGATCAGCGGACGCAAGACCAGCTTGTCGGTCACGCAGTCGATCACGGACAGGTTCGGCAGCGTCTGGCTCGACACCTGGGAAATCGCTTCGCCGGTGACCAGCGCTTCGATCTCCAGCCGATCGGCAATACGGGAAGCAGCGCGCAACATCATACGCTTCAAAACTACGCCCATATGACTGTTATCGACTTTCCCGAGAATTTCTCCCAGTACTTCCTCGAAAGGCACACTCACAAATAACACGCGTTGGGAGCTGCCGTACTTCTTCCAGATGAAGTGCGCGACTTCCATAACGCCCAGTTCATGGGCTCGTCCGCCCAGATTGAAGAAGCAGAAATGGCTCATCAGGCCGCGGCGCATGATCTGGTAAGCAGCAACTGTGGAATCGAAGCCGCCGGACATCAGCACAAGTGTCTGTTCCAGGGCACCCAGCGGATAACCGCCGATGCTGTTGTGCTGGTTGTGGATCACGAACAACCGTTTGTCGCGAATTTCGAGGCGTACTTCGATTTCCGGCTCTTTCAGCGAAATTCCGGCGGCGCCGCACTGACGACGCAGTTGGCTGCCGACGTATTTCTCGACGTCCATCGAACTGAATTCATGCTTGCCGGCACGCTTGCAGCGCACCGAAAAAATCTTCCCGGCCAACGCATCACCAAAGTGCTGCTTGCACTTGGCGACGATGTCGTCGAAGTCACCCAGCGGGTATTCGTCGACTTGCAGGAAATGCGCGATGCCCGGCATGCAGCTCAGGCGCTCGGTCATCTCCTTCAAGGCTTTGGGCTCGCTGACGCGGGTTTCCAGCTCGAGATTGTCCCACACACCGTTCACCACCACAGCCGGGTCCAGGTCGCGGAGCACGGTACGGATGTTTTTGGCCAACTGGCGGATGAAACGCATCCGTACCGGGCGGCTCTTGATGGTGATCTCGGGAAAGACTTTTACGATTAGTTTCATGAAAACAGCGCGCGCTGGGCCAGCCGAAAAAGGGGGGCGCGGATTATAGCGGAAATTGCTCAAGGTTTAACCAGTTAATGTGCAGAAGGTTTTTCGCGCACCAAAACAGGTCATTTACCGAATTTGACGCTACATTACGGGGCGCTATTTCCAGCTTTGCTGCGCTTTGCACCTTTATAAGCGTGAAATTGGGGCAAAAAACCCATGGTGGGGCACTGGCATGCAATTTGCTCCCTTGTGAGGCAGGTTGCCTTGGCAGAGTATTCGCGCCGGCATCACCCACATTCTAAGGGCATCCACTACTAAGCCCGAAGCCACCCGGAGGACACTATGTCGAAGTCGGTTCAACTCATCAAAGATCATGACGTCAAGTGGATTGATCTGCGCTTCACGGACACCAAAGGCACTCAGCACCACGTGACCATGCCGGCTCGCGACGCGCTGGATGAAGCTTTCTTCGAAGAAGGCAAAATGTTCGACGGTTCCTCCATCGCTGGCTGGAAAGGCATCGAAGCCTCCGACATGATCCTGATGCCGGACGACAGCACTGCCGTTCTCGACCCGTTCACCGAAGAGCCAACCCTGATCCTGGTTTGCGACGTGATCGAGCCTTCGACCATGCAAGGCTACGACCGTGACCCACGTGCGATCGCCAAGCGTGCCGAGGAATACCTGAAGTCGACCGGTATCGGCGACACCGTATTTGTGGGTCCAGAGCCTGAATTCTTCATCTTCGACGAAGTGAAGTTCAAGTCCGACATCTCCGGTTCCATGTTCAAGATCTACTCCGAACAAGGTTCGTGGATGTCCGACCAGGACGTGGAAGGCGGCAACAAAGGCCACCGTCCAGGCGTCAAAGGCGGCTACTTCCCGGTTCCTCCGTTCGACCACGACCACGAAATCCGTACCTCCATGTGCAACGCTATGGAAGAAATGGGCCTGGTCATCGAAGTTCACCACCACGAAGTGGCGACTGCCGGCCAGAACGAAATCGGTGTGAAGTTCAACACCCTGGTTGCCAAGGCTGACGAAGTTCAGACCCTGAAGTACTGCGTACACAACGTTGCTGATGCATACGGCCGCACCGCGACCTTCATGCCTAAGCCTCTGTACGGCGACAACGGTTCGGGTATGCACGTTCACCTGTCCATCGCCAAAGATGGCAAGAACACCTTCGCTGGCGAAGGCTATGCCGGCCTGTCCGACACCGCCCTGTTCTTCATCGGCGGCATCATCAAGCACGGTAAAGCGCTGAACGGCTTCACCAACCCGTCGACCAACTCCTACAAGCGTCTGGTCCCAGGTTTCGAAGCTCCGGTAATGCTGGCCTACTCGGCTCGTAACCGTTCCGCTTCGATCCGTATTCCTTACGTGTCCAGCCCTCGCGCTCGCCGTATTGAAGCCCGCTTCCCGGATCCAGCAGCTAACCCGTACCTGGGCTTCGCTGCACTGTTGATGGCCGGCCTGGACGGTATCCAGAACAAGATCCACCCTGGCGATGCTGCTGACAAAAACCTGTATGACCTGCCGCCTGAAGAGGCGAAAGAGATCCCACAAGTTTGCGGCAGCCTGAAAGAAGCCCTGGAAGAGCTGGACAAAGGTCGTGCGTTCCTGACCAAAGGCGGCGTATTTAGCGACGACTTCATCGACGCTTACATCGCTCTGAAAAGCGAAGAAGAAATCAAAGTACGTACCTTCGTACACCCACTGGAATACGAGCTGTACTACAGCTGCTGATCCGGTAGCGCCTGCGCAAGCGGCGTGACAAAAAAAAGGCCTCCTTCGGAGGCCTTTTTTGTGGGCACGATTCAGCAGTCAATGAAGAAACCTGTGGGAGCGGGCTTGCTCGCGAATGCGGTCTGTCAGCTTGCATTGATGGCGACTGACACTCCACTTTCGCGAGCAAGCCCGCTCCCACAGGGGGTTTATGGTGTTTGGAGGATTGCGTTAAATCATGCCCAAATGTTTTCAACTTGGGTCAACCGCCGCCCCTGACCTATGCTGCAAGCCAACGCCTTCGCTTCCGGTCAATTTTATGGGTCGTGGTTTTCTACTGATGCTGCTGTTGATCGCCCTGCCCGCCGCCGCGCAGATCTACAAGTACACCGACGCCGACGGCAACACCGCCTACAGCAATCAACCGCCCGATGGCGTGAAAGCTCAGCCGGTCGAGTTGCCACCGCTGAACAGGGTTGAGCCCCAAGCCCCTTCTGCGCCACCTGTCGAAGCCACCAGCCGTGAACAGCCGCTTAGCGCTTACGAGGTGCTGGAACTGACCAACTTGCCCACCACCGAAGCGCTGCGTGCCAACAACGGCACCTTCACCGTCAACGTGCTGATCAAACCCCGCCTGCAAGGCCCCCATTTGTTCAGGCTGTTGCTGGACGATCAACCTTACGGCCAGCCGAGCAACGTGCCGATCCTGCAACTGGTCAATATTGATCGCGGCACACACAGCCTCGCGGTGCAGGTGATCGACGGGGAAAACATCGTTCAACAAAGTCCCGCCGTGACGTTCACCGTACAACGGGTGCACAAGCCGTGAGGCTGTGGCTGCTGATCACCTGCCTGATCGCCCTGCCGGTGACAGCGGAGGTGTTCACCTACGTCGACGCCCAGGGCAATCGGGTCTACACCGACCAGCCAGGCTCCGGCAACGCCAAGCGTGTGCCGATGGCAACGAGCAATCGCATGTCCGCCAACCCTGGCGGCGCAGCACCGGCGATGGCTGGAAAGAAGGCCGAAGCAAAACCACTGTTTCACTACGACATGCTGAGAGTACTGGTGCCGGAGCCAGATGCCACGGTGCGCAGCAATGCTGGCGAGATTATTGTCAGCGTCACCAGCGAACCCGGCCTGCAGCGAGGCCATCGCTACCAACTGCTACTCGACGGCCAACCCACCGCAGCGCCCGGCCTGAGCCCGGTATTCGCCCTGAGCAACATCGATCGCGGCAGCCATAACCTCTCGGTGGAAATCCTCGACGAGCAGGGCCGCACGGTCGAGCGCACCGCCAACCAGCCGTTTCACATGCTGCGCATCTCCCTCGCGCAGAAGCGCCAGGTCAAACCCTGCGCCCTCACCGATTACGGCCAACGGCCGGAATGCCCGCTCAAAGACAAACCCGTAGTAGAAGAAAAAAATCCCTTCCTGCGCTTCTTCTAACGCCGTTCAGGTTTGCGCACTATATTGGTGCAATTGGTTGCACCGTACCCATATACCAACCCATTTTGGTTCGAAAGTACCCGTCAAAGCTGGCAGAACGCCACGCAAACGAGCGTCAAACGCCCGTTTCAGGCCTTAAACGCTTCTTTTCGGAGCCTTGGTTTGGTTTTTGCATTTTCCTCGTATCAGCGCTTTATTCATGCGCGCGCCCTGCTCCAAAAGAGGTCCTGATGACCATTAGCGACGCACTGCATCGATTGCTACTCGACAACCTGACCACCGCCACCATTCTGCTCGATGCCGAACTGCGCCTCGAGTACATGAACCCGGCGGCGGAGATGCTCCTGGCCATCAGCGGTCAGCGTAGCCATGGGCAGTTCATCAGTGAGTTGTTCACCGAATCCACCGAGGCGCTGAACTCCCTGCGCCAGGCGGTCGAGCAGGCACATCCGTTCACCAAACGCGAAGCGATGCTCACCGCCCTCACCGGCCAGACACTGACCGTCGACTACGCGGTAACGCCCATCCTGGCCAACGGCGCCACCATGTTGCTGCTGGAAGTCCACCCCCGTGACCGCTTGCTGCGAATCACCAAGGAAGAGGCGCAGCTGTCGAAACAGGAAACCAGCAAGATGCTGGTGCGCGGCCTCGCTCACGAGATCAAGAATCCTCTCGGAGGGATTCGCGGCGCGGCGCAATTGCTCGCCCGCGAACTGCCGGAAGAAAGCCTGCGCGACTACACCAACGTGATCATTGAAGAGGCCGACCGCCTGCGCAATCTGGTCGATCGCATGCTCGGTTCCAATAAGCTGCCGTCACTGGCGATGTGCAATGTCCACGAAGTGCTGGAACGCGTTTGTCATCTGGTGGAGGCCGAAAGCCAGGGCTGCATCACTTTGGTGCGCGACTACGACCCAAGCATTCCCGACGTGTTGATCGACCGCGAACAGATGATTCAGGCCGTGCTGAACATCGTGCGCAATGCGATGCAGGCCATCAGCAGCCAGAACGAACTGCGCCTTGGCCGCATCAGCCTGCGCACCCGCGCCATGCGTCAGTTCACCATCGGCCACGTGCGCCATCGCCTGGTGACCAAGATCGAAATCATCGACAACGGCCCGGGCATTCCCGCGGACTTGCAGGAAACCATCTTCTTTCCCATGGTCAGCGGCCGTCCGGACGGTACCGGGCTGGGCCTGGCCATTACCCAGAACATCATCAGCCAGCACCAGGGCCTGATCGAATGTGACAGCCATCCAGGCCACACCACCTTCTCGATCTTTCTGCCACTGGAACAAGGAGCCACATCGACATGAGCCGTAGTGAAACCGTGTGGATCGTCGATGACGACCGTTCTATCCGTTGGGTCCTGGAAAAAGCCTTGCAGCAAGAAGGCATGACCACGCAAAGCTTCGACAGCGCCGATGGCGTGATGAGTCGCCTGGCGCGCCAGCAGCCAGACGTGATCATCTCCGACATTCGCATGCCGGGTGCCAGCGGTCTGGACCTTCTGGCGCGGATTCGCGAACAACACCCACGGCTGCCGGTCATTATCATGACCGCTCACTCCGATCTGGACAGCGCTGTCGCGTCCTATCAGGGCGGCGCGTTTGAATACCTGCCAAAACCGTTCGACGTTGACGAAGCGGTGTCGCTGGTCAAACGCGCGAACCAGCACGCCCAGGAACAGCAAGGCCTGGAAGTCCCGGTTGCCTTGACCCGCACGCCGGAAATCATCGGTGAAGCGCCGGCAATGCAGGAAGTGTTTCGCGCCATCGGGCGCTTGAGCCACTCCAACATCACTGTGCTGATCAACGGCGAATCCGGTACCGGTAAAGAGTTGGTGGCACACGCGCTGCACCGTCACAGTCCGCGTGCGGCTTCGCCGTTCATTGCGCTGAACATGGCGGCGATCCCCAAAGACCTGATGGAATCCGAGCTGTTCGGCCATGAGAAAGGCGCGTTCACCGGCGCGGCCAACCTGCGTCGCGGGCGTTTTGAACAGGCTGACGGCGGCACGCTGTTCCTCGATGAAATCGGCGACATGCCGGCAGACACCCAGACTCGTTTGCTGCGGGTGTTGGCGGACGGCGAGTTCTACCGCGTCGGCGGTCATGTGCCAGTGAAGGTCGATGTGCGAATCATCGCCGCGACTCACCAGAATCTGGAAACCCTGGTGCATGCCGGGAAATTCCGTGAGGACTTGTTCCACCGCCTCAACGTGATTCGCATCCACATTCCACGGTTGTCGGACCGTCGCGAAGACATCCCGACCCTGGCCAAGCACTTCCTCAGCCGTGCCGCGCAAGAACTGGCGGTGGAGCCGAAGCTGCTGAAAAGCGAAACCGAGGAATACCTGAAGAACCTGCCGTGGGGCGGCAACGTGCGTCAGCTGGAGAACACCTGCCGCTGGATCACGGTGATGGCTTCGGGTCGCGAAGTGCACATCAGCGACCTGCCGCCGGAGCTGCTGAACCTGCCGCAGGATTCGGCGCCGGTGACCAACTGGGAGCAAGCGCTGCGCCAGTGGGCCGATCAGGCGTTGGCTCGTGGCCAGTCGAGCCTGCTCGACAGCGCCGTGCCGGCGTTCGAGCGGATCATGATCGAAACCGCCCTCAAACACACCGCCGGCCGCCGCCGCGATGCCGCCGTTTTGCTGGGCTGGGGGCGTAATACCCTGACGCGCAAGATCAAGGAGTTGGGGATGAAGGTTGATGGTGGGGATGATGATGAGGGGGATGAAGGCTAGCAGCCTTTAGTTTTCTGCTGACTGTCAGAACCAATCGCGAGCAGGCACGCACACAGATGTTGTGCAAGAGCATCATTTTTTGGTCAACATCGAACCAATGTGGGAGCGGGCTTGCTCGCGAAAGCGGTGTATCAGGCGACATTAATGTCGACTGACACGGCCTCTTTCGCGAGCAAGCCCGCTCCCACATTTAGAGCTCCGTGCACCGCGTCAATGCACCGTGAACCGCAATCGCGCACGACAATCGACCCAAAACCCCGCCTTCATCTGCAAGAAAACCCCTATCGAAAAAACACGAAAGCCCCGAAATACGGGGCTTTCGACGTTTCAGCGCGACATTCTGTTTCAACTTGTTAAAACCTGGCACGCCCCCTGCAATAGTCCATTCAGTGATTCAGTTCACTACCCAGTTTCGGGGACCTTGGTACAGGCAGGCCGGGGATTCCCCTCTTTACACCGGGCTCACACCGCACAAGCGACGAGCCCAAGCAGTTTTGGGGCCCTTGATACAGGCAGGTCAGGGGTTCCTTCTTTACACCGGGCTCACGTCGCAATGCGCGAGCCCTGCCGTTTTGGGGACCTTGGTACAGGCAGGCCGGGGATTCCCTCTTTTATTGCTCTCGGAGATGGATCTCCAGCCGCCAGCGGTCATCGACCTCGCTACCGGCCCACTCGCCCTGCAGTGGCCGGGCCGCCACCACCGTCAGCAACAACCCCCCATCACTCAAACGCACGCGCCAGTTCACGCTCTTGTCGTTGATTTTGAGCTGACCTTTCTGTGCCTTTCCTTCAGCTTCGAACAGCAACGCGAGGCTACCGTCGACGAACTCGCCGTGAGCCTTGGGTTCGTTGTTGAACCACACCACCAGCCCATCGCTCGTGACCTCGACCTGCTGCAATTCGCTGGGGTCGGGAGTGGTCAGGCGACCGATCATCAGTCCCACCATCACCCCGACAATCGCCAGCGAAGCCATCACTCGCGGGAATAGCTTCGAACGCGGGTCAGCTTCAGGCGTAGAATGCCGCTCATCTTTACCTTCGGAGCCGTGCATGTTTCACGTCATCCTTTTCCAACCAGAAATTCCGCCGAATACCGGCAACGTTATCAGGCTGTGCGCCAACAGTGGCTGCCACCTGCATTTGATCGAACCGCTGGGCTTCGAGATGGACGACAAGCGTCTGCGCCGGGCCGGCCTCGATTACCACGAGTATGCCACCCTGCAGCGCCACGCAGACCTCGCCAGCTGTCTGGAGAGCCTCGGTCATCCTCGGCTGTTCGCCTTTACCACCAAGGGCTCGCGGCCGTTCCACGATGCCAGCTTCGCCGAGGGCGATGCGTTCCTGTTCGGCCCGGAAAGCCGTGGTTTGCCGGCAGAAGTACTCGATGCCCTGCCCGGCGAACAGCGCCTGCGCCTGCCGATGCGTGAAGGCTGCCGCAGCCTGAACCTGTCGAACACCGTGGCGGTCGCCGTATACGAAGGCTGGCGCCAGCTCGGCTTTAAATAACACCGCATAACAAATGTGGGAGCGGGCTTGCTCGCGAAGAGGTCATAACATTCAACATCATCGTTGTCTGTTACACCGCTTTCGCGAGCAAGCCCGCTCCCACATTGGACTTGCTTTGACTCAGGACCGCTTACTGAACGGTTGGAGTCTCGCCAGCCGCCTGCATGCGTTGCAGCTCTTGTGCGTACAGCGCGTCGAAGTTCACCGGAGCCAGCATCAGCGCCGGGAACGAACCGCGGGTGACCAGGCTGTCCAGGGTCTCGCGAGCATACGGGAACAGGATGTTCGGGCAGAACGCGCCGAGGGTGTGGCTCATCGAAGCGTCGTCGAGGTTCTTGATCAGGAAAATCCCGGCCTGTTGCACTTCGGCAATGAACGCCACTTCTTCACCGTTTTTCACGGTAACGGACAAAGTCAGTACGACTTCGTGGAAGTCGCCTTCCAGAGCCTTTTGACGGGTGTTCAGATCCAGACCGACGCTCGGTTCCCACTGCTGGCGGAAGATTGCCGGGCTTTTCGGTGCTTCGAAGGACAAGTCACGTACGTAGATGCGCTGCAAGGAGAATTGCGGTGCGGTTTCTTCTTCGCTAGCTGCAGTGTTCTGTTGGTCAGTCATCTCAGATCCTTTCTGATCTTGGGGTCTTATAGGGAAGGCATTCAGGCCTTGAGCATGGCGTCGAGCTTGCCAGCGCGCTCAAGGGCGAACAAATCATCACAACCACCCACATGGGTGCTGCCGATCCAGATCTGCGGCACGGACGTACGTCCGGCCTTCTGAGCCATGGCGGCACGCACCTGCGGCTTGCCATCGACCTTGATCTCTTCGAAGGCCACGCCTTTGTTCTCGAGCAGGTACTTGGCTCGCGAACAGTAAGGGCAGTAATCGCTGGAATAGACGACGACGTTGCTCATATCACTTCACCAGCGGCAGGTTGTCGCCTTTCCAGCTGGAAATACCGCCGGAAAGCTTGGCGGCGGTGAAGCCGGACTTCATCAGTTCGCGGGCATGCGTGCCAGCAGTCTGGCCCATGGCGTCGACCAGGATAATGGTCTTGGCCTTGTGCTTTTCCAGTTCGCCAACGCGAGCGGTCAGTTTGTCGTGAGGAATATTCACCGCGCCAACAATGTGACCGGCGGCGAAGTCCTTGGTCGAACGAATGTCGATCACAATGCCCGCGTCCTTGTTGACCAGCCCGGTCAGTTCACCGGTGCTCAGGCTGCGGCCGCCGCCTTGCATCTGATAGGCCAAAAGCAAGGCCGCCAGTACGACGAAGATACCCACGAGAATGTAGTGGTTGGTGGCGAATTGGATCAGATGTTCAACCATCGAAGGAAGTTCCAGGGCGTTAAAATGTCGGCCAGTATACACAGCCACTATGGTGGGCCAAACCCCGTCCGGCGGTGACGTGGCCGGAACTTCGCTTTAAACTGCCACTCCCTTTTCCATCGCCCTCTTTTAACTCAGCCACGAGTGGAATCCATGACTACCACGCCTAAACCTTTGGTCCTGATTATTCTCGACGGCTTCGGTCACAGTGAGAGCCCTGAATCCAACGCCATCTTTGCGGCGAAGAAGCCCGTACTGGACCGCCTGTGGGCCACCGTGCCGAACGGCCTGATCTCGGGCAGCGGCATGGACGTCGGCCTGCCGGATGGCCAGATGGGCAACTCCGAAGTCGGCCACATGAACCTCGGCGCCGGCCGCGTGGTGTATCAGGACTTCACGCGCGTCACCAAATCGATCCGCGACGGCGAGTTCTTCGAGAACCCGACCATCTGCGCCGCTGTCGATAAAGCCGTCGCTGCCGGCAAAGCCGTGCATTTCATGGGCCTGTTGTCCGATGGCGGCGTTCACAGCCACCAGGATCACCTGGTTGCCATGGCCGAACTGGCTTTCAAGCGCGGCGCTGAAAAAATTTATCTGCACGCTTTCCTTGATGGTCGCGACACGCCGCCGAAAAGCGCTCAGTCGTCCATCGAACTGCTGGATGCAGCCTTCCAGGCCCTCGGCAAAGGCCGGATCGCCAGCATTATTGGCCGTTACTTCGCCATGGACCGCGACAACCGTTGGGACCGCGTGTCCCAGGCTTACAACCTGATTGTCGATGGCAACGGCGAATTCAACGCCGCCACTGCTCAGGAAGGCCTGCAAGCCGCGTACGAACGCGGCGAGAGTGACGAATTCGTCAAAGCCACCAGCATCGGTGAGCCGGTGAAAGTCGAAGACGGCGACGCCGTGGTGTTCATGAACTTCCGCGCTGACCGCGCCCGCGAACTGACCCGCGTGTTCGTCGAAGACGATTTCAAGGAGTTCGAACGTGCCCGCCAGCCAAAACTGGCCGGCTTTGTCATGCTGACTCAGTACGCCGCCAGCATTCCTGCGCCATCGGCCTTCGCTGCAGGCAGCCTGGACAACGTGCTGGGCGACTACCTGGCGAAAAACGGCAAGACCCAGCTGCGCATTGCCGAAACCGAGAAGTATGCCCACGTGACCTTCTTCTTCTCAGGCGGCCGCGAAGAACCGTTCCCGGGCGAAGAACGCATCCTGATCCCGTCGCCAAAAGTCGCCACTTATGACTTGCAGCCCGAGATGAGCGCCCCGGAAGTCACCGACCGCATCGTCGACGCCATCGAAAACCAGCGTTACGACGTGATCGTGGTCAACTACGCCAACGGCGACATGGTCGGCCACAGCGGCGTGTTCGACGCAGCGGTAAAAGCCGTTGAATGCCTCGACCTGTGCGTCGGCCGCATCGTTAATGCCCTGGAAAAAGTCGGTGGTGAAGCCCTGATTACTGCCGACCACGGCAACGTCGAGCAGATGTCCGATGAAACCACCGGCCAGGCGCATACCGCCCACACCACCGAGCCGGTGCCGTTCATCTATGTCGGCAAGCGTGACTTCAAGGTTCGCGACGGCGGCGTGCTGGCGGATGTGGCACCGACCATGCTGATGTTGATGGGCCTGGAAAAGCCGGCGGAAATGACCGGGACTTCGATTCTGGTGTAACCCGCCCCTTCAAACACCACCAAAACCCTGTGGGAGCGGGCTTGCTCGCGAATGCGGTGTATCAGTCGACATCAACGTTGCCTGACACACCGCATTCGCGAACAAGTCGAATCGTCGCACCGCCGCTCCCACATTGGTTTTCGGTGTTTTTCTGTCCGGTTATCACACAACCCCAATTGGGCGTTTTTTTTGCAGCGCTTGGCGGGCATACTAGGCCCGTCCCTTTCCCTGGTGTCGCCCGCCTCTATGCTTCGCGTCCTGATAGCCCTTGCTCTGACATGCCTGCTCCAACCGGCCTTTGCTGACGAGCGCGCGCAAACCCAACAACAGTTGGACGCCACGCGTCAGGACATTGCCGAGCTGAAAAAGCTGCTGGGCAAGCTCCAGGAAGAAAAGTCCGGTGTGCAGAAAGACCTCAAAGGCACCGAAACCGAGATGGGCAAGCTCGAGAAGCAGGTCGATGCCCTGCAAAAAGAGCTGAAGAAAAGCGAATCCGAGCTGCAGCGACTCGATGCCGAGAAAAAAAAACTCCAGAGCGCGCGCATTGAACAGCAGCGACTGATCGCCATTCAGGCCCGCGCGGCCTATCAGAACGGTCGTCAGGAGTACTTGAAGCTGTTGCTCAACCAGCAGAACCCGGAAAAATTCGCCCGCACCCTCACCTATTACGACTACCTGAGCCAGGCCCGCCTGGAGCAGCTGAAGAATTTCAACGAAACCCTGCGCCAACTGGCCAATGTCGAAAAAGACATCGCCATGCAACAGGCGCAATTGCTGGTGCAGAAAAGCAGCCTCGACAGCCAGCGTGATGAACTCGACAAAGTCCGCAAGGAGCGCCAGCAAGTCCTGGCCAAGCTCAGCGACGACGTGAAGGCCCGGGATCAGAAGCTGGCAGCCCGCGAGCAGGATCAGGCAGACCTGTCTAAAGTCCTTAAAACCATTGAAGAAACCCTGGCCCGTCAGGCCCGAGAGGCAGAAGAAGCGCGGCAAAAAGCGCTGATCGCCCAGCAGGAAGCCGAAAAAAAGCGTTTACGTGAGGCTCAGGCTGCAGCAGATGCTGACGCCACTGATGCCCCACGCAAACCCGTTAAATCGACACCCGGCGCCCTGGTATCAAGTTCAGGTGAGACCTTCGGCGGTCCCTTTGCTTCAAGTCGGGGAAAACTTCCCTGGCCAGTCGATGGTCGACTGCTGGCACGCTTTGGCGAAACCCGTGGCGACGACGCCCGCACCAAGTGGGACGGCGTGATGATCAGCGCCTCCGCCGGCAGCCAGGTGCATGCCGTGCATGGCGGTCGCGTGGTGTTCGCCGACTGGTTGCGAGGCGCCGGGCTGCTGGTGATTCTCGACCACGGCAACGGTTTTTTGAGTCTTTATGGTCACAACCAGACACTGCTCAAGTCTGCGGGTGACGTGGTAAAAGCCGGTGAGTCCATCTCCACTGTGGGTAGCAGTGGCGGGCAGGACACGCCAGCGCTGTATTTCGCTATTCGTCAGCAGGGTCACCCTAGTGATCCAGCGCAATGGTGCCGCGCGCAAGGATAGGCGTTGAGTCACCTACATTAGGAGTTCGTTCGACATGCTGCATTTGTCCCGCCTTACCTCGCTGGCCCTGACGATCGCCCTGGTGATCGGCGCGCCTCTGGCGTTTGCCGCTCAACCTGCTCCGGCGGTCGCGCCTGCGGGCACTGCTGCGACCACCAAGGCGCCGTTGCCTCTGGAAGAGTTGCGCACCTTTGCCGAGGTCATGGATCGGATCAAGGCAGCCTATGTCGAGCCGGTGGACGACAAGACCCTGCTGGAAAACGCCATCAAAGGCATGCTCAGCAACCTCGACCCGCACTCCGCCTACCTGGGCCCGGAAGACTTCGCTGAATTGCAGGAAAGCACCAGCGGCGAATTCGGCGGCCTGGGCATCGAAGTCGGTGCCGAAGACGGTTTCATCAAGGTGGTTTCGCCGATCGATGATACCCCAGCCTCCAAGGCTGGCATTCAGGCCGGCGACTTCATCGTCAAGATCAACGGCCAGCCGACCCGCGGCCAGAGCATGACCGAAGCCGTGGACAAGATGCGCGGCAAGATCGGCCAGAAAATCACCCTGACCCTGGTGCGCGACGGCGGTGCGCCATTCGACGTGACCCTGGCCCGCGCCATCATTCAAGTGAAGAGCGTGAAGAGCCAGTTGCTGGAGTCCGGCTACGGCTACATCCGCATCACCCAGTTCCAGGTCAAGACCGGCGACGAAGTCTCCAAGGCCCTGGCCAAGCTGCGCAAGGACAACGGCAAGAAGCTCAAAGGCATCATCCTCGATCTGCGTAACAACCCCGGCGGCGTGCTGCAAGCAGCGGTGGAAGTGGTCGACCACTTCATCACCAAGGGCCTGATCGTTTACACCAAGGGCCGTATCGCCAACTCCGAACTGCGCTTCTCCGCCACCGGCAAGGACGAAAGCGAAGCCGTGCCAATGGTCGCGCTGATCAATGGCGGCAGCGCCTCGGCCTCGGAAATTGTCGCCGGTGCCTTGCAGGATCAGAAACGCGCGGTGGTCATGGGCACCACCAGTTTCGGCAAAGGCTCGGTACAAACCGTGCTGCCGCTGAACAACGAACGCGCACTGAAGATCACCACGGCGCTGTATTACACGCCGAACGGCCGCTCGATCCAGGCTCAGGGCATCGTCCCGGACATCGAAGTGCGCAAGGCCAAGATCACCAACGAGCAGGACGGCGAGTACTTCAAGGAAGCCGATCTGCAAGGTCACTTGGGCAATGGCAACGGCGGCGCCGACAAACCGACCAGCTCCAGCGGCAAAGCCAAGGCAATGCCGCAGGATGACGACTACCAATTGGCCCAGGCCCTGAGCCTGCTCAAAGGGTTGAGCATCACCTCCGGCCGCTGAGATGCGCCTGCGGTTATTACTCGGTCTGCTGTGTTGTCTGGCGGGTGTCGCTCACGCGGCGCCTGCCACAACAGCGGCCACACCTCAAAAAGCTTATCTAAGCCTGATCATCGATGACCTGGGGCAAAACCTGCCCCGGGATCGCCGCGTGCTGGCCCTGCCCGGCCCGGTCACCGCGGCGATCATGCCGGACACGCCCCACGCCACCGAATTCGCCCGCGAGGCCCATCGCGCTGGCAAGATTGTCATCCTGCACATGCCCATGGACCCGGCCACTGGCCCGTTCGCCTGGCACCCTGATTTGCCCATCGACGAACTTGAGAAACGCCTGAACGCAGCGTTCAAGGTCGTGCCCTACACCGCAGGCATCAACAACCACATGGGCAGCCGCATGACCGTTCAGCCGGCTGCCATGGCTTGGTTGATGGCGGACTTGCAACGTCGACACAAGTTCTTCGTCGACAGCCGCACCAGTGCGCAAACCGTGGCGGCCGCCGAGGCGCAGAAGATTGGTCTGGCAAGTGTTTCGCGGGATGTGTTTCTGGACGACGAGCCCACTGAAGCCGCGATATTTACTCAGCTGCAGACGGCAATCAGCCTGGCGCACAAGCAGGGTTCTGCGGTGATGATCGGGCATCCGTATCCGCAGACATTAGCGGTGCTTGAACGTGAATTGCCCAAGCTCAAGGCTCAGGGCATTGACTGGATCGACATCAAACAGATGGTCAGTGTGCGCGGCAATCGTGCCACGGCAGCGCATGGCAAGGATGGCCAATACCGCCTCCCGACCGCCCGGTAATTCCTCGCAGCCCACTCCATTTCGCGATAACTATTTATACCTGCCGGTACAGCGCCCCGTGCCACGATAGCGCTCACCCTGAATTTCATCCCCAAGGAATGGACATGAAATACCTCAGCTTCTTTTGCTGCGCCGGCCTGTTTGGTCTGCTGGCTATTTCCGCAGTGCAGGCCCGCGATTTGGGCGAAGGCGCCATCAACGATTCACCGTCAAGGGCGCTGCAAAACAGCGACCATTTTTATGAAATCTGGAGCGGCGTGGGACGACTCAGTCTTCAATCGGGCGGGAGTTGCAGCGCCGTCTTGCTGGATACGCGAAACAGGCAAGGCCGAGCCACCGGCCCTGCTTATCTGCTCACCGCCGGTCATTGCGTGCTTTTTCAGTACGGTTCGGCGCGGACCGATCTGCCTTTGGAAGCCAGCGTCACCTTCCACTACTTTCATGACATGCCACAGCGTAAGCGCCAATACGCCATCCGAACTGCCCGATGGAGCAGTCTGGTCGGGACCGATCTTGCAGTACTGGAGGTCGACGCAACATTGGCGTCGTTGATACGGGCCGGGGTCAACCCGCTCAAGCTGGCGTCCCATCAAACCTACGAGAGTCAGGATGCGCTTAACGTTGGCGCGCCGGGCGGCTTTACCGAACACGGGCTTCGATTGAGCGCTTGTGCTGAACAAACCGCCGGAACGTTCATCGATCAGCCCGGGGTGTTCCCTTTGGCTATGAAAAACAGCTGCGATCTTCACGCGGGCAGCTCCGGTAGCCCGATGCTGAACCGCCGCACCAATGAAATCACCGGCATCGTCAGTAAAGTCGCGATCTCGCGCAATACCCCAGCGCCGCCCGAGTGTGAGCACTCGACGTCTTGCACAGCTGCCCGTTTCAACTACGGCTACTCTGCCAACTTTCTACACCACTGCTTTATTGACGGCGTCTTTACCAGCGATGGGGCGAACTGTTCGTTGGAGCCAGTCGAGCTGACTGTCACGGAGCCCTGGAAGCTCAAGTCAAACGTGTATAAAACGCGGAATGCGAATGGGCAGATCGTACTGCCTGCCTGGGATTTCAGGTTTTCGCTCGGGGCACCCTTCTATCGCTACAAAACGGTCCATAACGCCAGGGACTGCAAAGCGCCCGACAATTACAGCGCCGCCATCAACGCTGTAGACGCTTATATCAATAGTGAAATCGGACCACAAAGCGGCGCACATGCACTCTGTATTATCGGCGTCGTCTCAGGGGAGCAGCCGCTGACAAGGGCGATGTTGAATAACGTATTTACCAGTGCCGTGTACTTGAGCGCGACACCGGCGCCGTCTCAGGCTGTATCGAAATGAGCGCTACAGATACTTCGCCATGATGTCGTCCACCACGCCTTCCTTGCGTAGCTGATCCAGCGCGGATTGCAGCTTGGCCACGACCTCATCCGGCACGTCCTTGTTCAACGCCAGATACAACTCGGCGCTGTTGAAGCGCAGCACAGTCTTGAGCCCGTTCACGCCGTCCTGGCGCGCCAGATAGCGGCCTGCCGGGTCACCCGTGGCCCACAGGTCGATCTGGCCGTTGACCAGTTTTTTGGCGTTGTCTTGATCGCGCAGCACAACGATCGGTTTCAATCCTTGCTTGGCCAGCGTCTCGGCAATCGCATCGCCCTTGTAGGCGCCGATCTTGTACTTGCGCGCCTGATCCAGCGTCTCGAGCGTGATCTTGCTGTCCGCATTGGCCAGCATGATCCAGTCGTCCGGACCAATCGGGCCGACCCACTTGAAGAGTTTCTCGCGGTCCGGCAAACGCGCCATCACGAACACGCCATAACCGGGTTTTTCCAGGGCGAGTTTGTAGATTCGCTCCCAAGGGAAACGCAGCGTCAGGCTGTAAGGGATGTCGGCACGTTTGAACATCTCACGGACAATGTCCACGGCAATGCCGTTGATGTTCTCGTCCTGAGCGAAGTTCTTGCCGTTCTTCGCCATGTTGTACGGCGGGAAGTTTTCCGTCAGCAACACCAGACCGGTGCCGGGATTTTCTGCGGCGTGAACTCCGTTGATGAACAACAGAGAAGCACTGGCGAGGACAAGAAGAAGGCGTTTAAGCATGTCGGGCTACCGAGATCCATGGCGTACCCAAGAGTGCCCTGAGCCCGCCATGCTGTCCACTGGCCTGTACTGTTTAACGCATCA
Organism: Pseudomonas sp. 478; assembly: GCF_003254125.1. Taxonomy (NCBI): domain Bacteria; kingdom Pseudomonadati; phylum Pseudomonadota; class Gammaproteobacteria; order Pseudomonadales; family Pseudomonadaceae; genus Pseudomonas; species Pseudomonas sp. 478. The sequence continues at coordinate 456,215 of NZ_QKZG01000003.1, forward strand.
CGATGCCGCGATGAGCCATGTAGGCCTTGGCTTCCTGCACGGTGTATTCGCCGAAGTGGAAAATACTCGCCGCCAGCACCGCGCTGGCGTGGCCTTCGAGGATGCCGTCGGCCAAGTGCTGCAGGTTGCCGACACCGCCGGACGCGATGACCGGAATCCCCAACGCATCGCTGATGGCGCGGGTGACGCCCAGGTCGAAGCCGTTTTTCATGCCGTCCTGGTCCATGCTGGTCAGCAGGATTTCACCGGCACCGAGACCTTCCATCTTCTTCGCCCACTCAACGGCGTCGAGACCGGTTGGCTTGCGACCACCGTGGGTGAAGATTTCCCAGCGCGGGATTTCGCCCGGACCGGAAACCTTCTTGGCGTCGATGGCGACGACAATGCACTGCGAGCCGAAATGCTGAGCCGCTTCGCCGACGAATTCCGGGTTGAACACCGCAGCGGTGTTGATCGAAACCTTGTCCGCGCCGGCATTCAACAAGTTGCGAATGTCCTGCACGGTACGCACACCGCCGCCCACGGTCAGCGGGATGAACACCTGGCTGGCCATGCGTTCGACGGTATGCAGCGTGGTATCGCGGCCATCGACGCTGGCGGTGATGTCGAGAAAGGTAATCTCGTCGGCACCTTGCTCGTCGTAGCGACGGGCGATTTCCACCGGGTCGCCGGCGTCGCGAATGTTCTCGAACTTGACGCCCTTGACCACCCGGCCGTTATCCACGTCCAGGCAAGGGATGATGCGTTTGGCCAGCGCCATGGTCAGTCCTCAGCCTTTGTACGAATCGCAGAAAGCTTGCGCTTCAGCGACATCGAGGGTGCCTTCGTAAATCGCCCGGCCGGTGATGGCGCCGATGATGCCTGGCGCCTTGGCGTCGAGCAGCGACTTGATGTCACCCAGATTGTGGATACCGCCGGAAGCGATCACCGGAATCTTCGTCGCAGCGGCCAGGGCGGCGGTGTACGAAACGTTGCAGCCCTGCATCATGCCGTCTTTGGCGATGTCGGTATAAACGATCGCGGATACGCCGTCGGCTTCGAATTGCTTGGCCAGGTCGATCACCTGAATAGTGCTGATTTCAGCCCAGCCGTCAGTGGCGACAAAACCGTCTTTGGCATCCAGACCGACGATCACCTTGCCCGGGAACGCGCGGCAGGCCTCAGCAACGAAAGCCGGATCTTTCACGGCTTTGGTGCCGATGATCACGTAGCTCACGCCCGCTTTGACGTAGTGTTCGATGGTTTCCAGGGAGCGGATACCGCCGCCGATCTGGATCGGCAGGTTCGGGTAGCGCTTGGCGATGGCGGTGACCACTTCGCCGTTGACCGGCTGGCCTTCGAAGGCGCCGTTCAGGTCGACCAGATGCAGACGGCGGCAACCGCCTTCCACCCACTTGGCAGCCATGCTCACCGGGTCATCGGAGAACACCGTGGAATCTTCCATGCGGCCCTGGCGCAGACGAACACAGGCACCGTCTTTAAGATCGATAGCGGGAATAATCAGCATCTGGCAAACCTTCAAATTCGATTGTTCAGCTTCGCTCGAAAATCAGTTTTTCTCGAGCGCCCACAGGTCGCTTTCGATGCTTTCGAACCTCTCTTTGAGGTGCGTCTGCACATCGAAAATCGCCCTGTTGTAATAGTGCGGCGCAATTTCACGGGTAAACAGCTCAAGGATTTCAGCCGCTTCGAACGAACCCAGGTCCAGCTCGAAGCGGTCTTCCATGAAGCGTTTGATCTTGTGATTGGCCTCGTTCTCCTGTTCAGGAGTGAGGGTCAGGATCGGCGGCTTCTTCTTGACGGCCATTTACCAGCGACCATCCCACGCGGCGAAGTTCTGCAGCAATTGCAGGCCATGGGTATGGCTCTTCTCCGGGTGGAACTGCACCGCGAACCGCGAGCCATCGGCCAGCGCTGCAGCGAAATCGACACCGTAGTGACCGCCACCCACCACTTGCCGCGGGTTGCCGGCAGCAATGTAGTAGCTGTGCACGAAGTAAAAACGCGCCAGGTCCGGAATGTTGTGCCACAGCGGATGTGTGACCGTCTGCTTCACTTCGTTCCAGCCCATGTGCGGGACTTTCAGGTGTTCGCCATCTTCGTGCAAATCCTTGCCGAAGAACTTCACCTGACCCGGGAACAGGCCGATGCAGTCGACGCCGTCGTTCTCTTCACTGTTGTCGAGCAAGGCTTGCATGCCGACGCAGATGCCGAGGAACGGGCGGTCCTGGCTGACTTCGCGCACCAGCGAATCGAAGCCCAGGCGACGGATCTCCGCCATGCAGTCGCGAATCGCGCCGACGCCGGGGAAAACCACCCGGTCGGCTTCGCGAATCACAGCGGCATCGCTGGTGATCAGGACCTTGCCGGCACCCACGTGCTCGAGTGCCTTGGCCACCGAGTGCAGGTTGCCCATGCCGTAATCGATAACCGCAACCGTCTGCATTACAGAACGCCTTTGGTCGACGGCATCTGACCGGCCATGCGGTCATCCAGCTCTACAGCCATGCGCAGGGCGCGGCCGAAAGCCTTGAACACGGTTTCGATCTGGTGGTGAGTGTTGGTGCCGCGCAGGTTGTCGATGTGCAGGCTGACGAGCGCGTGGTTGACGAAGCCCTGGAAGAATTCCTGGAACAGGTCAACGTCGAAGCCGCCAACGGTGGCACGGGTGTAGGGAACGTGCATCTGCAGGCCAGGGCGGCCGGAGAAGTCGATCACCACGCGCGACAGCGCTTCATCGAGCGGCACGTAGGCGTGGCCGTAGCGACGGATGCCTTTCTTGTCGCCGATGGCTTTGGCAAAGGCCTGCCCCAGAGTGATACCGACGTCTTCCACCGTGTGGTGGTCGTCGATATGCAGGTCGCCCTTGCTGACAATATCCAGGTCGATCAGCCCGTGACGGGCGATCTGGTCCAGCATGTGCTCAAGAAAAGGAACACCGATATCAAATCGGGCCTTTCCGGTGCCATCCAGGTTAATCGAGGCTTTGATCTGGGTTTCCAGAGTGTCGCGCTCGACTGACGCCTTACGTTCGGCCATCACCAGCTCCGCAAAATCATTGGGCGAAAAAAGGCAATCATTATAGGGGCGCGGGCGCCAAACAGAAACACGATACGTGATATCCCTGACGGGCTGAACCCGGTGCTGTCGAGGATAGACATGTCCATACAACTCATTTCGGACACTCCAAAAACAACTGTAGGAGCGAGCCTGCTCGCGATGGGGCCCTAACATTCAACATCTCTGTCGACTGTCAGGCCGCTATCGCGAGCAGGCTCACTCCCACAAGGGGTATGCGTTTACTTAACTTAGTGGAACAGTACTGCCGTTTTCTGCAGAGTCACCCAAACACCCCACGCCAACGGAATACCCACCACCAGCCACGCAGCCACTGCCAAAGGCTTGGTGCCCGCATCCGCTTTCCACTCCAGTACGGTGCTGCTGTCAGCTCCTTTGTCGTGGCCCAGCGCCTGTTCGGCGGCCAGTTCAGCGTCGGTCATGAAGTACTTGTCAGCCACCGGACGCACCAGCAGGTTGCAGATGAATCCCAGCACCAGCAAGCCCGCGAGGATGTACAAGGTGATGTCGTAAGCCGCGGCGCGTTCAACGCCGATGCTCAGCTGATATTCACGCAGGTAGTTCACCAACACCGGACCCAACACGCCCGCCGCCGCCCAGGCCGTCAGCAGACGACCGTGGATCGCGCCGACCATTTGCGTGCCGAACAGGTCCGCGAGATACGCAGGAACCGTCGCAAAACCACCGCCGTACATCGACAGGATGATGCAGAAAGCCGCCACGAACAGCGCAACGTTGCCCAGGTGACCGAGGTTCGGGATCAGCGCGTACAGGGCAAAACCCAGGGCGAAGAACACGAAATAGGTGTTTTTGCGGCCCAGGTAGTCCGAGAACGAGGCCCAGAAGAAGCGGCCACCGATGTTGAACAGGCTCAGCAAACCGGTGAAACCGGCAGCAATCGCCGCGATCGAGGCCAATTGCGAAGCGTCCAGTTGACCGAATGTCAGGCCGTTACCCAACAACGTGCCAGCGAACACTTCCTGCAACAGCGGAGAAGCCATGCCGAGAATGCCGATACCCGCCGAAACGTTCAGGCACAGCACCAGCCACACCAGACGAAATTGCGGGGTTTTCCACGCCACGTTCACGTGGACGTGACGGTGGGTGATCATCGCGTTGGAAGCTTTCTTCGCCGGAGCGGTCCAGCCTTCAGGCTTCCAGCCGGTTGGCGGAACACGGTAAGACAGTGCGCCACCGATCATGAACACGAAGTAGATCGCGGCCATCACCAAGAAGCTCTGCCATACGCCGACGCTGGTTGGCGAAGCGAAATGGCCCATCAACGCTGCGGCCAGCGGAGCACCCACCATCGCGCCACCACCGAAACCCATGATCGCCATGCCGGTCGCCATGCCGCGCTTGTCCGGGAACCACTTGATCAGGGTCGATACGGGCGAGATGTAACCCAGGCCCAGGCCGATACCGCCAATGACCCCGGAGCCGATCCACATCAGCCATATCTGGTGGGTATAGACCCCCAGCGCTGAAATCAGCAGACCGCCACACCAGCACAGGGCCGATACAACGCCAGCCTTGCGTGGCCCGGCATGTTCCAGCCAGCCGCCCCAGATGGCTGCCGAGCAACCGAGAAAGATGAAGAACAGGGTGTAGATCCAGCCGAGCATCGAGATCGGCCAGTCGCATTGGGACGAGAAGACTTGCGAGATGAAGCTCATGTCCGGCGCGCAGGCCACGGCCTTGGTCACGCCCAGGGCTTTGGACAGTGGCAACCAGAACACCGAAAAGCCGTAGGCCATGCCGATGCAAAGGTGAATGGCCAAGGCGGCCGGTGGTACCAGCCAGCGGTTGAAACCGGGCTTGGCGATGATGCGTTCCTTGGACAGGAACGCGGGCTGGTCGGCTTTGAGGCCGTCCGCCGTGATGCTCGTGGTCATGGTGTATCCCCCAATTATTAGAATGGTTCGTCAGCGCTCCTCACCCCCAGCCTTTATGCGCACGCATGACTGTTTTTGAGGTGAAGCTCCATTTTGGTGCGACATCGCGTCGCAGAAGGACGGACGAACCAGCAAAGGTTACCATCTGTACGTGACAGAAAAACCAAAGTGATATCACCTTTTGTATGTCATCAGTTCTCGTACCACTGAAGGAGCCCTCATGCCGATCATTGTCGAGCCGCTAAACGAAGCCACTTATCAAGATCAGCAAGATCTGCAGAAGATCTACCGCGATGCTCCGGACTGGCTGTTTGCCCCGTTTGCCGGGGAATTGCAGTTGATCGAAGGCTGCCTGCGGGACGGTTCGCTGATCGCCGGCCGCTTCAACGATCGGCTTTTGGGCGCGGCACGCCTGCAACGGCACTCGGATGTCTGGCACCTGTCCCAACTATGCGTACGAAAAATTACCCGTCGTCGTGGCGTGGCCGAGCGACTGGTGAATGAAGCGCAGAAAATGGCGTCGCAAGCGGGTGCGACATTGCGCCTGTTGGCGCCTGCCGGGCATCTGGAGGCACAAGCGCTGGCGGCCAAACTGAAAATACCGCTGGATGTGTTGCCGAGGTGATCGCTGACCGGTCGTCCGCTGCGGAGCGCTATACTCCCCGGCTAAATTTCGAATTCGACTAACTACAAGGACTCGCCCATGAAAGCGTTCGGCAAAATCCTGGGTCTGGTACTTCTCGGGCTATTGCTGATCATTGTGGCGCTGGGCTTTGCCCTGACCCACCTCTTTGATCCCAATGACTATAAAGACGAGATTCGCCAGATAGCCCGCGACAAGGCCCACATCGAGCTGACGCTCAATGGCGATATCGGCTGGAGCCTGTTCCCGTGGCTGGGCCTGGAATTGCACGAAGCCACGGTCGCGACCCTGGCCAAGCCCACCGAGCCGTTCGCTGATTTGCAGATGCTCGGCTTGTCGGTCCGTGTGCTGCCGCTGCTGCGCCGTGAAGTGCAAATGAGCGATGTGCGCGTCGAAGGCCTGAACCTGCGCCTGACCCGCGACAAGGACGGCCACGGCAACTGGCAAGACATCGGCAAGGTACCGGCGCCGGCTACCCCGGCCACACCGCCCGCGACCACTGGCGAACCCGCGACCGAGACCACCGCCCAAGCGGAAAAACCGGCCCAGCCGATTCGCCTGGACATCGACAGCCTGACCGTCAACAACGCCCGCGTTGAATACAGCGACGAAAAAACCGGCAAGCAATTCAGCGCCGAAAGCATCCAGCTGAGTACCGGCCCGGTGCATGACTCCACGAACATCCCGGTCAAACTTACTGCGTTCCTGGGCACCAACCAGCCGGTCTTGCGTGTCCGTACCGAGCTCAATGGCGAGCTGCGTTTCGAGCGCGCACTGCAACGCTACAAATTCGAAGACATGAAACTCTCTGGGGAAGTGGCTGGCGATCCGCTACAAGGCAAAACCATGACCTTCGCCGCCCAAGGGCAGTTGCTGCTGGATAAAGCGGCGAACGTCGCCGAATGGACCGGCATCAAGATCTCTGCCAACCAACTGCGCGCATTGGGTGAACTGAAGGTCAACGACCTCGACAAAACCCCGCAAATCAGTGGCGGCCTGTCGATCGCCCAGTTCGATCTGGCGAAATTCGTCGACAGCATTGGCCAGCAGCTTCCGGCGATGGCTGAAGGCAGCCTGAGCAAAGTCGAACTGGTCAGCCGCCTTGCCGGCACGCCGACCAGCGTGATCCTGGACGACATCAACCTCAAAGTCGACGACAGCACCTTCAGCGGTCGCATCGCCGTCGAGGACTTCGCCAAACAATCGCTGCGGGCGAACCTCAAGGCCGACACCTTCAACGTCGACCGTTATCTGCCACCAAAATCCGCCGAAGCCAACAGCGCGACGCAGGTGCGTCAGGCCGAAGTGGCCAGTACCGAAGCCGACGCCATGGCTGGCCCGGGCAATACCCCGCTGCCGCCAGCACCGACCAAAGACGCGTGGAGCAACGAGCGCCTGTTGCCAGTGGAGCGCCTGGCCAAACTCGACGTAGACGCCGACCTCACCTTCGGTCAGTTGACCCTCGATAAATTGCCGATCCAGAACGCTGCGCTCAAGGCCACGGGCCTGGGCGGTCTGCTGACTCTGGAAAGCCTTCGCGGCGACCTGTACGACGGCAACTTCGACGCCAAAGGTACGCTCGACGTGCGCCAACAGGTGCCAGCGCTGAACATACAGACGAGCATCAGCAAAGTACCGGTGGAAAAAATCCTCGAAAGCCAGGGTAAAAATCCGCCGGTCAAAGGCTTGGTGACACTCAACAGCAACCTGACCGGCAGCGGCAACAGCCAGAAAGCGCTGATCGAAACCCTCAATGGCAATGCCAGTTTCATCATCAACAACGGCGTGTTGCTCAATGCCAACCTCGAACAACAGCTGTGCAAAGGCATCGCCACCCTGAACCGTAAAACCCTCAGCGGCGAGCCACGGGGCAAGGACACACCGTTCCAGGAGTTCAAGGGCAACCTGACCTTCCGTAACGGCGTGGCCAGCAACCCGGACCTGAAAGTGCGCATCCCGGGCATGACCGTCAACGGCGACGGCGACGTCGATCTGCGGGTACTGGGCATGGATTACCGCGTGGGCGTTATCGTCGAAGGCGACAAGAGCGACATGCCGGACCCGGCCTGCCAGGTCGGCGAGAAGTTCGTCGGCATCGAGTGGCCGCTGCGCTGCCGTGGCCCGCTGGAACTGGGCGCCAAGGCTTGCCGCCTCGATAACGAACGCATGGGCCAGGTCGCGAGCAAACTGGCCGGCGAAAAAATCAGCGAAAAAATCGACGAGAAGCTTGGCGACAAAGTCAGCCCGGAACTGAAAAACGCGTTGAAGGGGCTGTTCAAGCGATGATAGCCGAGCAGTTTTCATCGGCGGTGCTGGACTGGTACGACCGCCACGGCCGCCACGACTTGCCCTGGCAACAAGGCATCACCCCATATCGGGTGTGGGTCTCGGAAATCATGTTGCAGCAGACCCAGGTCAGCACGGTGCTGAACTACTTCGACCGCTTCATGGCCTCGTTGCCGACGGTCGAAGCCCTGGCCGCTGCGCCGGAAGACGAAGTCCTGCACCTTTGGACCGGCCTCGGTTACTACACCCGTGCGCGCAATTTGCAGAAGACCGCGAAGATTGTCGTCGCCGAGTACGGCGGCGAGTTTCCGCGGGATGTGGAAAAGCTGGTTGAGCTGCCAGGCATCGGCCTGTCCACGGCCGGCGCTATCGCCAGCCTGAGCATGGGCCTGCGGGCGCCGATCCTCGACGGCAACGTCAAACGGGTGCTGGCGCGCTTTACCGCGCAAGAGGGCTATCCGGGCGAGCCCAAGGTCGCCAAACAGCTGTGGGCCAACGCTGAGCGCTTCACGCCGCATGATCGGGTCAACGCCTACACCCAGGCGATGATGGATCTGGGCGCGACGCTCTGTACCCGCAGCAAACCGAGTTGCCTGCTCTGCCCGCTGGAAAAGGGCTGCGAAGCGCACATGCTCGGCCTGGAAACGCGCTACCCAATCCCCAAACCGCGTAAAGCCGTGCCACAGAAGCGTACGCTGATGCCGATGCTCGCCAACGGTGACGGCGCGATTCTGCTTTACCGTCGCCCTTCCACGGGCTTGTGGGGCGGTCTATGGAGCCTGCCGGAACTCGATGACCTCGACGACCTGCAACATCTGGCTTCGCAGCATTCGCTGGAGCTGGGCAGCCAACAGGCGCTGCCGAGCCTGGTCCACACCTTCAGTCATTTTCAGTTGTCCATCGAACCCTGGCTGGTTCAGGTCCAGGAGGCCGGCCATCACGTGGCCGAGGCCGACTGGCTCTGGTATAACCTCGCCACCCCGCCGCGCCTGGGCCTTGCCGCCCCGGTCAAAACCTTGCTCGAACGCGCGGCCGCCGTATTGAACGCAGGAGAGTCGTCATGACCCGCACCATCATGTGCCGCAAGTACAAAGAAGAATTGCCCGCCCTGGAGCGTGCTCCATTTCCTGGCGCAAAAGGTCAGGACATTTTTGACCACGTCTCGGCCAAAGCCTGGGCAGACTGGCAAAAGCACCAGACCCTGCTGATCAACGAAAAACGCCTGAACATGATGAACGCCGAAGACCGCAAATATCTTCAGGGCGAGATGGACAAGTTCTTTTCCGGCGAGGAATACGCCAAGGCTGACGGCTACGTTCCGCCGGCTGAATAATCCCGCTTTTTCGAGGGTCGGAACGTAAGCGACGGTAATAATTAAAATTTTTTTGAAAACTTTCTTGACGACCCCCTGAAAAACCAGTTTAATGCGCCCCGTTGCCCAGATAGCTCAGTCGGTAGAGCAGGGGATTGAAAATCCCCGTGTCGGCGGTTCGATTCCGTCTCTGGGCACCAAATACCGAAAACCCTGAATCGCAAGATTCAGGGTTTTTTTATGCCTGGGATTTGATCAGACCTCGCGCAAGTCGTCTCTCTTTGGCTAGTTTTCACTACCCCAATGGAAGACCAGATTGCGAGCAGCACCGCTTCCTACCTCCGCCGTATCACGCCGCTCCTCACCATTACGTGTCGCGACGACGGTGTACTTGCCAGGTGGCAGCTGTACGTAAACCAACGGGCCGGCCTCACTCAGCGTCAGCACGGGCGACCCTGGGGTTTTCTGAATGACCAGATTCACATCCGGAACATATTCGTCCTTCGGTCCGGTGGAGAAGGTCATGTGCAGGTTGTAGCCCTGCGTTTGTTGAATGGCTTTAGCCTCATCCTCTCCAACCCCTCCGGACAGGTAAGTAATCCCGTTTTGCTGTTGCTGCTGGACTTGCACACCGGTGCTGTCGATCGGTTCAAGACTGGCGGCGTTAAGCACGACTGGAAACATCAGTACGCCGACGGCGGCGATGGGCAGCATGAATGAATGGACGTTCTTCATGATGGTGACTCCCGGGTTGCTCAGAACCCAATCGTTACTCTTCTTAGATTTGTTACAGAATGTTCAAGTTTTAGATCGATTAGCACTTGAGCTAACTGCGAATCGGACTACGTGATGTATTCCTCATGCACGTGCTGTCGTCGGCGCGGTCCTGCAAAGCAAACTCGCCTTTCCTTCCGATTTACCAGCAACGCCCGGCATCGCGGACTATCACTCTCTTGCCATCCTCTTCCGCCTGTTTCCTTCAGCCGCGGAAAATGTCATGAGTCCTCTCAAACCCGGTAACACTCAAGATTCACAGATCACTTCACTGCTCGGCAATCTTGGCGAGCTGATCCGTGAAGCGCGTCAGAAGGTGCTGCGAGCGGTCGATACCGTCCAGGTGCAAACCTGTTGGCAGATCGGACGGCATATTGTGGAGTTCGAGCAGGAGGGGGCTCGGCGGGCGGGTTATGGGAAGCAGTTACTGGCGACGCTGGCGAAGAGTCTGACAGCAGAGTTTGGCAAAGGCTTTGACATCTCCAACCTTCGCTACATGCGCCTGTTCTATCAAGCATTCCCAATTCGTGACGCACTGCGTCACGAATTGAGCTGGACCCACTACCGCAGATTGCTACGAGTCGAGAACGATCACGCTCGCCATTGGTACATGAACGAGTCAGCGATGCAGAACTGGTCAAGTCGCGCCCTCGAGCGCCAGATCAATACCCTCTATTACGAACGCTTGCTGGCAAGTCGCGACCGGCCGGCCGTCAAACAGGAAGCCGCCATTCATATCGAGCAAATGAACGCCAGCCCTCGGGATTTCATCCGCGACCCAGTGCTTCTGGAGTTTCTCGGCCTGCCCAATGCGGGCTTGATCCAGGAAAGCGAACTTGAACAAGCCTTGATCAATCAACTCCAGGGCTTCCTGCTCGAACTGGGCAAAGGCTTCGCCTTCATCGCTCGCCAGCAACGCATCAGTACCGAGAGCAAGGACTTCTACATCGATCTGGTGTTCTACAACTACCTGCTCAAGTGCTTCGTCATCTTCGACCTCAAGCGCGGCGTACTGACCCACCAGGATGTCGGCCAGATGGACATGTACGTGCGCATGTACGACGACCTCAAGCGCGGACCGGAGGATGGTCCCACCGTCGGCCTCATTCTCTGCGCGCAAAAAGATGAATCGGTGGTGCGCTATTCGGTGCTGCAAGGCAACGAACAACTGTTCGCCAGTACCTACAGACTGGTACTGCCGAGCGAGGAGGAACTTCGCACAGAACTGGATCGGGAATGGGCGGTGCTTGAGGAGCGATTACTCAAGCAGAGGCTCCGATAAGCACGGGCGGATTGTTCATACGCTGCGTGAAGACTATCGTTGGCAGCTACCCGCAAAGGTCCGACGCCGATGAATTTGCAGGACATGCCCTCACTGGCACCCACTCAAACCGAGTTGCCACCGCGCACATCTACGGCAGGCGAACCGTTCAAGGAGCTCGCCGCAGACGGCTACAGCCTCGGCGGTTTTACCTGGAGGCACCCCCGCCAGGACGCTACCCGCCCGGTCGTCATCATCAACGCCGCCACCTCCGTCCGCTGCCGCCATTACTCGCGCTTCGCCGATTACCTGTTCGCCAACGGCTTCGACGTGATCACTTACGACTACCGTGGCATCGGCGAATCGCGACCCGCCTCGCTGAAAGGGCTTCGGGCTTCATGGTCAGATTGGGGCGCGCTGGACTTTGAGGCGATGCTCAAGCGCGCTCAGCGTGAATTCCCCGGGCAACCCATCGATGTTGTAGGCCACAGCTTTGGAGGCTGTGCCGCGGGCCTGGGAGCTTCCGGGCATATGATTCGACGTCTAGTGACCGTCGGTGCGCAATTCGCTTACTGGCGCGATTACTCGCCCGCCCATCGCTGGCGGATGTTCGGCAAGTGGCATCTGGTGATGCCGTTGATGACATTGCTTTGCGGCTACTTCCCCGGCAAACGTCTCGGCTGGCTAGAGGACACGCCCGCCGGCGTGGTTCGCGATTGGAGCATGCCCACCGCGCATTACGAGAAACGCCCCAGCGGTCGCGTCCTTCACGCAAAGTCCGGACGACTGCCCTTCTCATCCGTCACCGCACAAAACCTGGCCATCAGCATCAGCGACGATCCTTACGGCACGATTCCAGCCATCGAACGGCTGCTGGGTTACTTCACCAACAGCACGAACGCCCACTTGCGAATCGCCCCCGAAGACATCGGCGAACAAGAAGTCGGACATTTCGCCTTTTTTCGTAGCCCATACCAAGCCACACTATGGCCCATTGCATTGTCCTGGTTGCAGACCGGCAAACTGGCCCCCGACACACCTGGGCGGCTCGTGCCACGCAACTGACTGATGCGCCCATTCAACGGAATACGGAACGACGCCCATGGCATCCGCCAACAAGCAGAACAAACGCGCCACTCGCGCCAAAGCCAAGGCCAAGCAGAACCGCACCCAACGGGCTGCCGCGCCGGTCGAGCTGGACCCGAACGACGACCGCATCGACTTCGAATCGGTGGACTTGACCGACCTGTTCAAAGAAATGATCGACGCACAAAAGATCAGCCAGCAAGCCATGTGCAAGGTCTTCCTTGAACACCCGCTGCTCGCGCTGGTGCTGGAGCAGGAAGGCGAAGAAACAGCGACAGACTTTATCGTCGCCGCGCTGATCGAGTACCGCCAATGGTCCACCGAAGTGGACGAAGCCGGCGCACTGGCGTGGATCGAATCCCCGGCCTTCCAGGCTGACTACGTGGCGGCGTCCGACGCCATCGCGGCCCAAACACAACCGAAAGCGAACTGAATTTAATGGCCTCCCTGAACAAGCAACAGAAACGCGCCAAACGCGCCAAGATCAAAGCCAAACAAATCAATATCCACGGCAGAAAACCCGCCGCACTGGACGATGACCTGGGCGAAATCGGCGAGCCGATCCCGGAATACACCCTGGCGATGTTCAGCAAAATGCACGACGCAGAAGCCACCAGCCGCAATGACATGCTGCTGACCTTGTTGTCGAACCTCGCCGGAATCATCAGCGACCATCCAGAACTGCTGGACATGGAAAACGCCGACAACGAAGCCATGGCCGCCACTCACCTGGCCGCCGACATGCTGATCGATTACCGCATGTGGGCCGACGGCATGGACCGCGACACCGCCCAGGCCTGGCTGACGGATCCGCAGTTCATCACTGACTTCGGCACGGCGCTCGACAGCTATCGCGAGTCGCTGGATGCACAGGAAGAAAAGGCTGAGTAAACACTCGCCTCAGAAACAAAAACGGCCGCTTGTCATCACTGACAGCGGCCGTTTTTTGTGGAAGCCACCCACCTGAAACAATCGATCATTACCTCTCGTCAACAACTATGTATATCCCATTGACATATCCCCCAAGAGATCTATTCTCTGGACTCACAAACCCCGCAAATACAGGAGGCCAAAATGGAACAGACCACCCTTTTCATGAGCAATCGAAGCCAGGCTGTCCGCCTCCCCAAAGCTGTTGCGATGCCAAGCGACGTGAAACGAGTAAACGTAGTTGCCATCGGCAGAGCTCGCATCATCACTCCCGCAGATGAAACATGGGACAGCTGGTTCGACGGGGATGGCGTGAGTGCAGATTTCATGACCGATCGTGAACAACCCGCCGATCAGGAGCGTGAGTCGTTCTGATGATCAAATACATGCTCGATACCAACATCTGTATCTTCACCATCAAGAACAAACCGCAAATCGTACGAGAAGCTTTCAACCGTCATGAAGGGCAGCTATGCATCAGCGCCGTCACGCTGATGGAGTTGATTTACGGTGCGGAAAAATCAGCAGCACCCGAAAAAAACCTCGCTGTGATCGAGGGTTTTGCGGCACGCCTTGAGGTCTTGCCTTTCGACAATGAAGCAGCCTCGCATACCGGAATGATTCGATCCGAGCTGGCCAAGGCTGGCACGCCTATCGGACCCTACGACCACATGATTGCCGGCCACGCGCGTTCACGCGGATTCATAGTGGTAACCAACAACCTGCGAGAGTTTGAAAGGGTACCAGGGCTACGCGTAGAAGACTGGGTTCACCCCGATTGAGCTCAGTACAACTGACAGAAACAAAAACGGCCGCTTGTCATCACTGACAGCGGCCGTTTTGCGTTATGCGGTGCGAATCAGTTCAGCACCACCGCGCCCATCTTCTGCAGCTTGCGACGACGAGCCACAAACAAACCGGCAGCCACCACCAGCAAACTCAGCAGACCGGTCGCCAGGATCTCCACGCGATGCGCTTCCTGGAACAGCATGATGGTCAGGGCCGCAACGATGAAGATGATCACCGCGTAGGTCAGGGCCGGGAACAGCCACATGCTGAAGGCGATTTTTTCACCGCGTGCCATGCGCTGCTTGCGCATACGCAATTGCGAGATGGCGATCACCAGGTACACCAGCAGCGCGATAGCGCCGGAGCTGGCCAGCAGGAATTCGAACACGGCGGCTGGGGCCACGTAGTTGGCGAAAACCGCGATGAACGCAGCACCGGTGGACAACATGACGGCCCAGTACGGCGTGCCGCTCTTGTTGGTGCGCTGGGAAACGGCCGGTGCATCACCGCGCTTGCCCAGAGAGAACATCATGCGCGAGGCGGTGTACAGCGCCGAGTTCAGGCAGCTGGTCACAGCAACCAGCACCACGATGTCGACGATCAGCTTGGCATTCGGGATGCCCATGCGCTCGAGCACAGTCTGGTAGGAGCCGACGGCTGCCAGTACCGGGTCGTTCCATGGCACCAGGGCCACAACGATGAAGATCGACACGAGGTAGAACAAGCCAATCCGCCAAATCACCGAGTTGGTGGCCTTGGAAATTTGCTGGCCAGGGTTCTTCGATTCCGCGGCCGCGATGGTCACGATCTCGGTGCCCATGAAGGAAAACATGGTGGTCAGGATCGCGCCCAGCACGGCGCCCATGCCGTTTGGCAGGAAGCCCTGGGTGTCGAACAGGTGCGAAACGCCGCTGACCTGGCTGTTGGGCAGGAAGCCGAAGATCGCCAGAACGCCGAGGCCGATGAAACCGATGATCGCCACGACTTTGACCAGGGCGAACCAGAATTCGAATTCACCGTAGTTCTTCACGCTGAACAGGTTCGTCACCGTCAGCAGCAAGGTGATGATCAAGGTGAAGGCCCAGATCGCTACATTCGGGAACCAGGCGTGCAGGATGGTCGCGGCGGCGTTGGCTTCCAGCGGAATCACCAACACCCAGAACCACCAATAGAGCCAGCCGATGGTGAAACCGGCCCAGTGACCGATCGCGCGATCGGCGTACGTCGAGAAGGAGCCTGTGTCCGGCGAGGCCACGGCCATTTCGCCGAGCATGCGCATCACCAGCACCACCAGCATACCGGCGGCAGCGTAGGCCAACAGCACGGCCGGGCCTGCAGCGGCGATGGCGTGGCCGGAGCCGACGAACAGGCCGGCACCGATAACCCCGGCGATCGACAGCATGGTCACATGACGCGGTTTGAGCCCCTGTTCGAGGCCATTGGAGCTTGGGGTACTGCTCATTGAAACTACCTTTGTAAGGAAAAGCGATGACGTCCACCCGGTGTGGCGATCCTTCTCGTAAAAAGAAACCAACGGGGCGTTCCGTATTCTGCACGCAATAATTGCGCCAAAATATTACAGAACGCCCAAGCATGGGGCTCTCCGCCAGACCGGACATTTATCGCAAGTCATTGAGATTAATGGCAATTCGCCAGAGCGTTACCCTGCGACCCACTTTAAGAACAAAACAGCGCACCAGAAACACCCCCAAAAATATAGCGACGCACAATAAAAGTGCGGTTCAGGAACGTTTGGCCGGTTAGCGCTTCCAACCCCCCGGCAAAGCTGGCAACATCGCGCCCTTTTTTGGAACAGCCCCAGCCTTTTTATTGACAGGCAGGGTTCAAACGGCTGTTCGGTTGATAGCAGCGCGACAGTCTGCTGTACCGATGCGACAACCTGCCACAGACCACCCGTTTACCGCCCGTAGCGCTGTTGGCTGCCATTCAGACGCTATGCTAGCTTGGCCGCCTCGCCAGGAAGGCCGCCAATAGCAGGAGCGAAATACTTATGAGGAACGCACATGGCTGAGGCCACGCCCGCGCTTGAAATCCGCAACTTGCACAAACGCTACGGACAGCTTGAGGTGCTCAAAGGCATCTCGCTAACCGCCCGCGACGGCGACGTGATCTCGATCCTGGGTTCTTCCGGTTCCGGCAAGTCCACCTTCCTTCGTTGCATCAACCTGTTGGAAAACCCGCATCAGGGACAAATCCTGGTGGCTGGCGAAGAACTCAAGCTCAAAGCCGCCAAGAACGGCGAACTGGTCGCAGCCGATGGCAAGCAGATCAATCGCCTGCGCAGCGAGATCGGTTTTGTATTTCAAAACTTTAATCTCTGGCCGCACATGAGCGTGCTCGACAACATCATCGAAGCGCCGCGCCGCGTACTCGGTCAGAGCAAGGCCGAGGCCATCGAAGTCGCCGAGGCCTTGCTGGCCAAGGTCGGCATCGCTGACAAACGCCACGCCTACCCGGCGCAACTCTCCGGCGGCCAGCAACAACGCGCCGCCATTGCCCGCACGTTGGCGATGCAGCCCAAGGTGATCCTGTTCGACGAACCCACCTCCGCCCTTGACCCGGAAATGGTCCAGGAAGTACTTAATGTCATCCGCGCATTGGCCGAAGAAGGCCGCACCATGCTGCTGGTCACCCATGAAATGGGCTTCGCCCGTCAGGTTTCCAGCGAGGTGGTGTTCCTCCACCAGGGCCTGGTAGAAGAGCAAGGATCGCCACAGCAGGTGTTCGAAAACCCGCTTTCGGCGCGCTGCAAACAATTCATGTCCAGCAACCGCTAACGGAGCTACCCGCATGCAGAACTACAAAAAGATCTTCCTGGCTGCTGCCGTCACCCTGGCCTTCAGCGCCGGTGCCGCCGCCGAGACCTTGAAGATGGGCATCGAAGCGGCCTACCCACCGTTCAACAACAAAGATGCCAGTGGCAATGTCGTCGGCTTCGACAAAGAAATCGGCGACGCCCTGTGCGCCAAGATGAAAGTCGAATGTACCGTGGTTACGTCCGACTGGGACGGTATTATTCCGGCCCTGAACGCCAAGAAGTTCGACTTCCTGATTTCCTCGATGTCGATCACCGACGAGCGCAAGCAAGCGGTGGACTTCACCGACCCGTACTACTCCAACAAGCTGCAATTCATCGCGCCGAAAAACGTCGACTTCAAAACCGACAAGGATTCCCTGCAAGGCAAAGTGATCGGTGCACAACGTGCGACCCTCGCTGGCACCTGGCTGGAAGACAACATGGAAGGCGTTGAAATCAAACTCTACGACACCCAGGAAAACGCCTACCTCGACCTGACCTCCGGTCGTCTGGACGGCATCCTGGCGGACAAGTACGTCAACTACGAGTGGCTGAAAAGCGACGCCGGCCGTGCTTATGAGTTCAAAGGCGACCCGGTGGAAGAAAGCGACAAGATCGGTATCGCTGTACGTAAAGGCGATGAGATTCGTACGAAGCTGAACGCCGCACTGAAAGAAATCGTCGCTGATGGCACCTATAAAAAGATCAACGACAAGTACTTCCCGTTCAGCATCTATTGATTCTGACCTGCCGGGCCGGCGCCGTTATTTGACGGCGCCAGTCCTTGGTATTGCCTGCGTGATTTGAAAAGAAATCCATGACTATCGATCTCTACGGATTCGGCCCGGCGCTCGCCGCTGGCGCGCTGATGACTGTGAAACTGGCACTCTCGGCCTTGTGCCTGGGGCTGGTGCTCGGTCTGCTCGGTGCTTTGGCCAAGACTTCCCCGTACAAGCCGCTGCAATGGCTTGGCGGCACTTATTCAACCCTGGTTCGCGGCATCCCCGAATTGCTCTGGGTGCTGTTGATCTACTTCGGCACAGTCAACCTGATGCGTGCCCTGGGTGAGTTCTTCGGCAACCCCGACCTCGAACTCAATGCCTTCGCCGCTGGCGTAATTGCGCTGGGGCTGTGCTTCGGCGCCTACGCCACGGAAGTATTTCGTGGTGCAATTTTGGCCATCCCCAAAGGTCACCGCGAAGCGGGTGTGGCGTTAGGCCTGTCGAAATTCCGTATCTTCACCAAACTGATCATGCCGCAGATGTGGCGCATCGCCCTACCCGGCCTGGGCAACCTGTTCATGATCCTGATGAAAGACACCGCGCTGGTATCGGTCATCGGCCTGGAAGAAATCATGCGTCACGCGCAAATCGGCGTAACCGTGTCCAAGCAGCCGTTCACCTTCTATATGGTGGCCGCGTTCATGTACCTGGGCCTGACGGTTCTCGCCATGTCCGGCATGTACTTCATGGAAAAACGCGCCGCTCGCGGCTTCGCGAGGAGCACCCAATGAACTGGGAAGTCATCATCAAGTGGCTGCCGAAACTGGCTCAGGGCGCGACACTGACCCTGGAACTGGTGGCCATCGCCGTGATCGCCGGTTTGCTGCTGGCAATTCCGCTGGGCATCGCGCGCTCGTCGCGACTCTGGTACGTGCGGGCAATTCCCTACGGCTACATCTTCTTTTTCCGTGGTACGCCGTTGCTGGTTCAGCTGTTCCTGGTCTACTACGGCCTGGCGCAGTTCGACGCGATCCGTAACAGCTCGATGTGGCCATACCTGCGCGATCCGTTCTGGTGCGCCACGGCGACCATGACCTTGCACACCGCGGCCTACATCGCCGAAATCCTGCGCGGTGCGATCCAGGCGATTCCGCCGGGCGAGATCGAAGCGGCGCGAGCCTTGGGCATGTCCCGGGCCAAGGCGCTGGTCTACATCATCCTGCCCCGTGCCGCGCGAATCGGCCTTCCGGCCTACAGCAACGAAGTCATCCTGATGCTCAAGGCCAGCGCCCTGGCCAGCACCGTGACCTTGCTGGAACTGACCGGCATGGCTCGCACCATCATTGCCCGGACCTACCTGCCGATTGAAATCTTCTTCGCCGCGGGCATGTTCTATCTGTTGATGGCCTACGTGCTGGTTCGCGGCTTCAAGCTGCTGGAGCGCTGGCTGCGCGTCGATGCCTGCCAAGGGCGTTGATTCCCAGGTGCTGACGGGCGAGGCCCTACTCGCCCGCTTCACGGCGCTGGATACTTTTCTGATCGAGCATCAGGCGTTATGGAAGCCTCGTCCGTTCACTCATCTGCGGCTTCCGTGGGAAGCGTCCTACCCCGAGTTGTCTGTATGGCTACGCGGCAGGTCATTGGACGATGCGGAAAATGCTCATAACCAACCCGCTCTTTTGGAGGCGCCGGAGCCATTCGCTTCACTGGCGGCGTTTTCCCTTGAGCTGAGCGCTGTGGGTGAATTGCCGCCTCATGCACTCGAAGCCGCTGACCATCGGCTGAATGTCGATGTGCCGGGGCGCAAGTGGCAGCAGATCGAGGCGTTTGCCAGTCGGCTGGAATTTTCTGAGTCGCCGAAACATTGGCTGGATTGGTGTTCAGGCAAGGGCCACTTGGGGCGACGCCTGTTACAAACCGGTCAGCAGCTCACTTGCCTGGAATATGACCCAGCGCTGGTCGTCAGCGGTCAGGCACTCAGTCAGCGTCATCAATTGCATGCCCTTCACGTCGAGCAAGACGTGCTCGCGCCGGGGGCGGCCTCTTTATTGAAGGCTCACCACACGCCAGTAGCGCTGCACGCCTGCGGTGATCTTCATGTACGGCTGATGCAACTCGCGAGCGCCACCGGTTGCAAGCAGCTGGCCATCGCCCCTTGCTGCTACAACCGGATCAGCGTGAGCGAGTATCAGACGCTTTCCTCTGTGGGTATGCGATCCGACCTACAACTATCGCTCGAAGATCTCTCGCTACCGATGAGCGAAACCGTCACCGCTGGCGCTCGCGTCCGACGTCAGCGTGACACCTCCATGGCCCGGCGCCTGGCCTTCGACCTGCTGCAACGGCAACTGCGCGGCGTTGACGAGTACCTGCCCACCCCTTCCCTCCCCAGTGCCTGGCTGGATAAATCCTTTGCCGATTACTGCCATCATTTGGCCGCGCTCAAGGAGTTATCCACAACCGGACCGCAAGATTGGGCAGCGCTCGAAGCTACCGGTTGGCAACGACTGGCTGAAGTACGCAATCTGGAGCTAGTGCGCGGACTTTTTCGACGCCCGCTGGAGCTGTGGCTGGTACTTGATCGAGCCCTTTTCCTCTCCGAGCAAGGGTATGCGGTTTGCCTCGGCACCTTCTGCGAAAGCACGCTCACCCCGCGTAATTTCCTGATCCTCGCTGAGCGCCCTTAAAACGCCTCAACCTGTGGATAACTCTGTTGATGAAATTATCGTGGATCCAATATATACGGCTGTTTCGGGCTAGAAACACCACTGTTCAATTTTCGTACACCTATAAAAAAAGCGGGAAAACAGGTATTTGCGATCAAATGAGAACGGGTCCACAAATTTGCCTCTAAGCAGGTGCGGTACAGATCCCGTTGTGCATAAGCATTAAGGCAAAACAGCATAACGACCGGCGAAACCTCAACTATCTTTGCCAAACGCCAGATTTTCCTGGCGCTCAAACAGCAAGGAGCTGGGAAAATCATGAGCACATTGAACAGTGCGCAGGAAGCCGTCGATACCGTCGCCAACCAAGCCATTGATGCTGCGCTGCAGCAAACCTTCGCGGTGGGCGGCGCCATCATCAACAATGCAACGGGCGAAGTCATCGCCGCGCTGCACAACAACGTGTTGATGCCTTTCCCCGGCGGTGGCACCACGTACTTTCTACCTCATGACCCGACCGCCCACGGCGAGCGGCAATTGGTGGACTGGTACTACGAAAACGTCGCGCCATTGAACCTGCCACCGCCCAATCAGTTGACCGTCGTCACCACGCTAGACCCGTGTGCCATGTGCGCCGGTTCGCTGCTGACTGCAGGATTTAACGTCGCCGTCAGTGCGATCGATGACTACGCAGGCATCAACTACAACAGCCAGTTCACCTTTCCGTCGCTGCCGCCGCAGATCCGCCAACAGGCGCAGGCCACCTGGGGTTATTACACGATTGCGGCGCCGGTCAGCCGGGCCTATCAGGGCTCGACCAGTCCGGTGTTTGCTGGCCAGACCATCGACTCGGCGGCGTACTTCCTCACCAGCTCGATTTTCTCCGCCAGCGTCAACACCGTACGCGAGGCCAGCAACAACAGCGGTCTGCCACCGGATCAACTGCAAAACCCGGCGAACCTCCCGGCCAACAGCAAAGTGCGCCAGGCACTGACTGCGCTCAGCCCGTTTGCGCTAACCGTGCAATCGACGAACCCGCGTGACCCCGGCGCAGAACTTGCTCCGCCGCTGTTACAAACCGCACAGCACAGCCCGGTATTCAACTCGGTGGCCCTCATCGATCCGTTCGGCAACTTGCTCGTGTGCCTGGGAGGCGTCGAGAATCAGTCGCCGATTCGCACAGCGTTCATGGAAACCACCCGCAGCTATGCGGTCATGCGCTGGACCCTGATGAACGACCCCGACCCCGTCGTGCGCGCCGAGGCCGGCCAATACCTGACCCATCCGAAGTACGGCACCTTCGTCTTCCTCTACGCCCCCGACCCCACCACCCCGCAGGCCGTGATGACCTTCGGCGCGTACGGCTCGACCATGGAAGGCCCCGTGCCGCAAAGCTATCCGTCCAACCTGCAATACGTGCTGCTGCCGGGTAATACCACCCCGCAAGCCTTGTCGACACTGGCCCAGAACCTGCCGCCGTTCTACACACAAAGCGTGCAAGTGGCGCCCGCGCAGGTGCTGAGTCAGGACCTGATCAACGCGGTTAAAAACGGCGTGTAAGGGGCTAAAGCAATCGCATTGGCCGGCCCCGCAGAAGCGTCCGCGGGGCGGGCCTGACGCCTGCGCAAAAATAGTCTGAATTCAGGGGTTTACAGAACCAACCCAATCGCTATAATCGTCGCCCAACACGCCGGTATAGCTCAGTTGGTAGAGCAACTGACTTGTAATCAGTAGGTCCCGGGTTCGACTCCTGGTGCCGGCACCATACAAAACGAAGCCCTCGTAGAAATACGAGGGCTTTGTTGTTTCTGGGGTGTGGAAATCAACTCCCTGGACGTCGCCAGATTGCCGCGACAAGACCATTGTCCTCGACAGTGCCTGTACGCCCACCCGTTACAATTTCACGTCAGTGCAACGTTGACGGGCTCTCACGTCTACCTATAATGCACCCCAACACACCCGCCAAGCCTAGGTTGACTCAGTCAGCAAGCTCAAATCGTGCGGGTTTTTTTTGCCTGGAGAAAAGCTACATGAGGCCCTTTGACAAACCGGCTCTCAGCGTAGAACAGCAATTGGAACTGCTAAAGCAACGAGGCCTACAAGTCGCCAACGACGACAGGGCCATGCGCTTCCTCGAAGTGGTCACGCTGTTTCGTCTGAGCCCCTATATGCGTCCCTTTCAGGAACAAGGGCCGGATCACACCTTCAAGTCGGATAGCACCCTGAAAGCGGTAGTCGACATTTATCGGTTCGATGGCTCTTTGCGGCGCATAACCATGGATGCCATTGAGCGGGTCGAAGTCGCCATACGAGCAACCATCAGTAACCACATGTGCCCCAAATATGGACCCGATTGGATTGCTGATGCTTCCGTATTCTCCTCGTCCTACTCGCATTGCGAGCTACTACGTCCCCTTCGCGAGCAGTTGAGCAAAGAACGAAAAAAATTCGGACGTGAGATTGATCGCATCAAAAGAGGTCGACAGGAAGATGGGCTTCAGCAACAGAGGATCGAAAACCGTATGCGCGATAACTATTTTCGGTACTACGGCGCGACCTATGCCCTTCCTGAACTACCGCCCGCATGGGCGATTCTTGAAGAACTCAGCCTCGGAACGGTATCCACCCTCTTTAATGCCATCGGCAGAAGTGCCGACAAGAAAGCTATTGCGGCCAGATTCCGCTTGCCATTCGATGTATTGGCTTCTTGGCTCCACACCCTGACCTTCATACGAAACTGCTGCGCACACCACTCGCGACTATGGAACAGAGAACTCTCAATTCGACCTTCGCTTCCGAAAGAGTGGAATATCCCAAACGCAGCAGCCGACAGACCTCAGCCGAAGCAACGGCTTTATATTGTATTGACAATACTCGCGTATCTAACCGACTTGATAAGTCCAGACAGCCTTTGGAAGCCTCGTCTCGAAGAAATCATGGACCATCTGGAATCAACGAATTTGAGCCTTATGGGCTTTCCAAGTGATTGGAAACGTCAACCGCAATGGCTCCTCGAATAAAAATACGGCACGACAACAAAGCCCTCGTAGAAATACGAGGGCTTTGTTTTTCCCGGGGTTTGAGTTTCTATGCGACCAGAGTTTCGATCAGTCGAATTCCGTCGATTCCGAAAGGTGCTCCCAAGCGTCGATTTCCGCCTGAAGATGCGCAATCTTTTCGCGCACCAGCCTCACTGCATCCTTACCCAGTAACAAATGAACCGGCGGCTTTTGCGCAGCCACCAGAGTCAACAATGCCTGCGCCGCTTTGTGCGGATCGCCGGCCTGCTTGCCACTTTTTTCTTCACGCGCCTTGCGGACCGGATCGAACACCGCATCGTACTCACTCAATGTGCGACCTGAACGGATCATCGAGCGGCCTGCCCATTCGGTTCGAAACGAGCCCGGCGCCATGGCGGTCACGTGGATGCCCAGACTTTCCACTTCTTTGGCCAGCGCTTCACTCAAGCCTTCGAGGGCGAATTTGCTGCCGCTGTAGTAGGCGATGCCTGGCAACGTGATGAAGCCGGCCATGGAGGTGATGTTGACGATATGCCCGCTGCGCCGCTCACGCATACCGGGCAGAACTGCCTTGATCATTGCCACCGCGCCAAACACATTAACGTCGAACTGGCGCTGCATCTCGGTCAGAGGTGACTCTTCGAGGATGCCCTCATGACCATAACCGGCGTTGTTCACCAACACGTCGATCTGGCCCACCTCGCGCAGAATATCGGCCACCAGCGGCTCAATCGCCGGGAAATCGGTGACGTCGAGCACGAACGCTTTGGCACGATGGGCGTCCAGCGCTTCGAACGCAGCCCGCTCGGATTCGCGCCGCACCGTCCCCACCACCGTGTGGCCCGCCGCCAGCGCTGCTTGTGAAAAAGCCAGGCCGAAGCCTGAACTGACCCCGGTGATCAGGAAAACCTTGTGAACGTGGGCATTCATGGTGTGCTCTCCAATGAAAACGCCGTCGACATTTGATCGACGGCGCTGGGGACAGATCAGGTCTTAGTGACCCGCGCTCTGCCCACCATCCACATGCAGGATCTCGCCAGTGACAAAGTTGGCGCTGTCCAGATACACAACAGCCTGCGCAATATCACTGATCTCGCCCATATGCCCAACCGGGTGCAGATTGCCCAGCGCTTCATGAGTTTCCTCGCCATGCATCGGCGTCTTGATGATGCCTGGGGACACCGCATTCACCCGAATCCCGCGCTTGGCGTATTCAATGGCCAAGGATTTGGTCGCCGCGTTCAAGCCACCTTTAGTCAGCGAAGCCAGTACCGACGGCACACCGTCAATCGCGTGGTCTGTCAGGCTGGTGGTGATGTTGACGACGTGGCCTTTGCCTTGTTTTTCCATCTCGTTGATCGCGAGTTGAGTGATGTAGAAGAAGCCGTTCAGGTTCACCGACAGCACGTTGGCGTAGTCTTCAGCGGTGTACGCGGTGAACGGCTTGGCAACGAAGATCCCGGCGTTGTTGACCAGGGTGTCGATGCGGCCGAAACGTGCGATGGCTTCACGGATGACTTGCTGGGCGACTTCCGGGTTGCCGATGTCGCCCGCCACGGTGAGGATGTCCGGGTCGGTGGACGGTTTGATCGAACGCGAAGTGGCGACAACTTTGTAATCCAGATCACGGAAAGCTTTGACCATGCCTGCGCCGAGACCTTGGGAGGCGCCAGTAATTACGATGACTTTTTTCGAATTGCTCATGATGAACCTCAACTAATAAATGATGGTTTGAAAAAGTAAGTAATCAGGCTTCGGCGGGGGCCTTCGCCATTTGTCTCAACATTTGTTCGTAGTACTCGACTGACTGCGAACCGGACACCAGGTGACGACCGTTCAACACCATGGCCGGAACCGAATTGATGCCGCGCTGGCGGTAAAACTCTTCAAGCTCACGCACTTCTTTGGCGAACGCGCCGGACGCCAACACCTCTTGAGCAGCCGCCGCATCCAGTCCCGCTTCAGCAGCCAGACCCACCAGCGTCTCGCGATCGCTCGGGTTCCGGCCGTCGGTGAAGTAAGCGCGCAGCAGGATCTTCTTCAGTGCGACCTGCCGCCCTTCCTGCAACGCCCACATCAACAACCGGTGAGCATCAAAGGTGTTGTAGAAGTGCGTGCGCTTCTCCAGATCGAACTTGAAGCCGATGGCCGCGCCGCGTTCGATCTGCATCGCTTTGCCGGCGGCGACGTCTTCGGCGGTTCGTCCATATTTGCGCATCAAATGCTCAACCGCTTTTTCGCCGACTACCGGCATGTCCGGGTTCAACTCGAAGGGCTTGTAGGTCAGCTCCACCGAGACTTCCCCGGCCACATTCTCGATCGCCTGCTCCAGCGCCGTTGCGCCCAAGGCGCACCACGGGCACACCACGTCGGAGACGAAATCGATGGAGACGGTCGCGGTCATGACTTCCCCTCCGCCTCAGCCAGCTGCTTGCGGTACTGGGTGGTGGTGATGCCGGCGTAGCCCCAGTTATCGGTGTCGACTTCTTCGATCACGATGTGGGTCAGGTGCGGATCCTTGTTGAGGACGCGTTGCAGGGTTTCAGTGATTTCGGCGATCACCTGAGCTTTCTGCTCAGAGGTAACGCCATCGCGGGTGATGCGTACGCTTACGAAAGGCATGAGGAATCTCCAAGTGACCTTCCCTTCGGAATGAATGGGTCGGCGTTGGAGTTCAATGTATGGGGTTGGCTGGAGGGGATAAAGGTGGGGGCGGGAACATCATTAGTTACGTGGCGTAATGAGTAGGGACAGGAGAGAACCCTCACAAACTCTCTAAGCCAACGACTGCTCTGTACAGCTCAGGCCGTACGTACTCTTATTCAACGCCATGTCTCTTATCACTTTTTTGTGGGAGACGATGACATTTCACGTAGATTTGCTGTTGCACGAATATAATTTAAATTTTAAAAATAAAAAACAATATAAACACACTAATTAAATAGCACTTAATAGACCGACTTACGTCAAATATAAACATTAGCACTACATATTAAAATATGAACAACGCTCAAGTTAGTATATCGAAAACGCCACTCATCCTTGAGCTAAACTGGCAATTAATACTTTTAAAAATTAATTAAAATAGCGGTTTTGGTTTCAGGATATAAGTAGCCACCTTTTTTTGCTTAACAACAACCCCCTCGTCAATCAAATAATGCAGCCAAGTTCTAGCCTGAGTTACGGAAACTCCTAATACCGAAGCAATTTCAACATCTTTCATTGGGGATTTCAAAACTTCAAAAATCAATTCTCTAACTACTGAAAACAATATATCAGAAGGATCTTCCGCAGTGTTTTTCACATCAACTTTCAGAGCAACACTCTTAAAATCTTCATTACCAAACCCAACACTTCTATTTTTATTATGCTCATCTATACGAGATACTCCTCCACTTTCAGCTTCTTGGATTCCTTGCTGAAAATTTTCTGGCAAGTTCTGTTCTGCGGCCACCTCCCCTGCATCCACCATCTTACCTAGGAGATCTAATTCTGAAATCCCATTACGAAGTTGAGTGAATGAAGCGTCAAAGACATCCAAAAACTCTTCTTTGTTTTTAGGATTTGGCCACGGGATCGCACCTCTACGCTGCAGGGCTTCCACCCCATCAGAATACGTCCCTGAAGATCTTACGAATACAGGCACATAATTTAGTTTGTCCAATTGCTCTATTGCGCCAGCCCAAGTTCCGCCTTTATTAAGATCACTATTTACTACTAAAGAGGCATCAGAAAGCGCATAAATTAGTTTATTACGCTGCATTGCATGACCAACACTAAATCCAGCAGAAGGATCATAAGCTGAAACCAACACCAAATTCCCACTTATTAAAAAATCTCGATTAGACCTTTTTAAAGCTGCACTTTCTAAATGCTCTGCTAAAACCTCACAAACAACACCACCAAGATCTAGACAACCTTGCATCGCAGCCCGATCTACCCCTTTAGCACCACCAGATATAACCATTCGGTTAGACTGCGCAGCAAGCTTCCCCACTGATGCTGCATAGTCGATTAAATCTTGTTCAACTTTCCGAGAGCCGACCACTGCAACTCCGCCCATATCTAAAAGCTTTACATCTCCACACCCGTACAATATTGGAGGAGCATCTGACTTCATTTTCAACTTAAGTCTACGTGGGTACTGAGGGTCTGCTCGACTTAAAACCCATATACCTAAACTTTGCCATCTATCTATTACTTGGCTAAGCAAAAAAGCACGATTTAGTAATTTCTCAATACGTCCTTCTTCAATAAAAAGATTGCCGCATGCGCGTATCAATTCTGATGAGTCACTGTAAAGTAAATCCGACGGCTGCCTTTTAATTCCATGTAAATAATGCGCCAGCTTTTTATACTCTCGAGGCGCAAGCACTTTTGTAACCGCTGCCTCTTTCCCTACTAAAAGAGGCGCGGTAAGCAACAAAACTGCTTTGGTGTTGATTGATACTTCTGTATTCATTACTCTTGCCCGGTAATTGAAAGCGCAAGTGGATAAACCCCATCGCAATCGCTATTGCGCAACAACCATGCAGCGACTGTAATAGTCCAGCGCGAATTCACAATATCATCAATTAATAACACTGGACCTTGTGGGATTTCATCCATTTCTATTTCTAAAGAACCGTCCACATTTAGCGCCTGCTTTGTAGAGTTAGCCATACTTTTTTGCTCATGTGTATGCGTAACTTTCACTAATGAATCTAGATATGGAAGCCCAATTTTTTTAGCTAGACGCTTTGCAAAGCCTGGGACCAAATCTGGATGTCGCAGAGAAGGTATTGCCGTAACCCATGTTGGCCTAGGCTCTGGCGACCAACTATGAAACATATTTGCACAAGCTTCAACCAACCTATCACTGAAGTGTTGGCCTACATAGCGCCCATTCTTAACTTCTGCCCCCCATCCAGCATCCCCCCAATAACAGAGCGCCTGCCCTGGAAAAGCTTGTAGATGAGGAGGAATTTTGCCCCTCAGTCCATAAGTAGGCAGCCCGCCAGGCGGCCACATCTTTCTTGATTCTATTGGTAAATTTGTTTGGGATAAAAACTCAACTGCCTCTTTCAATGTAGCCTCAGAAAATTCACTATCTAAAGGCTTTAGCGAAGGAGGCGCGATGAGTGATAGGTCTCCATCTAAAGCGCGAACAAGAAAGCCCATATGCTCACCAAAAGGTAGCTGAACGTACTTCTTCATCTGTTCCAACTCTTCGCGTCGAAGGGTCGTAAGCCTGTTCGCACGGTGCCTAAACTCGCCTGAAAGCTCATTCGCAGTAAGCTGCCACCCTCCCGCAACTTTTATGACCGGCGCTGGAATCTCTAAAGCAAGTGACTCAATAGTCTTCGCAATCCTGCCCTTACCAAGATTTACCTCCCTCATCAGGTCCGGAATAGACAGAGGTTCTTCCGAGGCTTCTAGCGCACTCAGAACCTGTGTGACTTCTTCCTCTGTTGGAAATGCACTGTTTATGAACCATTCGGATATCTGTGATTCTTCTTTCCCACTAAGCAAGACTCCATATGCATAAGGGATAGATCTGCCTGCACGTCCTACCTGTTGATAATAAGCAACTACTGACCCAGGCATCTGATAATGAATAACGAATGCCAAATCTGGCTTATCGTACCCCATTCCCAACGACGTTGTTGCCACAAGCGCTTTTACATCATTATTTAGTAGAGCATCTTCAAGAAGCTCCCGACGATCACCCGTCTGACCGGTATACGACTCCACAACAAATTCTTTTTTCCTTAACCACTTTGCGACCTGGTTAGCATCTCTAACAGTTAAAGTATATATAATACCGCTACCAGGAAGCACTTTAAGTTTATCTGCAAGCCACGCCAGTCTCTCAGCTTGATTTGGCAAAGTTATTGTTTGCAATGTAAGGGAGGAACGATTCAAGTCCCCCTTGAAAACTGTTATATCAGGTCCAAGAACCGCTGCAAGATCAGCCGACACACGATCATTAGCTGTCGCTGTCGTTGCAAGAATCCTCATATTAGGGGTAAGTTGCTTTATTGTGCGCTCTAACAAACGATATTGAGGTCTAAAATCATGCCCCCAGTCGGAAATACAGTGCGCTTCATCAACCACAAGTAACGAAATATTTGCTGCGATACGCGGAAGTACTTCTGCACGAAATCGTTGATTAGAAAGACGTTCAGGTGAAACTATCAATATATCAACATCATTTGCCTTTATCTTTTTTTCGATTTCAGACCACTCGTCTTCATTGTCTGAATTGATAGTTTCGGCACGAACACCCATTTGCTCAGCAGCGGAAACCTGGTTACGCATTAGAGATAGAAGAGGGGATACTAATAATGCTGGACCTTCACCACTTTCGCGAAGTAATTTGGTGGCGATAAAATATACAAAACTTTTCCCCCAGCCGGTTTTTTGAACAACTAATAGCCGGCCCCGTCCTTCCACAACATGTTGAATGGCCGCCTCTTGATTCTCACGAAACGCAGCATTTACATTACCCGACCCAATCCTTAGCAGTTCAATAGCTCTTTCTGCGTTATAGTTCAATTCCATTTCTCCCCAGTCCCTAACACGGATCAAGATAATCCGTTAGATTTATAATTTACAATAATTCATTCTATTGCGAGATGCTTCTCGTATACCACAGAATATCTCCGTTCGCTCAATGTAAACAGACCCACCCGCAGTCGTTAGCTTCCCCATTCCTAAAAACTGAAGAAAATCATAAACCAAATCAGAAAAAGAAGAGATTCCTTCTTTATACAAGCATCTCATGCAACAAAGACTGCCTATTTCCTTATTTTAAATTGCTTGCAGGTCACGCAACGCCTCCGGATGCTGACTCGCAACACGCAACAACGTTTGCGCCGCTCCCGTCGGTTGCCGACGCCCTTGTTCCCAATCCTGCAACGTTCGCAAACTTACTCCAATCAGCTTGGCAAACGCACTTTGAGAAACGCCCACCTTAGCTCGCGCTTCGGCAGCCGCTGACAGCGGCACCTCTGTCACGCGAGCCGCTTTGCCGACTTTCATTTGCCGCACAGAATCCAGCAAGTCCTGCTGGAATTGCTCCAGTTCATTGACCATCGCTGATTTCCTCCTTCAGTTGCTTGAGAAAGGCTGTGGGTAAATTGTCGAATTTCGCCTTGGTGTAGGCGATCAACAACCAGATAGAGCCTTCTGAAAGCGTGTTGTAGTAAATGACACGTGTACCACCTCGTTTACCCATCCCGCTACGGGACCAACGAACCTTGCGCAGACCGCCGCTACCAGGAACCACATCGCCGGCCAACGGGTTAGCCGCCAGCCAGGTAATGAATTCATGACGTTCGCCATCGTCCCAGATGGATTCAGCATAACGCTTGAAAATTTCGGTTTCGATAATCGTGAACATGGGCCCGACTATACGGCTTTGCCGTATAGATGGGCAATGCACGTTTGTCTGGCCGAAGCTGATGATTGGGTACTCCGCGCAACCACCTCATGATGGAATGACCCTTAATTCGGGCGCAGAGCCCATTCCAGAGCCTTCAGCACTCGATCATCGGAATTATTGAAAATTATGGCTGGGCAATAATTATTGCCCAGCCATAATTTTCAATAAAACGTTCCCCCACGCCACCACCTAGCCACGATTGCGCATCCTCCGCCCGCAAGCTACCTTCAGACCGTCGCTGCCAATTCAGCGACCGGGCCTGAGAACCCAAGTAAGATACAGGCGCACAAGCGCCCATAATCACGATTGCTGGCGTTTTTTTTGTGCCAACATTTCCGTGTAATGGCGGCTGTGCGTGGGAGACCTTCGGGTCTGCCGGGTTCCTGTATCTCCGGTTTCTCAGCCCGCGCATAGCTGCCACCCATTCGCCTGAGAACGAACGTGGTAGCTCTAACTTTGATTCAGGAGTTTTTGCTAATGCCCGCTATCGATCCGTCCAAAACTCGCGTTCCCGCTTCACTGGTTACCACCCACCACCGCCCAAAAACCGGAGGTGCCCAATGACCAACCCCCAAGACCTGAAAACCATCGGCTTCACCCCTTTCTCCTTCCACGGCAACCAACCGCTGTTCCGCATCAACGGCGGTGTCCCGATCATCCAGGCCCTCTCCCACGCCTCCGACCTGCTCCACATCGCCAAACTTCTCGCCTCTGACGCCGCCATGGTTCGTGACACCGACCGGCATGCCTGGGCGTCGCATTTTTTGCAGGAGATGAGCAAGGCGATCATCGATGACGTAGCGAAGGTGCTCGATGCACCGGGTAACAACCGAGCCAGTAACGTCGCGCCCTAAACAAATCGCAAACAAGAAAAGCCCGAATCAATCGTAATGCTGTTCACTTAAGCGCGGCGTCCACATTTGTGGCGAGGGGATTTATCGGAATGCCGCACCACCCCGTTGGGCTGCGAAGCGGCCCCAGCGTCTTTTCAGACAGACTAAGTTGCCTGGATTACGACTGCTTCGCAGCCGATACGGGGATAAACCCCCTCGCCACAGGTTTTAGCTCGACTGAAGAATGTCTTAAGTGCACAGCATTACGAATCAATCGGGGCTTTTTGCGTAAGTCGGGCCATCGACCCACTGGCTGATTCGGGTGATATCGATCACTCACGCTATTGAATGGGGCACCGTCGAACTGACCCCAACGCATAAAAACGATTTTACTTGCTCAAAAACGATCATAAATCTGGCTTTTTGCACAAAACCGTTTCGAATCCGGACATTCCCACTGAGCCCCTCACGCAATGAAAACCCGCAACGCCGCCCCCTTTCATCCAAAAAAAAGCCCCGAACCAGTCGGTAATGCTGTTCACTTAAGCGCGGCGTCCACATTTGTGGCGAGGGGATTTAGCGAAACGTCGCACCGCCCCGTTGGGCTGCGAAGCGGCCCCAGCGTCTTTTCAGACAGACTAAGTTGCCTGGATTACGGCTGCTTCGCAGCCGATACGGGGATAAATCCCCTCGCCACAGGTTTTAGCTCGACTGAAGAATGTATTAAGTGAACAGCATTACGAACCAGTCGGGGCTTCTCCTTTCTCAGCCTTACATCAGGCCTCGATAGCGCAACCGATCATCAGAAAATGTTGATCGGGTAATCCACGAACACACGCACTTCATTACCGCTGGAGTTGTACTCACTCGATTTCTGCGACACACGCAGGATCGAGCTGCGCAGTTTCACGCTCAGGTCTTTGGCCGGGCCGCTTTGCACGACGTATTTGAACTGGTTGAAAATTTCCCTTTCGGTGCCGCCTTCGCTGGTGGAGGTGGTGATGTTGTCGCCGCGCACGTAGGCGAAGTTGTAGCTCAGGCCTGGAACACCGAAGGTGCTGAAGTCCAGGCCGTAGCCCAGCTGCCAGCTGCGTTCGTCTTCGGCGTTGAAGTCGGACCAGTAGGAGTTCGCCAGGTAGATGGTGTTGCCGCCGTCGCCGACGCGACCTTGGTCCTTCTGATAGCCGCCGTAGGCATAGCCCAGGTTGCTGTCGCCGGTGCTGCGCTGGTGGGCGAGCGTGAACGAGTGCGCGCCGGTGGCGAAGGTGGCGGCCAGGCTCCAGATTTTGTTGTCGTCGCCGGTCGCACCGCTTTCGCGAACGTAGGAATCGTCCAGCTTGGTGCGGTAGCCGTTGAAGTCCAGGGTCAGGGACTGATCCTTGTCGATCGGGAACACGTAGTTGGCGTTCACGTATTGCTTCTTCAACACGTCTTCGACGTCGGAGGCGTACAGCGCAGCCTTGAACTGTTCGGTGAACTGGTAACTGCCGCCCAACACGTTGATCGACTTCAGGCCACCGCTGTCATGGCCTTCAGCACTTTTGCGCGATTCGGCGGTGAAGCGACCGGCGTTCAGCTCCAGGCCTTTGATCTCCTTGGAGGTGATCAGCGTGCCGGTGTAGCTTTCCGGCAGCAGACGCCCGTTGTCATAGCTCAACACCGGCAGCACTGGCATCTGGTCGCCGTAGGTCAGGACAGTGCTGGATACGCGGAATTTTACCGCGCCACCGGCTTTGGCCAGGTCGCCGGCCGGGTTACCGCTGTCGCCTTCCTTGAAGAAGTCGATGCCTTGGCCACCACTGTGGCTACCACGGTCCAGACGCAAGGCGTACAGACCGAAGGCATCAACGCCTACGCCGACGGTACCTTGGGTGAAGCCCGAGGTGTAGGTGCCGATGGCAGCCTGACCCCATTCACGCTGGTCATCGTTGCCGTCTTTTTTGTCGCGATTGATGTAGGCATTGCGCAGCAGCACTTTGAGGCTGCTGTCTTCAACAAAACCCTTGGATTCGGCCTGGTCGTTAGCCATGACCTGTGTAGCACTCAACATCCCCAGAGCGATCAGGCTGATTCGCTTGTTCAACATTTTGTTCTTTTCCTTATGATCGGTTGATACGCACTGTGTCGAACGGCTGAAACGGCGCTATCGCGCTCTTTTTTCACCCCAAACAAAAAGGCCCGCGCACGAAGAAATCGTGGCGGGCCTTTTTGTTATTTTTATGAGTCGTGGCGGTTGGCCACAGGCGTGGGGCGAATCCTAGCCGCGCCCTTAACGATGTGTCAATTTCATGAATCGTCTGTGAATAGGCGAAAAACGTCTAAGAAAACACTTGTCGCGCGTCAATGGGCGCAGCCGTCGAGGCCACAGGCTTGAAGCGCCGATGATGACCCTTGTGCGGGCAGCGACTGACTCAGCCATGCCGCGAACGCTTGCGGCTTGCCGAGCCACGGGCCGATATCGATCAGGGTAAATTGGCCGTTGCGTTCCAGGGCAAAGGTCGGGAAACCCTGGCCGCCGACTTCGGCCAGCAACGCTCGACTGTCCTTGATGTGGCGATCGGTTTCAGCTTCCTTGAAAGCAGCCTGGAACGCTTGAGTTTCCAGTCCGATGCCTTTCGCGAGTTCGAACAACACCGCTTCATCGGCAATGCGTCGACCTTCCTCGTAGTGAGCACTCTGCAAACGCCCCAGCAACTCCAGTCCTCGGCCGGCGATCTGCTCGGCTGCCAGCACGGCGGCAATCGGCGGTGCGGAATCGAACACCGCTGTCTCATCGCGCAGCAATCCTTCGAAATACGCCTCGCCGAACGGCTGGCCGGTGTACTCGGCAATGCGACGGTCGTGGGGCATCACGTAGTTGCGCAGTTTTGGCGAAACGGTCTGGCGGTTGGCGCCGGTCATCATGCCGCCGCCATGGGCGATCACGGGCAACACAGCCTGAGCGGCTTGCACCAGCGGTTTTGCGCCATAGCACCAGCCGCATAACGGGTCGTAAATGTAGTGAAGGATCATGGGAAGACTCCGGCAAAAGCGTAGGAAAACGAGATGCCGGCAGATTAGTCCTCCGCCCGTTTCTGAAAAACGCTGGAATGGCTTTCAGTCTGTTTCATGAATCGGTCGAATGAACCCGCCGAGTCGTTGCAGCAGGATTTACGCGCGGCGCTGAACAACATCAGCGACAAGACCTATTACTCGTCGGCCACCAGTGCAGCGCAGATTCAGCCGGGCGAACCGCGTAGCCTGGTCGTGACCGGGACTTACAGGCTCTAAAAACACTGCCCCCCCCCACGACTTGATCGTTCCCACGCTCTGGTGTGGGAATGCCTCACCGGACGCTCTGCGTCCGCTCTTGGGACGCGGAGCGTCCCGGGCTGCATTCCCACGCGGAGCGTGGGAACGGTCATCAACGGACAAAAAACCTTCGCGCATAAAAAAGCGCCGCCATCCCGGCAGCGCTTTTACCAATCCTTTGTTTTTTCTTCTTATCCTTCCATCACATCCCACAACGCTTCCAGCTCCGCTTCGCTGAATAAACCAGCGGGGTAGCGTTCGATCATCGTCCGGCGCGGATCAGGTTCTCTGATCTGACGCGTTCCATTGGACTTCAACCAGTGCGCCAGGACCTGGAGCGATTCGCTGTTTACTGCCAGGGGATGCAACGCCCGCTCGCTCACCACATTCATTTCGGCGTTCATTTCCGCGCTCTCTCCTGGATTGTGAGCGGCTAACTTATCCAAGGTTTATGACAGAACATCGCAGTTCTCCCCCTCCCTGTTACACCCTGAGCGATACAAGAGCTGTGCCAAAGTTTCGCAACTGTCGACAAGCGGATACAAAAAAGCCCGCAGTCCTTTAGGGCTGCGGGCTTTGTGCTAAACCGTGAGTGAAAACGGTTGCCGAATCGATTCTGCAATCAACTCAAGCTGTTACAACTGCACTCACTCTTTGTGCGGTGCTGGCTGTTGTTGGGTAAGGCAGTGGATGTTACCGCCTCCCAGTAACAGTTCGCGGCCGGGCACCATCACCACTTCGTGCTGCGGGAACAGTGCCTGCAACATCTCTTTTGCCGGGCCATCCAACGGGTCGTCGAAGCTTGGCGCGATGATGCCGCCGTTCACGATCAGAAAGTTCACGTAGGAACCGGCCAGACGCACGGTCGGATTACGTTCCTGAGTCCCGTCCACCGGATCAACCCCCGCGCACTCTTCTTCGGTCGCATACAGCGGCCCCGGAATCGGCATCTTGTGCACCGTGAATGGGCGACCCTTGGCGTCGGTGCTGCTTTCCAGCACGTTCATTGCTGCCTGGCAGCGCGGGTAGTTCGGGTCCTGCGGGTCATCGGTCCAGGCCAGCAACACTTCGCCCGGACGCACGTAGCAGCAGAAGTTATCCACATGGCCGTCGGTTTCGTCGTTGAACAAACCGTCCGGCAGCCAGATGATTTTATCCACAGCCAGATTCGCGCTGAGCACCGCTTCGATCTCTGCACGGTTCATGTGCGGATTGCGATTGCGGTTGAGCAGGCATTCTTCGGTGGTGATCAGTGTGCCTTCGCCATCGACGTGGATCGAACCGCCTTCAAGTACAAAGCCCTCGGTGCGGTAGCGCTGGCTGCGCTCGATCTCGAGGATTTTACCGCCGACCTGGGAATCGCGATTCCACGGCGAGTACAGCCCCCCGTCGAAACCGCCCCACGCGTTGAAGTCCCAATTCACACCACGGACTTCGCCGCCGTTATTGATGACAAACGTCGGCCCCGTGTCGCGAACCCAGGCGTCGTCGCTGGACATTTCCACCACACGAATATTCGGCACGTCCAGACGGGCGCGGGCGTTTTCGTATTGGCCGGCGGAAACCGCCACGGTCACCGGTTCGAAACGCGCAATGGCTTTGGCCACCGCGACGTGCGCGGCTTGCGCCGGTTTGCCACCCAGACGCCAGTTGTCCGGGCGCTCGGGCCAGATCATCCAGGTCTGGGTTTGCGGCGCCCATTCGGCGGGCATGTAAAAGCCGTCGGCGCGAGGCGTGCTGTGCAAAGTGGTCATGACAATCAGGACTCCAGGGAACCGTCGAGGGTTTTCAGTGTGCCATACAGGTTCGGGCGACGATCACGGAAAGAGCCCCAGGCGCTGCGGATGTGTTCCAGTTCGTCCAGATCGAAGCTCTGAACCAGTACGCCTTCTTCGGTTTCGTTGAGCTCTTGAACCTTCTCGCCGAACTGGTTGGCGATGAACGACGAGCCGTAGAACGTAATGTCGTAGCCGTCCTGCTCTTCGTTGCCGATGCGATTGCTGGCGATCAGCGGCATCAGGTTGGCGCCGGCATGGCCTTGTTGCACGCGCTGCCAGTGATCGCGGGACGAAATGCTCTTGTCGTGTGGCTCGCTGCCGATCGCGGTCGGGTAGAACAGAATTTCCGCGCCGAGCAACGCCATGCTGCGGGCGCATTCCGGGAACCACTGGTCCCAGCAGATGCCCACGCCGATTTTCGCGTAACGGGTGTTCCAGACTTTGAAGCCGGTGTCGCCCGGATTGAAGTAGTACTTTTCATGGTAGCCAGGGCCGTCCGGGATATGGCTTTTACGATAAATCCCGAGGTTGCTGCCGTCGGCATCGATGATCGCGATGCTGTTGAAACGCGCGCGGCCCGCCAGTTCGTAGAAGCTGATCGGCAGAACCACTTGCAGCTCTTTGGCGATTTTCTGGAAGTGCTTGATGGCGACGTTGTCTTCAACGGTCGTGGCCAGCTGCAGGTAATCCGGGTTCGGCTTCTGGCAAAAGTACGGAGCCTCGAACAGTTCCTGGATCAGGATGATCTGCGCGCCTTGCGCCGCGGCCTCACGGACCAGCCGCTCAGCGGTCTCGATGTTGGCTTCAAGGTCCCAGGAACAGGCCATCTGGGTGGCGGCGACGGTAACGATACGGCTCATGAATCATCTCCGGGGCAATTGCTTGAGGGTCGAGCGTGGCATCGACCAATGACAGAAATGGGAAGCACCGGGCGTGGTGAGGCCACACCGGGGCAGCGGTGACTTTATAGCCGATAAAAATCGGCTTTAGAAGTCACAAGCAAACCTTTTGTCATATTTTTTTGCTAAAAAGCCGATATCTATCGAATTAACACCGTACCAATGTGGGAGTGAGCCTGCTCGCGATTGCAGTCGAACATTCAACTTGGATGTCGACTGATCCTGCCCAATCGCGAGCAGGCTCACTCCCACAGGGATGTGTGTTTACAGGCCCTCTGCGAGAACCTTCGACAGCATGTCCACAAAGAAATCCACGCTCTGACGCGAGGTCACCATCGGCGGTTTGATCTTGAGGACGTTCAGGTAATCACCCGTCGGCTGCATGAAGATCCCCAGCTCGCGCAATCGATCACACAGCGCCGTGGTTTCTTCGGTTGCCGGTTCCAGGGTTTCGCGATTGCGGATCAACTCGACGCCCAGATAGAAGCCGGAACCATGCACCGCGCCCACCAGCGGATGAATATCGATCAGCGCTTCAAGCCGTTCCTTGAAATACCCGCCCACGACCTGAGCGTTTTCCCAGAGCCTTTC
The DNA here is from genome assembly GCF_003254125.1 of Pseudomonas sp. 478. NCBI lineage: Bacteria > Pseudomonadati > Pseudomonadota > Gammaproteobacteria > Pseudomonadales > Pseudomonadaceae > Pseudomonas > Pseudomonas sp. 478. Next base: position 494,313 of record NZ_QKZG01000003.1, read on the forward strand.
TTCCTCCATCACATCCAGCACGGCCATGCCGATCTGGCAACTGACCGGGCTGCCGCCGGCCGACGAGAAGAAGTAACCCTCAGCCTCCAGCGCTTCGGCGATTTCCCGACGGGTGATCACCGCGCCCAACGGCTGGCCATTGCCCATGCCTTTGGCCATGGTGATGATGTCCGGCACCACGCCTTGCTCTTCAAACCCCCAGAAAAAATTGCCCATGCGGCCGTAACCGACCTGCACTTCATCGGCGATACAAACGCCGCCCTGAGCACGAACCAGCGCATAAACCTGTTGCAAATACCCCGGCGGCAGCGAGATACCGCCGGCATTGCCGTACACCGGTTCGCAGATGAAACCGGCCAGCTGACGCTTCTGCTCGGCAATTTTCGCCAGGTTGTGTTCGACGCTGCGCACGTAGTCCGGGGCGCTATCCGGGCCACGGAATTCGCCGCGATAGGTGTTCGGCGCGGTGACCGGATGCACCCAGTCTGGACGGCTGCTCAAAGCCTTCGGGTTGTCGGCGATCGAGGTCGAGACCGCGTCCGCGCCCACTGTCCAGCCGTGATAGGCCTCGAGCACGCTGAGCATGTCGCGACCACCGCTGTAGGCCCATGCCAGGCGGATTGCCAAGTCATTGGCCTCGCTGCCACTGTTGACCAGGAACACCCGGTCCATGGAGTCCGGCGACAGTTTCAGCAAACGTTCGGAGAATTCGGCAACCGCCGCGTAGTTGAATCGCGAGTTGGTATTGAGCAGCGACCACTGACGACTGGCGACAGCAGCCATGCGCGGATGACCGTGGCCAAGCACCGCGACGTTGTTGAGCATGTCGAGGTAGGAACGGCCTTGCATGTCGATCAAGTGATTGCGCCAGCCGCGTTCGATACGCGGCGGGTCGACGTAATAGTGCTTCTGGGTACGGGCGAAACTGGCGTCACGGCGCGCCAGCAACGTCTGCGAATCGAGTTCCTCTTCGGCGTCACAGGCCAGTCCCAGCAGCACCGCCGGTGATGGGCACAACGCTTGCCAAGCCGCAGCGCGAGACGGCGTGCAAAACAACGGCGCCGTGAACAAAGCGCCGCGACACAACTGCACGATCAACGGCCCGCTGACCGAACCCAGCACCTGGCCTTTGACCAGCGCTGCGCCCGTGTGCAGCGACGGCGTCACGCCCCACAGGCGCACGCTCAGTTGCGGGCCGTCCAGTTGCAGCACACCCGCCGCCGGCTGATGCACCACACCGGCAAACGGTGATTCGACCGCTGTGCCGTGGGGCACTCGCAATTCGACGTGCAATGGGCAGGTGTCGGGTTCGCTGGCGCTGTCCGGGCGGGTGCGAGACAAGCGATATTGCCCATAACGACTGGCCGCCAAACCGTGAGCCGCGGCAGCTTCGGTCAGCAGCCGCTGATCGATCCCCTCCTGTTCCCAATTGCCGGCCTCGAAATGCGGACTGAGCACGCCCAAATCGATCAACGCAAACTCACGCCCCACCAGGCTCGGCAGCAGCGGCGCAAAGCCTTCGCTGCCGATGCCCGGCAGTTTCTGGCCGACGGCGGTCAGGATCGCGGCTTCCATCAACGCCAACGGCACCGATGTGGCGACGCGGAAAATCTCCCACTCGTGGGTGAGGTTGTCGCGACTGTATTCGTTGCCCGGATCGATGCTGACCTGCTGTTCGCCGCTGAGCACCAACACCGCCGCACGGGCGACGATCAGCGGCCAGAGCGCCAATAGCTCTTCATGCGTGAGCGGATTGACCGCGTGATAGGCCCGAACCGCCGGCAAAATGTAGAACGGATCGCCATCAGCGTGGTGCAGCAGCGCCGCGCAGGTTACCGACAGATCAGTGATGCGCCAGGTACGAACCAGGTCGCCGAAATCGATCACCCCCTGCAATTGCCACTGACGTTGCGAATCTCGCTGCCACACCACGTTGTCGTCAGTGATGTCCATGTGAATGGCCTGCACCGGCAGCTTATCCACAAGCGGCTGCAAATGACGCTCGGCCTGTTCAGCCGCATCAGCGATCAGCCGGCGTTGCTGGTCGTCAGTGATGACCGGCAGCAAATGCGCGATCAACGCGTTGGCGTGGCGGGCGTCCCATTGAAGAGTGCGCTCGAGGCCCGGATGGTCGAAACCGGCCAGCGCCAGGTCCATTTCACCGCAGAGTCGACCAAAACCGGCCACCACTGAACCGGGCAGATGATCCAGATGTGTGAGCGACTGGCCTTCGATGTAATCGAGCAGGCGCACATGCACCGGTTGGCCGCCGACTTCCAGCGAGAGAAGGTCTGCACCGTTTTTGGCGGCAATCACTCGCGGCACATGCACATCGGGGTGTTCACCCAAATGCTTGAGTCCGGCGTGCTGGGCGTGCAGCTCCTGCGCCGAGTAATCACCACGGCAGATTTTCAGGACAAAACGCCCCTGGTCGCTGTCGACCCGATAGTTAAGATCCTGCTGGCTGCCGAGGGCCTGCAACCTTCCACTCAGGCCGTAATGTCCCTTCAGCAGCTCAAGCGCTTGCTCCGCAGACACTTTCGGGCTGGGCAAACTGGCGCGATGAATCAACGTGGCGAGTGGCATACAACGACCCCTGAAATTTTATTAGGCGCTTATATCGCCACTGCTTTGGGTGATACGCAACCCCTTCGCCTGCCAGCCTCCCTCCTGAGGCTCGACAAATCAGTTAACTGATCAGAAAAAAATCACTCCACTCGCGCCAGCCGCCACTTTGCGCAAGAATGACGCCCATCACGCCTATTGCTGGAGAAAGACCATGAAAGTAGTCACCACCGACCTGCCCGGTGTTCTGATCATCGAACCCAAGGTATTTGGTGACGAGCGTGGTTTCTTCTATGAAAGCTTCAATGCCAAGGCTTTCAAAGAAGCGACGGGCCTGGAGACGAATTTCGTTCAAGACAATCATTCCCGCTCGCAAAAAGGCGTACTGCGCGGCCTGCATTACCAGCTGGAAAACACTCAAGGCAAACTGGTTCGGGTCACCGTCGGTGAAGTACTCGACGTGACCGTGGACATTCGCCGCAGCTCGCCCCATTTCGGCAAATGGGTGGCTGTGCGTCTGTCCGCCGAGAACCATCGCCAACTCTGGGTCCCGGAGGGTTTCGCCCACGGTTTCGTGGTGCTGAGCGACTTCGCCGAATTTCTCTACAAAACCACCGACTACTACACCCCGTCCGCCGAGCGCAGCATTCGCTGGGATGACCCAGACCTGGCCATTGATTGGCAACTGGACGAAGTACCACAACTGTCCGGCAAAGATCAGGCCGCGGCGTTTTTCAAGGATGCTGACGTCTTTTCCTGAAACACCGTCTGAATCTTCACCACGCAAGCATCCTGACCCACGGCGCGCAGACTACGCCCGCAAGCCTAGGCATAATGCGCCTGTACCCACAGGCGCTCGATGCTCATGACTCCGACCCTTCCCCGCAGACCCCGCTGGCGCAGCCTGGCCCTGCTCGCGCTGTGCCTGGCACCGTTGCTGTGGCCGCTGGAGCATCTGGCCGAGCGCTACTACCGCAGCGAACTGGCCGGGCAGAACCGTCAGACCCTCGACCTTTACGTCGCCAACCTGCTGGGCACCCTGCACCGCTATGAAGTGTTGCCGCAGATCCTCGGCGATCTACCGGCCCTGCGAGCCGTCCTCGGTGCGCCCGACGATGGCGTCACCCAGGGCAACGCCAATCGCTTGTTGAAAAACATCAGCGCCCAGACCGGCGCCGAAGTCATGTACCTGATGGACACCACGGGCAAGACCCTGGCCGCGTCCAACTGGGACAAACACGACAGTTTCGTCGGGCGTAATTTTTCCTTCCGGCCGTATTTCAGCGAAGCCATGGCCGGGCGGCTTGGGCGCTTTTTCGGTTTGGGCACAACATCGGCCAAGCGCGGCTATTTCTTCGCCGCCGCCGTGCGTAACGGCGAAAAGATCATCGGCGTGCTGGTGGTCAAGGTCGACCTGGACCACACCGAAAGCCTCTGGGGCAAAACCCCGGAACAACTGCTGCTGACCGACCATAACGGCGTGGTCATTCTCACGTCGCGGCCCGAGTGGCGATTCCGCTCGACCCGCCCGTTGGGCGAAGAAGAAAGCAAGGCTATTACTGCGATTCAACCTTATCCGACCCGTGATCCCAAACCCTTGCGGCTCAACCCCAACGCCTGGCTGACACAAACCCAGTCCATCGCAGAAACCGGTTGGAACGTCAGCATCCTCGCCCCACGTACTTTGATCGATCGCCCGGTACGCACGGTCGTCGCCATCGGCGGCGCGACGTTGTTGGTGTTGATGTTGCTGCTGGGGCTGATGATGCAGCGCCGCCGTCATTACCTTGATCGAATCGCCTTCGAAGCCAAGGCCCGTCGCGAGCTGGAAGGCCGGGTAGCCGAGCGGACCAGCGACCTCGAAGGCCTCAACCGTCGACTGAAACAGGAAGTGCTGGAACGCGAACAGGCCCAGCAAGAGCTGGTTCGCGCTCAGGATGATCTGGTGCAGGCCGGCAAACTGTCGGCCCTTGGCACCATGTCGGCGAGCATCAGCCACGAATTGAATCAACCGCTGGCGGCGATCCGCAGCTACGCAGAAAACGCCGAAGTGCTGCTCGATCATCAGCGCACTGAAGATGCACGCGGCAACCTCAAGTTGATCAGCGAACTGACCGGGCGCATGGCGTCGATCATCGCCCACCTGCGCGCCTTCGCCCGGCGCGATCGCCACGCCCCGGAAAGCGTCGCCCTGCAACCGGCGCTGGACGATGCGCTGGCGCTGCTGGCCAAGCGTCGACGCAGCATGGAAGTCGAGCTGATCCGCGATTTGCCGGCCGCCACCCTGTGGGTCGAGGCCGGGGAAACCCGTCTGCGTCAGGTGCTCGGCAATCTGCTGGCCAACGCCTTGGACGCCCTGACGGAAAAAGGCCCGCCGCGTAAGCTCTGGTTGAGTGCCCAATCGACTGCCGACGGCGTCAATCTGTACATTCGCGACAATGGCCCCGGGTTCTGCCTGGAGGCACTTGGCCGCGCCAGCGAGCCCTTCTACACCACCAAGACCCGCACTCAGGGGCTTGGGTTAGGGCTGGCGATTTGCGAAACCCTGATGCGCGCCTTCGGCGGTGAACTGTCGTTCTCCAACCACAAGGAAGGTGGCGCCCTGATTACCCTGAAGCTGCGTGCAGGCGCACCGGGTGTGAGCCTGCAACCGTCCGAGGACCGAAGTGCATGACCATCGAGAACCGCATCCAGGTCGTGTTGATCGACGACGATCCGCACCTGCGTCAGGCCCTGAGCCAGACTCTGGATCTCGCTGGCCTGAAAATCCTGCCACTGGCCGAAGCCAAGGGCCTGGCGGCGCAACTGGAACGCGACTGGCCCGGCGTGGTGGTCAGTGACATCCGCATGCCGGGCATGGACGGTCTCGAACTGCTGACTGAACTGCATGCCCAGGACCCGGAACTGCCGGTGCTGCTGATCACCGGTCACGGCGATGTGCCGCTGGCCGTGCAAGCCATGCGCGCCGGGGCTTATGACTTTCTGGAAAAACCCTTTGCCAGCGACGCCCTGCTCGACAGCGTGCGCCGCGCCCTGGCCCTGCGCCGGCTGGTGCTGGACAACCGCAGCCTGCGTCTGGCCCTGAGCGATCGCAATGAGCTGAGCGCCCGACTGGTCGGGCAATCGGCGCCGATGCTGCGCCTGCGCGAGCAGATCGGTGCATTGGCGGCGACCAAGGCCGATGTGCTGATTCTCGGCGAAACCGGTGCCGGTAAAGAAGTTGTCGCACGTGCATTGCACGATCTGTCGAGCCGTCGAAACGGTCCGTTCGTGGCGATCAATGCCGGCGCCCTCGCCGAGTCGGTAGTAGAAAGCGAGCTGTTCGGCCACGAGCCAGGCGCCTTTACCGGCGCGCAAAAGCGGCGCATCGGCAAGTTCGAATTCGCCAATGGCGGCACGTTGTTTCTTGATGAAATCGAAAGCATGAGCCTGGATGTGCAGGTGAAATTGCTGCGTTTGCTGCAAGAGCGGGTCGTCGAGCGCTTGGGCGGTAATCAGCTGATCCCGCTGGACATCCGCATCATCGCTGCGACCAAGGAAGACCTGCGTCAATCCGCCGATCAGGGCCGCTTCCGTGCCGACTTGTATTACCGCCTGAACGTCGCACCGCTGCGTATTCCGCCGCTGCGTGAACGCGGCGAAGATGCGCTGATGCTGTTCCAGCATTTCGCCGACGAAGCCAGCGCTCGACACGGTCTGCCACCCCACGAGTTGCAACCGGGACAACGCGCCCTGCTGCTGCGCCACACCTGGCCAGGCAACGTGCGGGAATTACAGAACGCCGCCGAACGCTTTGCCCTGGGCCTGGAATTGGCCCTGGACAATAGCCCAGCGGATGGCGCTGTCGGCATGACGGTCGAGGTGGTCAGTGGCGGTCTCAGTGAACAAGTGGAAAACTTCGAGAAAAGCTTGATCGCCGCCGAACTGGCGCGTTCTCACAGCTCGGTGCGCAGCCTCGCCGAAGCCCTTGGCATCCCACGCAAGACCTTGCACGACAAACTGCGCAAGCACGGGCTGAACTTCGCCGACGGTGGCAGCATCCACACCGACGAACCCGATTGAGCTACCGTCCAATCATCATCTTCAAACAAGAGATCCATGCATGAGCCGCGACAGCCGTCATCTGGAATCAGTTCTCCATCGCGACATTCCCCTGACGCGGGACATGGGCCTCAAAGTGCTCGATTGGCACGACCAGCAACTGCGCCTGCACTTGCCGCTGGAGGCCAACGTCAATCACAAAAGCACGATGTTTGGCGGCAGCCTGTATTGCGGCGCGGTGCTGGCCGGTTGGGGCTGGCTGCATTTGCGTTTGCGTGAAGAAGGAGTTGAAGGCGGGCACATCGTGATTCAGGAAGGGCAGATCAGCTACCCGCTGCCGGTGACCATGGACGCGACAGCGATTTGCCATGCACCGAGTGCGGCGGTGTGGAAGAAGTTTTTAGCGATGTATGGGCGGTATGGACGGGCGCGGTTGACGCTGCATTCGCGGATCGTCAATGCCGACAGTGATGACGATGCGGTGACGTTTACGGGGCAGTACGTACTGCATCGGTAGGGCTTAAGAACCACCCCTCACCCTAACCCTCTCCCCGGAGGGTAGAGGGGACTGACCGAGGTGTATTTTTGAGCTACATCGACCTGAAAGTCCGAGTCGAACTCAGGTTTTGAAAAGCGTGGAGATCGGCTCCCTTTCCCCCTCTCCCCTATGGGGAGAGGGCTGGGGTGAGGGGTGGCTCTTGAATCCGAACGATCAGCTCCGAGCCAACGCCAGCAGTTTTTCGCGCCACGCAGCCTTCGCCGGCAGCGCCAGGAAAAACGCATTCAACAACGATTCCCGCGCCGGATAACTGAACGGCGCACCGCTCAAATCCAGCACTTCACCACCCGCCCCTTCCAGCACGCCTTGCGCAGCCGCCGTGTCCCACTGCGAAGTCGGCGCCAACCGCGGATAACAATCCGCCGCCCCTTCCGCCAACAAACAGAACTTCAACGAACTGCCGATGTTAGCCAATTGCAGTTCACCCAGACTGGCGCTCAACCCGGCCAGCAGGCGCTCCTGCTCAGGACTGGAATGCCGACGACTGGCAACCACGGTAAACGCTTCACCCTCAGCAGGAACCTCGCGAACCTGAATCGGCAAAGGCTGCGCGTCTTTATCGCCACGCCACGCGCCCAGACCCGCACCACCGACGTAGAAGCGCCCGTTGGTCGGCATCGACACCACGCCAAACACCACACGCCCCTGCTCGATCAGCGCGATGTTGACGGTAAATTCTTCGCTACCGGAGATGAACTCCTTGGTCCCGTCCAGCGGGTCCACCAGCCACCAACGCTGCCACCCGGCGCGCACGCTCTGGGGAATGTTGGCGTCTTCTTCGGACAGCACCGGGATGCTCGGGTCCAGCGCCGTCAGCCCGGCCAGGATCAGATGATGAGCAGCCAGGTCAGCCGCCGTCACCGGGGAATCGTCAGCCTTGGCGGTCACAGCCGTACCGATGCGCCAGAACGGAAGTATTGCTTCGCCAGCCTTCAGCGCCAGTTCAACAACAGGCGCCATCAACGGATGGGGGAAAATCATGGCTGGAACACTCCACGCTGAGTCAGCAGATCACGGGCCAGATACAGTGCTGCCAATGCCCGGCCCTCGGTGAATCGCGGGTTCTGGGCCAGAGCCGACAACTCACGCAGGTTGATTTTGTCCACGCCCATCGGCTCGGGCTCATCGCCTTCAAGGCTTTCTTCGTACAGATCAGTGGCCAACACCACCTGGATCTTCTGGCTCATGTAACCGGGGGACAACGACAACTCAGTCAAATGCTCCAGTTGCCGCGCGCCGTACCCGGCCTCTTCCTTGAGCTCCCGCTCGGCCGCCGCCAGCACGTCCTCGCCCGGCTCGATCAAGCCTTTGGGCAAGGACAGCTCGTATTCATCGGTGCCGCCGCAATACTCTTCAACCAGCACCGCGTGGTCCGCATCCAGCATCGCCACGATCATCACCGCGCCATAACCGACGCCCTTGCCCACCAGTCGCTCATACGTGCGCTCCACGCCATTGGAAAAGCGCAACTTCAGCTCTTCGACGCAGAACAAACGGCTGGTGGCGACGATCTCGCGGGCGAGGACGGTGGGTTTCTGGCGCATGAGCGGCTCCTTGGCGATAGCGCGTTACTATACCCGGCCTATCCTGATTGTTTACGTCGGATATCTTTTTTACCGCTGGAGAAGTTTTTATGTCCCTGCTGCCCTGGCGCGACATCGACACCGTTCTGCTGGATATGGACGGCACGCTGCTGGACCTGCATTACGACAACCATTTCTGGATGGAGCACCTGCCCCAGCGTTACGCCGAATTGCACGGGGTGAGCCGGGCGATGGCCGAGATGGAATTGCAGCCGTTGTTCGAACGCAACGCCGGCCAGTTGCAGTGGTATTGCCTGGATTTCTGGAGTGCCGAGCTCAAGTTGCCGGTGCGCGAACTGAAACTGGAAACCGCGCATTTGATTGCCCTGCGTCCGGACGCGGACACCTTTCTGGCCGCCATCAAACGGGCCGGCAAGCGTGTGGTGCTGATCACCAATGCGCATCGCGATTCGCTGTCATTGAAACTGGAAAGAATCGAGCTGGCGCCGTACTTCGAGCGGTTGATCAGCTCGCATGATTACGGTTTCGCCAAGGAAAACCCGCAATTCTGGGATGCCTTGCAAGCGGACATCGGTTTTGATCCGGCGCGCAGTCTGTTTATCGACGATACGTTGCCGATCCTGCGTAGCGCGCGGAATTTTGGGGTGGCGCATCTGTTGGCCGTGAGTGAGCCGGACAGCCGTAAAGGGCCGAAGGACACGGCGGAGTTTGCGGCGGTTGGGGATTATCGGGAGTTGATTGCCGGGCTTTAGACCGAGTCGCCTGCTTCGCGAGCAAGCCCGCTCCCACAGGATCTATGTCGTTCGCATCCATCGTGGACGACACAGATCCTGTGGGAGCGGGCTTGCTCGCGAAGGCCATCACACAGCCTTGAGACTTACTCAGGAATCCGCAACGACTGCCCCGGATAGATCTTGTCCGGGTGAGTCAGCATCGGCTTGTTGGCCTCGAAGATTTTGTTGTACTTGTTGGCATCGCCGTACTCAGCCTTGGCAATCGCGCTGAGGGTGTCGCCCTTTTTAACGGTGACGAACCGCGCCGCCTGAGCAACCGGGCCCGTTACGGTGATCTGGTCATCCACACTACCGACACCGGCAATATTGCCCACCGCCAGCAGGATTTTTTCCTTCTCTTCCTGACTGCCGACTTCGCCGGTCACGGTGACTTTGTCGCCATCCACCGTCGCCTGCACATTCGGGTTACCCAGGCCGACCTTGCTGATGTGTTCTTTCAACTGCTCGCTGGCATTGGCGTTGCCTGGCGTCAGCAAGTCGATAAGTTTTTCGCCTGCTTCTTTCACGAAGCTAAAAATACTCATGGTGCGCTCTCCTTGGGTTTTGGGTTCCAGACGCAAAAGACTAGACCAAGGCTGTTACCTGCGGTTCCAACCCGACCAATGACGCCGCTTCCCCCCAAGCGCTAGAATCCGAGCCTTCCCGCGCCCTGGAGCGAAGATGGACATCAAGCAACTTAAATTCCTCATCGCCCTCGATGAAACCCGACATTTCGGCCAGGCCGCTGCGCGTTGTCACATCACCCAGCCGACCCTGTCCATGCGCCTGCGCAGCCTCGAAGAAGAACTCGAGTTGCCGCTGGTCAATCGCGGTCAGCGCTTCGAGGGTTTCACCGCACCGGGTGAACGGGTGCTGGCGTGGGCGCGCACCGTGTTGGCGGCCTACGACGGCTTGCAGGCCGAGGCGGCGGCCTGTCGCGGCAACCTGGTCGGTACGTTGCGTCTGGGCGTGGTGCCGCTGTCGAGCTTCGATCCGTTGCCGCTGATGCAACGCCTGCACGCCGAACACCCGAACCTGCGCTTCGAACTCTCGGCCCTGAGCTCCGAGCAGATCCTCGAACAACTGGCGAACAATCGCCTGGATCTGGGCGTGTCGTACCTGGAGCGGCTGGACGGCGAACGCTTCGATTCCCTGGCATTCAGCGAAACCCGCATGGGCCTGCTCTACGATCAGCGCTTCTTCAGTTTCGGCGAGGCGCCGCTGAGTTGGGAATCGCTGATCGAACTGCCGCTGGGCATGCTCAGCAGCGGCATGCATTTTCGGCAGTCCATCGACCACAACTTCCACAGTCGCGGCCTCACCCCGCAGCCGTTGCTGCAAACCGATGCCGTCCACCAATTGTTACAAGCGGTGCACGGTGGATTCTGCTGCGCCGTGATGCCGCTGGACGGTGGCCTGGAAAAACTCACCGATCATTTGCGCCTGCACCCCATCGAAAATGCTCAAACCCTTGCCCGGCTGGGGCTGATCATGCGTCGCAGCGCCCCGCGTTCGGCGCTCGCGGAAGCCTGTTTCGCGATATTTCAGCAATCGCTGCCGAGCTCTTGATCGATGCCATCTATCGGTAGATCAGTATTAGCGATTAGACGCGACAAGTTGACACGCCTAGGCTTAAAGCAGCCTAAACCGTCGGTGATACCTCATGAACGCCAAGCGCCCTGCCTGCGCGGCGCCAGCCCTCGAAACGCCAGCGCCCGCCGCAAGCCAGACATACAGATACTGCGACCTTCAAGACACCGAATCGGCCAGCACCGCGCTGGCCGAAGAAGTCGCGTTGGCGATCGCTTATAACGGCATCAGTCAGGCGGTCATGCTGGTGACGCCGACGGACCTTGAAGACTTCATCGTCGGCTTCAGCCTCGGCAGCGGCATCATCGAAGACGCTTGCGACATTTATGACCTGCAACTCAGCGGCTCGGGTTCAGCGCAATACGCCCAAGTGACCATCGCCAACCGCGCTTTCTGGAACCTCAAGCAACAGCGTCGGCAAATGGCTGGCACCAGCGGTTGCGGGCTCTGCGGCGTGGAAGCGGTGGAGCAGGCATTGCCAGACCTCAAGGTGTTGCCCGGCGCACCCTTGCCGCCCGCCGAATGGCTGGATGGCTTGCGTCAGCGCATCGGTGCGTTCCAGCCTCTTGGCCAGTACTCCGGCGCGGTGCACGCCGCCGTGTTCATGAACAGTCAGGGCCAATTACTGCTGGGTCGCGAAGACATCGGCCGACACAATGCCCTCGATAAACTGATTGGCGGACTGATCCGTCAGAAGATCCCGACCACCGGCGGGCTGGTGATTGTCACCAGCCGTTGCAGTCTCGAACTGATCCAGAAAGTGTTGCGCGCAGGTATCCAGACCCTGGTCAGCCTGTCGTCGCCCACGGGCCTTGCCGTGCAATGGGCCCGTCGCCACAACCTCAATCTCATCCACCTGCCGCAGAAAAGTGCGCCGCGGGTCTACAGCCCCGCGACGGAGAACCCAGCGTGAGTCAACATCAACAAGCCGACCAGAAACCCGTTCCGCGTTATAAGCCCTACAAAGGTCCAGCCGGTGGCTGGGGCGCGTTGGCCAGCGTTGCCCGGGCCTGGTTGACCAGCGACAACGCGCTGAAAAACCTGCGCATGATGCTCAAAACCAACAAAAACGGCGGGTTCGACTGCCCCGGTTGTGCCTGGGGCGATTCCAATGAAGCCGGCATGGTGGCGTTCTGCGAGAACGGCGCCAAAGCAGTGAACTGGGAAGCGACCAAACGCCGTGTCGACGGTGCGTTCTTTGCCAAACACAGCGTCAGTTCGTTGCTGGATCAAAGCGACTACTGGCTGGAATATCAGGGCCGTCTGACCGAGCCATTAAGCTATGACGCCGAAACCGATCGCTACAAGCCGATCAGCTGGGACGCTGCGTTCTCCTTGATCGCCAAACATTTGCAGGGCCTGTCGAGCCCGAATCAGGCCGAGTTCTACACCTCGGGCCGCGCCAGCAACGAAGCGGCGTACCTGTATCAATTGTTCGTGCGTGCCTACGGCACCAATAACTTCCCCGATTGCTCGAACATGTGCCACGAGGCCAGCGGTGTGGCCATGGCGCAAAGTGTCGGCGTCGGCAAAGGCACCGTCACCTTCGACGACTTCGAACACGCCGACGCGATTTTTGTCTGGGGTCAGAACCCTGGCACCAACCATCCGCGGATGCTCGAACCGTTGCGCGAAGCGGTGAAACGCGGCGCTCAGGTGGTGTGCATCAACCCTTTGAAGGAGCGTGGCCTGGAACGCTTCCAGCACCCGCAACACGCGATCGAAATGCTCACCAACAGCGACAAACCGACCAACACCGCGTACTTCCGTCCGGCATTGGGCGGCGACATGGCGATCATGCGCGGCATGGCCAAGTTCCTGCTGCAGTGGGAGCGTGACGCACAGAAGGAGGGTGAGCTTGCCGTATTCGACCACGACTTCCTCAATGAACACAGTGTCAACGTGCTGGAATACCTGGGCATCGTCGACGACACCTCGTGGGAGCAGATCGTCGAACAATCCGGACTGACGCTGGTTGAAATCGAGCAAGCGGCGCGGATGTACGCCAAAGGCAAGAACGTGATCATGTGCTGGGCGATGGGCATCACCCAGCATCGCCATTCGGTGGCGACCATCCAGGAAATCGCCAACCTGATGTTGCTGCGCGGCAACATCGGTCGGCCCGGCGCCGGTCTGTGCCCGGTGCGCGGCCACAGTAACGTGCAGGGCGACCGGACCATGGGCATCAACGAGCGTCCGCCGGTGGCGTTCCTCGATTCCCTGGAGCGTCGCTTCAAGTTCAAGGTGCCGCGTGAAAACGGTCACAACGTGGTCGAGGCGATCCATGCCATGGCCGATGGCCGCGCGAAAGTCTTTATCGGTCTGGGCGGCAACTTCGCCCAAGCCACCCCGGACAGCTCACGGACGTTCCAGGCCCTGAGCAACTGTGACCTGACCGTGCAAATCAGCACCAAGCTCAACCGCAGTCATCTGGCCCACGGTAAAGAGGCGCTGATCCTGCCGTGCCTGGGCCGCACCGATATCGACATCCAGACCGAAGGCCCGCAAGCGGTGACCGTCGAAGACTCGTTCAGCATGGTTCACGCCTCCAACGGCCAGTTGCAGCCGCTGTCGAAGCAGATGCGCTCGGAGCCCGCGATCATCGCCGGCATCGCCGCCGCGACCTTGGGCAGCGAACCGGTGGACTGGAACTGGCTGGTAGCCGATTACCGGCGCATCCGCGACCTGATCGCCGACACCATTGTGGGTTTCAAGGACTTCAACGAGAAGATCCAGAACCCGGGCGGGTTCTACCTCGGCAGCAGCGCCGGTGCTCGCCGCTGGAATACCGCGTCGGGGCGCGCCAATTTCCGTCCGAACGTCCTGCCTAAAGATCTGGTGCACGAACGCACGCGCGCCACCGGCGTATTGCCGGACCTGATCATGCAGTCGATGCGCTCTCACGATCAGTACAACACCACGATTTATGGGCTTGATGACCGCTATCGCGGCGTGAAAGGTCAGCGTGATGTGTTGTTCGTCAATGAAGCCGACATCATTCGCCTGGGGTTCAAGCCGGGGCAGAAGGCTGACATCGTTTCGATCTGGGATGACGGCCGTGAGCGTCGGGTGAAGGGCTTTACGCTGCTGGCGTTTGATATCCCTGCCGGGCAAGCGGCGGCTTATTACCCGGAAGTGAATCCGCTGGTGCCGCTGGAGAGCATCGGGGATGGCAGCCATACGCCGACATCGAAGTTTGTGGCGATCCGGTTGGAAGCGGCGAGTGAAACCGGACTCATCATGGCCAAGTCGGCCTGACGCAGCGTCTGATCTACCGCAATCGCGAGCAGGCTCGCTCCCACATTTGATCTGTGTCGTACACAAATCCACTGTGGGAGCGAGCCTGCTCGCGATTGCGGTGGAACATTCAACGAATCTTCCACTCACTTTCCAAACGCCCACAAAAAAGGCCGTTTTGCATGAAAACGGCCTATCCGAAGTAGCTAAAGACCGGCGAAAAACACTTAAGTTCCAGCTAAAAAACAGTAACTTATAGAAATGTGCTCAAGTCGTGTTACTCGTCGGATTTCGATTGTCAGGACCATGACACGGCCTCAGGATCGCGCCGTCATCCCCTTGAGGTTCCTCTATGAAGTTCTCCTCGATTCTCTTGTTGTCCCTTGGCCTGGTCAGTGGCTTCGCTTCTGCTGGCGGCACCACCGAAGCAGGTGTGGGCGGCGCATTGGGCGGGGTTCTGGGCTCGGTCGTCGGTCAGTCATTAGGCGGCAGTACAGGTTCCACCATTGGCGCGGCCCTGGGCGGCGCGGGTGGTAGCGCAGTTGGCGCAGACAAACACAGCCGTGGCGAAGCCGCCATTGGTGGTGCGTTGGGCGCAGCAGGCGGTAACGTGGTTGGCCGCAGCATGGGCGGCACCACCGGCAGCCTGATCGGCTCCGCAGCAGGCGGCGGCGTCGGTGGCGCGCTGGGCAATCACATGGGCAACAGTAGCAATGACGATGATGATGACCGTCGTTCTTATCGTGGCGACCGTGGTGATCGTGGCTACTACCGTGACGACCATCCTGGGCGCGGTCATGCCTATGGCCACCGCAAGCATCACCATCGCTATCGCGACTGAGGCTTCAATCGCCTGATTTGCCGATGTATCAAAAAATCGCAGCCCAAGGGCTGCGATTTTTTTCGCCCGTCAAACCGCCAACCGCTGAAGCGCCCCGCGCAACCCGGCAGGAATCGCCACCGGCTGATTCGATGTCCGATCCACAAACACATGCACAAAGCGCCCTGCCGCGCAGGCTTCGTCTTCCCCGGCCTTGAACACCGCCAGCTCGTATTGCACCGAACTGTTGCCCAACTTGCCCACCCGCAAACCGATTTCGATCCGGTCAGGGAAGGCAATGGAAGCGAAGTAATCGCAGGCCGAACTCACCACAAAGCCAACGACTTCGCCGTCATGGATATCCAGACCACCGACTTCGATCAGGTAGGTGTTCACTGCCGTGTCGAAGAAGCTGTAATAGGTGACGTTGTTGACGTGACCATAGGCGTCGTTATCGTGCCAGCGGGTGGTGATGGGTTGGAAGTGGGGATAGTCGGTGCGTTGGGACATCAATGCGGTCCTTTCATGATCGTTCCCACGCTCTGCGTGGGAATGCAGCCCGTGACGCTCTGCGTCACATTCAGGAGCGGACGCAGAGCGTCCATGGAGGCGTTCCCACGCAGAGCTTTGGGAACGATCAGCATTATGAAGTCTACCGATCCGCAAACCCTTTACCCACCGCCGCCAACTCCCCGATCAACCGCGCCGGGTTCCACTGATCACCCTGCTTCGTCTCAAGCGCGAGCAACCGCTGGTGAATATCCGCCAGCCCTTGTTGATCCGCCCAGGCCATCGGCCCGCCCTTGTCCGCCGGGAAGCCGTAACCATTGAGGTACACCAGATCGATGTCGTGCGCCGATTCGGCAATCCCTTCCTGAAGGATCTTCGCCCCTTCATTGACCAGTGCCAGCAAGCAGCGCTCCAGAATCTCCTCGGGGCTTATCTCGCGTCGCTGGAACCCTAGTTCTTCGCTGACCTTCAGCACCAGCGCATCGACTTCAACGTCGTGCTCAGCCTGGCGACTGCCCGGCTCATAGTGGTAATAGCCATTGCCACTCTTTTGACCGAAACGACCCAATTCGCACAGACGATTGTCCACCTGAACTTCGGGCGCATCTTGCCCAATGCCGGCCAACTGCCGAGCGCGCCACTCCAGATCGATGCCGACCACGTCGTACATGCGGAACGGCCCCATGGCAAAGCCAAAACCTTGCAGCACCGCATCGACTTGATAGGGATAAGCGCCTTCGAGCAACATCTTGCGCGCTTCGAGCACATACGGATGCAGCATGCGGTTGCCGATGAAACCATGGCAGTTGCCCGACACCACGCTGACCTTCCCCATGCGCTTGCCCAGTGCCAGAGCCGCCTCAAGCACCACCGGAAAAGTCTGGGCACCGCGAACGATTTCCAGCAGTTTCATGATGTGCGCCGGGCTGAAGAAGTGCAGGCCCAGGACCTGTTGCGGACGGCGAGTAGCCGCAGCGATGGCATCGATATCCAGCGCCGAGGTATTGCTGGCCAGAATGGCTTCAGGTTTGAGCAGACCGTCCAGTTCACGGAAGATTTTCTGCTTGAGTTCGAGGTTTTCGTACACCGCTTCGATCACCAGATCGACCTCGCGGATCGCCGCATAGTCAGCAGCCGCCGTTACCCGTGCCAGGCGAGCGTCCGCCTCGGCCTGATCGATCCGTCCCTGACGCACGCTGTGGGCGTAGGTGTCCGCCACGCTCGCCAGCGCCTGTTCAAGCATCTGTGGGTTGTTATCGACCCACTGCACCGGGACGCCGGCGTTAGCCAGGCACATGACAATGCCACGGCCCATGGTGCCTGCGCCAATGACGGCGGCGCGCTGAATAGTGAACGGTGTCTGGCTCATGGTTATTCTCTTGTTGGCGATCCAAAGACAGCCTTCACCATAGTCAGCCACCGCGCGTTTTTGAAATTTATTCCTGTGATGAGCGACATTCAGCGGATGGATGACCGCCCACTTGATCGTTCCCACGCTCCGCGTGGGAATGCAGCCCGGGACGCTCCGCGTCCCCTTCTAAAGCCGAACGCAGAGCGTCCGTTGAGGCATTCCCGCGCAGAGCGTGGGAATGATCTAGCGTGGCAAATGCGCCTCGGCCCACGTCCGGACTTCGGCATACGGATAGTCCTCCAGCGCCGCAAACCCGGGAATCGACCGTGCCTTGAGCTTGGTGAACAGCGGCACGCCGATGCCGCATAAAAACCGTGTCACGCGTTCCGCCGATGGAGTGTTGCCGGTGTACTGCGCGTGCCTGTGGATAAAATCACCACACAACGCCTCGAAATTTTTATCCACAAGCGCCGGTAATTCCGGTGGCGTCGGCAACCGCGCCACATCCCCATGACACACCGAACAATGCCCGCACTGCTGCGGCGCATTTTCATCGCCGAAGTACTCGGCCAAGCGATAACCCAGGCAATGGTCCGTGGCGAACAGATCCAGCATGGCGTGAATCCGCGCAATCTCGGTTTGTTCATGGCGGGTGAAGTAGGCGTGTAACTCTTCGCTCAAGGCTTGGGCATCAAAGTCGGTTTGCAGCAGGCTGTAGACCTCGGTCATCTGCTTGCTTTCGAGCTCGACCCAGCCCTTTTCCTGGAAATAATCCAGCGCCTTCACCACGCGATTACGCTCGGCCTGATGCTGCTCATACAGGGCATCGAAATTCACCGTGGCCCAGGTCCGTGCGCGGCTCGAGGTCTGGATGATCGCCGCGACGAAGTCTTTGCGCTCACCCTCGAAGCGGGCCAGCAACGCCTCGGGTTCCTGCAAGTATTTGAAGCGGTATTCAGCGTAATAGGCGTAACGCGGCGCAATGATTGCGCGCAGTTCCAACTGCACCAGCAAGGTCTTGAGCGGCAATTGGCGGATGTTGCTGTGGTCCGCCAACGGCCCCAACAGAAACTCCCACTGCCCCTCGGGCACGGCGGCCTGCAACTCGTCGAGCACATGGCGGATGCCATCCAGCTCAGGCGTGTCGCCGTAGACGAAGTTTTCCAGCACGTTGAGGCTGTCGCGGTTGGCCAATACCAGGCAATCGGACGGCTGCCCATCACGCCCGGCGCGGCCGATTTCCTGGCTGTAGTTTTCGATGGATTTGGGCAGGTCGAAATGCACCACGTTGCGGATGTCGCTCTTATCGATGCCCATGCCGAAAGCAATGGTGGCGACGATGCAATTGGACTGCCCGCCCATAAAGCGCTTTTGAATGCCTTCCCGTTGTTCGTGGGGCAAACCGGCGTGATACGCCTCGGCCTGTATGCCGTTGCGCCCCAGGTGTTCGGCGATGTACTCAGCAGTTTTCTGCAACGTGACGTAAACGATGCTCGGCTGGTCGGGACGTTCGCTCATCCATTCGACCAGGCGTCGGCGTTTATCCTGCCCGCGCACCGGTTCCACTAACAGATTGAGGTTCGGCCGATAGAAACCGGTGGTCACCACATCGTCGGGGGCGATGCCGAACTTGGCCTCCATGTCGGCGATCACTTTGGGTGTCGCGGTGGCGGTCAGTAGCAGCGCCTGAGGGATGTTGAACTGGCGCTGATAGTCGGGAAGCTTGAGGTAATCGGGGCGGAAATTGTGGCCCCATTCCGAGATGCAGTGCGCCTCATCCACCACCAGCAACGAGATGGGCACTTGCTGCAAGAAATTGCGGAAACGCTCGTTCTTTAGGCGCTCCACGGAAATCATCAAAATCTTCAACTCGCCGGACTTGGCCCGAGCCATCACATCGCTGGCGTCATCGCGGCTCTGGGCCGAATCGATACTGCCCGCCGCAATGCCGTGGCGCTGCAGGAACGCCAGTTGATCCTGCATCAACGCCAGCAGCGGCGAGACCACCAGCGTCAGGTGCGGCAGCAGCAAGGCGGATAATTGATAACACAGGGACTTGCCCGAGCCGGTGGGGAAAATCGCCGCCGCCGAACGCCCGGCCAACACCGCGCTGACCGCCGCTTCCTGGCCGGGCCGAAACTGTGGATAACCGAAAACCTGTTCCAGGGTGTTGTGCATAAGCTGTCACTCCGTTGACCGCTGCGAAGCCCAAAGCCTAGCCGGCAAACGCAGCGAGTCGAGAAAAGGTCGGGGACCAAAACGATACGGGATGATACAGCTTCGAACGATCGTCAGCAGTCGATGAGGCTACGGCTTCGCACGCGAGGGCAGAAGGGTTCGCCGAGGCCACACGTAGCCATTGCATACCTAATTCCCGTTAAGCGTTGGGCGGACATTTGGAAACGTCCTACTGATTCTGGCGCGCACCCTACAGAGGTTTGATGGGTTGGGCCTGACAACCCCGTAGGAAATCTGCCGTGTAAGGGTTCGGGCGTAAAAAACCTTGGGAAACACGTAGGTTCGGTCCGAAAAGGCAGGTAAACCCCCTACAAAACCTGTCCATCGAAGCCGTATTGCCGCGCTGCGTCGCCACCTTCATAGTTTGCGGCGCGGCTGAAATCAGGGTGTCGGCTGCCGGCGAGATTGCCCGAATTCCTATAGGACTGACCTCAATGCAAGACCGCTATCGTCCCCTCAAAACCAGCTACAGCGAAACGCCCGTCCTCGTCATCGACACCACGGCCAGCACTGGCGCCGTCCTCGACGCCGCACACCAACGTCTGCGCGCGGCCAGCGATTTGCTCGAAACGCTTTATTGCCTGTGCTTCAAACAGGCCGATGTTAAAGACATCCCTCATATCGTGAATGCGCTTTATTTATTAACGCAGGATGGTTGCGAACTACTAGAAGTTGCCAAACAAAGAATAGGGCACTAAAACTTCTAACACACACTACAACCCCGGTAACAACTAACCACTTCATTATTTAAATAACTCAAACTAGCCTGTACGCTCTTAAACCAAACAAGATCATTACAATGACTACATTAACTATTTTCTTTTGCGGTACCGGCTCGACTAAATTCGACAATCAAAACCCAACTTACTGGAATGGCGAACTGGTTTCGGCACTCGCCTCCCATCATGCTGGCCGAGAGTTTGCCGAATGGATCGTGGTCGACGGTCCCGGCACCAGCAACCTGCAAGCTGATGAACTGTTCACTCAATCCAAGGACTATGGCCTGAGTGGCACGCTGTTCGGCAGCGGCTGGGAGGAGAACGTCAAGCACGCCGTCAACATCATCAAAGGCCAGTGTGACTGGCAACGTGAAAAACTGACCGAGACCGAATACAACCGCCTGAAGGCTGCGGGCATTCCAATCGAAGACGTGATCGTCGAAGGTTCCTGGCTGTGGCGTAAATATAACTATGGCGACCGCAGTGTGACCCAACAGCAGTTGCAAGAACAAATCATTAAAACGTTTCGCAAGGACGGCGTTATTCCAACCCAGGTCAACTTGGTAGGCTGGAGCCGCGGCGGTATTAGTTGCCATATGCTGGCCAATGCCATGTTCAAGGACAGCGAACTGAAGAACATCCCGGTCAATATCTTTGCCATTGATCCGGTACCGGGCATCGGTAACTTTCAGGAGGACAAAGTAAAACTGAATGCCAACGTAAAAGAATACGTCGGCTTCTACGCCCGAGACGAGCGTTCCAAAGGCTTCAGCTGCGTCATCCCGCAAACGGCCACCGGCACCCGAACCCACATTTACCCGATGCCCGGCCGCCATGGCACGCTGGTTGGCAACGCCGCAGCAGACGGTGTCAGCGGCCCTAAAGTGCTGGCCGAACCCGGCCTGATCGTCCGCCACTTCGCCGAAGTGTGCCTGAAGCGCTGGGACGTGCCGCTGAACAAGACCCTCGACCTGAGCGCGGCCGACCTGCAAAACCACCACAACACCATGGCCAGCGCCGCCGCGAAATACAAAGCGATGGAAAAGTGCTCGTACACCTACTTCACCGAGCTGGACCAGGGCGAGCGCTACGTTTCGCTGGGCAGTAATGGGGTGAGGTTCTCGGCAGTGAAAGGCACGATCTATGCGCCGGCGACCGGGCTGAGCACTGACCTTCTGGATGTGGCTTCGTATCAGCATATTCGTTGAGGTGATGGGCGCGGGAGGGTGGAAAGCGCGAGAACATTCGTCGCGAAAATTCCTATAGAAAGGGCCTAGCCGAGGTTCGGCCCGATCCTACAAGCGGGGACTCTTTATCGTCTATCGCTGCCCGGTGGCTGACACCTATAGTCGGGCTGTCGCTGCTAACTCAGCGGCTCGGGCTTGGTCACTCGATGGAATACATAAACGCGTCCGTTGTATGCTGCCGGCACCTCAAGTGTCTGCACGCTATATGGTGGCTGTGTTTGGGACGCCTTATGGCGTGCCGGTCTTATGTATTCTTCCGGCTGACCAACCCGAACACAGTCCGCCTCCATCGCTTGGTCACGATGGTGGTGGTTTCATCTGATGCATTTGAGAATACATAAAATGAATAAATTGAACCCGTTCCCCGATCGCTACCGCCCACTCGAAACAAACCTCACCGATTCCCCACCCCTGATCATCGACACAGAAGCCAACCCGCAAGACATCCTCGAAGCCGCCCTCCAGCGCATCCGAGCCTCCGGCGACCTGCTCAAAACCCTACATTGCCAATGCTTCAAAAACGGTGACGTGGAAGACATCCCGCACATCACCCACGCCGTCTACCTGTTGACCCAGGACGGCTGCGACCTGCTGAAAGTCGCCCAACAACGCATGATGGGCTGGAAAGCACCCACCTGACGCAGAGCCAGGATCGTTCCCACGCTCGGCGTGGGAATGCCTCAAGGGACGCTCCGCGTTCCAGCTCTCGAAAGGGACGCGGAGCGTCCCGGGCTGCATTCCCACGCAGAGCGTGGGAACGATCAAAACCCGGGGATAACCTTGAGCAAGTTTTTTGATGAGCTGATGGAAAGCGTGCAACAAATGAACGAGATCGTACGAGGTGAGCGCCAGCCTTCCCGCGAATTCCATGTTCGCAGCTCTGATCGACATCCACGCATCGCAAAATCAGGCTTAATCCGCCTCACGAAATGGCCCTAAACGGAAGACACCCCATGAACCTCGCGCCCAACTTCCCCGACGACCACGCCATGCACCTGCTCATGCAGTTGCTGCACGAAGAACTCGGTCTCCCCGAACGCAAAACCATCAGCCTCACCACCTCGATCAACTTTGATCTGGGCTGCGACGGTGCCGATGCGCGGCATTTGATGGAAGCGCTGGAAGAACAGTTCGGGATCGACTTCGTGGACTACGACGCCTATCGCTACTTCCAGCCGGAAGGGTTTGATGTGTTCCTCAAACGCCGAGCCAAAGGTCGTGGCGACAAAGCCCCCCTGACCATCGGCATGCTTTACCAAGCGGTCAAGTTGCAACGGTGGGATACAAAAGCTCTGGAAAGGATCTCGTAGACCACTTAAGTGGCAATATTCTGGCTGTTTTTAGCGATTTAAGTTGGAATAATGGCAGTTTCAATAATCCCGCCTCCGACGTCCATCTGGAGCGGCCGTACTGGCAGAGAGAGACTTGCTACACGTTGGGGCAGCCCAGCAAATCATCACATAAGTGCTATTATTCTGGCAGTTAAAGCCTAAAAACGAAGGAATAATGGCACATGGCTAAAAAAACAGCGCCGCTCCTGCCAGCAGCAGCCAAGCTGCTCTCTGAATTTGGCGAGCGGCTCAAACTCGCTCGGTTGCGCCGCAAGCTGACAGCCAAGCAGGTTGCCGAGAGGGCTGGCATGTCACTGACAACACTGCGCTCTCTAGAGTCAGGCGGATCAGGCGTGACAATGGGGGCCTATTTGTCAGTGATGCAGGTGCTGGGCCTGGAGAAAGACCTGAGCAAACTCGCCGCAGTGGATGAGCTGGGGCGCCAGCTGCAAGACGCTCAATTAACCCCGAGAGCAAGCCTCGCGGCCAGTAAACGCCAACGAGTACGCAGCGTAGCGCCAGCGAAGGTATCGCCACCTATTCGCGACAGAGAGACGGGAGCATTTGACAGCCCCTCTGAATCGGACCTTGGTGACGATTTCCCTTTGAACACTCACTCTTTATCCAATTTGTTAACCAAGAAAAACCCCAAACCTACGACGGGTAAAAAATGACATTGATCTCGGTGTATGCGGATTGGGAATCCTTGAACGGACCAAGGCGTCTTGGGTTCCTCCATGCCAGAAAGGCTCGTGCCACCAACGTGTTCGAGTTTGAGTACGACGCGGCGGCGCTGGCCGATCCCGAGTTGAGCTTCACATCCCTGGACCCCCGAATCGGCCTTTTTGAGGGTCGGCAGTTCCCTGGCCAACATCAGACCCGGTTTGGCGTTTTTGCCGATTCAAGCCCGGATCGATGGGGCCAATTGCTGATGAAGCGGCGGCTGGAACGAGACATCCGTGACGGGTTGACCCCTAAAGGCACCAAGCTGTACGAGTCAGATTTCCTTTTAGGTGTTCATGACCTCTATCGGGTTGGAGCTATCCGCTACAAGCTCAATGACGAAGGCAATTTTCTGGATGATCGCGATGGGTTGGCCGCCCCACCCTTTGTCGAGTTACGCGCGTTGGAGCAGGCAAGCCGAGCCTTGGAAAACGATCCAGACAATACGTCACTCGATGGGCGCGAGTGGCTGAGGATGCTGATAGCGCCTGGTGGCTCATTAGGTGGCGCCAGACCAAAAGCCAGCGTTGCTGACGAGCATGGTCATTTATGGATCGCCAAATTCCCGAGCACTCGCGATGACTATGACGTCGGTGGCTGGGAAATGGTGGTGAATGCCTTGGCGAATCATTGTGGCTTGCGGGTCGCAACCGGCACTGCACGCCGTTTCGCGAGCGAACATCACTGCTTCATGGTCAAGCGCTTCGACCGCACCGAACAGGGTGGTCGACTGCATTTTGCTTCAGCAATGACCATGACCGACCGTGTTGACGGTGACGACGCATCGGTAGGTGCCAGCTACCTTGAGTTAGCAGAAGTGCTCATGGAGCACGGCTCAGAAACCAACGCAGATCTTCGCGAGTTATGGTCTCGTATCGTGTTCAACATCCTGGTCTCCAATACCGACGACCACCTGCGCAATCATGGCTTTATCCTTGACCCCGGTCGGGGATGGCGCCTGTCTGATGCCTACGACATGAATCCGGTGGCGCACGCCGATGGGCTAAAGCTCAACATCACAGACGCCGACAACGCGCTGGATCTTGAACTCGCTCGCGAAGTGGCCGAATACTTTCGGGTCAGTCGCGCGGATGCAGAAGAAATTATTGAGAGCTTCCGAGAGGTCGTCAGCCAGTGGACGACGCTGGCCGGAGCATTGGGGTTATCTAAGCGTGAGCAAGACAATATGGCGTCGGCGTTTCGGCTTTCTGGCAATTAATATCTAAAGAGTTGGAGTGTCGGAGGCCATGCCATCTCCCTTCCAGCCCGAAGACTACAACGTGTTCCTCAAACGTAGGGTCGAGGGCCGCAGGACAAACTCCGTCAGACCACCGGCATGTTCTACACAAGCCATTAGCGCAACGCGAGGATACTCGGGTGCTAGAAGGGCTCTACCGTCCGCAGTGCACACCTATCCGGATACAGTGTGGAGATACTGATGGTTTTGTTACTCGCCGCCTTGCTTTGAAGCGGCGCGTATTTTCTGGTGGGACTGAACACCTGCTCGGTCAACATCAAAGGTGTACACAGCCTTAAATTGTTAGGGTTATCCATCCTCAGCACTCACTTTGCTCCAAAAATTCCACTCATCAAGTAAACAACTCCATTGTCTGTGCCGTACTTTGTCACCCTACTCTACAAATTACTGGCAGAATGACTCCATTCCGATTTAATCTGAGATTCACTTTCCAATTTACCTAGCGCCGCAAACCATGATGATGCTCAAAAAGGAGACGATGATGCCAGAATCTAATATAGGCGTGATGAGTTCACGTCATTTAGCTTCTGTTGCAAATTTTTTGGATAAAAACAAGCACAACCGGAGCTTTAACTTTTAAACCACTCAACAAGCCATACCCCCGATATGAATATAAAAAAGCCTCGATAGACATCTACAAAAATCAGAGTGAATTACAGGAGTTAACATTGCTAAATCTAATCGACATTACTACAGCCGATGGAACCCACATAAAGTTTAAAGATACAGGTAGCGACTCATCGTACCTTTTTATTACCGGAGACAATGGCTGTGGAAAAAGCACAATACTCAAAAACGTGCTAACCAATTTCATTAACATTCACCCAAAAAAGACAGATCCAAAGTTCAAGTTAACATCAACCGGCACCCCATCCAAGATAATCACATACTCATTAACCCCATTTAATAAATTAGATATAAATCGTAGGTATTTTCCCAATGAAGATATTGAACTTGAACAAATCGGCACCACAAACAACGGAAAATATTCTCTGATATTCCAAGCCGCATGCGAGTTCGCAAAAAAAAGAGGAGAAGAAAACTCAAGAATAATTGAGCACATAAAAAAAGAAACAAAGCTATCGCCAAACTTTATTATTCGAGCACAAGTATCCAGGAGCAGCAATGATATATTACTCTCCAGATTTCAAAAACAAAATCTCCAAGATTTTTACAATCTCATCCTAGAAACACCTGGTTCATTAGAAATTGAAATAAGCCCTGGACACTTCAACTTAATAATAGGTGAGAAACCAATTACAGGACTACCTATTGAAGAAATGATAAGAGGAATCCTATTACTGCGAAGCTCTGGTCGAATGCGAATTGTAAAAATCAATGGCATTCAGAATAATCGCGACATTGATGTAGCAGATCTTAGCTCAGGACAAATTGCTTTATTTGTCGGACTAACCATTTTATCAAGCTCAATGAAAAATAACTCACTTATACTTATAGATGAGCCGGAAATAAGCTTACACCCAGCATGGCAAACACTCTTCACAAAGTTAATTTTTGAGATCGGCAAGCATTTTAAAAACTGCTTTTTTATAATCGCCACCCATTCGCCACTTGTCATAAGCGGCGCAGTAAAAAAATACTCAAACACTGTAAACCTAACTAATAAATTTGATTTCCCGGAAAGCTATGACAGTGAAGGGATCGAAAGAATTTTCATCGATCACTTCGACACAATCACAAAAAACAACTTTATCGTGAAGGATTTAATAATTAAAGCCGCGCACTCAATCATAACAAAGAGCAAAAACAACGAATACGAGTCCGCACTCAAACAACTACATGCACTAACAACTAGGGAAATAGATAAAAAGTTAATCTCGAGTATCTTGGAAAAAACAAAAAAATGATTGCACTTGAGAAAATCAACCCACCAACCCTCTTCACCTCCAATGATAAATTGGTCATTTCGAGAATAAACAACCTTCCCATAACAGGAAGAAAGAAATGGGCGCATGATGACTTCTCAGCAATATATACATCGGCAAAAGCCATACTCATACAGCATCAAGACAGAAGATGTTTTTATTGTCAAAAGAAAAATCCACACATAGACAATGACGACTTACACATTGACCATATCGTACCTATTGATGAAGACCCAAGATTCATTTTTGAAGAAAAAAATCTTGTTCTAACATGCAAAAAATGCAACAAAAGAAAAAACAACAAGCCCGTACTAACAAAACAAACCAAATTAAAATATTCACTCAGCCCCAGCAACTACAGCATAATTCATGCTCACATCGACACCTATAGCAAACATATTGACATCACTGGGGATATTATATTTTCGGGCATCGATAAAAAAGGGAAACGAACGGTATATGACTGCAATTTAGATAGATATGTACTTGAATATCTAACGTGTCTATCTTCTACGGATCGAGAGTTTGTTAACGCGGCACTAAAACTGCTACTAACAAATGACCCTAAAGCGCTTATCACATTCGTCAAGGCTTTCCCTTGAACGTTAAAAAGCATACGACACATCAACGTACTTTATTAGACCTAAAAAAAAAGCCGCCCCAAAGGGCGGCTTTCTCATTCCATCAAACCAACACTTACAACTTAGGCCCAGCAGCCTTGATCGCGTCGCTCACTTCAAACTTCTTGAAGTTCTCAACAAACAATCCAGCCAGTGCTTTAGCCGCTTCATCGTAAGCAGCCTTGTCAGCCCAGGTGTTACGTGGGTTCAACAGGCCAGTTTCAACGCCCGGCACAGCCAGTGGCACGTCGAGGTTGATGGTGTCGAGGTGTTCGGTTTCAACACCGATCAACGCGCCGCTCTGGATCGCTGCGATCACGCCACGAGTGGTCGGGATGTTGAAGCGTTTGCCGACGCCGTAGCCGCCGCCGGTCCAGCCGGTGTTGACCAGGTAGACCTTGGAGCCGAAGCCGCGGATGCGCTTGATCAGCAGTTCTGCGTATTCGCCAGCCGGACGCGGGAAGAACGGTGCGCCGAAGCAGGTGGAGAAGGTCGATTTGATGCCGCTGCCGGAACCCATTTCGGTCGAGCCCACCAGTGCGGTGTAGCCGGACAGGAAGTGGTAGGCCGCTTGTTCTTCGCTGAGGATCGACACTGGCGGCAGTACGCCGGTCAGGTCGCAGGTCAGGAAGATCACAGCGTTTGGCTCGCCACCGAGGTTTTTCTCGGAGCGCTTGGCAACGTGCTCCAGCGGGTAGGCGGCGCGGCTGTTCTGGGTCAGGCTGACATCGGCGTAGTCGGCGTGCTTGGCGTCGTCGATAACGACGTTTTCCAGGACTGCGCCGTGCTTGATGGCTTTCCAGATGACCGGCTCGTTCTTCTCGGACAGGTCGATGCACTTGGCGTAGCAGCCGCCTTCGATGTTGAAGACAACGCCTTCACCCCAGCCATGCTCGTCGTCACCGATCAGGTAACGGCTTTCATCGGCCGACAGGGTGGTCTTGCCGGTGCCGGACAGACCGAAGAACAGGGTTACGTCGCCCGCTTCGCCGATGTTGGCGGCGCAGTGCATTGGCAGCACGTCGGCAGCCGGCAGCAGGTAGTTCTGCACCGAGAACATGGCTTTCTTCATTTCACCGGCGTAACGCATGCCGGCGATCAGCACTTTCTTTTGAGCGAAGTTGAGGATCACGCAACCGTCGGAGTTGGTGCCGTCACGCTCTGGCACGCACTCGAAGTTGGCAACGTTGAGCACTTGCCACTCATCACGGCCAGCCGGGTTGTACTTTTGCGGGTTGATGAACAGGCAACGGCCAAACAGGTTCTGCCAGGCAGTCTGGGTGGTCATCTTCACGGCCAGGTAGTGGTCTTCGGACGCACCTACATGCACGTGGGAAACGAAGTGCTCTTGCGCATTGTTGAACGCTTCAACACGGTCCCACAGGGCATCGAACTTGTCGGCCGGGAACTTGCGGTTGATCGGGCCCCAGGCGATGGAAGCCGAAGTGGACGGCTCGTCAACGATGAAACGATCGACTGGCGAGCGGCCGGTGCGGTGACCGGTGCGAACAACCAGCGCGCCGGTATCGGCAAGCTCGCCCTCACCGCGACTCAGAGCTTCTTTTACCAGATCATCAACACTCAGATCGGTGTACACGGCGTTATTGGCTTGCGTCATGAGATTCCCCGTCGGCCAGTGGCCGAGTGTGCTCCAAACGTTTTGTAGTAGAAAGTCGTGCACTACTACCGCGACAAAAAGTGGGCCGGATTATGCCAGAAAAGCCCAAAAATAGTAGGGCCCTCCCGTCGTAATGGCGTTATTCCGGCACAAACCAGTGAATTTACCTGCGCTGAACCGTTTTAGTGACGGGTATCTGACGGCGTATCGACACCTGCTCCAGCGAATAATTGAGCGATATCGGCGGCGTCGAACAGGTAGCGCTCGTTGCAAAACTGACAGTCAATCTCGATATTGCCGCCATGTTCGATCACGAGCGACTGGGCATCTTCCAGACCCAAACTGACAAGCGCATTGGCAGAACGTTCGCGCGAGCAGCTGCAACGGAAGCGCAGTTTCTGCACATCGAACAGACGAACCTGCTCTTCGTGGTAGAGACGGTGGAGGATGGTTTCGTTGTCCAGGCTCAGCAATTCATCGGCGGTCAGGGTGCTGCCCAGCGCGGTGATGTGCTGCCAGCTGGCGGCGCGTTCTTCTTCGTCTTTCAAGCGATCAGCAGGCAGTTGCTGCAGCAACAGGCCACGGGCGCGACGACCATCGGCGTACAACCAGAAACGCGTACCGACTTGTTGCGACATCACGAAGTAATTAGTGAAGCACTCCGACAGGGTTTCGCCATCGAGGTCGACGATGCCCTGGTAACGCTGGCCCTGGGTCGGGTCGACGGTCAGCGCCAATACGCCGTTGGGCATCAGGTCGGCGAGGGTCGCATCGGGGGCGATCTGGTCGGCTTCGTATCGGGCCAGGCCACGGATTTCGCGCTCGCTGGAGCACTCGATCATCAGCAGCGGGATCGGGCCTTCGGAACGGGCCTGGAGAATCAGCAAGCCATCGAACTTCAAGGTGCCGACCAACAACGACGCCGCCGCCATCAGCTCGCCAAGCAGTTGTGCAACCGGCTCCGGGTACGGGTGTTTAGCGAGGACTTCGGCGTAGCTACGCTCCAACGCAACCAGCTCGCCGCGGGTGTCGCTGTCATCGAAGATGAAGCGTTGGGTGTAGTCGGTATCCGGTAAATCGGTCATAGGTCTGGGTATCTGAAGTAAT
Organism: Pseudomonas sp. 478; assembly: GCF_003254125.1. NCBI lineage: Bacteria > Pseudomonadati > Pseudomonadota > Gammaproteobacteria > Pseudomonadales > Pseudomonadaceae > Pseudomonas > Pseudomonas sp. 478. The sequence continues at coordinate 524,050 of NZ_QKZG01000003.1, forward strand.
GACAAAAATGATTTCAAACAGCGAGAAATTGCGCCTCTGCGGCACCATTCGGGTGCGCGATGTTCAGCCGTGAGGGGCATTTTATGAACAATCCGGGTTTGTTCCAAGCAAGGTGGAACCTCCGCGGTTGGCTTTATGCAATTTCTTGCCTCTGGCGCGGCTGGCCTTCTGGTTATGGCCTACGGGTCAGAGGCTGTGAGCGGTTTTCGACGAGTGGCGCTTTCACCCATTCAACGCGCTGCTGGCGAATGACCCGATATGGCTACATGTTTGGGCAATTGCAAGTCTGTGGCCTTTCGATGTGGTGGTTGGGGCTGCTTTTTATCCGCAAGTTATTCGCCAAATTCGCTGGCCAGGCGAGTGCTGCGCACTCGTTCGCGAGCAAGCCCGCTCCCACATTGGAATGCTGTCTCGTGTGGGAGCGGGCTTGCTCGCGAAGGCTGCCTCACAGGCAACACAGCGCTAACTGACTTACTCGTCGTTGCTGCTTCCACGAAACTTGAACAAATCCCGTCGCTGCTTCTTGCTCGGTTTGCCATCAGTGCTCACGCCCAGCGCACCGGCCTTACGCATGGCCGCAGCCGCCTCGCGCTTGGCGATGCTGGCTTCGGTTTCGGCGTAGAGCGCCTGAGCCTCTGGCGCGCCACGGCGTACGATCGACAGCGCCTGAACCACCACCGTGCGCTCCTCGAACCCTGTGCGAATCTGAAATTCGTCGCCAATCCTCGGTTCCTTGCCCGGTTTGCAGCGCTCGCCCCGACAATGCACCTTGCCGCTTTCAATCGCCGCCTTGGCCAAGGCGCGTGTTTTATAAAAACGCGCGGCCCACAACCACTTATCGAGACGGACTTTGTCGTCCTCTTCGCTTTTTTGTGCCATGGAATTTCCTCATTCTGAAATATTGCTGAACTGTACTACCGTTTCTGTCGTGCCATGAATTACGCCAGCTCGGATTACAATGCACACGTTCCAGCGCCTCCCTTGAGGGCTGGAAATCCGGGCCGTAGATATCTGTCGCCTTTTACCCATTATTCTGCGTGAATACCGCGAATTCGGCCGCGTGCGGCCTGAGCGGTTTCTACCGGTTGAGCACCTTTGAAGACATTTGACCATTTGACCGTTGTCGGTCTGCGCGAGTGGGTGGCGCTCCCGGATTTGGGAGTCGCGGGCCTGCGCGCAAAAATCGACACCGGCGCCAGCACCTCCAGCCTGCATGCCACCGATATCGAACCGTTCGAGCGCGACGGGGAACAGTGGGTGCGCTTTACTGCTCACTTGGGCACGGTGGTGCAACTGCGTCACCGGCGCTGCGAAGCACCCCTGGTGACGATGAAAACCATCAAAAGCTCCAACGGCCACGCGCAGATGCGTTACGTGGTCAGCACCACCCTGGCCCTCGGTGATCGGGTCTGGCGGGTCGAATTCACGCTCGCCTGCCGCAAGTCCATGCGTTATCGCCTGTTACTCGGTTCCAAAGCCTTGATCGACGGCCAGTTGGTGGTCAATCCGGGTATTAAGTACGTACAAGACAAGCCGGTGTTCCCGGTATCTACCTCCTCCACAGGTGTTGCATGAAGATCGCTGTGCTGTCGCGGAACCCGCGTCTGTATTCCACTCGTCGTCTGGTCGAAGCCGGTACCGAGCGTGGCCATGAAATGGTGGTGATCGACACCCTGCGCGCCTACATGAACATCGCCAGCCACAAGCCGCAGATCCACTACCGCGGCAAGCCGCTGGAGGGTTTCGATGCGGTGATCCCGCGGATTGGCGCGTCGGTGACGTTTTATGGCTGCGCGGTGTTGCGTCAGTTCGAAATGATGGGCGTTTTTCCACTCAATGAATCGGTGGCCATCGCCCGCTCGCGAGACAAACTGCGGTCCCTGCAATTGCTGTCACGCCGAGGGATTGGTTTGCCGGTCACCGGGTTTGCCCACTCCCCGGATGACATTCCCGACTTGATCGAGATGGTCAACGGTGCGCCGCTGGTGATCAAGGTGCTGGAAGGCACCCAGGGCATTGGCGTGGTGCTGTGTGAAACGGCGACGGCGGCGGAGTCGGTGATCGAGGCGTTCATGGGCCTGAAGCAGAACATCATGGTTCAGGAATACATCAAGGAGGCCGGCGGGGCGGACATTCGCTGCTTCGTGGTGGGCGACAAGGTGATCGCGGCAATGAAACGCCAGGCCAAGCCGGGGGAGTTTCGCTCCAACCTGCATCGCGGCGGCAGTGCCAGCCTGATCAAGATCACACCGGAAGAACGCATGACGGCGTTGCGCGCGGCGAAGGTCATGGGGTTGGCGGTGGCGGGTGTGGATATCCTGCGTTCCAATCACGGGCCGTTGGTGATGGAAGTGAACTCGTCGCCTGGGCTTGAAGGGATTGAAACCACCACCAGCAAGAACGTGGCGGGGATCATCATTGAGCATCTGGAGAAGAATGGTGGGCCGAATATGACGCGCACCAAAGGCAAGGGCTAAAGCCAAGAGCCCCCTCACCCTAACCCTCTCCCCAAAGGGGCGAGGGGACTGACCGTGGCGTTCTTTCGAGCTACATCGACCTGAAAAATCGAGTCGGGCTCAGGTTTTGAGAACAACCGAGATCTGCTCCCTTTCCCCCTCTCCCCTATGGGGAGAGGGTTGGGGTGAGGGGTGGATTCAGAATTCCCTCAAATCTAAAGCCATGACCGCAGTCGTTAAACCGCATCTCTAGGCAACATTAGTCCCAAAGGCAACCGCACCCGCGCTTCCAGCCCGCCACCGGACCGATTACGCAGTTCAACATTCCCGCCATGCATCGAAGCAATCCGCTTCACGATCGCCAAGCCCAACCCGGTCCCCTTCCCGCCCCGGGCTTGATCACCCCGAGTAAACGGGTTGAAAATCGCCTCCAGCTCCGACGGATCAATCCCCGCCCCACGGTCCATGACACTCAGCACCACATACGGCGCGCTGGTGTCCCCGGACACATAAGCCGCCACCTCAACCCCGCTGCCCGCGTGATGCAAGGCGTTGCCAATCAGGTTGTTCAGCAGCCGCTTCATCGACACCCGACGCAATGGAAACGGCTGAATCGGCTCCAGGCGCAGGCGCACTTTCTCTTCGTTCTGGTTGTAGGGCGCCGCGACTTCGCGCACCAGATCGCTCAGGTCCACCTCTTCCACCGACTCGTCACGACCATCGCGAATGAACGCCAGGAACTGGTCGAGAATCGCGTCCATGTCTTCGATGTCGCGGACCATGTCGTCGGTCAGGTCGCTGTGGTCGCCCATCAGCTCCAGAGACAACCGCAAACGGGTCAGTGGCGTGCGCAAGTCGTGGGACACCCCGGCGAGCATCAGTTCGCGCTCACGCCCCGCCTGTTCGACGTCTTCCGCCATCTGGTTGAAGGCCCGGTAAACCTCGGTCATTTCACTCGGCGTGTCGCTGATCGGCAGACGCACACTGCGGCCCTGGCCGAGTTGCCTCGCTGCATAGACCAGACGTTTCAAGGGTTGATTGAGCTGGCTGACGAAGATCCACGCCGAGGCAGTGGACAGCAGACCGATAGCGAGGAACCAGCCGAGTACGTTCCAGATTTTCTGGCCGCGCAATGGATGCGGGTAAAGCGGCACTTTCAACCAGCCGTCACCCAGGCTTGGCGCCCGAACCCACAGGGCCGGCGGCGAGTGCATACGCAATCGGACTTCAGTGTCGGCACCCAGCTCCGCCTGCATCTGCCGCTGATAGATCTCGCTGTAAGGCCAGTGTTGCTCACCTTCCGGCACGCCAGCACCGACTACCCGGATCAGGGTCGCGGCATCGGCAATCTTCGTGCGGTTTTCTTCATCGGCGGCCCAATAGGCGCGTAGCGTCAGGGCGACGCCGTGGCTGTATTGGCGATCCACCAGCACGTCTTCGTTCATCAACAGATAAACCAGGGTCAGCGCCTTGGAGAACAGGACGACGATCAGCACCAGCCAAAGGGTGCGGGAGAAGAAACTCTGGGGGAACCAAACGGGGGTTTTCATGGATAACCGCTACACACTTGCAGGAGCGAGCGATGCTCGCATATTGCGGATCGCGAGTCTGCGAGCAAAGTCATCTGACCCGTTGCCCGCAAGACCCGCTCCTACAAATCACCGATCACTTGGTGGCGGCGCCATCCGGAACGAACACGTAACCCACGCCCCAGACAGTCTGGATGTAACGCGGTTTGGACGGATCGGGCTCGATCATCCGGCGCAGACGGGAAATCTGTACGTCGATGGAGCGCTCCAGGGCGTCCCACTCGCGGCCACGGGCCAGATTCATCAACTTGTCGCGGGTCAGTGGCTGACGGGCGTTCATGACCAACGCCTTGAGCACCGCGAACTCACCAGTGGTGAGCATGTGCACTTCGTCGCCGCGCTTGAGTTCGCGGGTCGCCAGGGACAGTTCGTAGTCACCGAAGGTCACGCTTTCGTCTTCGCTGCCCGGGGCGCCCGGCACCGGTGCCGCCTGACGACGCAGAACCGCTTTGACGCGAGCCATCAGCTCGTCCGGGTTGAACGGCTTGGCCAGGTAATCGTCGGCGCCCAGTTCCAGGCCCTTGATGCGGCTCAGCTCATCGCCCTTGGCGGTCAGCATGATGATTGGAATCTGGTTGTTCGCGGTGCGCAGGCGGCGGCAAGCGGTCAAGCCGTCTTCGCCGGGCAGCATCAGGTCGAGGACGACCAGGTTGAACACTTCACGCGCCAGCAGGCGATCCATTTGTTCCGTGTTCGGTACGGCGCGGGCGCGGTAGCCCTTGCTGACGAAAAAACGTTCCAGCAGGCTGCTCAGCCCTGGATCGTCATCAACAATAAGAATTTTTTCGCCTTCAGCAATGTTTGCAGTGCTGCTCATTAGATGCTCCTTTGATCTCGGCGCGCATTATGGCGTAGCTGCCGTTATACGCACCGTGTGCATTGTTAGCAGATTTTTCCTTGATCGCCAGAAATCCGGCCTTTATGCCTACAGCCTGCGATGCCCCCGAATGACAGAACGCTGGTTATAATGCGCGGCCTTTTGTGTCAGGCAACGTCTGATCATTTCTGTAGATGGCCGTTTTTTATTTTCACGGCACAGGCAGTAATTGTTCGATTTCACGGGTCAACGGGATACCTGTTGATCCAGGTAGCGGCGCAGGCCAGGCCGCTCAACCAGACTCGCCGAGCCCCTATCTCTGCGCCTGCGAGCCTGCTTTCACAATTTGTCAGGTGGTTTTATGGACAGCATCAACAGCCGCATCGCCGAGGAACTCGGCGTACGCCCACAACAGGTCGAAGCGGCCGTCGCGCTACTCGATGAAGGCTCTACCGTTCCCTTCATCGCCCGCTACCGGAAAGAAGTGACCGGCAGCCTCGATGACATTCAGTTGCGTCATCTGGAAGAGCGTCTGCGCTACCTGCGAGAACTCGACGAACGGCGCATCAGCATCCTTGCCAGCATCCAGGAACAAGGCAAGCTGACCCCGCAACTTGAACGCGACATCAAGCTCGCCGACACCAAAACCCGCCTCGAAGACTTGTACCTGCCGTACAAGCAGAAGCGCCGCACCAAGGGCCAGATCGCCCTGGAAGCCGGCCTCGGCGAGCTGGCCGACGGCCTGTTCAACGACCCGACCCTGACGCCAGAAGCTGAAGCCGTGCGCTTCGTCGATGCCGAAAAAGGCGTGGCCGATGTGAAGGCGGCCCTCGAAGGCGCCAAGTACATCCTGATGGAACGCTTCGCCGAAGACGCTGGCCTGCTGGACAAACTGCGCAGCTACCTCAAGCAGGAAGCCACCCTCAGCGCCCGCGTCATCGCCGGCAAAGAAGAGGAAGGCTCCAAGTTCCGCGACTACTTCGAACACGATGAACCGCTCAAAAGCATGCCGTCGCACCGCGCGCTGGCGATTTTCCGTGGCCGCAACGAAGGCATTCTGAGTTCGGCGCTGAAAGTCGGCGACGAACTGCCGGGCGCCATGCACCCATGCGAAGGCATGATCGGCCAGCAATTCGGCATCCAGAACCAGAACCGCGCCGCCGACAAATGGCTGGGCGAAGTGGTGCGCTGGACCTGGAAGGTCAAGCTCTACACCCACCTCGAAACCGACCTGCTGGGCGAACTGCGCGACGGCGCAGAAACCGAAGCGATCAACGTGTTCGCCCATAACCTGCACGACTTGCTGCTGTCGGCGCCGGCTGGCCCGCGCGCCACATTGGGCCTCGACCCGGGTCTGCGCACCGGTTGCAAGGTGGCCGTGGTCGATTCCACCGGCAAGCTGCTGGATCACGCCACGGTTTACCCGCACGTACCGCACAACAAATGGGACCAGACCATCGCGATTCTGGCGGCCCTGTGCGCCAAGCATGCCGTGGACCTGATCGCCATCGGCAACGGCACCGCCAGCCGTGAAACCGACAAGCTGGCCGCTGAACTGATCAAAAAATACCCAGCCATGAAGATGACCAAAGTCATGGTCTCCGAGGCCGGCGCATCGGTTTACTCGGCGTCGGAACTGGCTTCCAAGGAATTCCCAGACCTCGACGTGTCGATCCGTGGCGCGGTGTCGATTGCCCGTCGCCTGCAGGATCCACTGGCTGAGCTGGTGAAGATCGATCCGAAATCCATCGGCGTCGGCCAGTACCAGCACGATGTGTCGCAGCTGAAACTGGCGCGCGGCCTGGACGCCGTGGTCGAAGACTGCGTAAACGCCGTGGGCGTCGACGTGAACACCGCTTCCGTGGCGCTGCTGGCCCGTATCTCCGGCCTCAACGCAACGTTGGCGCAAAACATCGTCAGCCACCGCGACGAACACGGCGCGTTCAAAACCCGTGCGGCATTGAAGAAAGTCGCGCGTCTGGGCGAGAAAACCTTCGAACAGGCCGCTGGCTTCCTGCGCGTCATGAACGGTGACAACCCGCTGGATTCGTCCGCAGTTCACCCGGAAGCCTATCCGCTGGTCCAGCGCATTGCTGCTGAGACCGACCGCGATATTCGCTCGCTGATCGGCGACGCCAGCTTCCTCAAGCGTCTTGATCCGAAAAAGTACACCGACGAAACCTTCGGTCTGCCAACGGTCACCGACATTCTGCAAGAGCTGGAAAAACCTGGCCGCGATCCGCGTCCCGAGTTCAAGACCGCCGAGTTCCAGGAAGGCGTCGAAGACCTCAAGGACCTGGAGCTGGGGATGATCCTCGAAGGCGTGGTGACCAACGTGACCAACTTCGGTGCTTTCGTCGACATCGGCGTGCATCAGGACGGTTTGGTGCATATCTCTGCGCTTTCGGAGAAGTTCATCAAGGATCCGCGTGAAGCGGTGAAGGCCGGCGACGTGGTGAAAGTGAAGGTCATGGAAGTCGACATTCCGCGCAAACGCGTTGGCCTGTCGATGCGCATGAGCGACACGCCGGGCGAGAAAATCGACGGTGCCCGTGGTGCACGTCCGGGTTCGGCGCCACGCCAGTCCCAGAACACCGCACCGCGTAAAGAAACCACGGCGGCGGCCCCGGCCAACAACGCCATGGCTTCGCTGTTCGCCAATGCCAAGCAGTTGAAGAAACGCTGATGGAGATCCCGGCCGGGCTGACCGAAAGCGCTTTTTTCAAGTTGCTGGGGTGTCGCTTGCACATCCTGGAGACCGGGGTGGCGCAAGTCGCCCTCGGGCTTGCGCCAGAGCTGCGCAATCGCGGCGGCAAGCTGCACGGCGGAGCCTTGTTCAGTCTGGTGGACATTGCCATGGGGCTGGCCTGTTCCAGCACCCATGGTTTTGACCAGCAGAGCGCGACCATCGAGTGCAAGATCAACTACATTCGCGCCGTCGCAGACGGTGAAGTGATGTGCACGGCGCGGGTGATCCACCCGGGCCGCCGCACGCTGGTGGTCGAAGCCGATGTGATGCAAGGCGACAAACTCGTCGCAAAAGCACAAGGCACGTTCGCTGTCCTGTAGATGAATGCCATCGATTTGAGTTAATTTCGGCGCAATGAATCCTGCGCCGGGATTTCCTGTGGGAGCGGGCTTGCTCGCGAAGGCGGTGTATCAGGCGACTTAATCGTTGAATGACACGCCCTCTTCGCGAGCAAGCCCGCTCCCACAGGGATTGTGGCGATTGATCCTTGTCTGACCGGCATTAGGCCTGTGCGGCTCGAAAAAACCAGGCGAAAACGCCAGTTTCAACTTCACCCTTGTAGACCGTCTTGCCCACCCCCATATTGGGGCGACTGACGCGTGAAGGAATCCAACTTGAGCGAACTTCTCAACCGCCGCCTGGCTCTGCTCGGCGAGCGCGCTAACCTCTCTCTGCTCGAACAGTGCCTTCACGGCATCGAACGTGAATGCCTGCGCGTGACCGGCGAAGGTCGCCTGGCGCAAACGCCGCACCCGGAAGCATTGGGTTCCGCGCTGACCAACGAACAAATCACCACCGACTATTCCGAGTCACTGCTGGAGTTCATCACGCCCGCCCTGCCCGACCCGGCGGATACGCTGGCGAGCCTGGACAAGATCCACCGTTTTGCCTACAGCAAGCTCGGCAACGAGTACCTGTGGAGTCCATCGATGCCGTGCCCGTTGCCGGCCGAGGAAGACATCCCGATTGCCTATTACGGCACCTCCAACATCGGTCAGCTCAAGTACGTCTACCGCAAGGGCCTGGCCCTGCGCTACGGCAAGACCATGCAGTGCATCGCCGGGATTCACTACAACTTTTCCCTGCCGGAAAAGCTCTGGCCGCTGCTCAAGGAAGCAGAAGGTTTTGTCGGCACCGACCGTGACTATCAGTCGTCGGCCTACATCGCGCTGATCCGCAACTTCCGCCGCTACAGCTGGCTGCTGATGTACCTCTTCGGTGCTTCGCCTGCGCTGGACGCCGGTTTCCTGCGCGGTCGTTCGCACCAGTTGGAACAACTGGACCCGGACACCTTGTACCTGCCTTACGCCACCAGCCTGCGCATGAGTGACCTGGGTTACCAGAGCAACGCCCAGGCCGGTTTGACGCCTTGCTACAACGATCTGGCCAGCTACACCGACAGCCTGCGCAAAGCGGTCGCCACGCCGTACGCGCCGTACGTCGAAATCGGCACGCATCAGGACGGTGAGTGGGTTCAGCTCAACACCAACATCCTGCAGATCGAAAACGAGTACTACTCCAACATCCGTCCGAAACGCGTGACCTACACCGGCGAACGGCCGATCCAGGCGCTGGTGGCTCGCGGCATTCAGTACGTCGAAGTGCGTTGCCTGGACATCAACCCGTTCCTGCCGATGGGCATCGATCTGCCGGAGTCGCGGTTCCTCGACGCATTCCTGCTGTATTGCGCGCTGAACGACAGCCCGCTGCTGACCAATACCTCGTGCGGCAACGCGACCTCGAACTTCCTCAGCGTGGTCAAGGAAGGTCGCCGTCCGGGTCTGCAATTGCAACGCGACGGTCATCCGGTGGACCTGAAAGAGTGGGCCAGCGAGTTGCTGGAGAAGATTGCCCCCCTGGCGGCGATGCTGGATCAGAGTCATGGCGGCGATGCGCATAGCAAGGCGCTGGATGCGCAACTGGCCAAGGTCAAGGATCCATCGCTGACACCATCGGCCCAGGTGCTGGCGGCGATGGCTGAGCACAAGGAGAGCTTTGCTCAGTTCTCCCTGCGTCAGAGCCAGGCGCATGCGGAGTTTTTCCGCAGCGAGCCGTTGAGTGGCGAAGATCAGGCGAAGTTTGAAGACCGGGCGCGTTCGTCGCTGGCTGAGCAGATTGAGCTGGAGCAGAACGAAGTCGGCGATTTCGATGTGTTTGTCGGGTCGTATCAGGCGAGCATTCTGGCCATTAGCAACTAACCTCAAGATCCACCCCTCACCCTAACCCTCCCGAAGCGTCGGACCGCCCCAAGGGGTAGAGGGGACTGACCGAGGCGTCTCACGTCATACATCGACCTGAAAGCCCGAGTCGAACTCAAGTTCCGAAAAGCATGAAGTTCGGCTCCCTCTCCCCTCTGGGGAGAGGGCTGGGGTGAGGGGTCGATCCACCTGACTGCACGCAATGCCAAAATATATGATCGTTCCCACGCTCTGAGTGGTAATGCCTCAAGGGACGCTCCGCGTCCAGGTGACGCGGAGCGTCACCGGCTGCATTCCCACGCAGAGCGTGGGAACGATCAGGGTACCTGCTTAGAATTTTCCGCTCATAAGCTCATTCTAAAAAGTTATTTATTTTCGGATTCTTAGATCATTTAGTCTTCTTTTCACGCCGGCTCTCGGTCGTCTGAAAAGGAGCTTCTCAATGAAACTGACTTTCCCCCTTCGCCTCCTGGCGGCCGCGTCTCTGGCTGCAGTGAGTTTCTTTGCCCAGGCGGCTGACGTCACCGTCGCCTACCAGACCACCGTAGACCCGGCGAAAGTCGCCCAGGCCGACGGCGCGTACGAGAAAGCCACCAACGCCAAGATCGACTGGCGCAAATTCGACAACGGCGCCGACATCATCGCCGCCATCGCTTCCGGCGACGTGCAAATCGGTTACCTCGGTTCCAGCCCCCTGACGGCGGCAATCACCCGCAAAGTCCCGGTAGAAACCTTCCTCATCGCCACGCAGATCGGCGCCGCTGAGGCTCTGGTTGTCCGTGACGGTTCCGGGATCAAAACCCCGCAGGACCTGATCGGCAAGAAAATCGCCGTGCCGTTCGTTTCCACCGGCCACTACAGCCTGTTGGCCGCGCTGAAGCACTGGAATATCGACCCATCAAAAGTCACCGTCCTCAACCTTGCCCCACCAGCCATCATTGCCGCGTGGAAACGCGGTGACATCGACGCCACTTACGTGTGGGACCCAGCCCTCGGTGTCGCCAAGGAAAACGGAAAAGTGCTGATCACCTCCGGCGAACTGGCCAAGTTCGGCGCGCCGACCTTCGATGCGTGGATCGTGCGTAAAGACTTCGCCGAGAAGCACCCGGAAATCGTCACCGCGTTCGCCAAAGTGACCCTCGATGCCTACGCCGACTACCGCAAAGACCCGAAAGCCTGGCTCGCCAATCAATCCAACGTCGACAAGCTGGTGAAGCTCTCCGGCGCCAAGGCCAGCGACATTCCATTGCTGCTGCAAGGCAACGTCTTTCCATTGGCGGCTGATCAGGTGATCACCCTCGGCGCGCCGACCACCAAGGCCATCACCGACACCGCCGCGTTCCTGAAAGAACAAGGCAAGGTTGAAGCCGTGCTGCCGGATTACGCCCCGTACGTCAGCGCCAAATACATCACCAACTGATCGGAGTTAATTGCGATGGCTTTGCTTCAGCTGGAGCGCATCAGCGCACAGTACCCAGGTAGCCCCGAACCGGTACTGGCGGATATTTCCCTGAGTCTTGGGCCCCAGCAATTGCTGGTCGCCCTCGGTCCGTCCGGCAGTGGCAAGACCTCGCTGTTGAACCTGATTGCCGGTTTCGTCGAGCCCAGCGCCGGGCGCATCACCCTCGATGGCGTCCCGGTCAAAGGCCCGAGCGCCGAACGCGGCGTGGTGTTTCAGGACGATGCTCTGCTGCCCTGGCAGGACGTGCTGGCCAACGTCGGTTTCGGTCTGGAACTGGCCGGCATTGCGCGGGAAAAACGTGAACTGCGCGCTCGGGAAATGCTCGCTTTGGTGGACCTTTCCGGCTTCGAAAACCGTCGGATTTGGCAACTCTCGGGCGGGCAGAAGCAACGTGTCGGCCTGGCCCGAGCCCTGGCGGCTGATCCGCGCGTGTTGCTGATGGACGAACCCTTCGGCGCCCTCGATGCCTTCACCCGCGAACAGATGCAGGAGTTACTGCTGCAAGTCTGGCAGCGCACCGCAAAACCCGTTTTTCTGATTACTCACGACATCGAAGAAGCGGTGTTTCTCGCCACGGACCTGATTCTGCTGGCGCCGAACCCTGGGCAAATCGTTGAGCGCCTGAGCCTGGATTTCGGTCAGCGTTATGCCGCCGGGGAGTCGGCTCGTTCGATCAAGTCAGACCCGCGCTTTATCGAAACCCGCGAACACGTGCTCGCCAAAGTGTTCTCCCAACGCAGCGCCGCCCAGCGGCAGGAGCGCGCATGAGCATTTATGAAATTCCCGCCGCGACGGTGAAACCGGGCTCGACGGTAATCCCGCTGCGTCGCAGTTTGAACACGCGCTGGATCAGCATGCTGACACTGGTCGCTCTCGTTGCCATTTGGTGGGCCGTCACCGCCACTGGAATGATCGAACCGCTGTTCCTGCCGCCACCGTCCGCGGTGCTGCAAAAAGGCTGGCTGCTGGTGACCACCGGCTACATGGATTCAACGTTGTGGCAGCACCTTGGCGCGAGCCTCAGCCGAATCGGTCTGGGCCTGGGCTTCGCGGTGCTGACCGCCGTACCCGTTGGAATCGCCATCGGCCACAACCGCATTGCCCGCGGCATTCTCGATCCGCTGATCGAGTTCTACCGCCCTATTCCACCGTTGGCTTATTTGCCGCTGATCGTGATCTGGTGTGGCATCGGTGAGCTGTCGAAAGTCTTGCTGATCTACCTGGCGATCTTTGCCCCGATCGCCATCGCTACGGCGACCGGCGTGCGTACCGTCGACCCAGCCAAATTGCGCGCGGCGCAGTCGTTAGGCGCGACCCGGGCGCAGTTGATTCGCCATGTGATTCTGCCGAGTGCGCTGCCGGATATTTTGACCGGTGTGCGCATTGGCCTGGGTGTGGGTTGGTCGACGCTGGTTGCCGCCGAATTGATCGCTGCCACCAGTGGTTTGGGCTTCATGGTGCAGTCGGCCGCGCAGTTTCTGGTCACCGATGTGGTGGTGCTGGGGATTCTGGTAATCGCGCTGATCGCCTTCGCCATGGAAATGGGCTTGCGCGCCTTGCAACGCAAACTGGTGCCGTGGCATGGCCAGGCGCACTAAATAACCCTGTGGGAGCGGCGGTGCGACGATTCGACTTGCTCGCGAATGCGGCGTGTCAGGCAACACTGCTTCGACTGAAACACCGCATTCGCGAGCAAGCCCGCTCCCACAGTCGGCACCCCGGATTGAAGAGAAAGACCATGAGCAACCTGACCATCGTCCCCTTAAGCTATGCCCTCGGCGCACACATCAGCGGCGTCGACATCAGCCAACCGCTGAGCCTGGAACAGCGCGACGCTATCGAGCAGGCGCTGCTCAAACATCAAGTGTTGTTCTTCCGCGATCAGCCGATCACACCCCAGCAGCAAGCACGTTTCGCCGCCAATTTCGGCGACCTGCACATTCACCCGATCTACCCGAATGTGCCGGAACAGCCCGAAGTGCTGATCCTCGATACAGCCGTCACCGACGTGCGCGACAACGCGATCTGGCACACCGACGTGACCTTCCTGCCGACCCCGGCTCTGGGCGCGGTACTCAGTGCCAAGTTGCTGCCGGAGTTTGGTGGCGACACGCTATGGGCCAGCGGTATCGCAGCGTATGAAGCGCTGTCGGCGCCGATGAAAACCTTGCTCGAAGGGCTGACCGCCACCCACGATTTCACCCGTTCGTTCCCGCTGGAGCGCTATGGCAACACGCCCGAAGCGCTGGCCCAGTGGGAAGAAGCGCGCAGGAAAAACCCGCCGCTGTCACACCCGGTGATTCGTACTCATCCAGTGAGCGGACGTCGGTCGTTGTTCGTCAATGAAGGCTTCACGTCGAAGATCAATGAGCTGTCGGAAACCGAAAGCGAGGTGATGCTGAAGTTTCTGTTTGCCCATGCCACGCGGCCGGAATTTACCATTCGCTGGCGTTGGCAGAAGGACGACGTGGCGTTTTGGGATAACCGCGTGACGCAGCATTACGCCGTGGATGATTACCGGCCGGCGCGACGGGTAATGCAGCGGGCGACGGTGTTGGGGGATGTGCCGTTTTTCCGGTGAACCCTGAAGTTCTTTATTGGCTTTGATGACCTCTTCGCGAGCAAGCCCGCTCCCACATTCAACCGCTTTCTTACTGAACGACTCGGTCTAATGTGGGAGCGGGCTTGCTCGCGAAGACAATCTGACAGGCGCCAAAGGTTCTGGCGCCAAATACTTACTCCGCCGTCGAAGGCTTCTCCCAAAGATTGACCCCGCCCTCTTGGGCAAACCGGTCAATCTCCGCCAGCTCTTCCACGCTGAAGCTCAAATTCTTCAACGCCCCGACGTTCTCGATAATCTGCTCCGGCCGGCTCGCACCGATCAACGCCGACGTCACGCGCGGATCGCGTAACGTCCACGCCAATGCCAACTGCGCCAGGCTCTGACCGCGACGTTTGGCGATCTCATTCAGCGCGCGCACATGAGCGATGTTGGCTTCGGACAGGTGCGCCGCCTGCAACGAACCTCCCCCCGGACGATTGACCCGCGCGTCCGCCGGCACACCGTTGAGGTACTTGTCGGTCAACAACCCCTGAGCCAACGGCGTAAACGCAATCACGCCCGTACCGAGTTCGTCCGTCGTATCCAACAAGTCTTTTTCTACCCAACGATTGAGCAGGTTGTAAGCCGGTTGGTGAATCAGCAACGGGACTTTCCACTCTTTCAGCAGCGCGGCCATTTCACGGGTTTTAACCCCCGAGTACGAGGAGATACCGATGTACAACGCCTTGCCCTGTTGCACCGCGGTGGCCAGTGCGCTGGCGGTTTCTTCCAGCGGCGTGTCCGGGTCGAAGCGGTGGGAATAGAAGATGTCCACGTAGTCCAGGCCCAGGCGCTGCAGGCTCTGATCAAGGCTGGCCAGCACGTATTTGCGCGAACCGCCGCCCTGGCCATAAGGGCCGGCCCACATGTCCCAACCGGCCTTGCTGGAGATGATCAGCTCGTCGCGATACTGCTTGAAGTCTTCACGCAGCAAACGACCGAAATTGATCTCTGCACTGCCGTACGGCGGGCCGTAGTTGTTGGCCAGGTCGAAATGGTTGATGCCAAGATCAAACGCGGTACGCAGCAACGATCGCTGGGTGTCGATCGGCGTGCTGTCACCGAAGTTGTGCCACAGGCCCAAAGACAGCGCCGGCAGCACCAGCCCGCTGCGCCCCACGCGGCGGTAAGGGATGGAGTCGTAGCGGTTTTCGGCAGCGGTGTAGGTCATCGAATCCTCTCTTGTCTGTCTTGAAGTTGGTATCGACTGCTTCGCAAGTTGCCCAGCATACGCCCAGACAAACGCCGATAGACCTCGGACTCGAGAAAATGCTGAAACGTTTCATATGATCGTTCCCATGCTCTGCGTGGGAATGCAGCCCGGGACGCTCCGCGTCCCAATCCAGAGCCGAACGCGGAGCGTCCGTTGAGGCATTCCAACGCGGAGCGTGGGAACGATCTGTGAAACTGCGGCTACCGTGCCCCCGCAAGCACTTCCCCCAACCGGCATCGGCGGTGGTGGCATATCGATCAGGATTTCCTGCACTGCGCGTCAACGGTGGGCTGGTTTAACTATGCTCACTTGATACCGCAGCGCTCCTATCGCGAGCCGGCTCGCTCCCACAGGATTGCGACGACCTTATGGGAGCGAGCCTGCTCGCGAAGGCGGCCCCAAAAGCAACACACATTTGAAGGGCGGAACACACCATGCACACCACGATCATCATCTCCTTCGGCCTGATCCTGCTGGCGCTGATGCTGTTCATCGGCGAGAAAATCGGCTTCAGCCAACAGACACTGACCTACAGCTTCGTGGTCCTGTGGCTGGCGTTGACGTTGATCAACGGTGCCGTTGGTGTGGTCACGGCCGGCCAGTCACTGAGTACGGAACTGATGATCGGCACGGTGGTGTTCAGTGTGCCGGTGGCGGCGCTGGTGCTGTTCATGGTGTTGAGCGCCGAGACCTGAAAAAGGCCCGGCGCCACGGGTTCTCGATCAACGCACCAAATGCAGGAACTGCAGGTGCCGCTCGTACTGATCGAGGATGTCGTTGATGATCTGCTCCTTGGTGTAACCCACCAGATCGTAGTCCTGACTGCCCTCGCTCAAATGCACTTCGGCCCGATGATAACGACGGTTGTTGAGTTCCTTGGAACCCATGCCGCCACGGGCGAAGGACGGTGTGAAGTAGCCGCGCATCTGCACCTGATAAATGAACGGACGCTCCTCGCCATGACCGATTTCCAGGCTGACGTTGTCGTTGGTCGGGTCCGGCTGAGTGACCACCTTCAAACCCTTCTCGACGAACACCGCCGAGACTTCTTCAATCGCCGGGCGCACCGCCGTATCGAGGAAGCGATAGACCTCATCCCGTGACGGGAAATGTACGGCCTGACTCAAACGCTGACGCCAGCCGCCACGCCGCGAGCCGGAGACCGGCGCCAGGGAATGCAGTTGCGCGATCTGCTTCTGCGACTCCAGATAGAACGCCTTGTGCAGCCCCCACATCATCAGCAGCAAGATCATCGAGAACGGCAACGAGGTCAGCACCACCGCTGACTTCAGCGCATCGATACTGCCGGAGAACAGCAGCGCACTGGTCACCAACGCGGTCATCGCGCCCCAGAACACCCGGAGCCATTTCGGCCCGTCTTCGTCAGGATTGCCGCCCTTGGCGGACAGTGTCGATAGCACCACGGTGCCGGAGTCGGCGGAGGTGACGAAGAACACGAAGCTGATGAACACCGTGACCGCGATCACGGTTTTGCTCCACGGGTAGGTTTCCAGCAGCAGGTAGAGGGTCATCGACGGGTTATCGATGGCCGACATGCCGAGGGCGCTCATGCCGTGGTTGAGGACTTGATCGATGGCGCTGTTGCCGAAGATCGACATCCACGCCAGGGTGAAGCCGAGCGGAATCAGCAGCACACCGAAGACGAATTCGCGGATGGTCCGGCCACGGGAAATCCGTGCGATGAACAGGCCCACGAACGGCGACCATGCGATCCACCAGGCCCAGTAGAACACCGTCCAGCCGCCCAGCCAGTCACTGGGTTTGTCGTAGGCGTAGAGGTCGAAACTCTTCATCGGCAAGGCGCCGAGGTAGTCGCCGATGTTCTGGATCAAGGTGTTGAGCAGGTGCTGAGTCGGGCCGGCGAACAACACGAACAGCAGCAGCGCGCAGGCCAGCAGCATGTTGATGTCGGACATCACGCGTACGCCTTTATCGACACCAGACACGGCAACGATGATCGCCGCGCCCATCATCAGCGTGATCAGGCCGACCTGAATCCATTGGGTGTGAGCGATGCCGAACAGGTAGTCCAGACCCGAGTTGAGGTGCAACACGCCAAAGCCCATGTCGGCACCAAGGCCGAACACCGTGGCGATGATGCCGAAGCCGTCCACCGCGTAACCGATCGGGCCGTTGATGCGTTTGCCGATCAGCGGATAGAGCGCCGAACGCAGGGCCAGCGGCAGGTTATGACGATAAGCGAAGTAGGCCAGCGCCATGCCGACGAAGGCGAACACGCCCCAGCCGTGCAGGCCCCAGTGCAGAAACAGAATCTGCATCGCCTGACGCGCTGCTTCCGCCGTGTTCGCGTCGCCTTGCGGCGGTTGCGCCAAATGGGTCAGCGGTTCGGACACGCAAAAGAAGAACAGCGTGATGCTGATCCCGGCGGCGAACAGCATGCCGGCCCAGGACAGGTAACTGAATTCGGGTTCGTCGTGGTCGGCACCGAGCTTGATCTTGCCGTAGCCGGACAAGGCGGTGACCACCACGAAGACCAGATACAGGGTCATTGCGAGCATGTAGTACCAGCCGACCGTGTTGGCCGCCCAGTTTTGCGCTTCCAGAAGCCAGGCACCGGCCTGTTCAGGCATGGCGATGACGATGATGCCGAACAGCAAAATGAACGTCGCCGAGAAGTAAAACACCGGCGGATTCATGCGGACCTGACCGCTGGCGGGGGTGGGCGATGCACTCATGAAAGGTGCACCTCAAGGGGGAGAAACAGGGCAATCAGTAACGGACTCGGCAAAGGCAAGCCTCCTGTTGTGAGCGGGCAGCAAACCGGCGGTTTAACTTGAATGAGCGTTCAAGTTAAACATGAATAGGGGGCTAAGGACTAATCGCAAGGCTCGGCGGTACTGTTCGTGCGCTAGCTCAAGGGCGGGTATGACGGGGGATTTGGAGGATTCGTTCAGTCAAGAATTAGCTAAATGCCATTATCCAGGTTCGGCTTGAAACCATTCGCGAGCAAGCCCGCTCCCACATTAGACCGAGGCGCGGGACAGGTACACGATCTAATGTGGGAGCGGGCTTGCTCGCGAAGGCGGCCGATCAGACAGCGAACATTTTCACAGGCTTACTTCTGCGTCCCGTCATCATGCTGCAGATTCGCCTGAGTCAGGTTGCTCCCCGCCGGCACGCTGCGGGTCAGCCAGACATTGCCGCCAATGGTCGAGCCCTTGCCGATGGTGATCCGCCCCAGAATCGTCGCACCGGCATAGATCACCACGTCATCCTCGACAATCGGATGTCGCGGCTGCCCCTTCTGCAACTGACCGTCTTCATCCGCCGGGAAGCGCTTGGCGCCCAACGTCACGGCCTGATAAATCCGCACACGCTCGCCGATGATGGCGGTCTCGCCGATCACCACACCCGTCCCGTGATCGATGAAGAAGCTGCGACCAATCTGCGCGCCAGGGTGAATGTCGATGCCGGTGGCCGAGTGGGCGATTTCCGCGCTGATACGTGCCAGCAGCGGCAATCCGGCGCGGTACAAATGATGGGCCAGGCGATGATGAATCACCGCCAGAATCCCCGGATAGCACAACAACACTTCATCGACGCTGCGAGCCGCCGGATCGCCGTGATAGGCCGCCAGCACGTCGGTGTCGAGCAGACTGCGCAGCCCCGGCAATGCGAGGGCGAAGTCCTGAATGATCTGAATCGTCTTGGCCTCGACCCCAGTGTCGGCCTGGGCACTGTGGCGAGCGGCGTAGCGCAGTTCGAGTCGCGCCTGAGCCAGCAACGCGTTCAACGCAACGTCCAGCGTGTGACCGACGTAGAAGTCTTCACTTTCCTCGCGCAAATCCACCGGTCCCAGGCGCATCGGGAACAACGCGCCGCAAAGGGCTTCGAGAATCTCTGCCATGGCCGCTCGGGAAGGCAACTCGCGACCGCCCTGTTCGGTGCTGGCGCGGCCATTTTGTAGCCGCCACTGGTCACGCGCCGTGCGCAGTTGGCTGACGATGGTCTGCAGTTGCCAATGACTGGAACGCTCGCTCACGGTAAAAACTCCTCACGGGCGGCCGGACTGTCTGGCCGCGTTAACCGCGATTACTTTACGGCATGGTCTGGAAGCCGAATTAAGAACCGATTGTGCTGTGCTCAGCACTTTTTGGCATAAGGCCGATTGGCAGTTGCCCCGCTAAATAGGCGTGCCTATAGTCCTGTCATCTCCCTCCGCCAGTACGGACCCCATGATCAAACAACAGCTTGCCCGCTTTAACCGTCTCGACCTGCTCGGTCATCCTACTGCCCTGGAAAAACTCGAACGTCTGTCGGCCTGGTTGGGCCGCGATGTGTACGTCAAGCGTGATGACCTGACGCCGCTGGCGATGGGCGGCAACAAGCTGCGCAAACTTGAATACCTGGCGGCCGATGCACTGGCACAAGGCGCCGATACGTTGATCACCGCTGGCGCGCTTCAGTCCAACCACGTGCGCCAGACCGCCGCCATTGCGGCCAAGCTTGGCCTGGGCTGCGTGGCCCTGCTGGAAAACACTCTCGGCACCGACGACGCTAACTATGTCGGTAACGGCAATCGGCTGCTGCTGGACCTGTTCGACGCCAAGGTCGAGCTGGTGGAAAACCTCGACAACGCTGACGAACAACTGCAGGCCCTGGCTGATCGCCTGCGCAACAACGGCAAGAAGCCGTATCTGGTGCCGATTGGTGGCTCCAACGCATTGGGCGCTTTGGGTTATGTGCGCGCCGGGCTGGAACTGGCCGAGCAGATCAAGGACACCGGGCTGACATTCGCGGCCGTGGTTCTGGCTTCGGGGAGTGCCGGGACCCATAGCGGTCTGGCGTTGGCGTTGAGTGAAGCACTGCCGGATTTGCCAGTGATTGGTGTCACGGTTTCTCGTAGCGACGAAGACCAGCGCCCGAAAGTCCAGGGCCTCGCCGAACGCACTGCCGAGTTGCTGGGCGTGAGCCTGCCAGCGAGTTTCAAGGTCGAGTTGTGGGACGAATATTTCGGCCCGCGCTACGGTGAACCGAATGCCGGGACGTTGGCCGCCGTGAAGCTGGTGGCGAGTCAGGAAGGTTTGCTGCTGGACCCGGTTTATACCGGCAAGGCCATGGCGGGTTTGCTCGATGGCATCGGCCGCCAGCGCTTCAATGACGGCCCGATCATCTTCCTGCACACCGGCGGGGCGCCAGCACTGTTCGCCTACAAAGACTTTCTGTAGGCGGCAGTCCTGTGGCGAGGGGGCTTGCCCCCGTTCGGTTGCGAAGCAGTCGTAATGTCTGCTGACTCGGTATGACTGTCAGACACAATGGGCTGCTGCGCACCCCAACGGGGGCAAGCCCCCTCGCCACAATGGTTCGCGTCAACTGCATATTCCAATATAGAATAACAAATTGATTATTCATTATTTTCAAATCTAAAGGCGCCATCATATAGTCACGCCGCAGGCGAATTTGCAGCGAGACGCATACGATGCTTTAGGGCAGGATATTGCAGTCGTTCAAATCCCGAATTTGCCAACATTCCTAAAAGCGTCTTCATAAGAAAACACAGGGGCTTGTCATGAATTTTTCCGCATTACGTCGAAACCTGCTGGTTGGTTCGCTGGGCCTGGCGCTGAGCGCCGGTCTGCTGGGGCAAGCGGTTGCCGGTGAGCAGCTGCAAAAAATCAAAGACGCTGGCGTGATCAACGTGGGTCTGGAAGGCACTTACCCACCGTTTAGTTTCGTCGACGCCGACGGCAAGCTGACGGGCTTCGAAGTCGAGTTTTCCGAAGCCCTGGCCAAAGAGCTGGGCGTGAAGGTCAAACTGCAGCCGACCAAATGGGACGGCATCCTTGCAGCCCTGGAATCCAAGCGTCTGGACGCCGTGATCAACCAGGTGACCATCTCCGAAGAGCGCAAGAAAAAGTATGACTTCTCCGAGCCGTACACCGTTTCCGGGATTCAGGCGCTGACCCTGACCAAGAACAAAGACACCATCAAGACCGCTGCCGATCTGGCCGGCAAGAAAGTAGGCGTAGGCCTGGGCACCAACTACGAGCAATGGGTGAAAGAGAATGTGCCTAAGGCTGACATCCGCACCTACGAAGATGACCCGACCAAGTTCCAGGATCTGCGCGTTGGCCGCATCGACGCCATTCTGATCGACCGCCTCGCCGCACTGGAATACGCCAAGAAGGCCAAGGACACTGCCGCCGCCGGCGAAGCGTTCTCCCGCCAGGAAGCCGGTATCGCCCTGCGCAAAGGCGAGCCAGAGCTGCTGGCCGCGGTGAACAAAGCCATCGACAAGCTGCGTGCCGACGGTACGCTGAAAAAGCTTTCGGAAAAATACTTCAGCGCTGACGTCACTAAATAATGGAAGAAGCTTTCCAACTCGCGCTGGATTCCGCGCCCTTCCTGTTGAAGGGCGCGTACTACACAGTGATCTTGAGCCTGGGCGGGATGTTCTTCGGCCTGGTGATGGGCTTCGGCCTGGCGTTGATGCGCCTGTCGCGCTTCAAACTGGTGAGCTGGATCGCCCGCATCTACGTGTCGTTCTTTCGCGGCACGCCGTTGCTGGTGCAACTGTTCGTGATCTATTACGGCTTGCCGCAATTGGGCATCGAACTTGATCCGCTGCCGGCGGCCCTGATCGGCTTCTCGCTGAACATGGCGGCCTATGCCTGCGAAATCCTCCGCGCCGCGATCAGCTCTATCGAGCGCGGCCAGTGGGAAGCCGCCGCGAGTATCGGCATGACCCGCGCGCAGACGCTACGCCGGGCCATCCTGCCGCAAGCGATGCGCACAGCCCTGCCACCATTGGGCAACAGCTTCATTTCGCTTGTGAAGGACACCGCGCTGGCAGCCACTATTCAGGTGCCGGAACTGTTCCGTCAGGCGCAGCTGATTACCGCCCGTACCTTTGAAATTTTCACCATGTACCTTGCCGCCGCGCTGATCTACTGGGTTCTGGCCACGGTGCTTTCGCACCTGCAGAATCAGTTGGAAGCACGGGTCAATCGGCACGATCTGGAGTCCTGACCCAATGATTGTCGTGGAAAAACTGACAAAGCAGTTCAAGGGTCAAGTGGTGCTCAACGGCATCGATCTGCAAGTGAAGGAAGGTGAGGTGGTGGCGATCATCGGGCCCAGCGGCTCGGGAAAAACCACGTTCCTGCGCTGCCTGAATTTCCTTGAAGAACCCACCAGCGGCCGGATCAAGGTCGGTGACATCGAAATCGATGGCAGCCGTCCGCTGAACCAGCAGCAAGGCCTGGTGCGACGCTTGCGCCAGCACGTGGGTTTCGTGTTCCAGAACTTCAACCTGTTCCCTCATCGCACCGCCCTGGAAAACGTCATCGAAGGCCCGATCATCGTAAAGAAGATCCCGCACGCCGAAGCCGTTGCCCTGGGTAAAAAGCTGATGGCCAGGGTCGGCCTGGCGGGCAAGGAAGACGCGTACCCGCGACGCCTTTCCGGTGGCCAGCAACAGCGTGTGGCGATTGCCCGCGCGCTGGCGATGGAGCCGGAAGTGATTCTGTTCGATGAGCCGACCTCAGCCCTCGACCCGGAGCTGGTAGGTGAAGTGCTGGCGACCATCCGTAGCCTCGCCGAAGAGCGGCGCACCATGGTCATCGTCACCCACGAAATGGGCTTTGCCCGGGACGTGGCGAACCGCGTGGTATTTTTCGACAAAGGTGTGATCGTCGAACAAGGCGAAGCCAAGGCCTTGTTTGCCAATCCGAAAGAAGAGCGGACGAAGCAGTTTTTGAGCAAGTTCCTGAATAACGCTCAGCACTGAAACATCGCCTCACTACTTGTTAACTTCCACGGATGGAAGTGACAACTCCCCCACTAACAAAATCTCTCGATATATTCTCCTGGCTTATTCACCCACCCGAACAATAGATAATTTTTTATAGCGGTATGCGGTACATATATATGTCCTGCAACAGAATAACCTCGCCTAAAATTCGCCAAACCCAACGCCCTCACCGCACCGGCCTTCGCCGTAAGCAACACACTAAAAGCCCATAAAACAAGGTCAAGTTCGACAGCGCGGTGCAGCTTATTAACTCCACCGCGTAGGATTTTTCTGAATAACACTAGATCCAATACTTAACTAACAAACACTATTGACACCTATCCAAGCGCACTCTTATCTAGTCTCCAACAGGCATTTAACCTCGCACTCATTCACTCTTTAATTTCACACACAGTGAACAGTTTTGTTGCTCGGTAATTCACGCCTTTCGAACTTTCAGAAACGGACTTTCGCTGCAAGGCTTCAAGGAGAAACCCCATGACAAGCACTTCGAACAAACCCGAACTTGCGGCCCCGACCCTGGCGCAATCTCACAAGACCTGCATCAACATCACCTCGGCGGCGCACCTGCTGATCGATGTGGCGCCCTACTCCGGCATGGACGAAGGCGACCTGATCGAACTGTTCTGGGATAACTGCTACGTGGCCTCCAGAGTGCTGACGGCTGACGATGTCGGCCAACCGGTCCAACTGCGTGTGCCCGAGAGCTTTATCGCCAATGGCACCTCGCACGTTCACTACCGGATCATGCAGATCGGGCAAGGGCCAACCCTTTCGGCCACCAGACGGGTGCAAATCAAACTCGACTGCCCCGGCGGCCAACCGTCGGCGCTGTCCGGCGATGAAAACCAGAGTCTGGAGCCCGTGAACATTCCCGAGACCATTCGCCGTCAGGGCGTCAATCCGAACCAGATCAAGCGCGGTGTTCCGTTGACCATCGAGCCTTACCTGAACATGGCCGCCGACGACGAAATCACCTTGCGCTGGGGCGATGTGCGCATGGATCTGCCACGACTCAAGGCCGGCGATGTCGGCCAGCCGATCCAGGTCTGGGTGCCGCCGGCGATCATTCTCGAAGCCGGCGAAGACCTGCGGCTGGAAGTGACTTACTGCATCCTCGACCGGGTGGGTAACAACTCCCGCTGGGCACCACCGCGCAGGCTGAAGATCGGTTGCGCCAATCCCTATTTGAAGGCCCGGCCGAAAGAAATGCTCATGGCCGCCGAACCCCGCAAACACTGAGATCCCATGTAGCAGCTGGCGAAGCCTGCTGCTACATGAATCTGTGGCACCGCCTTCTATGCATATTCCTAAAAGTTAGTTTATTAATTTTTTATACACGCTTAGGGTATATGCACCGGACCACCGGACATTCTTGTTTTCGTTCGTCGCAACCCTCGCGACGTTTCCATGAGATGTGAGGTAGGTATGGTCCGGAACACAATCACCCCAGTGCAGATCGCCAGGGCATTGCGTGCAGCCAAGGAGCGGCACTGATGTCCAGTCTGGCAGAAGCAATCGTCCAGAGTGATCTGGACGTCGCCCCGTTGTTGTTGCCCGCGCAGGTCTTGCGTAACGACGCACAAGCCATCAAGGCCGCCCATGAGCTGGCGCAAGTCGCCCGCCTGCAAGCAGCCAAACGCGACCAGCAGCGCAAGCTGCCGTGGTCGGAAATCGAACAGTTCACCCGCAGCGGCCTGGGCAGCATTTCTATCCCGCGTGAGTACGGTGGCCCGCAGGTTTCGTTCGTCACCCTTGCCGAAGTCTTCGCGATCATTTCCGCGGCCGACCCGGCATTGGGACAGATCCCGCAAAACCAGTTCGGCATTCTCAATCTGGTGCTCGGCAGCGCCACTGAATCGCAGAAAAAACAGCTGTTCAAAAGCGTGCTCGACGGCTGGCGGATCGGTAACGCGGGACCAGAACGCGGCACCAAAAACACCCTTGAACTCAAGGCGCGAATCACCGCCAGCGGCGACGGCTTTGTCCTCAACGGGCAGAAGTTCTATTCCACCGGCGCCCTGTTCGCCCACTGGGTCGCCGTCAAGGCGCTGAACGACGATGGCAAGCAAGTGCTGGCCTTCGTTCGTCGCGGCACTCCTGGCCTGCGCATCGTGGATGACTGGTCGGGCTTCGGCCAACGCACCACCGCCAGCGGCACCATTTTGCTCAACAACGTGCAGGTCGACGCCGAGCTGGTGGTGGATAACTGGAAGATCAACGACAGCCCGAACATACAAGGTGCCGTGTCGCAGCTGATTCAAGCCGCCATTGACGCCGGCATCGCCCGGGGCGCCATCGACGACGCCATCGAATTCGTGAAAACCCGTGCACGGCCGTGGATCGACGCCAAGGTCGAACGGGCCAGCGACGACCTTTATGTGATCGCCGACATCGGCAAACTGAAAATCGAACTGCACGCCGCCGAAGCGCTGTTGCGCAAGGCCGGGCAAGTGCTCGATCAGGTCAATACCGCGCCGCTCACCGCCGAGTCCGCCGCCCGCGCCTCGATTGCCGTGGCCGAAGCCAAAGTGCTGACCACCGAGATCTCGCTGCTGGCCAGCGAAAAGCTTTTCGAACTGGCCGGCAGCCGCGCCACCCTCGCCGAATTCAACCTCGACCGCCACTGGCGCAACGCCCGCGTGCACACGCTGCACGACCCGGTGCGCTGGAAATATCACGCCGTCGGCACCTATCACCTGAACGGCACGCTGCCCGCACGGCACTCCTGGATCTAACGACCAGAACACTTTTGACCAGATCTCTGGAGAAACACATGACCATTTCTCACCACGTCGCGGTCATCACCAGCGATGAGCAAGCCCTGATCGTCGCCAGTGACCTGGCCGAAGATTTCAAACGCGACAGCGCCCTGCGCGACCGCGAACGCCGTTTGCCACACCCGGAACTGGAAGTGTTTTCCCGCTCGGGTCTTTGGGGCATCAGCGTGCCAAAAGAATACGGCGGCGCCGGTGTTTCCAACGTCACCCTGGCCAAAGTGATTGCGCTGATCGCCCAGGCTGACGGCTCCCTGGGCCAGATCCCGCAGAACCATTTCTACGCGCTCGAAGTGCTGCGGGTGAACGGCAGCGATGAGCAGAAAAAACGCCTTTACGCAGAAGTATTGGCCGGCCAGCGCTTCGGCAATGCTCTCGCGGAACTGGGCACCAAAACCGCCCATGACCGCGTCACCAGCCTGGCCCCTGATCGGCATGGAGAAGGTGACGGCTATCGCATCAACGGCCGCAAGTTTTACGCCACGGGCGCGATTTATGCCCAGCGCATCCCGACGTCAGTCGTGGACGAAAACGGTGTTCAGCAACTCGCTTTCGTCCCTCGTCATGCCAAGGGTCTGACGGTAATCGACGACTGGAGCGGCTTCGGCCAGCGCACCACCGGCAGCGGTTCGGTGGTGTTTGAAGATGTCTACGTCGCCGCCGAAGACGTGATCCCGTTTCAAAGTGCATTCGAGCGCCCGACCACCGTCGGCCCGTTGGCGCAGATCCTTCACGCAGCCATCGACACCGGTATCGCCCGCGCCGCCTATGAAGATGCGCTGCATTTCGTGCGCACCAAGACCCGGCCGTGGATCGATTCCGGGAACGACAAAGCCACCGAGGACCCGCTGACCATCAAGAGCTTCGGCCACTTGAGCATTCGTCTGCACGCCGCCGAAGCCTTGCTGGAACGCTCCGGCGAATTCCTCGACAAGGCTCAGGCCGACACCAACGCCGAGACCGTCGCCGCCGCGTCAATTGCCGTCGCCGAAACCCGCGCCATCAGCACCGAGATTTCCCTCGCCGCGGGCAGCACGCTGTTTGAACTGGCTGGCAGCCAGGCAACCTTGATTGAACACGGCCTGGATCGCCACTGGCGCAACGCCCGGGTACACACGCTGCACGACCCGGTGCGCTGGAAGTATCACGCGGTCGGCAATTACTACCTCAACGATGAAAACCCGCCACTGCGGGGGACCATCTGATGGCCGCTGCCAAGAAGAAGATCCTGCTCAATGCGTTCAACATGAACTGCATCGGGCACATCAACCATGGTCTGTGGACGCATCCTCGGGACACCTCCACTCATTACAAAACCATCGAATACTGGACCGAACTGGCGCAATTGCTGGAGCGTGGACTGTTTGACGGTTTGTTCATCGCTGACATCGTCGGGGTTTATGACGTCTATCAAAACTCGGTGGATGTACCGCTCAAAGAATCAATCCAACTTCCGGTCAACGACCCGCTACTGCTGGTTTCGGCCATGGCCGCGGTCACCAAAAACCTTGGCTTCGGCCTCACCGCCAACCTGACGTACGAACCGCCGTATCTGTTCGCCCGACGCATGTCCACGCTCGATCACCTGAGCCGTGGTCGGGTCGGCTGGAACATCGTCACCGGCTACCTCGACAGCGCCGCCAAGGCCATGGGGCTAAGCGAACAGGTCGAACACGACCGTCGTTACGACCAGGCCGACGAATACCTGCAAGTGCTCTACAAACTCTGGGAAGGCAGCTGGGAAAACGGCGCGGTGCTTAACGATCCGCAGCAGCGGATCTACGCCCAACCGGAGAAAGTGCACAAGGTCGAGCACAAAGGCGAGTTCTATCAGGTCGAGGGTTATCACCTCTGCGAACCCTCGCCGCAACGCACACCGGTACTGTTCCAGGCCGGCAGTTCGGATCGCGGTTTGCTGTTCGCCGGGCGACATGCCGAGTGCGTGTTCATCAGCGGCCAAAACAAACCGTCGACCAAGGTTCAAGTGGACAAGGTGCGCGCCAGTGCCGTCGAGGCCGGGCGCAACCCCGAGGACATCAAGGTGTTCATGGGGCTGAACGTGATAGTCGGCGCCACCGAAGCGCTGGCCTGGGCCAAGCACGCCGAGTACTTGAGCTACGCCAGCGCCGAGGCCGGCGTGGCGCATTTCTCGGCGTCCACCGGGATCGATTTTTCCGAGTACGACATCGATGAACCGATCCAGTACGTGAAGAGCAACGCGATCCAGTCCGCCACCAAGAACCTGCAAAACAACGACTGGACTCGCCGCAAATTACTCGAGCAACACGCCCTCGGTGGTCGCTACATCACCGTGGTGGGCTCGCCTGAGCAGGTGGCGGATGAGCTGGAATCGTGGATCGCCGAGACCGGGCTGGATGGCTTCAACCTGACGCGAATAGTCACGCCCGAGAGCTATGTGGATTTCATCGACCTGGTGATTCCGCAGTTGCAACGGCGCGGGTCGTACAAGACCGCTTACGACAGCGGCAGCCTGCGGGAAAAACTGTTTCACGAAGGGGCGCATTTGCCTGAGCAACACACGGGCTCGGCCTACCGCCGCTAAAAGCTTCGCGAGCAAGTCGAATCGTCGCACCGCCGCTCCCACAGGGATTGTGTGAACACCCGAAAACACTGTGGGAGCGGCGGTGCGACGATTCGACTTGCTCGCGAAGAGGCCCGACCCAACACCACACAACTATGCACTGACTGGAAAACCCATCATGAAAAAGACCTGCCTCTCCCACCCAGTCAAAGCACTGGCCCTGGCCCTCGGCCTTTTCAGCTCCCTCACCTTCGCCGCCGACGCGCCGCTGAAAGTCGGCACCACCGCCGCTTTCGCCATTCCCCTGGAAGCCGCCGTCGAAGAAGCCAGGAAACAAGGCCTGCAAGTCGACCTGGTGGAGTTCAGCGACTGGATCGCGCCCAACGTCAGCCTCGCTGCCGGCGACATCGACGTGAACTACTTCCAGCACGTCCCGTTCCTGGAAAACGCCAAGGCCGCCGCCGGTTTTGACCTGGTGCCGTTCGCACCGGGAATCATCAACAACGTCGGCCTCTACTCGAAGCAATACAAAAGCTTCGACGAACTGCCGGAAGGCGCCAGCGTGGCGATCGCCAACGACCCGATCAACAGCGGTCGTGGCTTGCAACTGCTGGCCAAGGCCGGGCTAATCACGCTCAAACCGGGTGTCGGCTACAAGGCCACCGAAGAAGACATCATCGCCAATCCGAAAAAGATCAAAATCCTGCAGGTCGAAGCCGTGCAACTGGTACGCGCCTATGACGACGCCGATCTGGTCCAGGGCTACCCGGCCTACATCCGCTTGTCGAAGACCTTCGATGCCGGCTCCGCCCTGCTGTTCGACGGCCTGGATCACAAGGAATACGTGATTCAGTTCGTGATCCAGCCGAAAAGCAAAACCGACCCGCGCCTGATCAAATTCGTCGACATTTACCAGCATTCGCCGGCCGTTCGTGCAGCGCTGGATAAAGCCCACGGCAAGCTCTACCAAGCCGGTTGGGAAAGCTGAATATGATGGCAGCCACGCAACTGCGACTGGAGATTCCAGAGCTCAAAAACGCTGAACAAACGGAACTGCACCCGAACCTGAACCGTGCTCACGTGCGCTTCATTGGCCTGGGCAAAACCTACAACGGTCAGCAAGGTCCGGTCGCCGCGCTGCACGGTATCGACCTGGCGATTCAACGCGGCGAGGTGTTCGGCATCATCGGTCGCAGCGGCGCCGGCAAGTCGTCGCTGATCCGCACCATCAACCGCCTGGAACAACCGAGCACGGGCCGCGTGCTGATCGATCAGGTCGATATCGGCGAGTTCGATGAAGACCGCCTGGTGGCGCTGCGTCGGCGCATCGGCATGATCTTCCAGCACTTCAACCTGATGTCGGCCAAGACGGTTTGGCAGAACGTCGAATTGCCGCTGAAAGTCGCCGGTGTGCCGAAGGAAAAACGCGAGCAGAAAGTCCGCCAATTGCTGGAACTGGTAGGCCTGCAAGAGAAACACAAGGCCTACCCGGCGCAGCTTTCCGGTGGACAGAAACAACGCGTCGGCATCGCCCGCGCCTTGGTGCATGACCCGGCGATTCTGCTGTGCGACGAAGCCACTTCGGCACTGGACCCGGAAACCACCCAATCAATCCTCGGCCTGCTACGCGAGATCAATCAGCGCCTGGGCCTGACCATCGTGCTGATCACCCACGAGATGGCGGTAATCCGCGATATCTGCGACCGAGTCGTGGTGCTGGAACACGGGCGAATCGTCGAACAAGGGCCGGTCTGGGAAGTCTTCGGCAACCCGCAGCACGAGGTCAGCAAAACCTTGCTGGCGCCGTTGCAACACGGTTTGCCGCAAGAACTGCAAAGCCGCTTGCAGGCACATCCACAGTCCTCGGACGCCGCTGTTGTGCTGCGTTTGCAGTTCACCGGCAGCGCCAGCGACGAGCCCGACCTGGCCGCCTTGTTCAGTGCCCTCGGCGGTCGCGTGCGCTTGCTGCAAGGTGGCGTGGAACGGATTCAGGGCCATGCCCTCGGGCAATTGCTGCTGGCGGTGACCGGTTCGTCCCTCGGCGCAGAGGAATTGCGTCAACGCGCCGGCAACTGGGCGCAACAGGTGGAGGTGCTGGGTTATGTGGTTTGATCGCTTGCTGCAAGGCTTCATCGACACCTTCCTGATGGTCGGCGTGTCGTCATTGATCGCGCTGCTGGCAGGTATTCCGCTGGCGGTAATCCTGGTCACCAGTTCCAAGGGCGGAATCTATGAAGCGCCAACGCTGAACCGCGCGTTGGGCGCATTCGTGAACCTGTTCCGCTCGATTCCGTTTCTGATTTTGATGGTGGCGCTGATTCCGTTTACCCGGTTGATCGTCGGCACCACGTACGGCGTTTGGGCCGCCGTGGTGCCGCTGACCATCGCCGCCACGCCGTTCTTTGCGCGTATAGCCGAAGTCAGTTTGCGGGAGGTGGACCACGGGTTGATCGAAGCGGCGCAGGCGATGGGTTGCCGGCGCTGGCATATCGTTTGGCATGTGTTGTTGCCCGAGGCGCTGCCGGGGATTGTCGGGGGTTTTACGATTACGTTGGTGACGATGATCAACTCGTCGGCCATGGCCGGGGCGATTGGTGCGGGTGGACTGGGGGACATCGCCTACCGGTACGGGTATCAGCGGTTTGATAGCCAGATCATGTTGACGGTGATTGTGTTGCTGGTGGTGTTGGTGGCGGTGATTCAGTTGGGCGGGGATCGGTTGGCGCGGGGTCTCAATAAGCGTTGAGCCTGGCTGAAGTTATTAGTTGTCAGTGATACCGCTTTCGCGAGCAAGCCCGCTCCCACAATGATCGCGTCCACTGCAGGTCAACTGTGGGAGCGGGCTTGCTCGCGAATGGCTGCGAAGCAGTCACCGGCTTCATGGCGTATATTCGGCAAATCCCAATTGCCTGCGCAGCCGACCATGAAACAGACCCCCACCGACCTCGAGCAGATCACCTCCACCACCCTGGGCCATTACAACTCGGTGGCTGAAAGTTTTCGCGAAGGGACTCGCGATCATGATGTCAGCCAGAACATCGATGCGTTGCTGCGGCATATTCAGGGTGAAGCGCCGTTCGACATCCTCGATTTTGGCTGCGGGCCGGGTCGTGATTTGCAAACCTTCACGCACATGGGCCATACCGCTGTCGGGCTTGATGGCTCGGAGAAGTTTGCGCAGATGGCCCGACAGGACAGCGGTTGTGAAGTCTGGCAGC
This sequence comes from Pseudomonas sp. 478, assembly GCF_003254125.1. Taxonomy (NCBI): domain Bacteria; kingdom Pseudomonadati; phylum Pseudomonadota; class Gammaproteobacteria; order Pseudomonadales; family Pseudomonadaceae; genus Pseudomonas; species Pseudomonas sp. 478. Next base: position 555,468 of record NZ_QKZG01000003.1, read on the forward strand.
AGGATTTCCTGAAGCTGGATTTACCGGCCGAGCGCTTTGACGGGATTTTTGCCAATGCGGCGCTGTTTCATATCCCGACTCAAGAGCTGCCCCGGGTGTTGAAGGCGTTACACGGGGCTTTGAAACCGGGTGGTGTGTTGTTCAGCTCAAACCCTCGTGGCGAGAATCAGGAGGGTTGGAACGGGCCGCGTTATGGGGCGTACCACGATCTTGAGACGTGGCAGCAATTGCTGACGGCGGCGGGGTTTGTGGAGCTGGAGCATTACTACCGGCCGGCAGGGCTGCCGCGGGAGCAGCAGCCTTGGCTGGCGAGTGTCTGGCGTAAGCCGGCGTAGCCTGTCAGGACGCAAATCGCGAGCAAGTTCGCGACGGTTTTCTAACGTTGCACAGCGACTTGATAGGTTGTCACTCCCCCGTTCGCGTCAAACGCGGTGATGCTTCGATCGGCCAGCGGTCGACCATCCATCTCACGTTCGCGCACATCAAAATTCGCCACCAACCTGGTGCCATCGGCGAACGTTGTCTGCTGCACCTGACGATCCTCAGTCAGCCAACGAAAATCTGTCATCGCCTGAGTCGCCAGACGCTCATGCAGCGGGCGGAAGAACACATCCTGACGCGCAATCGCCGGTAACCGCTGCTTCAGCGTCGCCGCACTCAGGTGATACAGCGGCGGCACGTTGTAGAGCAATTGAGTCAGCTCATTCTCGGCGCGCACATTGCTCAACTTAAGGCTGTCGAACAGCCAATGATGGGTGGTGATCACCGAGCCATGGAACACCGCCTGATAAAGCGGCAAGCGTGTTTGCGGAGCAAAGTGAACCGTGCGATAGGGTTCCTTGAGCGGCACGGTCTTGAAGAAAACCTGCGGCTGTTCATCAGGAAACCAGCGGCCCAGGTAATAGGGCGACTTCGGATTCTTGCTCATATCCGAATCACCCCAGCCGATCACCGGTGTCTGCATTCCATGGGCAAACAGTACCCCTTGGGCCGTGGTGGCGTTGCCATCCTCGGAGCCGGTCGGTAGCTTCAACGTCTCGTTGACCCAGCGCGAGGCATCGATGTTGCCCTCGGCATTTTGCGCCTGAGTCATGGTCGCTCCCACACGGTAGCTGTCGAACAGCATGCCGGTGGCGTAGGCGTCCAGAAACCAGCTATTGAACCCGGCCTTGCTCTGTACAGCCTTGATGCGCGCCTCAAGCAATGGCCGAACACAACGCGGATCGGTGTAATGCCCCGATTGCTGAAACCCGCTTTTGAACGTCCCGGTTTCCAGCACGACCGCACATTCCTGATTGGCTCTGGAGCCCAGATGCGCGGTGGTCCAGTCCGGGTTTTCAGTAATGGTCAGCGCCGTCTCATAGGAATCATAGGGTGCCACCAGGTAACCTGCGGCAACACCTTGACGCACCGTTTCAGGGTGCCAGAGACCACCTTCCCAACCCTCGCCAAGGCCTAACCATAATCGCGACAAGCCTGCAGCTTTCAGTTGTTCGATCGTCGTGAGTGACAAGGTATTGCCCCAGCGTTCCGGGGTTGCCGTCACAGCATCGGAGAACGCCACCGCCAGCTCTGCACGTAACACGCCGTAGCCGTCAGCCAGTTTTTGCATGTCCGGTTCGACCACAGACTGCCAGCCGCTGCGGGCCTTCCTGTTGAGCGCAGCATTGAGGCTGCGTAGCAACGTGACTTGCTGGTAACGATCAAGCGGTGGCTCAGCCCGGGCCAGTAACTGCGAGCTTTCAGCATCAAAACTCGTACGTAACTCACTGGCCAGTGCGCCGTTGCCGCGCAATCCTTTCAGCAAGGCTGGCCAACTCCGAACATCTTCCGGTCCGAGCAGGTCGTTACCCCACAGATAAACATGACTGGCGCCCAGGAGCTTTTTGGCTTCGGGAGTCTTCAGCAGTTTGTCGCTCAAGGTTTCGTATTGCCCGCTGTCGACCAACCATTTCCGATAGCGCCTGGCACCCGCCAACAGATCGACATCACCCAACGACAGCTGGAAAGTCAGCGGTGCATTGGGCTCAAGGGAGGTGAATTGATGATGGACAGTCAGAGCAAGGGTGTTGTTTTCGGCGCTGAAGATCAGGCGATTGTTGTAAGGGTTGGTCATCAGCCAGTTCAGCGTGAAGCCACCGTGATCAACGCCCCACAGCGGCAGACTCAGGTCTTGGGTGGTATTGAACGCCCCCTGATCGAGCAGAAAGGTTTGCCACAGCGGATCACCGGCAGGCACGTAACGCCCCTCGGCCAGCGGCCAGATCAGCCCTTTTCCCATAGAACTGCCAGGCTGTTTCAGAAAGCTCAGCTCACCAGGATCCCGAGCGGTGATGGACAGGGACAGGTCACGCTGATCGAGGGCGGCACTGAGCGTCCAGGCGCCGTCATCCCACTGCCAGTCCATGCGATTGGCGCTTTGCTTGAGGTTGCTGACCTTATACCCGGTAACGCCCGACGAGGCTTGCACTGGCGAATGTTGTGCGGGGGTGACGCGAATCGCCAGCGTGGCGGGATCGAGCTCGACACGCCACAGCGAATTTTCCAGCACATTGCCGGCCAGCGTCGGGGGTGAACACAACAGAGCGCCGAGCAACAGCACATAGCGCAGACAATAGGTCATCGGTGACATCGAAGCCCCTCCTCCATTTGAAAAGGGACCGTACAGCAACGCACCGGCCATGTAAGTAGGACCGTTCCCAAACGTCACTCGGGAACGATCAACGCACCAATTACTGCGCTTCTTTTTTCGGTTCGCGAATTTTGTACCAGGCCACATACAGCGCCGGTAAAAACAGCAACGTCAGCAATGTCGCAATAATAATCCCGCCAATCATCGCGTAGGCCATCGGCCCCCAGAACACTTCCCGGGCGATCGGAATCATCCCCAGGCTCGCTGCCGCTGCCGTCAGCAGAATCGGCCGGCGGCGATGCTCCGTGGCTTGCACCACCGCATCCCACGGTGCATGACCGTCCTTCTCCAGGGCATCGATCTGTGTCACCAGAATCACTGAGTTGCGGATGATGATGCCGATCAGCGCCAGAATCCCCAGGATCGCCACAAAGCCCATCGGCGTGCCCGTCGGGATCAGCGCCAGCACCACGCCAATCAAGCCGAGCGGCGCGACACTGGCCACCAGGAACAGCTTCTGCACGCTGTGCAACTGGATCATCAGGAAGGTCGCCATCAAAAACAGCATCAACGGCACGACCTTGGCAATCGGCCCCTGGGCCTTGCCGCTTTCCTCGACGGTGCCGCCGGTGGCGACCTTGTAGCCCACCGGCAAACTGGCGGCGAATTTATCGATGTCGGGTTGGAGTTGTTTCACCAGGTCGGTCGGCTGAATCTCATCGCGCACCGCCGCCTTGATGGTGATGGTCGGTTTGCGGTCTCGGCGCCAGACCAGCGGCTGCTCAAGCTCATAACGCACGGAAGCGAACGCCAGCAGCGGAATCGACGTGCCGCCCGGCGTGACGATCTGCAAATTCTGCAGGGTTTCCGGGGTGCCGCGTTCGGCGTCTTCCGCACGCCCCACCACGTTGATCAGGTAGATATCGTCATCGACCTGAGTCACTGGCGCACCGACCACAATGCTGTTCATCAGATTGGCCACGTCTTCTGACGACAGTCCCAATTGCCGCGCCTTGTCTTGCGCGATGTCGATGCGCAGGACTTTGCCCGGTTCGTTCCAGTCGTAAATGATCTCGCCGATGTGGGTGTTTTTATCCAGTTCGGTGGCCAGGGCGATGGCGTGTTTGCGCACCTGATCGATGTCCTTGCCGCTGACCCGGTACTGAATCGGCCGCCCCACCGGCGGGCCCATTTCCAGCGCCTGGACGTAGCTGCCGATACCGACAAAATCCTTGCGCAGGCGCTCGCGCAAGCGTTGGCTAAGCGCGTTGCGCGATTCCAGCCCTTTGCTGACGATCACCAATTGCGCGTAGTACGGGTTCTGCAATTGTTGGTCGAGGGGCAGGTAGAAACGGATCGCACCTTCGCCGATGTAGGTGCTCCAGCGCACGATGTCCGGGTCGTCCTTGAGCGTCGCCTCCAGCTTGTCCACCGCCTTGCGGGTTTCGGCGATCGAAGCGTTTTGCGGCAGGTTCAGGTCGACGAGAATTTCCGGGCGGTCCGAAGACGGGAAGAACTGGTTCTGCACGAACTGCATGGAAAACACCGACGCCACAAACAGGGCAACGGTGATGCCGATCGCCCACCAGCGATTGCGCATGGCCCAAAGCAAGCCGTAATTGAACGACCGACCGATGCGCCCCGGTTCGGCGTCATGAGGCTTCACGTTGGCGCTGAGGATGTGCACGCCGATCACCGGGGCGAACAGCACCGCGACAATCCACGACACGATCATGGCCACCGCGATCACCGCGAACAGCGTGAAGGTGTACTCGCCGGCCGAGCTGGCATTCAGGCCGATGGGCACGAAACCGGCCACCGTCACCAACGTACCGGTGAGCATCGGGAACGCGGTCGAGGTGTAGGCGAACGTGGCCGCCTGCTCCTTGGTATCGCCCATTTCCAGGCGCGTGACCATCATCTCGACGGTGATCATCGCGTCATCCACCAACAGCCCGAGGGCGATGATCAACGCGCCGAGGGAGATCCGCTGCATGGTGATGCCGCTGTATTCCATGAAGACGAAGACCATCGCCAACACCAGCGGAATCGAGCAGGCCACCACCAATCCGGCGCGGACGCCGAGGCTGATGAAGCTGACGATCAGTACGATCACCACCGCTTCGAACAACGCGCTGGTGAAGCCGCCGACGGCTTTTTCCACCACTTCGGCCTGGTCGGAAACGTTGTGCACGCCAACACCCACCGGCAGGTCGGCGGTCAGGTCATTCATGCGCTGGTGCAGCGCCTTGCCGAACACCTGGATGTTGCCGCCCTTCTTCATCGCAATAGCGAGGCCGATAGCCGGGTGGCCGTTGAAACGGAATTCCGGTGTTGACGGGTCGACGTAACCACGGCTGATCTCGGCGACGTCGGCCAAGCGGTAGAAGCGATCGTTGAGCCGCAGGTTGACGTTTTCCAGGTCTTTCTCAGAGACAAACTGCCCCGACGTGCGCACGGAAATCCGCTCGGGACCGGCCTCGATCACACCGGCCGGGGTCACCGCGTTTTGCGATTGCAGGCTCTGCACCACCTGACGCTGATCGATGCCCAGCGCCGCCAGTTTGCGGGTGGAGAAGTTCAGGTAGAGGACTTCATCCTGCTCGCCGACCATCTCGACCTTGCCCAGCCCCGGCACTTCGCGGATCTCGGCGCGGACTTGCTCGACGTAATCGCGCAATTGGCGCATCGACAAACCGTCGGCGGTAAAGGCGTACACCGAGCCGAACACGTCACCGAATTCATCGTTGAATCCCGGCCCTTGCAGGCCTTGAGGGAAGTCGCCGCGAATGTCGTTGATCTTCTTGCGCACCTGGTACCAGATTTCCGGGATGTCCTTGGCGCTGGTGGTATCACGCAAGTTTACGAAGACCGTCGACTCGCCGGGGCGGGTGTAGCTTTTCACGTAGTCGAGCGAGTCGAGCTCTTCGAGTTTTTTCTCGATCCGGTCAGTGACCTGCTTGAGAGTTTCTTCCTGGGTCGCGCCCGGCCACCGGGTCTGGATCACCATGGTTTTGATGGTGAACGACGGGTCTTCCTCGCGGCCCAGGTTCAGGTACGAGAACACGCCCATCAGCAGCGCGACGAACATCAAATACCAGACAAACGACTGATGCTTGAGGGCCCATTCGGATAAGTTGAAACTCCCTTTCATTGCGGGCTGTCCTCATCGATTTTTACTTTCTGGCCCGGTTTCAGGCTGTTCACGCCGGCACTGACCACCCGCTCGCCGGACTTCACGCCATTGGCCAGGACCATCGTTGAGTCAGTGCGGCTGATCAGGCTGACGTCTCGCGGGGAAACGGTTTGGGTCTGCGGATCAATGACCCAGATCCGCGGTTTGCCATCGACCTCCTGAAGCGCGGTCAGGGGCAGTTCGATACGCGGCTTGATCGCGGAGCTGAGGGTCACGCTGATGGCCGTGCCCAGGCGAAAACCCGGTGGCGTGTCGGTCAGTGTCAGGCGAGCGCGACGGGTGCGGGTCGCGCTTTGCGCCTGGGGTTCGATTTCGCGAATGATGGCGGTGGTGGTGACGCTCGGGTCGAGTTGGACAGCCACCTGAAACACCACGTCTTCCGGCAACTGGTCGACCAAAGTATCCGGCAGATCAATTACGGCTTCCTTGATGTCCGGCTGCGCCAGGGTTACCACTTGCTGGCCGGCGCTGACGACTTGCCCGGCTTCGGCGTTCCACGCGGTGACGATGGCTTTGTGATCGGCGCGCAGTTCGACGTAGTTGAGCTGGTCCTTGGCCTGATCGACCGCAGCCTTCGCTTGATCGAGGGAGGCCTGGGTGGTTTTGAGATCGGTTTGTGCGATGTCGAGTTGCGCCTGGGCGCCCACTCCGCGATCAAACAACTCCTGCTGACGCCGGGCGTTGGCCTGGGCGTTGATGAGTTGCGCCTGGACGCTGGCCAGATCACCCTGGGCGGAGCGCAACTGGTTCTGCTGATCGGTGGGATCGAGGGTGGCGAGCAACGCGCCCTTTTCGACTTCGGCACCGACATCGACATGACGGCTGGCAATGCGCCCCGGCACCCGGAACCCGACATTGCTTTCATACCGGGCCTGGATACTGCCGGCGAAGCGGCCCAGGCTTTCTTCGTCCAGGGACTGGACCTTGATGGACAGCACCGGACGCACAGGCTCCGGCGGCGGTTCCTTTTTCGAGCAGGCCACCAGCATCACACTGGCGCATACCAGTAACAGACGCTTCATGGCTGGGCTCCCGCGGCTAAATCCTTATAGGTGTCTTCGGCGATTTCCACCTTCACGCCAGGGTGCAGCAACTGGCCGCCAGCGATGACCACTTTTTCGCCACCCTTCAGGCCGGCGCTGATGATCACTTTGCCCGTCAAGTAGCGGCCGACGGTGACGGTGTGCAGCTGTGCCTTGCCCTCGTCGTCCACCAGCCACACCGCCGGCTCGCTGAGATTTTTCGTCAGTGCCGACCAGGGCAGTTCGACCGCCGACTTGCCTGGTGTCTTGGCCGTGGCACTCACCACCGAACCGAGCTGCATGCCTTCCGGCAGTCCATTGAGCGTGACTTTGACCTGCACCGTGCCGGTCTGCGCGGAGACGGCCGGGGTGATTTCCCGAACGGTGCCGGTGGTTTTGATCGCGGGGTTGTCGAGCAGGCTGACGACCACCGTTTTATCCTCTGGTGGCTCTTTCAGCAGCGATTCGTAGACGTTGAACACGGCGTCGCGCTCACCGTCCCGGGCCAGGCTGAAAATCGGCACGGTGGCCTGCACCACCTGGCCGACCTCGGCCTGACGCGCGGTAATCACCCCCGGCGCGTCGGCAATCAGCGCGGTGTAGCCCAGTTGTTCCCGGGCGTTGGCCAACTGCGCCTGAGCGGCAGTCAGCGCACTCTGACTGCTGCGCAAGGCGGCTTGGGCGGAATCGAACTCGCTTTGGCTGGTATAGCCCTTGGGCAGGAGTTTTTGCTGGCGAACGAAAGCGGCGGCGGTCTGTTTGACCCGGGCCTGTTCGGCAACAACCTGCGCCTGGGCCGAGTCGACGTTGGTTTGCAGGTCCTTGGGATCGAGCTTGGCTAGAACCTGTTTGGCCGAAATACGATCACCGACATCGACCATACGCTGGATGATCTTGCCGCCAACGCGGAACGACAGATCGGTCTGGACCCGTGCCTGAACATCACCGGTCAGGGTCACCGTCGCCGCGTAATCCGCAGGTTTTACCTCTTGTACGAATACCCGCGGACGGTCCTTTTCGACCGGTTTTTTATCGTCACAGGCGCTCAGCAGAACAAGGAGGCTCAGGCCAACCACTGTTTTCAATCCGGGACCCACCATGCAGACTCCTTTGCGTTGCACGAACGTGCCAATGGCGATACGACTGTGAGCGTAGAACAGGGTTCCAAGGGTGCGCCTGACTGCTTCAAATAAAGCGATCACGCCGCGATCCTTGTAGCAGCTGACGAAGCCCCTGTGGGAGCGAGCCTGCTCGCGATGGCGGTGTTTCAGTTGGCATTAATGTTGGCTGATACACCGCCATCGCGAGCAGGCTCGCCCCCACAGGGGTTTCGTCAGCGGGTACAGGGGATCACAGTGTTTCCGACAATAAGGCAAACTGGCGAGCCATGCAGCAGGAAGCTTCCCATGCTCAAAACCCTCGCGGTGGCCAATTACCGCTCGATCAATAAATTGGTGATTCCGCTGGGTCGCTTGAACCTGATCACCGGCCCCAACGGCAGCGGCAAATCCAACCTCTACCGCGCGCTGCGCCTGCTGGCGGAAACCGCTCAGGGCGGCGTGGTCAATGCGTTGGCCCGCGAAGGTGGGCTGGATTCGACCTTTTGGGCCGGCCCGGAAAACATCAGCCGACGAATGCGTAACGGCGAAGTCCCGATCGAGTCGAGTGTACGGCACGGCGCCAAACGCCTGCGCCTGGGGTTTACCGGGGAGGACTTCGGATACTCGATCAGCCTCGGACTACCCGACTCCAACGGCCACTTCATGCTACCCGGGCACAGTTCACCCATTGCGTCACGTTTCAGCCTGGACCCGCAAATCAAACGCGAATGCGTCTGGGCCGGGCCGTTTTATCGTCCGGCGAGCCTGCTGGTGGATCGCGACGGGCCTATGATCCGTGCCCGAGCCAACCGCAGCTGGGACGTGCTGGCCCAGCACACACCGACTTTTGACAGCCTGTTCGATCAGGTCGGCAGCTTGCGTACTTCGCCAGAGGTTCTGGAAATGCGTGAGTTCATCCGTCGCTGGCGCTTCTACGATCACTTTCGCAGTGACACCGATGCCCCCGTGCGCCAACCGCAACTCGGCACCCGCACGCCGGTGCTGCACCACGACGGTCGCGATCTGGCGGCAGCCTTGCAGACCATCATCGAAATCGGCGACCCCGAGGCGCTGCAAGCGGCCATCAGCGACGCCTTCCCCGGCGCGAGACTGAACATCGAATCGCTGCCCGGTGGACGCTTTGCCATCGAGTTTTATCAGGAAGGCTTGTTGAGGCCCTTGTCGGCGGCCGAGTTGTCGGACGGGACGCTGCGCTATTTGCTGCTGGTCGCAGCGCTGCTGACGCCCAGGCCGCCGACGCTGATGGTGTTGAACGAGCCGGAGACCAGTTTGCACCCGGATCTGTTGCCGGCGTTGGCGCGGTTGATTATTCACGCTTCCGAGCAGTGTCAGGTGTGGGTGGTTTCTCATGCCCGGCGGCTGATTTCGGCGGTGCAGGAGGACCCGGAGTGCAATTGCATTGTGTTGGAGAAGACATTGGGACAGACGGGGATTGTCGGGCAGCGGATGCTGGATGAACCGGCATGGTATTGGCCGGATTGATCTGCGCCTGACAAAAAGCATTCGCGAGCAAGCCCGCTCCCACATTTGATCGGGGACGGACGCAAATCTTGACGCAAAAAACTATCCTCCGCATTTGCTGCGGCAGCGGAAGACGACTATTTTTCTTTGCGCTGTAGGAAGGATCTTTTTTTCGGATTACCCCTCCAAGGATGCACTGCTTTTGGCCAGACTCCCCGGCCGAACCATCACAAGGAAGAGAAAAATGGCTGACGTAAAAATGCCACAGCGGCTGGATCCGCAGGACATCGTGAAGTTGTTGATGGCGTTGCGCAGGGCGTTGAATACGCGGGGGTAGTTAGAACCTCCCCTCACCCTAACCCTCTCCCAAGGGGCGAGGGGACTGACCGATGTGTTTGTTCGAAATTCTGCGACCTGCAATTCCGAGTCGAACTCAGGCTTTGAAAAGCACAAAGATCTGCTCCCTTTCCCCCCGTGGGGCGAGGGGACTGACCGATGTGTTTGTTCGAAATTCTGCGACCTGCAATTCCGGGTCGAACTCAGGCTTTGAAAAGCACAAAGATCGGCTCCCTTTCCCCTTCTCCCCTGTGGGGAGAGGGCTGGGGTGAGGGGGGGTTCTAAAGCCAGACCAATGCTCGAAAATTTCCGTCCTCAAACAAAAAAACGCCGACGCTGTGTCAGCCGTCGGCGTTTGAAACCTTGAAGGGTTTGATGCTGCGTCGAATCAGAACGCCGGCAATACCGCGCCGCTGTACTTCTTCTCGATGAATGCTTTCACTTCCGGGCTGGTCAACGCTTTGGCCAGTTTCTGGATAGCTACGCTGTCCTTGTTGTCCGGACGAGCCACCAGGAAGTTCACGTAAGGCGAATCTGCACCTTCGATCACCAGCGCGTCTTTAGCCGGGTTCAGACCTGCTTCCAGCGCGTAGTTGGTGTTGATCATGTCCAGGTCGACCTGGTCCAGAACACGCGGCAGCATGGCCGATTCCAGTTCCTTGAACTTGAAGTTGTGGGGGTTCTTGGCGATGTCTTTCGGGGTGGCCAAGGCGTTTTTCGGGTCTTTCAACTCGATCAGGCCAGCTTTCTGCAGCAAGATCAGGGCGCGGCCGCTGTTGCTGCCTTCGTTCGGGATCGCGATGGTTGCGCCGTCTTTCAGCTCAGCCAGGGTTTTGACTTTCTTCGAGTAGCCGCCAAAGGGTTCGACGTGCACGCCGATCACGGTCACCAGGTTAGTGCCTTTGCCTTCGTTGAAGCTTTTCAGGTACGGCAGGGTCTGGAAGTAGTTGGCGTCCAGACGCTTCTGGTCGACCTGTACGTTCGGCTGAACGTAGTCGGTAAAGACTTTGATTTCCAGGTCCACGCCTTCTTTGGCGAGGGTTGGCTTGATCAGTTCCAGAATCTCGGCGTGTGGAACCGGGGTCGCCGCCACCACCAGTTTCTCGCCAGCCTGGGCCAGGCCCGCGGTCAGGGCAGCCGCCAATGCGGTGAACAACAGAACCTTTTTCATGCAGTGTCCTTATCGAAAATCACGGTCGTCATCGACGACGGCTTGTTTAGTACAGGTGCCAGTGAAGTGCTATCGCTGGCGTGACGCGGACGATACCGGGATTTTTTATTCCCGAACAATATCTTTTATTCACTTTCATATTCCATTTTGTTCATACAGCTCTAACTCACGCATCTACCCGTAGGAGCAAAGCTTGCTCGCGATTCTAGCGACGTGCTCTGTCTGGAGAACGCTATCGCGGGCAAGCCTTGCTCCTACAAGAGCGCGGTGTTTTTGAGGAGTTGTTTCAAGGCTTCTTTCTCTGCGATGGAACCATTGCCGAGGATTTGCTTCAGTTGCCGCTCAATCTGCACCAATGACGCAGGCGCTTCAGGCAGATTCAAATGCTCGGGCAAAATCTCATCGCCGGTGCTGACCAGCAACGCAAAGTGAATGACGTTTTCCAGCTCCCGGGTGTTGCCCGGCCAACTGTGTTGCTCTAACAGATGCTGCGCGGCTTCGCTGATCAGCGGCACTGGCAGGTCCAGGCGCTGGCTATAGATGCCGAGGAAATATTCGGACAGCGACAGAATATCGCCCACTCGTTCACGCAAGGCTGGCAGTTCAAGCTGGCCTTCGCTGAGGTAGTGGAAGAGTCGCTCATGGAATTTTCCGGCGGCCACCGCTTGGGCCAGGTCGATGCTGGTAGCCGCCACCAGGCGTACGTCCACCGGGCTCGGTTGGTGAGCGCCGACACGGGTGACTTCGTGGTTTTCCAGCGCCGCGAGCAATTTGATCTGGATCGGCAGCGGCAAGTCGCCGATCTCATCCAGGTAGAGCGTCCCGCCGTTGGCAGAACCGAACCAGCCCGCGCGACTGCTGGCCGAACCGCTGTAACTGCCAGCGGCATAACCGAACAATTCCGCATCGGCGTAGGTCGGACTGATCGCGCCGCAGTTGACCGAGACGAACAACCCGCCACGATCACTCGCACGATGGATGTGCCGTGCGAGCAACTCCTTGCCGCTGCCGGTTTCGCCACGGATCAACACCGAGATCGAGCGCGGCGCCAATAGCTCCAGCTCCTGGCGTAACTGACGGGAACGCGGATCGACAAACACCAGCGCCTTGGCGCGAATGCTCAGGGGGCTTTTTTCGGCGTCGGGGAAGGTCAGCAATGGCTGACCGAAGGCTTCAAAACTCATGGCAGACTCCCGCCCAAAACCGCCGGGAGACGGTGGGCGTTTTTAAAAAACAAAAGCAAAAAAGAAAAGGTTCAAGCGCGGCGCAGGGCGTGGTGTTCCATTCGGTTTTGCAAGCGATAGAGATAAGCAAAACCCTGCTCCCAGCGTTGGTGACCGGACTTCACATTGATGTGTCCGGCACCCGACAAAATCCCCGCCTCGGCGCCCCAGTTGCGCGCCAGCTCCATCGCACGCGGCGCGCTGACGGCGCTGTCGTTGTCGGAGCTGACAACCTGACTCGGGAACGGCAGCAGGTGGGTTGGAATCGGTGCGAAATTGCGCAGGGCCGGTGCGCAGGCCGCACGCTCGACGTCCGCCGGGGCGACCAGCAAGGCGCCGCGAACCTGACGCAAAAACTGCCCGGGCGCCGTGGCGGCCCAATGCGCGACAGTGATGCAACCCAGGCTATGGGCGATCAGGATCACCGGGGTGCTGTCGACGGCAATCGCCTCAGCCAGTGCCGCGACCCAGTCTTCACGACGCGGCGTCAGCCAGTCGGCCTGTTCCACCCGCGCGCTGTTCGGCAGGCTGTTCTGCCAATGGCTTTGCCAATGATCGTCTGGCGATCCTTGCCAGCCCGGCACAATCAGGTAGCGAATTGATTCGTTGCGCATGGGGGAACTCTCCTGCTGCGTGTCTGTTCCTGAGCGAGTATAGGGAGGAGAGTTATATTCGTTAAGGAATAAGAAGCTATTTATTAAGACCAATATCGAATAAACAACGCGATCAATATGGGAGCGGGCTTGCTCGCGAAGGCGCCCTCACCTTCAACATTCATGTCGCCTGACTCTCCGTCTTCGCGAGCAAGCCCGCTCCCACAAGGGTTTCTCCAGACAAAAAAAGGGACCGCACCCTGCCAAGGAGACGGCCCCGGAAACTCAACATTTGATAGCGCGATGATTGGCTGTAATGGTTATCTAATAAAGGAATATTTAATTACTTTGTTAGATCCAAAACACATATATCAATCAGCGATACAGCAACCACCAAACAGCCCTGCTTGCGTCATAACGTATCGTCCTTTTGGGTCAGATTGATGACGGGTTGAGTTTCCGGACACATCGATCAAGCCTGAACGGGACGCACCTCCTGTGCCTCTGCTCTTTCCTTGCGCACAAATCGATTCGCCCGCCCAAACGTCCCTAAATCATTGAACCGCACGCCCATCTCGCGCATCACTTTATGCGCCTCCGACACGGTCATCTGACGGATGTAAAACGGTTCCTTCACCACAAAATGATGAATCCCGTGAGTGCTGCCGAAGTTGAAGCAGAACGCCTGCAACGGCCACATCCACCAAGGGTTCAGCACCTGGGTCTGCTGGATCACATTGCCCGGCTCCACGTCACCGTAGTAGTGCATGTTCGAGCTGACGAAATGCAGGCAAAAGGTACGCAACACGTTAGGGCCGATGATCACCACGGCAGCGATATCGATCACCTGCATCACCGACAACGTGGTCGCCGACCATTCGATAGGCGTACCCAGCAGATGAGCGATGCCATTGGCCGCATGGAAGCCCAGGAACATGTACCAAGCGCCCCAATGCACCAGTGCCAGCGGCGCGTAGACCTTCAGCGCGCGCTTGATGATGCTGATCTTGTGAGCCCGAGTCTTGGCCCGCAGCATACGAATGTACGCCGACATCACGTTGTCGCCGACCATCAACAGCCGCGCAAAACCCCAAGGTTCGCCGTTGGTAATGGCACGCTCTTCCATGTCGGATTCTGTGCCGGAGACTTTGTGGTGATTGAGGTGCAGATGCCGACGAATCCACGGATTGATCGTGCTCGGCCGCGCCAGCCACACCAGTCCCATCATCAGGTTGTGCGGCACGCGCTGTTTGCGGAAGTACATGCTATGAATCAGGTCGTGTTCCAGCTCGTGGGTCAACGAGGCAAAAAATGCGTTGAGCAACAGGCATGCCCACCACGCCATGTGCCCGGTCATGTAGAGCGTCGCCGAGCCCATCATGCCGATCAGTGCAAAGGCCAGAATGCCCGCGCCCAAGGCGTCCTGATGGTTGAGAATCGGGTAGCGCTGACGCAGTTCGACCCCCTTGGCCAGCACCACTTGGCGAATATGTGCTGATCGCTGAGCAACATTCAGTCGCTGGGGACTTGCAGAAGTACCGTGCATGCTTCCATCCTCTGGTTATTGATGTTCGCATCCTGCCTTGTGAGCCCTCGCAACGCGGTAGCCGTGAACGCCAACCTGTTGACCGGAAGCGCCAATCAGCATGACTGAACCGACCTCCCTCGCCAGCTGGACCCGCGCCCTGCGCAAGCAACTCGATGCGCTGGGCCTCGACAGCACCGCCCTGTGCCAACAAGCGGGGCTCGACCCGCAACTGATGGACGACCCGAACGCCCGTTACCCGTTGTCCGGTACCACGCGCCTGTGGGAAATCGCGGTGCAAGTCAGCGGCGACCCGGCGATTGGTTTACGGGTATCGCGCTTCGTCAGCCCCACCACGTTTCACGCACTCGGTTATGCGCTGGTGGCCAGCGGCAGTCTGCGAGAAGTGTTCGAGCGCATCGTGCGTTATCACCAGGTGGTCAGCGATGCCCTGGACCTGGAACTGACTCGCGCCGACGACCGCTACCGTTTCCGCCTGAAAATCCCGCCAGGCAATCCGGCCCCGGCCTTCGAAGCCATCGACGCCTTCACGGCGATTTACGTACGCACCTGCCGCAACCGCCTGGGCCGCGATTACGCCCCGCTGGCGGTGTACCTGCGTCGTCCGGAACCGGCGGACCCGCATCAATGGCACAAAGTCTTCCGCTCACCGGTGTACTTCGCCGCCGATGAAGACCGACTGGAATTCGCCGTCGTGGACTTCGACAGCCACCTGGACGACGCCAACCCGGAACTGGCCGAGCACAACGAAACCGTGCTCAAACGCACCCTCGCCCAACTCAAACCCCTGACCTGGGAACGCAAGGTTCGCGACGCCATTGAGGAGCAATTGCCTGAAGGCGAGCCCAGCGCCGAACACATCGCCCAAGCCCTGCACCTGAGTTTGCGCAGCCTGCAACGGCATCTGGCGGACGAGGGTTGCCGGTTCGATACGCTGCTCAACGAGAGTCGCGAGAACCTGGCGCTGCTGCATCTGCGCGATCCGCAATGCTCATTGAGCGAGATCAGCTATCTGCTGGGATTTGCGGACACGAGCAGCTTCAGCCGCGCGTTCAAGCGCTGGACCGGGATGACACCGGGGCAATTTCGGGATGGGTTGCGGTGATCAGCTTTTGACCAAGCTGCGGACTACACCTGATTCCCACTGCTCGATCATCGCTTCGCCAACCCTGGCAAAGGCGCCATTTCCCCTGATGTAATCAACCATTTCCGCCTTCGCAACATCCATTCCCTGAGCGACTTGCTGCAGCAGTTCATTGCACCGTCCCTCGGTCAGGTTGCAAGCCGACCGACCAAAACGCATCAGCATTTTGTATTTGGGCCACGCCTTTGATCCGCCTAACAGCAACGCCATACTGTCTGCCTTGATGTAGACCGAAGTCGTGACGATGTCATAGGCCGGAGCCAGTCTGATTTGCGCATCAGCCCCGCAATGTTCGTACAGCACACCGAAGTTCTTGAGGTGAGCATCGCCATTCTTCAGAGCGGACGACAACGCCACAATTTTGAAAAAAGACTCAAGGGCGTCGTTGAGCAACGGCGGGGAGACAAACTCCTTGATCTGCCTCGCGGCGCCTTCGTACGAACCGTCGTATTTGGCCTTCGAAGGCCAGGCATTGAGCACGCAGAAATCCTCAAAGCCCAGATAACCTCTTTCATTCAGATCGAAACGTTCGACGACCAGAAATTTACCGTGATCGCTCAGTTCGAAAACCGGCACTTCAAGACCCGAATGCAGCGCAGCCCTCATGCAGAAATATTCGTTGGCAGCAAGTTCAGGGTACTCCTCTGGCCGAAACGATTTGACCAGATGCGTTGCTCCTCGATGGGTCAATCGATCGACAGTTGTTGCACTGTCACGGATAAGCACCTTCGGCTGCACACCGGAAACGCCCGAATATTGGCCATAAGTGTGTAGCAAGTCTTCGAACAAACCTTGCGCACCGTCATGAACCAGCAGATCCGCAAGGCTGGTTTCTGGTAGCCGGTAACTCGCCTCTTGCGCGTTTTTAATCCCCACTCGCCCAAGCTGGTGCGGGCCGACGATCGCCAACATCGCGAAGTCGTCAAACCCTCGAATCGCCTTGCTGAAGCGACGAGTCAATTCATCGCGCAGAGAACCTTCCGGTAGATTCATTTCAAAAACCGGCGGTACACCTCGCTCCCACGTGTAGCTCTCGAGGCGAGCGGGCATGGTCAACGAGACCGCGTTTTCTTCCAGCGCGTCTTCGGCATAGGCAAACACTGAATCAACGCGAGACTGACCACGGCCCAAGGTTCCGACCGTTGTGCCGGAAACACTGATGTGCAGCCTGTCCTTTTCCTGCTGCTCACCCATGGAAGTTCACCTTTTTGAGGGTGTCCAGTGTAGGACGCGTCGACCGCCGCGGCACGGCCGTCAGTTCGTACCCGAAGCCATTGAGGATCGCTTCAACCTTGCGCAGGCCAATTTCGGAAATAGTGTTGTTCTCGATACCCGAAATCGTGGAACGGCTCATGCCGTACTGCTTGGCCAGGTCTTGTTGAGACATCTTTCGTTCTTTGCGCAGCAACCTGATCAATTCGCCGAGGTTTTCCATTCCACCCAACCTGCACTATATACAGTGCATATTTACCGAAATTACCTATTTGCATTGTATTTAATGCATAAACAAGTCGAAGTCTAGCTCATTGATTGATCGGAACCGGTCTCAGCGCCCCCGATCCCGCCGCAACAACTTGCGCACCCGCTTCACCAGTTCACTCACGGCAAACGGCTTGAGCAGGTAATCATCCTCATGCAACTCCAGATCGCGCAGGCGATCCTCGATGCCGTCCCTGGTGGTCAGGAACAGCACCGGCGTATCACCGAGCTTGCGGATCTGCTGCAGCAACTGCCAGCCATTGAGCCCGGGCAGCATCACGTCGAGGATGATCAGCTCGTATTCGCCAGACTCGATGAAACGACGGCCGTCCATACCGTTGACTGCCACATCGACTGAGTAACTTGCCTCGTTCAGACCTTTAGCCAGGAGTTTGGCGGTCTCCGGTTCGTCTTCTACTAACAGCACTCGCATGGCACACCTCGATTGTCGTCATCACAGGCTAGGCGCCTTCGCGTCCAAAGCCCACCCCTAATGCCGGGTTTCAGATAATCGCCAACATTCGCAACCGTTGTGCATCCAGAATCTCGATCTCGCCGTACCTGAGATTCACAATCCCCTGCCCCTGCAAGTCCTTGAGAATCTGGTTGGTGGTCTGGCGCGACAGCGAGAGCATCGACGCCAATTGTTCCTGGGGCAGTTGCAACACCCGTCGCGGCGGGTCGATTTCGCCGTAACCCTCGGCGATCATCAGCAAGCGATGAGCCAGTCGAGCGGCGGTTGGCATCAGGCTCAACTGTTCGAGATTGATGAAGGTCAGGCGCAGTTTCTGGCTCATCAGCAATGCCAGTTGCCGCCAGTACGCCGGTTGCTCATCAAGCAACCTCAGCAGCACGGTTTGCGGGATGTGCAACAGGACGCAATGACCCAGACCGAACGCATCATGAGTGCGCGGCTGACTATCAAACAGACAGATTTCGCCGAACCAGTGGGGCGACTCCACCAGGCTCAACAGCGCCTCCTTGCCCTGCTCGCTCACCGCGCCTATGCGCACCGAACCTTCGAGTACCGCGTACAGCCCGCACGGTGGATCGCCGCGTTTGAACAGCCGCTGGCCTGGCGACAACCGCCGCACCCTGGCGGCGGCCAGCAGACTATCCTGTAAAGGAACAGGTAAATGGCTGAACCACTGCCCTTTATCCAGCCGCGAACGCCAAACCTGCATGTCCATGAAAACTCCTGGAGATTGTCGCCTGCCTGACAGAGCGAAATGTGGACCCGGGGCATGATCCATCACCCAACAGGAGGAACAACAATGAAAAGCCTCGTCGACCATCTCAGTCAATACGCCGCCTACCACCGTGACCCGCGCAATATTGCCAGCCACTTTATCGGTATTCCGCTCATTGTGGTGGCGGTTGCGGTGTTGCTCTCGCGGCCCCAATGGGTCGGAGGCTGGGTTTCACCGGCGGTGCTGATTGCGCTGGCGTCGGCGTGGTTTTACCTGCGCCTGGAGTTGCGCCTCGGGTTGTTGATGACCGTGTTGCTCGGCCTGTGCATTTGGGCAGGCCAGGTTCTTGCGCAGCAAAGCACGCTGATCTGGCTGGCAAGCGGCATCGGGATGTTTGTGGTGGGTTGGGCGATTCAGTTTGTCGGTCATCACTACGAAGGACGCAAGCCGGCGTTCGTCGATGATGTGACGGGGTTGATTGTCGGGCCGTTGTTTGTGGTGGTTGAGCTGGCGTTTTTGCTGGGGTTGCGGCATGACCTCAAAGAGCAGATCGAGGCGCGGGTGGGTGGTGTGCGTTTGCGACAGAAAGGCGCAGCGGCGTAAGACGCCTTCGCGAGCAAGCCCGCTCCCACAGGGTTTAGAGTTGGCCACAGATGTGTGTTCAACGCAGATTCACTGTGGGAGCGGGCTTGCTCGCGAAGCTTTTGCTTTAGAGGTTGGCGAGTTTCTGCCAGACCTTCGGCTTGAAGAACAGCGTCTCGCCCTTCGCCAACCCGATCAGGCTGTCGTGATCTTTCACCACTTCAGCTTCGATCAATTCGCTTTGGCCTTCGACCTTCAGCGTCACCCGTGTCGTCGCGCCCAACGGGCGAATATCCCGCACCTCGGCGGCGTGGTGATCCTCCAGCTCATGACGCGACAGCGACACCTCGTGAGGACGGAACAGCACATGGTTGTCGTCACCCAGATGCAACCGGTTCGAGTCACCCAGGAAGTGATAAACGAAATCGCTGGCCGGGTTTTCGTAGACGTCGCCCGGTGAGCCGATCTGCTCGATCACGCCCTTGTTCATCACCACGATGCGGTCGGCGACTTCCATCGCTTCTTCCTGGTCGTGGGTCACGAACACCGAGGTCAGGTTGATGTCCTCGTGCAGGCGTGCCAACCAGCGACGCAGTTCTTTACGGACCTTGGCATCAAGGGCGCCGAAGGGTTCGTCGAGCAGCAGGACCTTCGGTTCCACCGCCAAGGCACGAGCCAAGGCAATACGCTGGCGCTGACCGCCAGAGAGTTGTTCCGGGTAGCGATCCGACAGCCAATCCAGTTGCACCATGTTCAGCAGCTCGTGGACTTTCACCGCGATCTGGCTTTCGCTCGGGCGCTGGTTTTTCGGCTTCATGCGCAGACCGAACGCAACGTTGTCGAACACGGTCATGTGGCGGAACAGCGCGTAGTGCTGGAACACGAAACCGACGTTGCGATCACGCACATCATGGCCGGAGACGTCTTCACCGTGGAACACGATGTTGCCCTGATCCGGGGTTTCCAGACCAGCGATGATCCGCAGCAACGTGGTTTTACCGCAACCCGAGGGGCCAAGCAGCGCCACGAGTTCGCCGCTTTGAATGTCCAGGCTGATGTTGTCCAGCGCCTTGAACGCGTGAAAATTCTTGCTGACGTTACGCACTTCAATCGACATGACTTATTCCTCCGCGGCGCTGGCGCGCAGGCGGTTAATACGGTTTTCGCTCCACTGCTTGAGCAGCAGGATGAAGAGCGCCAGGATCAGCAACAGGCTCGCCACGGCGAACGCGGCCACGTGGTTGTATTCGTTGTATAGGATCTCGACGTGCAGCGGCAGGGTGTTGGTCACCCCGCGAATGTGCCCGGAAACCACCGACACCGCACCGAACTCACCCATGGCCCGCGCCGTACACAGCACCACGCCGTAGATCAGGCCCCATTTGATGTTAGGAACGGTGACGTGCCAGAACATCTGCCAGCCATTGGCCCCGAGCAGGCGCGCGGCCTCTTCTTCCTGTGTGCCTTGTTCCTGCATCAGCGGAATCAGCTCGCGCGCCACGAACGGCACGGTGACGAAGATCGTCGCCAGTACGATGCCCGGCAGCGCAAAGACGATCTGGATGTCGTGATCCTGCAGCCACGGCCCGAACAGGCCCTGGGCGCCGAACATCAACACATAGACCAGACCGGCGATCACTGGCGAAACCGAGAACGGCAGGTCGATCAGCGTGACCAGCATACTTTTGCCACGGAACGAGTACTTGCTCACGCACCATGCAGCGCTGACGCCAAACACCAGGTTAAGCGGCACCGAAATCAGCACGGCGATCACCGTGAGTTTCAGGGCCGACAAAGCGTCGGGTTCGAAGATCGCGGTGAAGAACGCACCGATTCCGAGCTTCAGGCCCTGAGACACCACGATCACCAGGGGCAGCAACAGGAACAGGGTGAACACCAGCCAGCCAAGGCCGATCAGGATTCGCCGCGATGAAGCACTGCCACGGCGGGCGGCGTTCGAGGAAGCAGCAGCAATAGACGATTGGGACATTTCTGCGCCTCCTTATGGGGTTTCGATGCGTCGTTGCAGCAAGTTGATCAGCAGCAACAGGACGAAGGAAACCACCAGCATCAGTACACCAATGGACGTGGCGCCGGTGTAATCGTACTGGTCGAGTTTGACCATGATCAGCAACGGCAAAATCTCGGTTTTCATCGGCATGTTGCCAGCAATGAAAATCACCGAACCGTACTCGCCGACCCCGCGGGCAAAGGCCAACGCGAAACCGGTCAGCCAGGCTGGCAACAGCGCGGGCACCAGAATATGGCGGAAAACCTGCAACGGTTTTGCACCCAGGCATGCCGCCGCTTCTTCCACTTCACGCGGGATATCGGCCAATACTGGCTGTACGGTACGTACTACGAATGGAAGTGTCACAAAAGTGAGGGCAAGGGTGATGCCGAGGGGGGTATACGCGATCTTGAAACCCAGCTCCGCTGCAAACTGACCCACCCAACCATTGGGCGCGTATAGCGCAGTCAGCGCGATACCGGCCACGGCGGTGGGCAATGCGAAGGGTAAGTCGATCATCGCATCGATGACTTTGCGTCCAGGGAAGGTATAGCGCACCAGCACCCAGGCCAGCAGCGTGCCGATGATGCCGTTGATGATCGCGGCATAGAGCGCGGTGCCGAAGCTGAGCTTCAACGCCGCCAGCACCCGTGGCGCCGAGATAATTGCCCAGAACTGGTCCCAGGTGAGTTGAGCGGCATGCACGAACATCGCCGCCAGTGGAATGAGCACAATCAGGCTGAGGTACACCAAGGTGTAGCCCAGCGTCAGCCCGAAGCCGGGTATGACGGGGGAGATACGACGCGACATAAAAGTCCTTGGTTGATAACGCGCTAAGCCCCGACGGTGAAATCGGGGCCTGTTGAAACGCTAAACCTGTGGGAGCGGGCTTGCTCGCGAAGGCGGTGTGCCAGGCGACATCGAAGTTGACTGTGCCGCCGTCTTCGCGAGCAAGCCCGCTCCCACATGGATTGCACATTGGCAGATCTATTTACAGGTTATTGCGCCTGATAAATCTGGTCGAACACACCACCGTCGTTGAAGAATTTCGGTTGAGCGGTTTTCCAGCCGCCGAAGTCCTTGTCGATGGTCACCAGGTCCAGTGTCGGGAACTGTTTGGCGTACTTGGCGGCAACATCCTTGTCACGTGGACGATAGAAGTTCTTTGCCGCGATTTCCTGGCCAACCGGGCTGTACAGGTGCTTGAGGTACGCTTCGGCGATCTCGGTGTTGCCCTTTTTCTCGGCGTTCTTGTCGACCACGGCGACCGGAGGTTCGGCGAGGATCGACAGCGAAGGCACGACAATGTCGAACTTGTCAGCGCCACCGTCTTCTTTCAGGGCCAGGAAGGCTTCGTTTTCCCAGGCCAGCAACACGTCGCCCTGACCATTGTTGACGAAGGTAATGGTCGAACCGCGAGCACCGGTATCTAGCACAGGAACGTGTTTGAACAGGGTTTGCACGTATTCCTTGGCTTTCGCTTCGTTACCGCCATTGGCTTTCAGGCCATAAGCCCACGCGGCGAGGAAGTTCCAGCGGGCGCCGCCGGAAGTTTTCGGGTTTGGGGTGATGACTTCCACGCCGTTCTTGGTCAAGTCGCCCCAGTCCTTGATGCCTTTAGGGTTGCCCTTGCGCACCAGGAACACGATGGTCGAGGTGTAAGGCGTGCTCGCTTGCGGCAGAC
Source organism: Pseudomonas sp. 478 (assembly GCF_003254125.1). Classification (NCBI taxonomy): domain Bacteria; kingdom Pseudomonadati; phylum Pseudomonadota; class Gammaproteobacteria; order Pseudomonadales; family Pseudomonadaceae; genus Pseudomonas; species Pseudomonas sp. 478. Next base: position 577,859 of record NZ_QKZG01000003.1, read on the forward strand.
GCTTCTGCCAATCCGCTGGCAGGGTCTTGCCGAGTTTGGCGATTTCGTCGATGTCACCGGCCAGGGCCAGGGTCACCACGTCGGCACGCAGACCGTCGATCACTGCCCGACCTTGCTTGCCCGAACCACCGTGGGACTGCTGGATTTTCACGCTGTCGCCGGCGTGTTCTTTCTGCCAGAACTTGACGAATTCGGCGTTGTAGTCCTGATACAGCTCGCGAGTCGGGTCGTACGATACGTTAAGCAGCTCGTAATCCTTGGCAACCGCGGAACCCGCAAAAAGGGCACTGGCCAGGGCGGCCAAAGCGAAATGACGAATCGACGACATGGTGAAAGCTCCTGGAATTCTGATTGTGTTGGCTTTTTATGGTCTGGAATCGGGGTTGCCTGTCAAAGATCGCAGCCTTCGGCAGCTCCTACACAAAGCCCCCCAGGAGCTGCCGCAGGCTGCGATCTTTTGATCTTTGATTCAGCTCGGTTTGTTGCTTGGGTTCTGCAACCGGAATTTCTCTTTGCGTTCGATCTGGACCACCTGAGCGTTGTGCACGGTGATTTCTACTGCGCCAAAACGCAGATCGCGCAAGGCGCTCTGGATCTCACGCAAAATGGTTGCTTCGTCCTGGCCGTCAACGCTACGTAGGGATGCGCTCATGGTGCTGCTCCTTCAACTAGAGGTTGCCTGGCAGTGGCGGGACTGCTTGCGGCGTGAGGCCAATAGTAGATAAGCGCAGATATTCTTAAAAAGACTATTTAAGAATTTTAATATAACCAAAATAACACCCGAAGACTGATCGTTCCCACGCTCTGCGTGGGAATGCATCCTGTGATGCTCTGCGTCAGGCTTGAGAAGGAACGCGGAGCGTCCCGGGCGGCATTACCACGCAGAGCGTGGGAACGATCAGTGCTGCAGAATCTGTGGAGTCCGGTACCAATCCAGCTGCCCGGCCGGCACCGGCCGTCCAAACCAGTACCCCTGCCCCAGATCGCAGCCGTGTTCGAGCAGGAAACCCGCCTGCTCGACCTGCTCGATCCCCTCGGCATGAACCTGCATCCCCATGCTCTGGGCCAGCGCAATGATCACCCGCACAATCGCCGCGTCATCCTCATCCCACGGCAACCCCGCCACGAAGCCCTGATCGATCTTGAGTTTCTGTACCGGCATTCGCTTGAGGCGCAGCAACGACGAATAACCTGTACCGAAGTCATCGATGGCCAGCCGAACGCCTAATTCACGCAACCGGTGCATCTGCTCCAGCGCGACTTCAGGGTCATCCATCACAGCGCTCTCAGTGACTTCCAGCTCCAGACAGGCAGGGTCCAGCCCGGTTTCGTGCAGCACCTTCGCCACCTGCCCAAACAGCTCACGGCGGGCGAACAGCCGAGAAGAAACATTCACCGCGACAAACGACACCACGACCCCGGCCTGCTGCCACTGGCACATCTGCTCACACGCCTGACGCATCACCCAGGCATCAATTTCGGCGATCAGACCAGTGCGCTCGGCAATGGGAATGAATTCTGCCGGCGACACCAACCCTCGCTGCGGATGCTCCCAGCGCACCAATGCCTCGACGCCGATCAGGCGGCTGGTCTTGAGGTTGTGAACCGGCTGGTAATAAACCCGCAACTCCTGCTGTTCCAGCGCACGGCGTAATTCGAATGCCGTCTCGACCCGTTGCTGGGCATGGGCGGTCAACTCTTCGGTATAGAGGGCGTAGCCGTTGCGGCCGGCACTCTTGGCCTTGAACAGCGCCGAGTCGGAGTTGCGCAACAGCTGCTCGGCGCTCAAGGCGTCGCCGGGGAACAGGCTGATGCCGACGCTGATATTGACGAACAACTGATGCCCGTCGATCTGGAACGGCTCTTTGAGGCCATCGATGATCCGCTGAGCCAGCGCCGCCGCGTGCACCATTTGCGGACAGCTTTCAGCCAGCACGGCGAACTCGTCACCGCCAAGGCGCGCCAGGGTGATTCCCGGACCGACCATCGCACTCAAACGCTCGGCCACGCCCTTGAGCAGCTGGTCCCCAATGCTATGCCCGAGGCTGTCGTTGATCATCTTGAAGTGATCAAGATCGATCATCAGTAACGCGCAGCCGCGCTTGTGGGTCTGCGCCGAAGCCAGGGCCTGCTCGGTGCGGTCGGTGAACAACAAGCGGTTGGGGAGGTCGGTCAGCGGATCGTAGTGAGCCAGGTGCGTCAGCTCATGTTCGGAGTTCTTGATGGCGCTTATGTCGGAAAACACTGCCACGTAATGGCTGCGCCGCCCCCTCTCGTCGTCAATGATGCGGATGGTCTGCCATTGCGGGTAAATCTCGCCGCTTTTGCGACGATTCCAGATTTCCCCGCTCCACTCGCCGGTGCTGTTGAGTGTCGCGAACATCGCCTGGTAGAAAGCCGGCGGGTGATGACCGGACTTGAACAGACTGGGCCGCTGGCCGAGCACCTCCTCGCTCTGATAGCCGGTGATTTGCATGAAGGCCCGGTTCACATGAACGATCAGGCCCTGGTTATCAGTGACCAGCACCCCTTCACGGGTGCAATCGAATACCGCCGCCGCCTGACGCAAGCGCTCACGGTCTTCAGCACGCTCACGCAACTTGGCGCCGATCCCCAGGCAACGGAACAATCGCGCCCGGGCAAAAAAAATCAAACCGGCACTGAACACCACCCAGGCATAACCGTTGATCAGTTGCCATCGCATTAGCTCGCCAGAGCTATCGAAGAAACTGTTCAATAAATGGCCACTGAACTGCAGCCAACCGACAGAAACCAGAAGATAAAGCAGCGCTGCACGCAGAGCATCGCGATAGGTAGCAGCCATTAGGTCGTCCATGTCCCTTAAAAGTGGATGGAATTATAGTTTAAAGAAACATCCGGCCACTCTTATCTGAAAGGGCGACTGGTTTTATCTGTGGGCTCAGTGATAATGCAACGGCTGTTTTTTCTTTATCGAGGGCCCAATAGCCTATGTGGTACGAAGGTTTTCTCGGCTTGTCGCCCTGGTCACTGGTGGCAGTCACCCTGCTGATGACCCACGTGACGATCATCGGCGTCACGGTCTATCTGCATCGTTATTCAGCCCATCGCTCGCTTGAGCTCAATGCTGGCCTGAAACATTTCTTCCGCTTCTGGCTGTGGCTGACCACGGCACAGAACACCCGCGAGTGGACCGCTATCCACCGCAAGCACCACGCCAAATGCGAAACCGTCGATGACCCGCACAGCCCGGTCATCAAGGGCCTGTCCACCGTTTTGCGCAAAGGCGCCGAGCTGTACCGTGCCGAGGCGGAAAACCCCGAGACCCTGCGCATCTACGGCAAGAACTGCCCCGAAGACTGGATCGAACGCAACCTGTACAGCCGTTTTCCGCTGCTGGGCGTGGCGATCATGGGCGTCATCGACCTGCTGCTGTTCGGCACCATCGGCATCACCATCTGGGCGATCCAGATGATGTGGATCCCGGTCTGGGCCGCCGGCGTGGTCAATGGCCTGGGCCATGCCGTCGGCTACCGCAACTTCGAATGCCGCGATGCGGCGACCAATCTGGTGCCGTGGGGCATCCTGATCGGCGGCGAAGAACTGCATAACAACCATCACACCTACCCTAATTCGGCAAAACTGTCGGTGAAGAAGTGGGAATTCGATCTCGGCTGGGCCTGGATCCAGGTCTTCAGCTTCTTGCGTCTGGCCAAGGTTCAGCGGGTCGCGCCCATCGCCCATCGGGTCGAAGGCAAAGGCAACCTGGACATGGACACCGCCATGGCGATCCTCAACAACCGCTTCCAGATCATGGCCCAGTACCGCAAATTGGTGATCGCACCGCTGGTCAAACAAGAGCTGGAAAAGGTCGATCACTCGGTCCGTCACCAGTTCCATCGCGCCAAGCGCCTGCTCTCGCGGGAAACCAGCCTGCTGGATGACAAACACCACATTCGCATCCAGACCATGCTCGAGCACAGTCAGGCGCTGAAGGTAATTTACGAGAAACGCTTGGCCTTGCAGCAGATCTGGGTCAAGACCAGTTCAAATGGTCACGACATGCTGGCCGCCATCAAGGATTGGGTACACGAAGCAGAAGCCAGCGGGATTCAATCCCTGCGCGACTTCGCCGATCAGTTGAAAACCTACTCCCTGCGCCCCGCCGCTGCAGTCTGACTGTGGCGAGGGAGCTAGCTCCCGCTCGACTGCGCAGCAGTCGCAAAACCTGACGACGCGTTCTTTCATTGAAAAACGCGTCGCCAGTACCGCCCGGCGGGAGCAAGCTCCCTCACCACATAAGGCGGGAACTAAGCTCCAAATCCCCTATCTCAAAGACACTTCGCCAGGCCGCTTTCGAACCTCGAGCGGCACACGCCCTTTGAGATTTTGTGTCGATGGTCAGTAAAAACCTACAAGACTCATCCCTCCCGCAGTGGCCTGAGGCCGCGCAAACCCTCCTGGCGCTGATGCATGCACAAGGCGAAGTGGCGCGCCTGAGCGAACGCGAACAACTGTTCAGCGCTCTGCTGGTGAGCGTCAATGCGGTGCTTTGGGCCTTCGACTGGGAATCCCGTCGGGTGCTCTATGTCAGCCCCGCGTATGAACGGATTTTCGGCCGCTCCGCAGGCTTGTTGCTGTCTGACTACAACCAATGGCGCGACAGCATTTACCCGGACGATCTGGACTATGCCGAACGCAGTCTGGCCGAAGTACTGGTCAAAGGCGCCGATGAAGACCGTGAATACCGAATCATTGCCGCCGACGGCCAGGTCCGCTGGCTCAGAGACAAGTGCTTCATCAACCGTCAGGCCGAGCCCGGGCAACCGGTGATCATCGTCGGCATTGCCGAAGACATTACTGACAAGAAGCAGATTGAAACCGAGCTGCAACGCCTGGCCACTACCGACGTGCTGACCCAGAGCAGCAACCGCCGACACTTCTTCGAATGCGCCCACCGTGAATTCGAACAGGCACGGCACCAACGCACGCCGCTGGCCTTTCTGCTGCTGGACATCGATGATTTCAAAGTCATCAACGATACCTACGGCCACCAGGAAGGCGACAACGTGCTGCAACGAATCGCCGAGTGCGGTCGCGCGACGTTGCGTCGAGGTGATGTGTTCGGACGAGTGGGCGGTGAGGAATTCGCAGCGGTGTTTCCCGGCTGTGCGCCAGACATGGCTATGCAAGTGGCCGAGCGCCTGCAACGGGAGATTCAGCGATTGAGTTTCAGCCATGGCGACCAGACGTTCGGCATCACCGTCAGCCAAGGCCTGACCAGCCTCACCGCCGAGGACGAAAGCATCGACAGCCTGTTTGCCCGCGCAGATGCGGCAATGTACAAAGCCAAACACCAGGGCAAGAACCGCATCGTCTCCGGCTGAGGCTGAATTCAGGCACAACGCAATTCCAATGTGGGAGCGGGCTTGCTCGCGAAGGCGGACTAACAGCCAACAATGATGTTGACTGTGCGGGCCTCTTCGCGAGCAAGTCGGATCGCCGCACCGCCGCTCCCACAGTTTTTGTGTGATGCCTATTTCTTGCGCAAACGCATCAATTCCGGCAACCCGATCTTGAGCAACCGCGCCGTCCGGCTCTTCGCCAGGTCCTCAATGCCCTCATGCTCGGTCAGTCGCGCCAGTTGCGCAGCCATGTTCATCACCAGCGCTTCACGGGAATAAACCCCGCCACCGAACTGATAGACCGCCGCAATCAGCTCTCGCAGCTCCAGCGGCAGGCGCCAGCGAGTGCGAAGCGCCGAACCATAAGCCGCGCCGAACTCAGCCAGCGCCTCGCCGACCTCCTCCCATTCATCCAGTTCGCCTCCGGCCTGCTTCCACTCCTGCAAACACCGCAACAGCGCAAGGTCGCCGAGGCGATGCAACATGCCGGCGCAATAACAGCGCTCCTGATCCAGATCCAGCAAACGCGCCAGGGTCCGGCCATACTCGGCAGTGCGCAGCGACAGCTCCCAATAGCGCTCGGCATAATCGGCCAGAAACGGATCGCTGAGTCGGGCACTGCGCTTGAGGGCCAGCCCCAGAATCAGGTTCATGCTTTGCCCGGTGCCGAGGCGGTGCAGCGCCTGTGACAGGGTTTGTACGGCGGCGCCATGGTGCTGGGCCGCGCTGTTGGCTGCAGCGATCAGCACAGCGGTGACTTGCGGATCGGTACGGATCTCGTCATGCAGCAGCGTCAGGTCGAGGCCATTGGGATTGAGGCTACGCTTGACCGCCAACTGTACGTCGGTCATCAGTGGTGCACCGTCGGTCAACTCACGTCGACGCTCCAGGTAAACCGCCAACGTCATGCCTGGCGACAGTGAAGGCGTTTCGCAAGACACCTCTTCACCGGCGTTCAACAGCAAGTCCTGCAGGCGCTGGGTCAAGCTTTCCATGTTAAGGGGTTTGGTCAGGTACGCCGCAGGCGCCAGCGGCAGAGCTTCGCGAACGCTGGCGCTGTCGTTACGGCTGCTCATCAGAATGAAGGGCAGCGGCGGGTTGCGTTTGCGCTGACGGACATTGCGCAAGACATTCAAACCATCGACGCCGGGCAGCTCCCAGTCGACGATCACCAGGTCGTAAGGATTTTCCGCCAACAGGTGCAACGCTTCCTGACCATCGGCACATAGATCCAGCCGTGCGTCGCAGCGCACATTCAACAAAACCTGCTTGAGCAGGTCGCGGGACCAGGGGTCGGCCTCGGCAATTAGCACACGCGGCGCAGCGGGTAACACCACAGCAGTCATTTACACACTCCAAAGTAGTGCTTGCACCTTAGTCAATGCTGGCCATTCGATACAGCGCATTTGCCATCGATGGGTCCCGGGGACACAAAAAAACCCGCCGAAGCGGGTTTTTTTGTCGATCAGTTCACACATTCATCAGAGCTTGGAGATCACAGCTCGGAGAAGCACTCTTCGATGATCGCCAGTCCTTTGTCCAGTTGCTCGTCCGGCGAAGTCAGCGGTACCAGGACGCGCAGAACGTTGCCGTAAGTGCCGCAGGACAGCAGGATCAGACCCTTGTCGCGAGCCTTGGCCACAACAGCGGCTACCGCTGGAGCGTTCGGCTTGTGGCTGTCGCCATCAACGAACAGCTCGACCGCGATCATCGCGCCCAGGGCACGGACTTCGCCGATCACCGGGTACTTGGCCTGAATGGCTTTCAGGCCAGTGACCAGACGCTCGCCGACAGCTTTGCAGCGGTCCAGCAGGTGCTCTTCTTCGAACACTTCCATCACGGCCAGGGCCGCGGCGCAAGCAATCGGGCTACCGGCGTAAGTGCCGCCCAGGCCGCCTGGAGCAATGGCGTCCATGTATTCGGCCTTGCCGCAAACACCGGCCAACGGGAAGCCGCCAGCGATGGATTTGGCGAAGGTGGTCAGGTCGGCAGCAACGCCCATCTGTTCCATGGCGAAGAAAGTGCCGGTACGACCAGCGCCGGTTTGTACTTCGTCAGCGATCAGCAGGATGCCGTGCTGGTCGCACAGCGCGCGCAGACGCTTCATGAACTCTTTAGGCGCGACGTAGAAACCGCCTTCGCCCTGAACCGGTTCGATGATGATTGCAGCGATGTCACGCGGCTCGGCGTCGTTCTTGAAGATGCGTTCGATGCTGGCGATCGAATCGTCGATGCTCACACCGTGCAGTTCGTTCGGGTACAGCGCGCGGAAGATGCCGCCTGGCATCAGGCCCATGCCGGCCGAGTAAGGCACGACTTTACCGGTCAGGCCCAGGGTCATCATGGTGCGGCCGTGGTAAGCGCCGGTGAACGCGATCACGCCGGCACGGCCAGTGGCGGCACGTGCGATCTTGATGGAGTTTTCCACGGCTTCGGAGCCGGTGGTCACCAGCAGGGTTTTCTTGGCGAAATCACCCGGCACCTTGGCGTTGATTTTTTCGCACACTTCTACGTACGGTTCGTAAGCCAGCACCTGGAAGCAGGTGTGGGTCAGCTTGTTCAGCTGCTCGGTCACGGCGGCGATGATTTTCGGGTGCACGTGGCCGGTGTTCAGCACGGCGATACCGCCGGCGAAGTCGATGAACTCGCGACCTTCAACGTCGGTCACGGTGGCGTTCTTCGCGGACTCGGCGAAGATCGGGTGAATCTGGCCAACACCGCGTGGTACAGCGGCTTCGCGGCGTTTCATCAGGGATGCGTTAGTCTTGCTCATAAAGTCCTCATTCACCGCTCATCGGGCGGCGTGGTTCAAGGAAAATGCGGCGGGGAGGCAACTACGGCAGCATGCGATGATCGACTGCCACAGCTTTCCCGACCACAGAGAAAATTCCGTTTGAAGCACGCAAAGGGACAGCGCTCTCGTGCCCTTTGCGTTTGAAGCAATGCCCTGCCGGGCTTATCCCTTCGAGCTTAGATGCCCAGGCAGAGGTATTTGATTTCCAGGTAATCTTCGATGCCGTACTTGGAGCCTTCACGGCCCAGGCCCGACGCCTTGATGCCGCCGAACGGCGCGACTTCGTTGGAGATCAACCCGGTATTGACGCCGACCATGCCGTATTCCAAGGCTTCAGCCACACGGAACACACGACCCAGGTCGCGAGCATAGAAGTACGAGGCCAGACCGAACTCGGTGTCGTTGGACATCGCGATCACGTCGGCTTCGTCTTTGAAGCGGAACAGTGGAGCCAATGGACCGAAGGTTTCTTCCTTGGCCACGGCTGCGTTTTTCGGCACGTTGGTCAGGATGGTCGGCTCGAAGAAGTTGCCTTCCATGACCTTGCCACCGGCCAGAACGGTTGCGCCTTTGCTGATCGCGTCAGCAATGTGCTCTTGAACCTTGGCCACGGCTTTTCCGTCGATCAGCGGGCCAGTGGTGGTGCCGTCATCCAGACCGTTACCGATCTTGAGTTTGGCCACGGCCACTTTCAGCTTCTCGGCGAACGCGTCGTAGACCGAATCCTGAATGTACAGACGGTTGGCGCAGACGCAGGTCTGGCCGTTGTTGCGGTACTTGGAAATGATCGCGCCTTCGACGGCCTTATCCAGGTCCGCGTCGTCGAACACGATGAACGGCGCGTTGCCGCCCAGTTCCAGGGACACTTTCTTGATGTCCTTTGCGCATTCAGCCATCAGCTGGCGACCGATTTCGGTCGAGCCGGTGAAGGACAGTTTGCGCACGATCGGGTTACTGGTCAGCTCGCTGCCGATGTCGCCGGCACTGCCAGTCACCACGCTGAACACACCGGCAGGAATGCCGGCACGCTGGGCCAGTTCAGCCAGCGCGAATGCGGAAAACGGAGTTTGCGAAGCAGGCTTGAGCACCATGGTGCAACCGGCGGCCAGGGCCGGGCCGGCTTTACGGGTGATCATCGCGGCCGGGAAATTCCACGGGGTGATTGCAGCGGTCACGCCGATTGGCTGCTTGATCACGATCAGGCGCTTGTCAGGCTGGTGACCCGGAATCACGTCACCGTAGATGCGCTTGGCTTCTTCGGCGAACCACTCGATAAAGGAAGCGGCGTAAACGATTTCGCCCTTGGCTTCGGCCAATGGCTTGCCTTGTTCGTGGGTCATCAGGCGAGCCAGGTCGTCCTGGTTCTCGATGATCAGTTCGAACCAGCGACGCAGCTTGTTGGCGCGGTCCTTGGCGGTCAGTGCACGCCAGGCCGGCAGCGCTTTGTCAGCGGCTTCGATTGCACGGCGGGTTTCGGCAGCGCCCATTTTCGGCACGGAGCCCAGAATTTCGCCCGTTGCCGGGTTGTTGACCTTAATCGTCTGACCATTGTCCGCATCAACCCAAGCTCCATCGATGAAGGCTTGCTGGCGGAACAACTGGGTGTCTTTAAGCTGCATGTCGGCTTTCCTTAACAGCACCGCGGCAAGCGCGGAGCGAATTATGATTGTAGAAAGGCGCCTTATAGGCTGCCGTCAGGGAAATCATTCACCGGGCTGAAGCACATAAATAGCGCACTGATTGAAACTCGTGCGGTTCAGCACCCAGACAAGAGCGTTTGAAATCTCAAACGAATCCTAGGATCAAAGGGGGTAAAGGACAATAGCCTGTTCGAAAAAAAGAACGAAAACGCCGCATTTGCCTAATTTTTCTGATCAACGTAGCAACCGCAGGTTACGCTTTGGAAAACCGCAGGCGATTCAGCAGCATGGACGCCCGCAGTGCATATGAGTATCATGGCGCCCGCATTGCACCAGTAGCTCAGCTGGATAGAGTACTGCCCTCCGAAGGCAGTGGTCGTGGGTTCGAATCCCGCCTGGTGCACCATACGTAGAAACGAGAAAGCCTCAGATCTTAGGGTCTGGGGCTTTTTTGTGTTCTGGATTCGGCAATTGCTGCGGATGCCTGAAACACCTACCTTATCCTGCGTTTTCTTCAATACGTTCAATATGGCGATCAACACCAGATGGCGTATGTACCTGTGCGACTTACAAAAACTAAGGAAGTGATATGGCCAAAATGTGGATGATCCGTGGCGAGTCTGGCCGGCTATACGACGATTTCCGTGAGCGTGGTGTCGCTGCCATTGGATGGTCGCAACTCGCGCCGCTGGCCAAACCTGGTATGACGCGCAAGGAAGTTACTCGCCTTTACCAAGACATTGAGCCCAACATCAAACCTGGCACTGCTATTTCAGGCGCCTCGCAGGTATGGCGCTTCATCAATGAAATTCAGCCCGGTGATTGGGTGGTGACCTACTCACCCGCTAACCGCACCTATTTAGTGGGAAAAATCACCGGCGATTTCAAACACAATCCTGATCTAGCTGACCTCGGAATGTCGTTGACCCGCCCGGCTCAATGGCAAGCTCAGGAAGTCGACCGTGACAGCCTGAGTACTGCCAGTAAGAACAGCCTCGGCTCCACACTCACGGTCTTTGTCGTCCCTGATTTTGCACTCCAAGAACTGAAAGCAATGGCTGCTGGGGACAAGCCGCCCGCATTACCACCAGCTGAAGAGGCATATCCTGACAGCGATCCTCTAGCAGGCATGGAAAGCTTGGCTCTCGAACGCATTAAGGACCTGATCAACGCTCTGCCCTGGGATGATGTGCAGCACTTGGTTGCAGGTATCTTGCGTGCGATGGGCTACAAAACTCAGGTCTCCCGGGCCGGCCCTGATCGCGGGAAAGACATCATTGCGTCTCCGGATGGATTCGGTTTTGAAAACCCGCGGATCATCGTTGAGGTCAAACACCGCAAAGAACAGATGGGCAGCCAACAAATCCGCAGTTTTCTCGGAGGTCGGTACAAGGATGATCGCGGGCTGTATGTCAGTACCGGTGGCTTCAGCAAGGATGCGTACTACGAAGCCGAACGAGCCAGTGTGCCGCTCACGCTTTGGACGCTGGACAACCTCGTACGCGCTTTGATTGAGCATTATGGTCAGACGGACTCTGAAACCAAGAGATTGATTCCACTGAAGCTTACTTACCTGCCACTCTAGTCGAGAGTGGACCATGACAGCGGAATGAAAGCAGATGTCATTCCCTCTGGTCCTGACGGGCGTTTGATCGGCAACCAAGGGTTTTTCGGCAACCATATTCAGGCTGCATTGATGATGGTTAGCCGGCAGAACGGGCAGTTGTAAACTAAAAGTTGACTACTGCCGCAGACGGGCATCCGATTGATTGACGAGAAAATTCTGACGACTCTCGGAATCGCTCATACAAAACTCAGCATGAATGTCGATTGCTACTTTTGTCGTCGGCTGACCATAGGGTCTGCCAGGTTGCAGGAGATCTGCCTGCACGAAACCCCTTCCGCCGTCGCTGCCAATTCAGCGACCGGGCTTGGTAACCCGGGAGTTAAGCGCAACAGCGCCCTCCGTTGTGAATTGCAGGTCTTTTTTTACGCCCGCAATTTTGAGTTATGGCGGCTGTGTGTGGGACGTCTTCGGGCGTGCCGGATTCCTTGACTCCCGGTTTACCAACCTGCGCACAGCTGCCACCCATTCGCTTGGTAACGAAAAAGTGGCAGTTCCTCGTCAAGGAGCTAGACCGTGCGCAATATAAATCCGTACGAAATTAGGCTTATCTCTCACCGCGATTCGAATCGCACCCCCACCTCACCTCCATCAATGGAGGTGGCGAATGACTGAATACTCAGAAGCAAAAACCATCGGCTTCACGCCCTACCTCTACTGTGCAGACGATCCGCTGTTTCATGTCAGCGCGGGGGTATCTACTAGAAATAGCATTGGTATAGGCATAGGCGTCCGAGCTGTTGTTCCTGGCCAAGTCGTTCGCCGAGGATGCAGCCTACGCAAAAGACACCGATCGCCACGCGCGGGTCGCGCATTATCTGACTGCGATAAGTAGGGGAGTGATTGATGATGTGGTGAAAGTGCTGACGCAACCACCGCAAACGACGGCGCAACAAACCGCAGAATAGCTGCAACTCACTCTTGAAATGCGCCTCGATTTTTCGGGGCCTCCAAAACTTCCAGATGTGAACGCGTGGCGTCAGAGCTTGGCACAAGTATCCAGATAATCTGTGACGGCCTCTTCAAATGCATTTCGAAGCTCTTGTACTGACTCGCCATGAAACCCAACGACATCTCTGATACCAGCGATATGGCCGACAAACAGGCCGTCTTCCTCGCTGTATTCAATTCGGGCGGCATAGCCTTTGTAATTCATTACGCTCATGGGGTGACTCCTGGCCCGCTGCCGTTTTACAGAGCATTCACAAAAAAATCGCCGCTGAGCGTCAGTGATCCCACTGCTCATGCCGAACCGGCAAACGGTTCAGTTCATCCTTAATCTGTCGCCAATGCGGCATAAACCTATCCATCAATGCTAGAAATCGCGCGTTGTGGGTTGGTTCTATCAGATGTGCCAGCTCATGCACCAAGATGTACTCCAAGCACTCCGGCGGTTTCTTCGCCAGCTCGGTATTCAGTCGCACATTGCCAGTCGTCGGATTGCAGCCACCCCAGCGAGTTTTCATTCGCTGCACCAAGATGCGCCGGGCGCTAACCCCCATCAGAGGCTGCCACTTACCCAAGAGCCCAGGCAGCTTCGCCCGGAGCTGCTCGCGGTACCAACATTCCAGCAACGTCTCTCGGCGCGCCTCGTCGCTACCGGGCCGTACTTGTAACACCAACGTGGAATGCTTCAGCTCAACCGCTGGCGTGGCATCCTCTTCGATGATTTTCAGTAAGTAGCGCCTGCCCCATACCTGATGGCTTTCACGGTTCAAGTACTCGCGCTCCGGCTCACGAGGCTGGGAGCACATTTGCCGCTGTTGCGCCTTGATCCAGCTCAGTTGGGAAATGGCGAATGCTCTCAGAGCATCTACCCCCATGTGCATGGGCGCGGAAATATGCACTCGACCTTCGGGTGGATACACGTAGAGATGTGCGTGCTTATTATTCTTTCTCTGGATCTCGACACGGATATCCCCGAGGTCAATGTGCTCGCTCATCAGTATTCCCGGTGGGCAACGATAATAGGAAACAGGCGTTCGACCTCTTCTTCACTATTCAACACCTTGTACATGGCCTGTTTGACCATCATTTCCCTGGCCTGGACACCACGCCAACCATCCGGACGTGATTGTTTCACCGCGTTGTCGATTTTCAGCGCTAAATCCAGAACGGCATCCCCGGCAAACTTGCCGTAGGGCATTGCCGGCTCGGACACCGTGTTTTTCGGTAGAAGGTTGTTATAGAGCGCCAGCTTGCCAGAGGTGTTCAATGTGTCCGGTGTATTCTCAGCCTTGCCGACTTGTACCCTGGCCGCCAGCTCGCCGATGCGTTTGAGATACTCCTCGTACTCAATGGCCTTGGCCTTACGAAGCTTGATGATTTCATCGAGCAAGGCCGACATTTTTGCGAAGAAGGCCGGGTCGGTCGGATTCTCTTTGATGATCTTGCTACGAACGTTGTTCTCGATAGTTTCGGCAATCGCATCACGATTACCTTTCATTGCGCCCAACCTCTCGACTATGGACTGCGCGATGCCGGTCTTAACGATCAGTTCCAGCAGACCGAGGTCGTCAAAGGGGGAAATCTTACGTGGCTCGCTAGCCTCGATATAGGTGTCGATCAAATGCCGCATGTCGGCCTCGAACGGCTTGATGTCGAGCGTCTCACCGCTGGCCTGGCGGATGATTTCGCGCAGTGCCAGGTATCGATCCCGCTTACGTTTAATCTCTTCGACTTGCGCCAAGCTGTAACCTGCCGCTTCCATCTCATCCGCCAGATTCGCATAGGCACGCAACAACACGACTACTGCTCTGTAAAGGGCGACTCGCTGCGGTTCGTGATTTTGTAGGTCTTCTGGTATCTCGACATTGCCGCAGAAGTAATGGATATACGCCAGCTCATCCTTTGGCGGAGCGACAGGCTCGCACAGCAACGCCAGAGCCTCCAGAGCATCGTCCAGGCGCTCCTTACCCTGTTTCAGTCGATCATGCAGCAGCACTTCAGGATCGGCTCCGCCAGCGCTGTGATCCAGCTCTGAGGTATAGACCGCAATGGCATTCTCGACACTCTTGAACAGATCCTTGTAATCGACGATGTAGCCAAATTCCTTGTCCTCGCCATCCAGACGATTGGTCCGGCAGATGGCCTGGAACAGACCGTGGTCATGCATTGACTTGTCGATATACAGATAACTGCAGGGTGGTGCGTCGAAACCGGTGAGCAATTTGTCCACCACAACCAACAGCTTCATGCTGGCAGGCTCCTTGATGAACAGCGCCTTGGCACGTTCTTCATAGGTTTCAGTTTTGGACATACCCGGCTTGGCCTGCACAGTCTCGAGCAGGTCGTTGTAAGTGTTGTAGATAAACTGCTTGTCGGTTTCGGTATTAGCGCCGGTCTCTTCCAGCGTTACATCCTTGGCCAGCGGGTTGTAGGAAGTAATTACGGCACACTTTCGCTTGAACATTGTGTTCTGAAATAACGAGAAGTACTTGCAGGCTTCGTAAATGCTGGAGGCCACAAGAATTGCGTTGCCACGTTCGCTGGACAGGCGCGGCTTATCGCAGAAGTCGAAAATGATGTCCGCTACCACACGCTCCATACGCGGCCTGGAACTGAGCACGTTCTGCATGGTGCCCCACTGCTGCTTCAGCTCGTCTTTCTGCCACTTGTTCAACGTCGTGGTTCTGTTCTCGAACCATTGGTCGATCTTTTCCGGTGAGCCCAACCTAGCATCGATGTCACGAGCTTCGTAGAGCAAGTCGAGCACCACGCCATCTTCTACCGCCTCACTGAACTTGTAGGTATGAATATAGCCACCGAATACTTCCAGACTGGTGGCCTTGTCCTGCTTCAGCAACGGTGTACCGGTAAAGCCGATGAACACCGCATTGGGCATAAGCGCCTTCATCACCTGGTTGAGCCGGCCGCCTTGAGTCCGGTGACACTCATCGACAAACACGAACAACTCGCCCACCGTCGGGCTAGGCTGGGCCTGTAGCTCCTTGATAAAGGCCTCGAACGCTTTGTCATCCTTGCCCTTAGTAGAAGCACCAAACTTATGCACCAGCGAACACAGCAGACGCGGCCTGGGCTGGCTGAGCTGACGCATCAGTTCCTGCCCACTGCCGGTGCGGCAGATAGTTTCTCCGGCGTCCCTGAACACCCGCTCAATTTGCTTATCCAGCTCGTCCCGGTCGGTGATGATCGCCACACGGGCGTTCGGGTTGTTCTCCAGAATCCACTTGGCCAGCAGTACCATCAGGATGCTCTTACCAGCGCCCTGGGTATGCCAGATAATGCCGCCTTGGCGCTTCTTAACATATTCCTGCGCTGCCTTAATGCCGAAGTACTGGTGCACACGCGGCAGCTTTTTTATACCGCCGTCAAAAAGCACGAAGTCGTGCATCAGCTCGATCAGTCGGGTCTTGTCGCAGATTTTCAGCAGGTACTTGTCCAGCTTGTAGCGGCTGTTTTCGGCCTCATCTTCCTTCCAGGTCAGAAAGTACTTTTCTTCGGTAAGGATGGTGCCATAGCGCAGACCTTCCGAGTCGTTGCCGGCGAAAACGAACTGCACCGTGCTGAAAAACCACTCATTGAATTCCGGCGATTGGTTGGACAAGCTCTGGCGTATACCGTCGCCAATGCTGACGCGGCTATTCTTCAGTTCCAGCACGCCGATGGCGATGCCGTTCACATAGAGCACGACATCCGGCCGACGCTCCAACTTGCCCTTGAGGGTGACTTCCTCAGCGATAGCAAAATCGTTTTTGTGCGGCTCAGCCCAGTTGATCAGGTGCACGGCCCCGGTCACCTTACCGGCCTCGATCTTCACCGGCACGCCGTAGCGCAACAACTGGTAGACGGCCTGATTGTTGCCATACAGGCTGCGGTTGGGGTGACTGGCCTCAAGGCGCAATTGGTACAGAGCCGCATTGATCTGCCCCGAGCTGTAGCCCGCGCCACTCAAATAGGCAGCGAGCAAACCTTCTTCGATATTGCTGTTGTTGGCCCGCTCTGCCCAGTCGCCGAGGTGTTCATAACCCAACTCCTCGACAAACAACTTGGCTACACGGCTCTGTGTCACGCGTTCTGCTTTACCGATATCAGTCATTTGAGCACTTCCCAGTATCCGCTTTTCGTGGGACCCACATGCCGGATCACCCCGGCTGTTCGCAGTTTGTCTAAATGATATTTGACGCCATCAGGAGTTAGGCCAAGCTGTTTTGCCAACTCGCGCCTGGTGATCGCTGGTTGTTGATGCAACACGGCCAAGATCTGCTCTCGCATTTTCTCCAGGCCGATTTCTTGGGTAGTTTCTTGGGTAGTTTCTTGGGTAGTTTCTTGGGTAGTCAGTGTTTTGGCGGGTGGCGTGTCCGCAAACAACGGGTGCGCGGCATCCCCCAAAGCCTCAACCAACTGCGCAGGATCGGCTCGGAAGGTGAGCATCAGTCCTGACAAGCTGCTGTCGAACAGTGGCGGCGGGATATCGTGTTTGCGGCACTCACTGAGAATTTTCTCGATACCCCGACCCCAGGACTCCACATAGCCAGCGCGAAAAAACGCCGAAGCCAGTAGCGGATTGAAAGGGTGGGACGGATGCTTGGCCAGCAGTTGTTCCTGTGTCCAGCGATCCGGCAATTGGCCAGGATTCCAGATTACGATTTGGTGGTCGTAGACGCTGATCTGGATCGGGATTCCACTGGCGTAGTCCTTGTGGATCACAGCGTTGAGCAGCGCCTCGCGTAGAGCCTGTAAGGGGAACAGATAACGTTCTATGCGCTGAATGCCTTCGTAGCGGATAAAAGCCTTAAGGTATTTGCTGTACAGAAGTTCTAGGGTCTTTTCTACCTGAGAGAACAGGTCGCCGTGGATTTCGTCCTGATAACGCAGATCGTCATCGGTGATGAAAAAACCGAGTTTTATAAAGGCACCGGGGACGAAACGCTCTGGCTGGCTGCCGAACAATAAAGCCGTGGCGCGCTTCAGGTATTGGCCCTCTTCCAGTTGCAGGCTGGCGAGCAAGGCGGCGTCACGGTCTTCCAACACGGCTTCATCTATCCGACCACTTTTGGCCGCCCTAATGCGGAACCCTTGCAGAGCCGTGGCCAGACAATCGTCGAGGGTGAGACCCGGCAGCGGCACGCCATCCCAGTGCAGGCCCTGCTTGCGCAGCAAAAAGCGCGACAGTGCCGCGCCCTTCAATTCCTGTTTGGTACTGCCACTACGGTAGTGGTATTCACCCTTATAGCTAACTGGGCTGGGGTACGCCGGCACTACAATTTCCAGCAGTGCCTTACCCTCTTCCTCGTGCAGATTCACATCCACCATGATGCCCAGCACATCACGCACCTTGTTGGGGATCTCCTCCAACAGGCGTGCCGCATCAGCCACGCCAACCGGCGCACCACCGTCGCTACGGCCAATTTCCAACACGCCACCTTCAGCATTGGCGAAGCCACATATCCATTTCAGATAGTCGTCCCGCCATACGGCCTTCCATTCCCGCTGCTGGTGTTCGCTCATACCAATCGAATCCTTCCTGTTAGGAGTTCCTGCATCATGCCTTGTTTGAGGTGACGGGCTTTTTGGAGTTGGGTTTCGAGGGTGACGATTCCTTCATCCATAGCGGAAAGGATTGTTGCTATAGCAGTCTGCTCTTTTAACTCAGGCACCCGCACCTCATAAATTGCCAGCTGCGACTTGCCTATTTCCAAGAAGGTACTTCCACCGCATAGAGATATAAATTTCTGTTTCTGAGCTGACAACAAATAGTAGAGAAATTCAATATCCACTCCGTCAAATGGAATAAAATTTTTGAAGCCTTGATTGGTGCAAAGCGGCAGTAAATTTATTGCGCATTCGCCTATAGTCGCACGCGAGGTCATAACAATTGAGTTCTCTGGAATCAACTCCGTCGAACTCACGCTAAGCCCAAGCGAGGTTATTTTGCGATTCGTATCCGAGAGATACTTATGGCCATTCAGCCCCGTGATATCGGTGGGAGTACACCACAAAATATCACCATCCCAGTACTCCGATTGAGAGGTACTTGGCGTACCACCACTACGAATATCCGCTAACTGAGCGAGCCTCTTTTTTTTCCATCCCCCACTAAACCCCGGCAGGCGGCGCTGGCCGGTGAGCAATTCCTGCATTGTGCCTTGCTTGATCTGGCGCTTTTTGGTCAGCAGTTGGTCCAGTGATTCGATCAGCACATCCGTATCACTCAATGCTTGGGCAATCGCTTTTTGTTCGGACAGTGGGGGAACTACAATTTTCAATGCCTTGAACGTTGGCATGTAAATAGTGTTGTGGATACTACCCGCCATTAGGGTTTTCCAAGTACGCCCCATACTGCGAAAAAGGTAAACCAAGAAGATATTATGCAAGCCAGGACCACAAATATAATTTGCGAAGTCTTGGCTTGTAGCCATGGACGTGGCCATGATCGACACTTTGCCGACGGTCGCAGTACGCGAAAAAACTACAGTCCCGGCGGGTAGGAGCCTAGCCGAAGAATTGTTCAGCCCCTCTGCTGTTATTGTTTTTTCGGTAGTGGATATCTCATTCCTTGATAGTCCCTGAGTATCGAATAGGGAAATCCAGTTGACACCACCTCCCCAGTAATTCGAATTGCGTTTGCTCGGTGTGTGACCACTCTCGAGGCGGGCAACTTTTGTGATTGGCAAATTACGCCAATCTTCCGGAATCACTCCTACTTCAGTCTGTTTGTAACCTGGCTTCAGCTCCATACAAACCCCATTTTTTGCAAATGCACCACAACTTTGGCTTCCAGCTCGCTAATGCGGCTGGCCAATTGTGGCAACGAGGTTTCATAACGCTCGGCCAATTCCTTAATGCGCTGGGTCAAAGTCTGGCTGACACGATCCATTTCCTCGCTAACAGAGGCCTGCACAGTAGCCAGCCATTTGTCATCCACAGCCAATTGCTTGATTTCCATTTCGGTCAACTGCGGATACTTGGTATAGGCTTTTTCATCCAGTTCGGCCTCCAGCTCCTTGAGTTGTTTTTTCAGCGCAGTTTCTTGGGCGGCCAGCGTTTGCCATTGCTTGAGCACAGTCAACTCCTCGGCAGCATCTTTACCGATCTCCTTGATGCGCTCTTTTACGGCGGCGGCGTTGATCTTATCGAAGTCGGCGAACACGTCTTCATCGCCGCCGTGTTCTTCCTCCAATTCAGCCAAGGCAGCGCTGGCGGCTTCCAAGTCTGCGCTAGTTTGGTCGATGACCGCCTGCTCAGCAGCAAAGTAGCGGGTGACGATCAGGTGCTTGGGTAGCAAGTCGCAAGCCCAACCTTTGTCCTTCTCTTTGCCCTTCTTGTCTTTTTCGATGATACGGTAAGTCTCAGCTTTCCAGCCGTCGGCGGCGATCAAATAGGCGTCATCCTGCATCACGTCGCCCCAGTAATCCATCAGGTGCTGGTAGACGTCATAGGCGTCGATCAGTGGCTTGTTCTGGTAGTGCTGCAGCAAACCTTCGGCTACCTCGTGGATAAGCTGCTTGGGGTGGAAGCCCGGTTGCAAGGCCTTGAGCCTGCTCGCCGTTTGATCGTGCCACTTGTCGAAGTGTTTGGTCATGCCAGTAATAAAGTCGGCAAATTGGGGGTGATTATAAATAGCGGTCTTGATGTCGGCCTTGTCCACGGCCAGATTGAAGTAACCGGGGCGGTTGGCGGTGAACAGCGCGGCCTTAAGCTTCGAGCACACCTTCCAGTAGCCAGCCAACCCCTCGATATCAGCAGCCGGAATGCCGCCCTTGAGGTGGCCTTCGATGTCCTGCTTGTCTTCAGCCTGAGTGCTGTCAATGTAACGTGGCAGGTTGAGGTTGTAGTCGTTCTTCTCGATCTCTTCGAAACCAACCATACGGGCATAGCGCGGCTCGCTGTCGTCCTGGCGGGTAAAAGCATCGACGATTTTGTGAACGTCTTGCTCGCGCAGGCGGTTCTTTGGGCCGTCCTTGATGAAGCCCGCGCTAGCGTCGAGCATGAAGATGCCCTTGCGCCCTGCTGCATGCTCCTTGTCGATGACGATGATGCAAGCCGGAATGCCGGTGCCATAGAACAGGTTGGTCGGCAGGCCGATGATGCCTTTGATATAGCCGTGGCGAATGAGATTACGACGGATCTCGGCCTCGGCATTGCCACGGAATAGCACGCCATGCGGCAGAATGCAGGCGGCTTTGCCGTCGTTTTTCAGCGAACGGATAATGTGCAGTAAGTAGGCGTAGTCACCTTGCTTGGCTGGCGGAGCACCAAAGGTTTCGAAGCGATTGTAAGGATCGTTGAGCGGATCCAGCCCCGTACTCCAACGCTTGTCTGAAAACGGTGGGTTGGCCACCACATAGTCAAACTGTTTGAGCAGGTCATAATTGCCCGCCTTAAGCGTGAAAGCTGGGCTGGTCAGGGTGTTGCCCTGGGCAATAAGTGCGGTGGGATTGTTATGCAGGATCATATTCATGCGCGCCAGACTGCTGGTCGCCGAATCCTTTTCCTGACCATAAAGGGTTACCGGCGTGCCAGCCGCATCGGCGACCTTGAGCAGCAACGAACCCGACCCGCAAGTCGGGTCATACACGCTGGTATCGCTGCTGGTCGATGCTGAGCCGATCCCGATGATGTTGGCGATCACCCGACTGACTTCGGACGGGGTATAGAACTGGCCCTTGCTCTTGCCCGAATCTTTGGCGAAATGCTGCATTAGGTATTCGTAGGCATCGCCGAGGATGTCATCGTGCTCGGCACGATTCTTCGAGAAATCAAGCGCCGGGTTTTCGAAGATGGCGATGAGGTTAGTGAGGCGCTCAACCATTTCCTTGCCGGTACCGAGCTTGTTAGCGTCGTAGAAATCCGGCAAATCTGACAACTTGTTGGCTTCAGCCAGTGGTCCGATGATTTTCTTATTGATTTGGTCGCCAATATCGCTCTTACCCTTGAGCGCAACCATATCGGCAAAACCGGCACCTTTGGGAATGGTAATGGGCGCGAAAGGTTGGCCGGCGTACTTGTCGCTGACGTACTTGATAAACAGCAGTACCAGCACGTAGTCCTTGTATTGACTGGCGTCCATGCCCCCGCGCAACTCGTCACAAGAGGCCCAAAGGGATGAGTAGAGTTCTGATTTCTTAATTGCCATGTGTTTTGGATTTTTCCGTAGCGTTTTGAACCACCCGGCATTGCCTGATGGTGTGTCAATTCTTCAGTTGTGGGAGCGGAAAACCTTGAACCTTCAAATTCTGGTTGCGAGGTCAGAAAAACCGGCCTGCGTCTCGGCTGCCTGCTCAAAAAATGCAGCGCGAAAATGATTTTCTTGTGCAACGCAACTGGTCATTTACCGCATAACTTGAGGAGAACAATGAGCTGCATCATGAACCGTTTTGCTCTGATGCGACCTCATCGATAAGCGCGTCAAACTTCGCAAACACGGTATCGCCGGCAATGTCCGGACGCGGGTCAATACCACTGGCAACAATGGCCTCACGTATTTCCGCAGCCTGTAAACGATCCAGCAGCCGTTGATATGCGGCTTGCGGCAGAAGATAAGCGGCCGGGCGATTGTGGTTGAGGATCGCAACAGGTTCAGAGCCTGCTAGCTCAATCACGGTACTTGGACTGCGCTTAAGCTCGGTGATACTGACCGACCGGCTAGCGAGTAAATGCTCCATGGCGGCTCCAAAGGTACAAAAATTAGTACCTTATAGTGCTCGACGAACTGTGCGGCGGTCAACGAAACGTAAGACCGGGATCATTCGGGCACACAAAAAAACCGCCGAAGCGGTTTTTTCATTCAGTCGTCCAATCAAACTCGTCGTATTCATCATCCTCGTCGTCCTCGACCACTTCATCATCAAGAACGTCTTCCTCAAACGCTTCCTCTTCCTGCTTCGCCAGCAGAAACTCCTTACGACTCTCAGTCACCGCGCGCCGTAATTCCTGACCCTTCACCGGGCAGTTGAGCATTTGGGCGATGCGGTCGATTTTTTTTGCCATGGCTTCCTCCAACGCATCGGCTATGGGCCGATAGTGCGCGCTTTCGGGTGTCGATGCCAAATGACTGACCGCCCTGCCGCTCAGTTTTTCTGCAAATCCTTGAGTCTGGCCGTGAGATTTTCCTTGGGAAAGCGTTTGTGCAATGTCGCCATCAGGTCAGCAGCCGCTTGAGCCTGACCAGCCTTTTGCAAGCGGATCACTTCCCTTAATTGATCGTCGATAGACTTTGCCGGCGCTATCGCCGAGCGTTTGCTGACCTTCGCTTCGTCAGCCATTTCAGCGCTGATCGATTCGCTCTGCGCGGGGGCAGCAAGATCGGCCATTGGCGCCGCAGGCGCGGGGGCGGACATCGCGCCGGCCGGGGCAGCCAGAGAACGCGCAACCGATGACGATGCTTCTTTTTTGGCGGCCGGTGCAGACGCTTTGGGTGCAGGGGCGAAGTCGTAACTCGGCAGTTGCTCCTCGGTGCGTTGCACCAGGGCAAGCATCAGGGCCACGCCGACGAGGCTGGCAAATGCGACTTGCCAACGGGGTTTCTGGCAGGCCTGGACCCAGCGTTTCCAAAGACCTGGCTTGTGCACCGGGACTTCGCGCTGTGCGGCAGCCAGGAGGAACGCGTCGAGATGGGCCGGCGGTTCGCTGGTCGCGTGTTCACGATAGTGCTTCAACACTTGGTCTTCTGGCGTAGGACGGGCGTCAGTCATGTCAGTACCTCCTCGGCCAGCAGCCGACGCAGTTTTTGCTGGGCGTAGCGCAAGCGGCTTTTGACGGTTTCCAGCGGTGTTTCGGTGAGGGTGGCGATCTGCGGCAGGTCGAGATCGCCGTGGGCGCGCAGCAGGAACACCTCGCGCTGGTCAGCGGGCAGGTTTTGCAGGGCCGCTTCGAGGCGTTGGCTGTCGCGGCTCAGGCTCAGCAGTTGTTCGGGATCGGCAGCATCATCGCTCAGGGCGTGGATCTGTTCGTCATAGCTGTCGTGCAAGGGGTTGTGGATTCCGTGTTTGCGCCAGTGATCGATCAGTCGATTGCGGGCAATCTGGTAGAGCCAGGTACGAAAATTCGCCCGGCCTTGTGGCTGACTGGTGCTGCGGATCAGGCTCAGCCAGGTGTCCTGGTAAACCTCTTCGGCCAGCTCGGACTTGCCGCTCAGGCCGAGCAGGAATCGGTAGAGCCCTTGGCGGTGACGGGCGTAGAGAATCTCGAACGCCGGCCCGTCGCCTGCGCGATAACGGGCCAGCAGCGATTCATCGCTCGATTCAGGAGCAGACATTTCAGTTGTAGCCTCCTTTAAGCGGCTCACTGTTCGATGCGGTCGTGGTTCGCAGACTTTGCGCCAACTCCACCAATTGCACGAACTCTGCCCGCAGACCAAATCGATCTTCGCCCCGCGCACCGCGCGCCAAATCTTCGGTGTCCTTCAGGCTGAAATCGCCGGTATAACGCCCGTCCTTGAGCTGCTGGGAAAACGCCGCCACGGCTGCCGCAAATCGCAGGTCTTCACTGGCTGGCGCGCCACTGTCAGTGATCGGCCGCTCGATCAAGCGACTGTTCCCACCTTCGGGCAACTGATAGCGCACGCGCAGTATGGCGATTTCCCCAGATTTCCCCAGATTTCCCGGAAGTAACTGCCCCGGAGCTGCCATAGCGCAACGGCTCCAGCCAGCCCTTCTCGCCCTTGGGCACAATTTCGTACAACGCCGTCACCGTATGTCCTGCGCCGATTTCACCGGCATCGACCTTGTCGTTGCTGAAATCCTCACGTTTCAACGCACGATTCTCATACCCCAACAGCCGATATTCACTGACCTGTGCCGGGTTGAACTCCACTTGCAGCTTCACGTTTTTCGCCACGACCCCGAGGGTCGAACCGAGCTGATCCACCAGCACCTTGCGCGCCTCGCGCAGGTTGTCGATGTAGGCATAGTTACCGTCACCGGCATCGGCCAACTGTTCCATCAGGTGTTCATTGTAGTTATCCACACCAAAACCCAATGTGGTCAGGGAAACGCCGGTCTTGCGTTTATCCACCGCCATTTGCTTGAGGCTGTCGAAGTCGCTGATGCCGACATTGAAGTCACCGTCAGTGGCCAGCAGGATGCGGTTGATGCCCTTGGGAATAAACGCCTGCTGCGCCATTTGATAAGCCAGTTCGATGCCTGACGCCCCGGCGGTGGAGCCGCCGGCGGTTAATTGATCGATGGCTGTACGAATTTTCGCTTTTTCGCGTCCGGACGTTGGCTCCAGCACTACACGCGAATCGCCGGCATAGACGACCAATGAAACCCGGTCCTGCTCGCGCAATTGATCGACCAGCAATTTCAGGGTGCTTTTGACCAGCGGTAAACCCTCGCGTCTGTCCATCGAACCGGACACGTCCACCAGAAACACCAGGTTCGCCGGGGCCAGTTGCGCAACCGCGCGATCCGAGGCCTTGATGCCGATGCGCAGCAATCGGGTATGCGGGTTCCACGGCGACGGCGCCAGCTCTGTGGTCACGCCGAAGGGCGAGCCATCGGTGGGCAATGCGTAATCGTAGGGGAAGTAATTGACCATTTCCTCCAGTCGCACCGCACCTTCCGGTGGCAGGCGCCCTTGATTGAGCAAGCGGCGGACGTTGGCGTATGCACCGGTGTCGACGTCCGCGCTGAAAGTCGAGACGGGCGCTTCGGCCACGCTGTGAATCGGGTTATCCGCCAGCGCTTGATACTGCTCCCGCTGCTCATCCCGATAGCCCTGCGGATATGCCTCGCCCGCCGGCATCGGCGCATAGCTCGTCGCTGGTGCCGCACCGAGGCTGCGCTTGGCCATCGAGGTGTCCGCCATGACAGCCTCGCTGCGCACCAGTACTTCAGCCGGCAGCGCACCTTGAGCCGGCGGCGCAGCCGAGGCGGAATCAGGCTTGGATGAAACGCCACAACCGGCAATGGCCAGCAGCAACCCGGCGGCGAAACCCTGGGCGGCCGGGCGGAGGAAATGCAGAGGGAGGGACATGGGGGCTGACCTCAGGAGGAAATTGATCCATTCATCCTCTGAGACGAGCCCCTCTTCCGGTTCGGGTTAAACCGCAGTGAAAAGAATCTTCAGCGGTGATAACGCCGCACTACGCTGCTGTTTCTCAGCACATGGTCTTTGATTTTTTCCAGTAGCTGTGCGCGGGTAAGGCCAGCAGGCAAGGCGTCCGGTGCCAGGTCCAGGGCATAAATCTGGATGATGTAGTGGTGCGCGCTATCGCCGACCGGCGGACAAGGACCGACATAACCTGTGGTCCCTTTGACGTTCATGCCCCCGACGCCTTCCAGGGCGGATTTGGCGCCAACACCGGCCGGGATCTGGTGGGTGGTCGGTTTGATGCCGTAATGCACCCAGTGATCGACACCCTGGCCTTTCGCGCCATCAGGGTCATGCATGACGATGGCGTAACTGAGGGTGCCCGCCGGGCCGGCGT
Organism: Pseudomonas sp. 478; assembly: GCF_003254125.1. Lineage (NCBI taxonomy): Bacteria > Pseudomonadati > Pseudomonadota > Gammaproteobacteria > Pseudomonadales > Pseudomonadaceae > Pseudomonas > Pseudomonas sp. 478. The sequence goes on from NZ_QKZG01000003.1 coordinate 603,696, forward strand.
TCCAGTTCAAGGCCGGTGACTGGTTGTGCCCACCACAATTGGGCGCATCGCTGGCGGCAGCCGAGGTAAACAGTCGATCGTCGGTGACACCTGGGATGTTCAGGGTAAAACGCTCCTGGGCCTGCGCCGGCAATTGCACGCAAAGGGCGACTGCAACGGCCGCCAGCCAAGGGTTCAGAGAGGTCAATCGGGTCATACCGGAGCACCTTGTGCGGGTGGGGCCGTCGTCGGCGTGCAAACTATAGCTGGACCATTCATTTGGTGGCAGCGGGAATTGGCTGAACCTCCATATAAGCGCCAAACTCTTAAGTGAAACGCTTGCCTGGAGAGTGATCATGGCACTGCACCGCGTCGCTCGTTTCGCCGATGTGCCCGAAAACCGGGGCCTTGAAGTCCAGATTGCGGACACGAAAATTGTCCTGCTGCGGGTGGGCGATCATCTTCGCGCCTTTCAGGGCGAATGCCCCCATGCCGGGGCGCCGCTGGCCGAAGGCGCTCTGTGCCACGGACGTTTGATCTGCCCCTGGCACAAGGCTGCGTATCGGATCGAGGACGGTGCGCTGTGCGAACCGCCGTCCCTGGACAGCCTCAAGCGCTATCGGCTGGAGGTGCGCGATGACGAAGTCTGGGTCGACGATCAACCGATGTCCGACGCTCACACTCCACCGGCGGACGACGAGCGAACGTTTGTGATCATCGGCGCTGGCGCCGCAGGCACGGCGTGCGCAGCAGCGTTGCGCGAAAAGGGCTTCGGTGGCCGGGTGCTGTTGATCGACCGTGAAACCGACGCCGGTTACGACCGCACGGTCCTGAGCAAATTCGTGATTGCCGGGGAGATGCCGCCGGAAGAAGTCCCGCCGCTGCGTGATGAAAACTTTTACCGCGAACAGCGCATTGAGCGAATCAACGCTGAAGTGACGAGCCTGGACGCCGCGAACAAGACGTTGCGCCTGGCTGATGGTCAATCGCTGAGCTACGACGCGGCCCTGCTCGCCACCGGCGGCACACCCAATCCGCTTACGCTGCCTGGCGCCGACCTGCCGCAAGTGTTCGTGCTGCGTTCGAAAGATCAGGCGCAGCGGATTCTGGACTCGGCAAAACCTGGCCAACGGGCGGTGATCATCGGCGACAGTTTCATCGCCATGGAATCCGCGTCCTCCCTGCGTCAATACGGCCTGGACGTCACCGTTCTGGCCCGCCACGCCGTGCCTTTCGCCAAACAGTTTGGCGACGCCGTCGGCAAGGCGATTCGTGCCCTGCACGAGGCCAATGGCGTGGTGTTTCATACGGATGGCAATGCAACGCACATCGAAGGAACCGCCAGCGTCGAAGCGGTGCGCCTGGACAACGGTCAACGTTTACCGGCGGACCTGGTGTTGGTCGGCATTGGCGTCAGCCCGGCAACCGGCGCATATACCGGCCTTCCCCTGGAAAAAGACCAGTCACTGAAGGTCGACGGCGGGATGCGCGTGACCGATGGGCTTTGGGCCGCCGGCGATATCGCGACCTTCCCGCTCAACGGCCAGCCCCAACGGATCGAACATTGGCGCCTGGCACAGCAACAGGCACGGATCGCGGCGATGAATATGCTCGGCGGCGACGAGCATTACCTCGACGTGCCCTATTTCTGGACCTGGCACTTCGGTAAAAACTACGACTACATTGGCCACGCCGCGACCTGGGACGAGGTCGAGTTCAAAGGCGCCCCTGACCACCCACCCTTTATCGGCCTGTTCGGCAAGGAGGGATTGGTGGTCGCCGCGGTGGCTTGCGATGAAGAACGTGCAGTAGCGCTGCTCGCCGAACGGATGAAACAGCCATTGCCGGTGGATGAGGCGTGGCGGTTGATTCGGGACTTGAATTAACGGGAAGTGGGAGTCCTTCGGCCTCCAGCGGGAGCAAGCTCCCTCGCCACAAGCCAGACAGCAAAACGCCCGGCGTCTGCGTTGCGCAGGGGCCGGGCGTCGGTGTGTAAGCCCTGGTGTTACTCGACGGCGACATTCCCGCCGAGTTTGCTCATGACAAACCCGACAAACTCTTCGACGGTCATCTTCTGGCCGTTGAACTCCACCTGATTATTGGCGTAGTGCAGTTTGGAGACGATGTTGTTGTCGTCCAGTTTTGCCAACTGCGTACCGACTGCCATGCTGCCAAACATGTCGGCGGTGGCGGTGGCCTGATCGGCGATGAGTTTCGCGTCGGTCTGACCTTCGATTTGCGACTGCACGCTTAGCAGGTCAACGAGCATTGGCTTGGACACTTTCACGTTAACGTCCAGCAGCGCGATCAGTTGTTGGGTCAACTGGTCCGGCGGCAGGTCCATGGATTGTGGTTTGGTCAGGTCGAGCACCAGGTTGGCGCGGCTTTCGCCATTGGCGGTGTTGAACGACAGATTCTCCAGGGCGACCTGCGGGCCGGCAGCCAGCAGTTTCTCCAGGCCGGTTTTGACCTGCGCCTCTTCGGCCGGGGTCAGGACCAGCTGTGGCGCCGGTTCACCCGCAGCGGCGGCCTCAGCGGCGGCCCTCTCGTATGGTTGCAGTTTGGTCTGGTAAATCTGCATCAACGACATGGTTGCCGGGATGTCGAGGTTCTTCAGGCTCATGGCCATCTGCGCAGACCCGACAGCCTTGCCGTTCAAGGACACCTCACCCACCTTGTAATCGGCACGCCCCGAAGCGCTGGTGCCGGACTCCTCGGTCTGGTTCTTCATTTCAAATTTCTTGAAACCCAAGACCGACTGCTTGGCGCCGAAGGTGGTCTTGCTGTCGGTCAGCTCGACGGTGTTCTCGCCGGTGTAGTAGCCGTAGGTACTTTTTGTCAGGTTGCTGGCCACAGTCAGGCCATTCAGTTCGACCTTCACTGGCGTCTGATCTTCAGCCACCGTGCTCAGTGTCAGGCTGTCCATGTAACCGTCGGCCTTGAGCTTCTGCGCTTGGGCGCTGGCGGCGACATCGAGGTTCAGCCCGGAGAATTTCAGGTTGGACTTGTCGTCAAGCGCCACGTCCAGCGGCAGCAATTGCAGGGTGCCGTTGGTGGCATTGTCGTAACCGATATTGACCACGCCCGTGATTGGCGATTTGTCCTTGGCAGCGGCGAACCACTTCTCGGTGTTAGGCGTTCTTTCCAGTTCGTAGTGACTGGTGGCCAGGACCGGCAGCCACTTCAACGACATCAGACGCGAAAACGGCAGCGGACCGTGCTCGATGCGATCGACGAACAGCAACTCCACCGGTGCTTCACCGAACATCTCGCCTTCGCCTTTGAGGCGGTAGTGCGCGGTGCTGCTGAACACATGGCGCTCCAGCGACACCAGCTCCAGCGACGCTGTGCCGTTGGAACCGACCAGCGCAGCCTGCAACTCTTTGTTGGCGTCGGCGATCGAGGTGTTCAGCACACCTTCGAGCTTGGTGCCGGTGTACCAGGCACCGCCAGCGCTGATTGCGCCGATGGCAACGACGATTCCAAGAAGCACGCCTGCTGATTTATTCATGAATTACCCGATCAATGTCCGTTGTTTGAAGGTGTGGTCGTCTTCCCTGAACCCGACGGGTTACGGTCACGACTGCGTTAAAAGTGCGATGGAGATTAGCATCAGGCGCACCGGGCGACCCAATGATTAAAGGTGAAAGAGTGTCTATGGAATGCCACTGCTTGTGGACAACTGGCAGGGGGTGAGAGTTTCAGTGCTCATTAGATCGCCTTCGCGAGCAAGCCCGCTCCCACATTAGATCGGTGGCGAACACAGAATTTGTGAACACCTGAGATTCAATGTGGGAGCGGGCTTGCTCGCGAAGGCGTCAGGTCAGGCAACATCCCATTCAAGAATACTGAACCTCGATTTCATCAAGCTGATGATCAAAACTCTTGAGCCGTGCGGTCCATGTATAGACCAGCACTTCGAAGTCGCGATTGATCACCGCCGTGCCGCTTGGGGATTCCGAGCGCGGGTCGCAGAAGTCCAGTTGATAACGTTCACGGGCCATGGCGGTGGCGACATCGGAGAGTTCACGGGCGTTATTGAGCCAGTGCCAGCCGTCCTCGGCCACTTGCTTGTCCAGCGCCAGGCATTGTTTTTTCAGGGTTTCGAGGCTTTTTTCCAGCGGGGTGCCGGTCAGTTCGCCCATGACTTCCTGGAACGTACGCCCCGGTTGCCAGTAACTGCCCCAAAAATACCGATCGAACACCGTTTCGACACGGCGCAACGCGACCTTGGTGTCCCAGATCAGCACCAGGGTCTTGCCTTGTTCGAGCTGTCTTTTTTTGATGCGCGTGCCCTGGACTGAAGCCCAGGCCACCACCACGATTGCCATCACGGCAATCAATGCCGCGGCGCTGTCGAGGAACACCAGTGCCTTGTCGATCTGGTGGGCGAGCATGATGCCGTAGAAATAGGTGGCCGACAGCAACACCAATGCCGCTATAGCGCACCAGAAGCCGGGAGCATAAGGGTTTTTCATTATTGGAATCCCCATGACCAACGCGAGCCTTGATTGATGAGTTCGACGCGCGACCTCATCAAATCAAAGCATAGCAACGGCCTCAGGGTTTGCCGGAGTTCGTGCCTTGCGTTCGTCCGCTTTCCCAGCCGCCGCCCAATGCCAGGAACAAATCGATCTGGCTCATCGCAACCTGCGTGCTGGCGGAAGCCAGTTGCGCCCGCACGTCGGTGTAGGTGCGGGTCGCCTGCAAGTCCGCCAGGAACGATGCGCGGCCAGCCTGGAAGAAGCGGTGGGTCTGGTCTGCGGCCAGTTGCGCCGATTGCTCGGCGTCGGCCAATGCATCGCGGCGCTGCAACAGCGCGGAATACTGGGCCAGACCGGTTTGGGTTTCGCGGATGGCGTTGAGCACCACGCCATCGAAATGCGCCAACGCGCCTTGGGTGGTGGCTTCGGCCTCGCGGATTCGTGCGCGGGAGCCGTTGGACGGCACGGTCCAGGTCAGCAACGGCCCGAAGCCCCAGCGATTGGTCGCCGGTTTGCCGAGGTTTTCCAGGATGCCAACGGTACCGACGGTCGCGCCGATGCTGATGTCCGGGTACAACTCGCCCGTGGCGATGCCGATACCGGCGGTCGCGGCAGCCAGCCGTCGCTCGGCCTGCCGCACATCGGGACGGCGCTTGAGCAACGTCGCGCCGTCACCGACCGGCAACAATTGCGCAATCTTTGGCAGCTGCGCGCAGCGGTCGGTGCCGGCTGGAAGTTGATCCAGCGGTTTGGCCAGCAGCATCGACAAGCGGAACAACCCGGCCTGACGCGCGGCCTCATAACGCGGCATGTCGGCGCGCAGGGATTTGAATTGGGTTTGCGAGCGGGTGACCTGGGTTTCATCACCGCGCCCGGCGTCACGCAAGCGCTGGATCAGCGTGGTGCTCTGGGCTTGCAGGTCGAGGGAATGCTGGGCGATTTCCTGCTCTTCGTTGGCGGCGCAGACTTGGGTGTAGGCCCGAACGACATCGGCCACCAGCGTGATTCGCGCGGTATCGGCTGCGGCTTGAGTCGCATCGGCATTGGCCTTGGCCGCTTCGATGCCGCGCTGCAACGTGCCAAACAGGTCGAACTGATACGAGGTGGTAATGCCAATGTCGCCGACGTTGGCCACCGGCACTTTCTCCGGCAGCAGGAATGCTTCGCCGGACTCCTGCAAACGCTGGGCGCCCATCTTCACCCCGCCGCTCCAGCCACCTGCCGCTTGAGCTTCATCGACCTGCGCACGCGCTCGGGAAAGGTTCGCCGCCGCCACGCGCAAATCCGTGTTGGAGGCCATGGCCTGCTCGACCAATTGATCGAGGCGCGGATCCTGATACAAACGCCACCAATCGCTGGGCACCGGTGCCGAGACGACATTTTTGCCGTTCACCGCCAATTCGCCCTGCAAGTCTTCACGGTGTACGGCGGCCTCGTCCGGCACGTGATAATCCGGCCCGACCACCTGACAGGCCGACAGCAACAGGCCTAACCCGGCGATAGCCAAACCCGAGGCCCTGCTCATTTCACGGGCTCCTGCGGGTGGTCATCCATGATAGAAACCGTCGCCGTGCGACCGGCAATCATGCGGAAATCCGCCGGCACATCATCGAAAGCGATACGCACCGGAATCCGCTGGGCCAGCCGCACCCAGCTGAACGCCGGGTTGACGTTGGGCAGCAGGTTGCTGCCGCTGCTGCGGTCGCGGTCTTCGATGCCGGCGACGATGCTTTCCACATGCCCGCGCAGGCGAGCGCGGTCGCCGATCACCCGAATATCGACGCTCTGGCCGACATGAATGCCGTCCAGTTTGGTCTCTTCGAAATAACCGTCGATGTGGAATGAATTGCTGTCCACCACAGACAACACCGGACGCCCGGCGGTGACGAATTCCTGGTTGCGCGGTGCACGGTCATTGACGTAGCCGTCCACCGGGCTGCGGATGGTCGAGCGGTCGAGGTTGAGCTGGGCGCTGTCCACCGCCACCTGGGCTTCCATCAACGCTACTTCGGCGCGGGCCACCCGGGACTGGCTCTCTTCCAGTTGCTCGCCCGGCACCAGATTGCCGAGGCCGCGGTTACGCTTGGCTTCGCGTTGCGCCTGCGCCAGGGTTTCCTGACGGTCGGCGACCGCCGCCTTGGCCTGACGCAGGGCCAGTTTGAAACGGTCCTGATCAATGCTGAACAGCACCTGGCCCCGTTTCACTAATTGGTTGTCACGCACGTCGACCTGCTGGATCAACCCGGACACGTCCGGCGCGATCTGCACGATGTCGGCACGAATGTGGCCGTCGCGGGTCCAGGGCGCGAACATGTAATACATCACCATGCGCCAGACCACGACTACGGCGAAGGTCACGATCAGCAGGGTCAGGACCACGCGACCGAGGGTCAAAAAAGGTTTTTTCATGTCATCAGGTATCGACTGAGTGAGTCCACGGCGCCGAGCAGCAAAGCGTAGAGAGCCACGTTAAACAATGCCCGGTGCCAGACCAGACGGTAAAAGTGCAGACGCGTCAGCAACCCGTGCACCAGCAGGAACAACACGTACGTAATGCCCATCAGCACCAGCAGTGTGGGCAGGAACACCCCGCTGATATCCAGATCACCGATCATAAAGGCGCTCCATCGATGCCATGGGGAAGCGGCTCTTCGAGCTCGCCAGTACTGACGAATTCCACCCCTGGCAGCAGTGACAGGCGCAGGCCGCTCAAGGCATGCAGCAGATGCAGACGGGCGCCCTCATCGCACTCCGTGTTGAGGGCACGGCGGGTGCGGTCCAGGGTCATCAACAACGGACTCGGCGCCGGCAAACGTTCGCCAGCCTTGAGGCAGGCCTTGAAATACTCGCCGACCTCGGCCACCACCTGATGCATCAGCACTTGCGGTGCGCCGAGGACGCGCGGTGTATAGGCGAGCAAATCCAGCAGGTTCAACGCCACGCGCACTTCCCGCAGGGCGATGCCGGTGTCCTGGCCGGTCATGGCCAGGCGCGGCAAATGCTGCATCAGACGATCGAGCATTTGCACGCCCAGGTGCCGGTGATCGGCCAGCGAGGCCGGTTCGGTCAGGCTGACGATGTCGTGCCAGCTGAAACGGGTCAGGCGCTTGGCTGCCAGTTCTGCGCCGAACGGCCGGGCGATCAGGGTCCAGACGAAGGCGAACAACAAGCCCACGGGACCGGCTAGGTTGGAGTTGGCGAAGCTGAGGAAATCCGCGTCGTAGGCGCCCTGAATACTGATAAAAGACGACGTGTTGACGAGGGTCAGCAGCATGCCCAGATAGAACTGTGGCTTGACCGTCAGGGTGCCGATGCAAATAAACGGCACGGCAAACGCCAGCACCAGCATCGGGAAGTCATGCAGGTTGGGCAGGACCAGAAACAAATAAAGACTGGCGAACAATACCGACATTGCCGTCCAGAAAAAGAACCGGTAAATCTGCGGCGCCGGGTCGTCCATCGAAGCGAAAAAGCTGCACGCCACCGCCGCCAGAATCACCGCGGCGCCGCCGTCGGTCCAGCCGAGCAGAATCCACAGCACCGACGCGACGATGATCGCGGTAACCGTGGACGCCGCCGAATAGAGCATCAGCCCACGGTCGAGAAATGGCGACAGCCGACCAAGCCGCCAGTGCCGATACACCGCGCGCCAGCTGTCCTGGCTTTCGCACTGAATGGCGTACTGCAGGCTGCGACAGTCCTGCCACACATCGATCCACTCGCCGAGGCGATACAAGGCGTTGGAGAACAGCAGCTGCTTGCGATCATCCAACGCTTCGGCGGACGGTTGCAGCGCTTCGAGTTGATCTTTCAGCGCTTGCCAGCGGGCGAGGTCGGCGTCTGTGTGGCCGAGCCATTCGGTGGTCGCGACCAGCAGCGGCGCGAACTTATCCACAAGCTCAGGCGTGCGTCGCTCAAGGGCATAAAGCGCGTCGTCGAGGGCGTCGATCACTGGCAGCAGGTGAATCATGCGACCGCGCAGTTCCTTGGTATTGCGTACGGTTTGCGGCCGCGCGCCTTCGTGGGGCAACTGGCCGATCATCAATTCCAGCGTGTTGAAGGTCGCGACCATCGACGAACGCAGCGCACTGACTTCGTCCGGCTGCACGTTGCGGCTAAGGAAACGCAGGCTGTAAGTCGAGGCATCGGCAAACCATTTGCTCACCGAATCGTTGAACACCGGGGCCAGCCGCCGAGGCCAGAACATGGCGCCGACCACCGCGGCCACGGCGATGCCGAGGAAGATTTCTTCAGTCCGCGCCTCTGCGATGTCCCATACCGCTAACGGATTATCCACCACGGGCAAGGCAATCAGCGGCAAGGTGTACCCGGCGAGCATCAGCGCGTAATTGTTGGCGGTGCGCAGGTGCATTGAGAGGAACAACAAAGTCCCGGTCCACAGCGCAATGACCACCACCAGCACATAAGGGCTCTGTACAAACATCGGCACGAAAAAAACCGCGGCGGCGGCACCGAGAAGGGTGCCGACTGCGCGGTACAGCGCCTTGGAACTGGTAGGGCCGACAAACGGACTGGAAACGATGTAGACCGTGGCCATCGCCCAATAAGGCCGGGGCATTTGCATGAGCATGGCGATGTACAACGCGATCATCGACGCCGCGAACGTTCGCACACCGTAGAACCAGTCCCGCGCCGGGGGCATGCCGGTAAAAAATCCGCTCAAGGGTTGATCACCGGCAGATGATTGGCCGATTCAAAAGCCCTCAATACCCGCAACGCTGCTTCCAGATCACTCTGCTCGATCCCTTCGAGCACTTCATGGCGCAAGCGCACCAGCTCGATTTCGACGGCTTGCACCAACTCACGACCCGTCTCGGTCAGGCTCAGGCATTTGGCGCGACGGTCATGGGCGTCTTCAGTACGGCAGACGTAGCCGGCATGACACAACTGATCCAGCAGGCGCACCAGCGACGGGCTCTCCATCCCGGCCGCCTGCGCCACCGTCACCTGCCGCACACCCTCGCCCAAACGCCCGATCATCAACAACGGAACGGCGCAGGCTTCGGAGATTCCATAGTTGACCAGCGTGGTCTGGCAGATCCTGCGCCAATGCCTGGCGGCCACCACCATGGAGCTGCTGATGTTCATCTGGAGAGCGTCGAGGTTCTTCGGCACGAGGGGAAACACACACTGTTAGTTTGCTAACTATCAATATGGCATTTGAGGGGAAAGCTGGTCAAGTTTTGAAACAATTCTCAGGCGGACGGACAGCTTTTTACGATCCATCAGGACGCCAGATTGAAATCACCTAGACGCACCAGCATCGCTTCATAAAGATCTGCCGAAACCAGATAGGCCTTGATCTTATTGTTTTCCAGCACCGCAATAGGCCCGTCTTGCGCCTCGCGTACCGCAGCACCTGCGTTTTTCGCGAGCTCAGAGATGCTCATGACTCTTTCTGCCAAAACACATTGCATGACTCGGTCTCATAGTCGGACTAAACGCATGAAAGCTACTGCAGCGCAGGTAACACCTTTCAGAAAAGCTGTGACAAGGTTTTGCGCTCAAATTTTTTACACCCCCCGCCCCTTCCGCAACAGCACATCCAACTGATCCACCACCTCCGCCCAATCGGCGTCATCCAGAATGTCGTCGCGCAGGAAATCCGCCTGGCTCTTGGTCCAGAAGAACGCATCCGCCAGGTGCAATTCGGGTTTGAGCGGTGAGTGGGTGGCGATGAATTTGTCGATGCTTTCGGCGTCGTCAGGCAGGCCGAGTTGTTTGAACAGGTTGGGGAGGCTGTGGGTTGGGGATTCCATGTCGGGCTCCTTTTTCATGGCAAATGATTGGGTGACTGCTGCGCAGTCAATCGCGGGCAAGCCACGCTCCCACAGGAACGGCGAGAACCCTGTGGGAGCGTGGCTTGCTCGCGAAGGCGTCATCACCGACGCCGCAAAAACTACTGACTCAACTCGCACACTTCAGCATGCGGCACCATTTTCAGGAATTCCGGCACGCTCATGTGCACCAGATTGTTGTGGTTACCCGCCTCCAGGTAGATGTCTTTTTGCCGGGTCAGCAGTGGGTCGATGACCATGTCCAGGCCATAGGATTCGCCCAACGCCGGCACGGCGCCGCGTTCGCAATCCTGGAACAGATGCGCCAGGGTGCTTTCCCGGGTGATCTGCCATTCACCACTGCCACGTACTTTGCTCAGGTCCAGGTGACGGCTCGCTGGCAGCACAGCCATCAGGTAATGGCCGTGGTGGTCGTCGAGGATCACCGATTTGGCCACCCGCTCGGCAGGAATACCTGCGACCCGCGCCGTTTCAAGGCTGCTGGCCGAGTGCGGATGGGTGACGACGTCAAATTCGCATTGAGCCTTGTTAAGGCTGTCCTGCACTGTTCTTGCCATACGCATGATGCACCTCGGTGTCCGCAACATCGTTTCGCGGACGATGGTTAAACCTTTCTCACCACTAAAAGTCTAGGCCCGCTGGCGCCATCGCGCGGGAAATCTGCCCGTCGGAATAACGTCAACAACTGATCAAAATTCGTACAATCCAGAGCTCAGCTAGACTGTATAAAGAACCATCAATGACTCTCCCGGAGGGTCACGTGAACATTCGTTGTTGTGCAGTTGCGCTGCTGTTGGCCTTGAGCGGATCGGTATTCGCGGCGGACACCGTCGTCCTGCTGGTGCCCAACCCCATCGGGATCTGGCTGATCACGTTCGGCATCGCGTTTCTGATCGCCGAGGCAGCCCTGCCCAATTACGGCGTGATCGGTCTGGGCGGCATTGTGATGTTCGTGATCGGCGCGGTGATTCTGACCAACACCGAGGTGCCGGTTCCGTTGATGATCGGCCTGGGACTGATCAGTGCCCTGTTGCTGATTTTCCTGCTGATCCGCGCCCTGAAAACCCGACCGCGCCACAACGTCAGTGGCGATGCCGAACTCATTGGCAGCGTGACCTCGGTGATGTCGTTACAAGCCGACAACGCCTATAACGGCTGGGTGCACCTGCAAGGCGAACAGTGGCAAGTACTCAGCGCCACGCCACTGCGCCCCGGGCAACAGGTCCGGGTGGTGGCACGCAAGGGATTATTGCTGCAAGTGGCCGCGGCTGACGCGGCGCCGGGTGGAGAATAACCATGGGCCTGCAACTGGGTTTTGCCGCGCTGCTGTTACTGGTGATTGCGCTGGCGGGGTCGACCTTCCGCATCCTGCGCGAATACGAGCGCGGGGTGGTGTTCCAGCTCGGGCGCTTCTGGCAGGTCAAAGGCCCTGGCCTGATCCTGCTGATTCCGGTGGTGCAGCAAATGGTTCGCGTCGATTTGCGTACCGTGGTCCTCGACGTGCCGCCACAAGACGTGATCACCCGCGACAACGTCTCGGTCAAGGTCAACGCGGTGCTGTATTTCCGTGTCCTCGATCCGCAGAAAGCGATTATCCAGGTCGAAGACTTTCTCATGGCCACCAGCCAATTGGCCCAGACCACGTTGCGGGCGGTGCTCGGCAAACATGAACTCGATGAACTGCTGGCCGAACGTGAGCGGTTGAACATCGACATCCAGCAAGTGCTTGACGCCCAGACCGATGCGTGGGGCATCAAGGTCGCCAACGTCGAGATCAAGCACGTGGACCTCAACGAATCGATGATCCGCGCCATCGCCAAACAGGCCGAAGCCGAACGGGAACGCCGGGCCAAGGTGATCCACGCCGAAGGCGAATTGCAGGCTTCGGAAAAGCTCATGCAGGCTGCCGAAATGCTCGGGCGCCAGCCTGGGGCCATGCAGCTGCGGTATATGCAGACATTGAGTTCGATTGCCGGGGACAAGAGTTCGACGATTGTCTTTCCGCTGCCGATCGAGTTGCTCAAGGGGATGGCGGATTTGTCGTCCAAATCCTGACCTTTCCTACAGGCACCAACGTCCGGTAACCGCGTCGGAGATTTCCTTCAAGTTGTAGCGGTGTTGGTGAACTTGTTCCGGTCCGAAGCCGGGTCTAGTCTGGCTTTGTCACTGAATAAACGGTGACACGGACGTGCAAGTCCGGGTAAAACCACCATCAATTCCTAGCCTATAGGCATTCATCGGGCGCTTTGTGCTCGCTGTCTTCGCTTTATGGCGGCTGTGTGCGGGAGATCTTCGGGTCTGCCGAGGTTTTGATGGTGGGTTTCCTACTCGGTCTTGCACCCTGCACATAGCTGCCACCTTATTCGCGTGCAAGCGAACTGGTTCAGCTTCCCATTTTGAGGAAACTACTATGTTCAAGCCTACGCCTAATCCACCAGATAACTCTGGTGCCCCGTCCGAAGATCCAATCGAAGCCGAAAAACTCAAAGAAGCCGCCGACCGCGCCTTCGCCCACTACTTCCCCCCGACCACCGAAAAGCCGCCCAGGCACCGCAAAGGCCACCTCTTCACCGTCGCCCCCGAGGTCAACACCGAAACCCTGCTGGCCAACGCCGCCGAAGACCTGCTGTCCATCAGCGCCATCGCGGCCAATCTGGCAGACGAAGTGGACGGGACACGGCGCTCGGTAGCCCTGGCGCTCAGCCGCATGGCCGATGGCGTGCAGTTGCTCGTAGAGCGAGTGCAGGATCATTGGGATGAGTCGGAGATCATGCAGGCTCGGGTCAAGGTTTAGCCGGGTAGATTTGTGGTGAATTGACCACCGTCATCGCGAGCAGGCTCGCTCCCACAGGGGAATGCATTCCCCTGTGGGAGATCATGCAGGCTCGGGTCAAGGTTTAGCCGGTAGATTTGTGGTGAATTGACCACCGCTTTCGCGAGCAAGCCCGCTCCCACAGGGGACCGCATTCCAACTGTGGGAGCGGGCTTGCTCGCGAAGGCGTCGGCACGGTCAATGAATGAATCAGCGGTTATCACGGCGATCTTTTTCCAATGCTTCATAAGGCCCGCGCGCCCACCGCTCCACACATTCGTGCAAAAGCGCCGAGGCCTCGCGACGCTTGTCATCGCTGTCCCCGACAAACACCTCTGAAGGCCGTTTGGCATGCTGCCCCACCGCCGCAAACACTTTTTCACGCTGTCGGGCATCTAACCCGAAAAACTCAGCTAATCGCCCCGCCATGGCATCTGGCAATTCGCTGTAATTCACCGCCAACCCACCAAACTCCCGACATTGCGCCAACCCCGACGCCAGCAACCGCCCCAACCGCCGTGCGATGAAGTCCTCTCGGCCTTCAAACGGCAATTCGTCATCCAGCACACTCGCGCCGATCATCCACGGCACCATGTGCATGCCCGGACGGCGTAGATGTGAAACGGCAATTTCCAGCGGATCGCGATAAAGAAACAGCCACGGTGTTTCGGCAAAACACTCACGCAGCAACGGCAGTTCACCAATGTTCCAGGCATCGAGTTTGACCACCAAACGTTGCTCGACGCCGAGCCGACGCTGTCCGTAGGCCGACAGCAACCCTTCGATGGCAGCGCGACGCTCGACGGCGGGCAAGTCGCTGCGCAATAGCGCATCCAGTGGCGGCGGTTCGCTGATCACGATGTGGTTATCGAGTTGTGCGAGCATCTGGCTGATGAGGGTCGAGCCGCAGCGAGACGCGTGAAAGATGAACGCGCCAGGGGCCAGACCGGGACTGCAGGTTTGCCAGTCAACGAGGGTCGACAATGGCGTTTCCCGGCGAAACGCTTGATTGAACGGCAATCGCAGCGCGTCTTCCACGGCATCACGAAAAAACGGCTGATGCAGCGGGGTGTCACCGAACCAGCACCAGTCGACGCGCCATTGCCCAGCCTCTTGCCAGACCCGGATCGGCAACCAGCCTTCGAGGTTCATGCCGTCCATTGTTGGTTCCATTGTCGGCGGCCGTCGCGCATGGCTGCGCGCAGTTCTTCGCGGGAGAGCGGCAGGCCTCGCGCCGCCGCCATTTCCAGGGCTCGGGTGATAAAAGCTTCGCCGTCCTGCAACCCCTGCAAGGTTTTGCACAGCGGCGGATCGCTCTCCACCAGTGCCTTGAACTGTGCAAGGCATCCGTGAAAAACATCGGTATTCGGCGTGGTCAATTCGCCGTCGATAATCGCCTGCTCCAGCCAGGCGCCGGGCCGACAATCGAGCACCAGATGAATGCGCGCCCGAGGACCACGATTGTCCACGCGATGAGGCCGCGACAGGTCGAGAAACCAGCATTCACCGGCAGCCATCGGCATGCGCTGGCCGTCCAGCAGAAAGTCCACTTGAGGCACGCTGACCAGCGGGATGTGCAGACGCAGATCGGCGTCCGGTTCGCCCAGGTCGTAGTCGCGATGTTCGTGAATCTGCCCTCCCGGACCGAGCCGCAACAAGCGCGCACTGACGATTTCCAGCGGCAGATCGCGCAAACCTTGCTGCCATCGGACATCCCGCAACCAAGGCGCGCGCAGCAGCGGTTTGCCGCGACCCGGCGACAGTTCAGTCAACGCATCCGCCGCCGAAATCAGCGCAACACCGCTCCAGTCGCCAGCGTAATAAGCGTTGTTGAAATGCCCCTGCCAGCTGTCCTCGTCAACGGCGGCCAACGCCTGCAACAGCAGCGGCAAATCCACGGCCACCGGCAAGCGGGAGAACGCCGGCCGGCTCATCGTTTCGGCAACACCGCGCACTCGCCGAGCCAGGTCAGCAAGTGATCGAGGCAGGCCTCCACCGATTGCACGCCGGTATCGAGCACCAAGGAAGCGGACGGCGGCGGTTCATACGGCGCAGATACGCCGGTAAAACCTGGCAAATCACCCCGTCGTGCACGGGCGTAATGACCTTTCGGATCGCGCTGTTCGCAGACGGCCAAGGAAGCGCTGCACCAGACTTCGCGGTAATCCTCGCCCAGTCGCCGGGCGAACACCTCACGCAACTCCATCAGCGGCGCGATCATCGCCAGGATGACGATCTGCCCGTTCTCCACCAGCAGCGCCGCGACTTCGCTGGCGCGACGGATGTTCTCCAGACGATCACCGTCGGCGAAACCGAGATCACGATTGAGCCCGACCCGCAGCCCGTCGCCATCAAGCACGAGGCTCTGCACGCCGTGCTCGAACAGCTCGGCGTGCAGCGCCTGGGCCAGGGTCGATTTACCCGCCGCCGGCAAACCGGTCAGCAAAATCGCCGTGCCGCGATGGCCGTTGCGCGCCTCCCGTTGTGTGCGGCTGATGCTCGCCGTCGGCGCCAGCAGGTTATTGGACCGGGGCATGGGCCACCGGCGTCGTGATGTTCCCGGCCGCCCACGCCGATTCGCGGTTGGCCAACGCGGTGGCAATGGATTGCACTTCGGTGGATTGCACCTGATCCGGCAGTGGATCGAGCCCCGCACTGGCAAAGATCTGACCGTAAGCGTTACGCAGATCGGCGTACGACAGGTCGCGACGCAAATCGGCCTGCAAGGTGTTCAATTCGCCTTGAATCAAATCCAGTTCACCCAGCCCGGCCGCCTGATAACGGTTGCGCAGCTGGCCAACGATCTGTCCGTCGATGTCCGACAGTTGCTGATTGGTCTTGAACTGTCGCAACGCCTCGCGGTAGTTGGCGTTGGCCACATAAAGCTGCGCCAGCACCGCGATCGACATGGCCTGGCGGCGCGCCGCGGCGACTTCTTCGCCGGCCTTGGCGACGTTGATCGCCGCCGGTGCGGAGATCACGTTGAACAGGTTCCACGTCACTTTCACGCCGTAGTCGGCCCAGCCCTGCTCCACCAGAAACGAGTTGCTGTCGTAATGCCCGCCGGCCGAGAACTCCAGCCCCGGCAGCAGCCGCAACATGGCTTTGCGGGTTTCAGCCGCGCTGATGCGGCTTTGGTAATCCTGTTCGCGCAGCTCGGGACGACTGGTCAGGGCTTCCTGTTCCAGGCTGGCGAGGTCAACTTTCAGTTCCGGAATGTCATAGTCGTCCTGGGTCGCCAGGGTCAGCTCAGTGCCCAACGGCAGGTTGATCAACGTCGCCAGTTCGGTTTTCGCCAGCGACAACGCACGACGCTGTTCTTCCAGTTGGCGCGTGGCTTCGATCAGCGAGCGTTGATAACCCAGCGCCTGAACCGGATCGCCGATTCGCTGCTGGCTCATGCTTTGGCTGTTGCCGCGCGCGGTGTCGACCCGGGCCATGAGGCTGTCGATCTGCTTGAGCAAACGCTCGGCGGCCATGGCTCGCCAGTAGGCCGAGCGCACGTCCTGAACAATGGTGTTGATCACCTTGCGCCGGCGCTCCTGAACGATCAGTCGCTGGTCGCCCTGTTGCTTGGCGCTGATGTAGCTGACGCCAAAATCGAGCACGTTCCAGACCATGGTCAGGTCGGCGACGTCACGGTCGCGGTCCTGGGAGGTCGATGGCTCCAAAGACTGGGTTCCGGTCCGTACGCTCTGGCTGCTGGAGGCGTTGACGTTGTTGCGGCCGACGTACCCGGCGTCCAGCGCCATGCGCGGCAGCATGTCGAAACTGGCGAGGTCGAGTTGGCGCTTGGCCAGGGCCTCTTCCATGATCTTGAGCCGGCCTTCGAGGTTGTACTTCACCGCGCGGGCCATGGCTTGATGCAGGGTCAGCGGACCGCTGAGGGGCTCCTGATCCTTGTACATGTTTTGCAGATCGCTCCTGGCGCGCTGTTGGCTGACGCTGCGTTCGATCGGTTCACTGGTGACTGCACATCCGCTGACTGCAAGCGCCAGCAGGCTGGCGCCAAACAACTTAGAACTTCTATTCATCCTTGACTGCCCCTGGACACAGCATTGTTTTAGGTGTTTTTTCAGGCCTGCATTTCGCTGATGCCGACTTGTCGCAAAGCCGCGGCCAGGCTGTCGACCTGCCGTTGCTCGGTGTCTTTGAGCTGTTGCAATTGCTGGACGAGACTCGGCGCGCCAAACACGCCGCGCAGCCCCTGTGAAACATCTCCGGCCTTGATCGAATGACTGCCGAATGAGTTCAGCGAGTCTCGCTCGTTGCCGGCGTCCTGATTGAACAAGCTCGACAACGTACTGGTACCGAACACCCCGCCATCGCCACCGCCGAAGCCGAGGAAGCCGTTGCCCGAGCCATCGCCGCCGCTGTCACTGCTGCTGAACACCTGGGCGATGAAGCTGGGCGCCAGCGCACCGTGGTTCATGAAGATGTCGCCCAGCGGCCGGATGCCGTTGCCGATCACGCGGCTTTCGAACAACGGGGTAAAGGTCAGCGGTGAGCCGAGATCGCCGGTCGGGGGCGTGAAAATGATCGGTTGCAGCGGTACGTTGGGCTGATCGGAAACGGTGACCGGTGGCGGGAACCGGGCCAGCGGGTCAGGCGTCACGACCACGGCAGGCGTCTGCACCGGCACGGTGTCGATCACGTAATTGTTGGAGACCGCCACGCTGCTACCGGCATTGCCCGAAAGGTCGCTGACGTTGCTGGTGTCCAGCGCAATGAAATTGCTCGGGTCGGTGATGCTCACGGTCGGCGTGAAGGTCGCCGTCCAGGTCTTGCCGCCGTCGCTGCTGGCCAGGTTGGTCAGCTCGCCGTTGGTGACGCTGAGGTCCGACAGGTCGAAATCGCTGACCACTTCGCTGAAGGTGATCGTCACCAGCGTGGTTTGACCCACGCCCAGGTTCGGGTTGGCGACCACGATGGTTGCCGTCGGCCGGGTGGCATCGAGCGCGTAGTTGTTGGAGATCGCGATCCCGGCACCGACGTTGCCCGCGGCGTCCGCCACATTGCTGCTGTCGAGCAGAATCAGGTTGGTGGTGTCGTTGATGTTGGCGGTCGGGGTCAGTGTGGCGGTCCAGGTCTTGCCGCCATCGCTGCTGAGCAGGTTGGACAAGGTGCCATTGGCGACGCTGAGGTCCGACAGGTCGAAACCTGAAACCGTCTCGGTGAAGGTGATGGTGACCGTGGTCGTCTCGCCGATGCCCAAGCGGTTATCCGCCACCACGATGGTCGCCGTCGGCCGCGCTGTGTCGATGGCGTAGTTGTTGGAATCGGTCACGCCCACGCCACTGTTGCCCGACACGTTGGTCACACCGCTGTTGTCGAGATGGATCAGGTTGGTGGTGTCCGTCACGTTGACGGTTGGCGTGAGCGTTGCGGTCCAGGTGATGCCGCCGTCACTGCTGCTGACGTTGCTCAAGGTGCCGTTGGCAATGCTCAGGTCCGCGTTGGTGAAACCGCTGACCGCTTCGCTGAAGGTGATGGTCACCCCTGAGGTTTCACCGGCCTTGAGGGCGTTGTCGGCCACCACGATGGTTGCGGTCGGCACTTGGGTTTCCACCACATAGTTGGCGGAGTTGGTCGTGCCCGTCCCGGCGTTGCCTGCCAGGTCCGAGACGCCGGTATTGTTCAGGGTAATGAGATTGGAGGCGTCGGTAATCCCGATAGTCGGGGTGAAGGTCCCGGTCCAGGTGATGCCGCCGTCGCTGCTGCTGACATTGCTCAGCGTACCGTTGGCGACGCTCAAATCGCTGTTGTCGAAACCGCTCACCGCCTCGCTGAAGGTGATGGTCACCAGCGCGGTTTCGCCCGGTTTCAGGGTTGTATCGCTCAACACAATGGTCGCGGTCGGGCGTTGGCTGTCGATGGCGTAGTTGTTGGAGTCCGTGGTGCCGCTGCCAGTGTTGCCCGCCCCATCGATCACTCCGGTGTTGTCGAGGGTAATCAGGTTGGTCGAATCGGTGACGCTCGCGGTCGGCGTCAGGGTGGCGGTCCAGGTGATGTTATCGCTGGTGCTCAGATTGCTCAGAGTACCGTTGCTCACCGTCAGGTCGGCTGTAGTAAAACCGGTTACCGCCTCGGAGAAGGTGATGGTCACCATCGATGTTTGACCCACACCCAGCGCCGCGTCCGTCACCACGATGGTCGCGGTTGGGCGCTGTGTGTCGATGGCGTAGTTGTTGGAGTCGGTGGTGCCGCTGCCGGTGTTGCCCGAGACGTTTTGCACGCCCGTGTTGTCCAGGGTGATCAGGTTGCTGGTGTCGGTAATGCTGGCCGTCGGCGTGAACGTTGCTGTCCAGGTAATGCCGCCATCGCTGCTACTCACCGCCGTCAACGTGCCGTTGGCGATGGTCAGGTCGGCGTTGCTGAAACCGCTGACCGCTTCGCTGAAGGTAATGGTGACCAGCGACGTTTCACCGACGCTCAGCGCATTGTCGGCGACGACGATGGTGGCGGTCGGCCGCACGGTATCGATGGTGAAGTTGGCCGAATTGGTGATGCCGCTGCCTGCGTTGCCGGCAATGTCGGCCACGCCGCTGTTGTTCAGGGTGATCAGGTTGGAAGTGTCCCTGACGCCGACCGTCGGGGTGAAGGTCGCCGTCCAGGTGATGCCGCCGTCGCTGCTGCTCACCGCGCTCAAGGTGCCATTGGGGATGCTCAGGTCACTGTTGTCGAAACCGCTGACCGCCTCGCTGAAGGTGATGGTTACCAACGACGTTTCGCCGGCACTCAGGGTGGGGTCAGCGACGACAATGGTGGCGTTCGGACGCAGACTGTCGATTGCGTAGTTGTTGGAATCGGTAGTGCCCGCGCCAGTGTTGCCGGCCGCGTCCGCCATGCCGGTGTTGTTCAGCGTGATGATATTGGTCGCATCGTTGATGCTCGCCGTCGGCGTGAAGGTCGCGGTGTAGGTGATGTTATCGCTGGTGCTCAGGCCGGTCAGGGCGCCGTTGGCGACCGTGAGGTCGGCGGTGGTGAAACCGGTCACCGCTTCGGAGAAGGTGATGGTTACCACCGTGGTTTGACCCAGCGCCAAGGCGGT
Organism: Pseudomonas sp. 478; assembly: GCF_003254125.1. Classification (NCBI taxonomy): domain Bacteria; kingdom Pseudomonadati; phylum Pseudomonadota; class Gammaproteobacteria; order Pseudomonadales; family Pseudomonadaceae; genus Pseudomonas; species Pseudomonas sp. 478. Next base: position 623,841 of record NZ_QKZG01000003.1, read on the forward strand.
ATCCGTCACGACGATGGTCGCGGTTGGGCGCACGGTGTCGATCGCGTAGTTGTTGGAATCGGTGGTGCCGCTGCCGGCGTTGCCCGAGGCATTTTGCACACCGCTGTTGTCCAGGGTGATCAGGTTGGTTGCGTCGGTAATGCTGGCCGTCGGCGTGAAGGTCGCTGTCCAGGTGATGCCGCCATCGCTGCTACTCACCGCCGTCAACGTGCCATTGGCAATCGTCAGGTCGGCGTTGCTGAAACCGCTGACCGCTTCGGAGAACGTAATGGTCACCAGCGAGGTTTCGCCGATTTCCAGCGCGTTATCGGCGAGCACGATGGTGGCCGTCGGCAGCACGGTGTCGACGGTGTAGTTGCCGGAGTTGGTCGTGCCGCTGCCCGTGTTGCCAGCCAGATCGGCCACGCCGGTATTGTTCAGGGTGATGACGTTGCTCGGGTCACTCACGCCGACGGTTGGCGTAAAGGTCGCGGTCCAGGTAATGCCGCCGTCGCTGCTGCTCACCGCCGTCAATGTGCCGTTGGCGATGGACAGGTCGGCATTGGTGAAACCGCTCACCGCTTCGCTGAAAGTAATGGTGACCAGCGAAGTTTCCCCAGCACTCAGGGTCGGGTCGGCCAACACAATCGTGGCGGTCGGACGCACGGTGTCGATCGCGTAGTTGTTGGAATCGGTGGTGCCGCTACCGGCGTTACCCGCCAGGTCGGCGACGCCGGTGTTGTCCAGGGTGATCAGGTTGGTCGTGTCGTTGGTGCTGACGCTCGGCGTGAAGGTCGCCGTCCAGGTAATGCCGCCGTCGCTGCTGCTCACCGCCGTCAAGGTGCCGTTGGCAATGGTCAGGTCGGCGTTGGTGAAACCGCTGACCGCTTCACTGAAAGTGATCGTCACCAGCGAGGTTTCGCCGATTCTCAGCGCCGTGTCCGCGACCACGATGGTTGCCGTCGGGCGCACGGTGTCGATGGCGTAGTTGTTGGAATCGGTGGTGCCGCTGCCCACGTTGCCGGTGGCGGCAGCCTGCACGCCGCTATTGTCCAGGGTGATCAGGTTGGTCGCATCGGTGGTGCTGGCCGTCGGGGTGAAGGTGGCGGTCCAGGTGATGCCGCCGTCACTGCTGCTGACCGCGCTCAACGTGCCGTTGGCGATGGTCAGGTCGGCGTTGGTGAAACCGCTCACGGCCTGGCTGAAGGTGATGGTCACCAGTGACGTTTCACCGATTTTCAGGGCGTTGTCCGCTACCACGATGGTCGCGGTCGGCGGGGCGGTGTCGATGGTGTAGTTGCCCGAAGAACTGGTCCCGCTGCCGGTGTTGCCCGCGATGTCGGCCACGCCGGTATTGGCCAGAGTAATTACGTTGGTGGTGTCGTTAATGCCTGCGGTCGGCGTGAAGGTCGCCGTCCAGGTAATGCCGCCGTCGCTGCTGCTGACCGCCGTCAGGGTGCCGTTGGCGATCGTCAGGTCGGCATTGGTGAAACCGCTCACCGCCTCGCTGAAGGTGATGGTCACCAGCGAGGTTTCGCCCTGTGTCAGCGTCGAATCGGCCAACACAATCGTGGCGGTCGGGCGCACGGTGTCGATCGCGTAGTTGTTGGAATCGGTAGTGCCGCTGCCGGCGTTGCCCGACAAGTCGCTGACCCCAGTGTTGTCCAGGGTGATCAGGTTGGTCGTGTCGTTGATGCTGGCGGAAGGTGTGAACGTCGCGGTCCAGGTGATGCCGCCATCGGCGCTGCTCACCGCCGACAAGGTGCCGTTGGCAATGGTCAGGTCCGCGTTGGTGAAACCGCTGACCGCTTCGCTGAAGGTGATCGTCACCAGCGAGGTTTCGCCGATTCTCAGCGCCGTGTCGGCGACCACGATGGTTGCCGTTGGCCGCACAGTGTCGATGGCGTAGTTGTTGGAATCGGTGGTGCCGCTGCCGGCGTTGCCCGACAAGTCGCTGACCCCGGTGTTGTCCAGGGTGATCAGGTTGGTCGTGTCGGTGATGCTGGCAGTCGGGGTAAACGTCGCCGTCCAGGTGATACCGCCGTCGCTGCTGCTCACCGCGGTCAAGGTGCCGTTGGCGATGGTCAGGTCGGCGTTGGTGAAACCGGTCACCGCCTCGGCGAAGGTGATGGTCACCAGTGAGGTTTCGCCGATTTTCAGCGCATTGTCCGCCACCACAATGGTTGCGGTTGGACGAAGCGTATCGATCGCATAGTTGTTCGAATCGGTGGTGCCGCTGCCGGTGTTGCCGGCCAGATCCGCTATGCCGGTGTTGTTCAGGGTGATCAGGTTGGTCGTGTCGTTGACGCTCGCGTTCGGGGTGAACGTGGCGGTCCAGGTGATGCCGCCGTCGCTGCTGCTCACCGCCGTCAAGGTGCCGTTGGCGATGGTCAGGTCGGCGTTGGTGAAACCGCTGACCGCTTCACTGAAGGTGATCGTCACCAGCGAGGTTTCGCCGATTTTCAGCGCATTGTCTGTCACCACGAGGGTCGCCGTTGGCCGCACGGTGTCGATGGCGTAGTTGCCCGAATCGGTGGTGCCGCTCCCGGCGTTGCCCGCCAGGTCGCTGACCCCGGTGTTGTCCAGGGTGATCAGGTTGGTCGCGTCCGTGATGCTGGCGGTCGGTGTGAAGGTCCCCGTCCAGGTGACGCCGCCGTCGCCGCTGCTCACCGAGGTCAAGGTGCCGTTGGCAATCGTCAGATCCGCGTTGGTCAGTCCGGTGACTGCTTCGTTGAAGGTGATGGTCACCAGCGACGTTTCCCCGGCCTTGAGGGCCGCGTCGGTGAACACGATACTGGCGGTCGGGCGTACGGTGTCGACCGTGTAGTTGTTGGAGTTGGTGGTGCCGACGCCGGCGGTGCCCAGAATGTTGATCACCCCGGTGTTGTCCAGGGTGATGACGTTGGTCGTATCGGAAATACTGGCGGACGGCGTAAACGTTGCCGTCCAGGTGATGCCGCCATCGCCGCTGCTCACCGAGGTCAACGTGCCGTTGGCGATGGTCAGGTCCGCATTGGTGAGACCGGTCACGGCTTCGGAGAAGGTGATGGTCACCAGGGACGTTTCGCCGATGCTCAGTGTGGTATCAGCGACCACAATGGTCGCGGTCGGTGGTGGTGAATACGCGGTGTTGAGTATGCCACCGTCGTTGTAGATGGTCGCGACGGAGGTTGGTGAGGTGCCGGTGCTGCCACCGCCCTGCGCGGTACCACCTGCACCACTGGCCGCGGCATTACCGGCCAGGGCCGCGAAGTTGGCGGCCGTGATCAGCAGCGTGCCTTTGTTCCAGATCGCACCGACGCCCCGGCCACCAATGCCGCCATTGCTGGCATTGCTGCCTTGGCCACCACCACCGCCGCCACCGCCGCCGGCACCAATGTTGTTGCTGATGGTGGAGGTGCCGACGATGGTGATGGTGCCGCTGCTGGCGTTGTAGATCCCGCCTACCGCGTTGCCGCCGGCGCCACCGACCTTGTCCCAACCGGCCCCGCCGCCCCCGCCGCCAATGGAAATCGTGCCATTGGTGGCCGTCGCACCGTTACCGCCGTTGCTGTAATAGGAAACGCCTACGCCGCCAGCCCCGCCAGTGGTGGTACCACCGCGACCGCCCATGTGGGTCGCGTCATAACCGCCGCCGTAACCACCGACACCACCGCCGCCCGCCTGGCCGCCCAGCGTGCCGGTGCCCGGCCCCGACGAACCGCCATGCCCGCCGCCCTGGCCACCCAAACCGCCGCCACCGCCACCGCCACCGCCGTAAAAAGCGCCCGTCACACCGCCGCCGCCACCACCACCGGAAGCGCCGTTAGAGGTCACGCTGACGTTGTTCAGGGTCAGAATCCCTGCGTTGAAAATGCCCCCAGCCATCGAACCCGTGGCACCGTAGCCACCGTTGCCGCCCGTGCCCGACACCAGGCCGCGGGTGATCACCAGGCCATCGAGCGTCACGATGCTGCCAGACGACACTTCAATCACTCGGGTCCGGTACTGACCGTCGAGAATCACGTCAGCCGCGCCGTCGTTGTTCAAGTCGCCATCAACGGTGATGTTCTTGTTGATCAGCAGTTCGGACGTCAGCTGAACCGTCATGCCGGTGCTGAAGGTGACGAGATCGCCGTTCTGCGCCGAGGCGATCGCCGCGCGCAACGAACCGACACCGGTGTTGGCGTTGTTGGTGGCCGTCCAAGTGGCCAGGCCCCACTGATACTCGCTCATGGCCGTGGTCGAGAGGACGTTGGCGCTTTCGATGTTGCCGGTGGCAATTTCCAGATTCCAGTCGCCACCGATGCCGGTGCGATTACTGGAAGCAGCCACATCGCGGCCGGTCAATTGAGCCAGCGAGTCGACAAAACTCAAGCCGCGTTCACCTTCGGCGGTGTAGCAGCCGTAGATCAAAATGTCGCCGCCGACGTTCATGTCCTTGCCGATTTCCGCCAGCACGGCACTGCGGGCCGCGACGTTGTCGGCGGACAGGTAACTGTCGCCCAACCACAGATCGCCCGCGTTGCCATGGGCAATGATCTGCACCGAACTGATGCCCTGATGTGTGTCCAGATAGGCGGCAATTTGCTGCAAGCCGTCCTTGCTCGCGTCCAGCTGGACCACTTGGGTGCCAGGCGCCACGCCCTTGAGCAGGCTGTCGGCATCCTTGACCCGCGAATCGACGAACACCACGCTCTGGCCCGGCACTGCAACGGGGGCTGGTGCTGGTGTGGCATCGGCCTGGCCGTGGGTGTCCTTGCTGGCGACCGGTTGGTCGGCCGTTGGCGTCTTGGCGGCATCAGCCGTGGTGTGGCTGTCCGCCTGAGCGGCATCGGCCACCGTGGCCGCCACCGCGCCGTCGAACAGCATTCGCGGTTCCAGGGACATGATCATGGGCGAGGCCAGCGTCCGTGCGCCTTCGGTAACTCGTGACTTGCCGTTGCTCCACCACATGCTGCTCACCCGGACTCGAACTTGCTTGACGCGTCAATGAGAACGCCGCGATCAACTGATCGCGGCGTCGGCCTTCATACGAATGACATTGGCGGCGCTGGCTGAGCCATCGAGCCAAAAGGACAATTCTGCGTATTGCTTGAACAAATCCGGCGGCAGGATCGTGCGCCGCGATTGCAGCTCGACCTTGGGTTTGACTTTGTGCAGACCGGAGACGCCGAGTGCTTGATCGAACTCTGGCGCATCGTAGGCGAGGTTGTTGAAGTCATGCTCGAACCACGGCTCGCCAATGAAGTCGTAGACCAGACGCATGACCCGATCGGGGGCCTGGGTCAGCAAGTCGTAATCGACAATCAGCAATGAGTCGGCGTGTTCGCCGTAATAGGCTTCCTTGAGCGCTGCCCAGGCAAACCCCACCAGACGATTGCGCTGCGCCAGGGTTTCGCAACGGCTGTAGACCGTGTTGCGCTCGACCGCGTCGCCGAACAGCTTGGTGTTTTCAAAGGGATTGGCGCGATACAAACGCTCGATGCTGTCCATGACCCAGGCAACATTGCGCACGCAGGCAATGACCTTGGCTTGCGGGAACAGATCGCTGATGGCCGGCAGGCGCGAGCTCCATAACCGATTGGTGTCGAACACCACCGGTTTGTCGGCCTTGTCGGCGTAGAAGGAGTCGAACAGTCCGCGAAGCAAACGGCGGCGCAGATCGGTATCGATCACCGCACCAAACTCGCTGCCGGCGCTGCACTGTTCCAGAACACCGGAAAACAGGGCGCCAACGGGGCTGGTCATGCCGGCATGAAAGCGCGGGTTCTGCAAAAGGATCGCAGAAAGCAGGGTCGAGCCTGAGCGCGGCAAGCCGGAAATAAAATGGAACTGTGACAATCCCTTCACCCTGATCAGAAATCCTTTATCTACGACGGAGCGTAGACCATGAACAGCCTTATGGGTAATGGTGTTTTGATATCAAATCGAAATTAATCGTCTGAAAAACGCGATTTTGGTTACAGGCTCAATGCAACACGAACAAGCGCGCGTTGGCACCACCCGCCTGTGTTTCGCCAACGTTCTGCCAGCCTGCGGGCAACGGCGCGAATTCGTCCGGCACACCGACGGTACCGATCAACCACACTCGACCAGTGCCTTTGGGCAAATCGCCGAGGCTGTCGAGGTAAATGTCCTGGGTCACCAGCGTGCCGAAACCATAGGCATTCGGCCGACTCGAAACACCCTTGGCCGACGGTGGCGTGTACAGCAGCGGTTTGGCGTCGGTGCGGTTGTAATAGACGTAACTGAGGTACCAGAGCAAGTCGCTGGTGACGATCCGGTCACCGGCAACGAAGTGCTGATTCACGTAGTCGACCATGACGCTGATCTGATCGTTGGTATCGACCGTGGCGTTGTTGTTCAGGCCCACCAGTTCGACACCGACAAACAACACCAACACCGTCAACGCCAACACCCGGAAGACCGCGTACAGGCGATCGATGGCCAATGCGGCAATCATCGGCAGGCCGAGGGCATACGCGGTGAGGTAACGCTCGATGAACACCGGCGAGATGAACGACACCGAAAACACCAGCAACAACGGCAAAACGGTGTAGATCACCACCAACGCACTGCCACGAATGACACTGCGATCCCGCGCCAGCGCCACCCACACCAGGGCCAGCGACGCCAAGGGCAACGTGATGAACATCGGTGCAGTCAGGGACTCGCCATCGTCCTGGATCAGGAACGACCAGATCATCGAAGGCAACGAGGCGAACGTCACCGGTGTCTCCCACCCCACATCGCCATTGGCTTTGAGTTGATCCATGTGTTGAATCAGATCGATCAGGTTGGGCACCCACGGCAAGTACACCAACACAATCGCCACGTTCGCCCACCACCAGCCGGGCTGCTGGATATGCCGCAAACGATAGCCAGGCTGTACGCGGATCAGCCCCAGATACAGCCAGTGACACAGCACGCACAGGGCGGTGAAGTAATGGGTGTAGAACGCCGCACTCATCAGCAGTGCGTAAATCACCAGATAGCGTTTACGTCCGGGGTGTTTGATCCAGTAGACCAGAGCAATCGTGGCACCGATCAGCCACAGCCCCAGCAACGAATACATGCGCACTTCCTGGCTGTAACGCACGGCGGTAGGCAGCAGCGCCAACAGGACGCCGGCCAACAACGCGGCGCGGCGAGTGGCGAGCAAGTCCACCAGCCAGACGCCCAGCGCCACGGTGGCAATCCCCGGTAGCGCGCTCAGGCTTCGAATCGAAAAAATGCCATCGCCGAACAGCTCGATCCAGCCATGCAGCAGCATGAAATACAGCGGCGGATGCACATCATGGGCGGCATGCACCCAGATCCCGGCCAGCGAATACTGGCTCAGCAGCAGACTGGAACCTTCATCGCCCCAAATCGCCGCCGCGGTCAGGTCATAAAAACGCACCAGTGCGGCCAATGCCAGGATCGGCAGCAGCCAATGCTCGCGCACCCATCGCAGCAAGCGTTGAACACTCGCCCAGGCGCCGGGTGCCGCGTGGGAGCCTTGGGTGCCGTCAAGCGGCGTTTCTCTGCGCGCCTCCATTGCCCCCCCTCGAGACTGCCGGTGAAAAAACTTGAAGCTTGCAATCACTGTAGGACAGCGACAGCACCGTCGTCGATGCTGGCTTTGCGACCAACGACATTCGGCAGCCATGTGGATCTACTACGCTCTGGCTTGGCGTGACCCAGCCACGGAGATGAAAGGAATCGGCTGTTCGCAACGATCTGCCCGGGGGCCCGGGCCACCCGCGTGGCGCGCCAGACAACTAACCCTGAGGGATGAGGAACTATGGAAGTATTCATGGGCACTGTTCAGTCTTTCGCCTTTAACTTTGCCCCCAACGGCTGGGCCCTGTGCAACGGCCAGACACTGGGGATCTCGCAATACCAGGCGCTTTTCTCACTGCTGGGAACCTACTATGGAGGCAATGGCACCACCAATTTCATGCTACCCAACCTGCAAGGCCGTCTGCCGATGGCACAGGGCAACGGCCTGGGCCTGACCCCGCGCGTCATCGGTGAATTCTCCGGGACCGAGAACGTCACCGCCACCATCACCAACCTGCCCAATCACACCCACGCCTTGTCCGGGCTCACGGCCGCCACCACCCTGCAACTGGCCAGCCCGGCGAGCAACCCGGTCACCAACCCGACCGCGACCAACTCGTACATCGGAGCCTCGGGCGGCGGCCCGGGTTCGGCGAGCATCTACTCCGACGCGCAAGGCGCTTCAGCCGTGCCACTCAAAGGCGTGGCCACCACGGTCACGGGAGAAATCTCGTCCGCCGGTAACGGCCTGCCCATGGAAACGATGAACCCCTTCCTGGTGCTCAACTTCAGCATCGCCTTGAACGGGTTGTTCCCTTCGCGCAACTGAGGAGCCGCCGGGGGATTCAAATCCCCCGGCCACTTTCAATTCTGGAGTAACACCATGCTGCATCAGGTTCAAAGCCAACACTTTCAGGCGCTGCTGGGCAAGACAGGAACGCTGCGGCTACCGGATGGAAGTGAATTGCCGATCCATATCGACAGCCTTGAAGAAACACCCCGCTCGCGGATGCCCAACAACGAGCGCATGCCGTTCAGCGTCGAGTTCAATAGCTTGAAACCCACAGAGTTTGTCGATGGGTTGTGTTCGCTGGAATTGCCGGAACTGGGTCAGGTGGAAAACATCTTTGTCTCCCGGGTGCCGGCCATGGGTCGTGACCCGGGCTTGGGGTATTTCTACATCGCGTTCAACTGAACACATGAAGATCACAATGTGGGAGCGGGCTTGCTCCGGGCGGCGTTCCGACGAATGCGGTGGATCATTCAAAGTTGATGTTGAATGTGATGACGCCTTCGCGAGCAAGCCCGCTCCCACAGGGTCGGTGGTGGGCTCAGCCCTGCGGATACCACACCAACCGCTCCGCCGCCGGGTTGTGCTCTTCGACCTGAAACCCCAGCGCCAGGTAATGCTGGCGCGCGTGGGGATTGTTGGCCCAAACCACCGTCGCTACCGGGCAACGAACCTGTTGCGCGGCTTTCTGCACACCTTGCAGCACCTTGCGGCCATAGCCCTGGCCGCGAGCCTTTGGAATGAACGCCAGGTACAGCACACGAATTTCATTCGGGCCAAAATCGGTGGTCAGCGCACCGATGGCCGTGTCGAGCTTCTCGATCACGTAATGCATGGCGTTGGGGAAGTGGTCCCCCAGACCTTGCTCCTGCACTCGAAACTGCTGGGCCACCACCTGCTCAACCACCTCTTGCTCACCATCAATCCATTGCAGATCCGGCCGCGCCGACTGATAAAGACTCTGCAAAAAAGCCCCATCGCTGGCCCGTGAAGGCCGAACCACCAAGCCATCGGCCGCCACTGAATCGGTATTTGCCATCGCAGCGCTCCTTAAAAACCGCTTTCCCTTACGCCCAGCGCCGCCAGACGCCGCCAGGCGACACCCAGCAACGACTCGCCTCGCCCCTGCAGCACCACAATGCCGCGCAAGGGTTGCACCGGCGTCGGTACCTCTTCGAGGACGCTCAACCGCGCCCCATATTGAGCCTGTACCGGCTCCGCTCTTTGATGCTGATCCCGGCGCACGGCAATCGGCCCATGGTGATCGGAGGTCAACGCTTCCTGATCGACAAATTCCGCGCCGTTGGTGTCGATTTCGCTCAGTTGCACGGCGATCGCCGGGTGCATCGGATCGTCGGCGATGAAGCGTCCGCTGGCGCCCGTGGCGACGCGCCAGAGCTCGACTTCGGCCAGATAACCACGCAACCGCGCGCCGTCTTCGACCACCCGCGCCAGCGGATCTTTGCTCGACAACCAGCGACCGACTGCCAACTGCGGCAACAGATCGCGCACCTTGCCGGCGTGGGGCGCTCGCAGCAGCAGGCGCTCACGCTGGGCGGCCAGGCCTCGGTATTCGGCGACCGCCTCGGCCAGGCGCTGTTCGACGATACCGGCGTCGGCGGCGGTTTCACTGCGGCTGGCCTGGCGGCGCATCTGCAACTGCTGGATCTGGATTTCACGACGAACGATGGCCTGGCGCGAATCCAGGTCCGGGGATTCCAGTTCGATTAGCACTTGGCCCTGGGTAACCGCTTCACCATCGTGAACATTCACCGTTTTGACCCGCGCCGCGACGGGCGCGTGCAAGGCACTGGCGCGACCAGCCTCCAGCATCGTCGGCAACTCCACGGCGCTGCGCCACGGCACCACCAGCATCAGCAACAGCCCAAGCAAGGCCAGGCCGCTGAGCAGCACCCGAGGCGCATGCGCCTGTTCGCGGCGCGTCCACCATTGCCGCCACTCACTCATGATCGGCAGGAAGATGAACCACACCAGTTCCACCAGCATCAGGAAAATCCCCAACACCTTGAAGAACAGGTGGTAGACCGCCAGCGCAATTCCGAAAAACAACGCGGCGCGCCACAGCCACGAGCCGTAACCCCAGATCAGCAAGCGCCGTTGCATCTTCGGCGACCAAGGCTCCGGCGCCGGCGCGCCGTAACCGAATAAAAACTCGCGCAAGCGCCAGCGACAAAGGGCAAACGCACGCCCTTGAAGGTTGTCGACTTGCCAATAGTCGCTGAGCAAAAAATAGCCATCAAAGCGCATGAACGGGTTGAGATTGATCACCAACGTGGTCATCCAGGTAGCACTGGCGAGCATGAAAGCCGCCGTGCGTCCGGGACCGTCTGGCAGCAGCGACCAGGCGAGCAGCGCGAGGCTCGCCAAAAGCAATTCCGCCAGCACGCCACCGGCGCCAATCAGCAGCCGCGCACGGCGATCATTGACCCGCCAGGCGTCGCTGACATCGGTGTAAAACATCGGCAGCAACACCATGAACGCCACGCCCATGCTCTGCACTCGACAACCGGCGCGCTTGGCCATGAAAGCGTGACCGAACTCGTGACAGAGCTTGGCAAAGAACAGCGCCACGCCGAACGCCAGCGCGCCGCCGAGGCTGAACAAATGCGGGAAGGTCGCGATAAAGCGCTGCCAGTCCCGGGACACCAGAAACACGCCGAGCCCCAGGGTTGCTGGCAACCCGTAGCGCAATGCTCGCGGGCCGAAGCGCTCCAGCCATGGCCAGGCGCGATTGAGAAAAGCGTCCGGGCGCCACAGCGGAATACGGAAAAACAGGTATTGGTGCAGCAAGATCTGCCACAGCGACTGGCGTTGAGCGGCCGCTTTGAGGCTGTAACTGGCGCGCTGTTGCGGATCGAGGGCGGTGATCAGGTCGTGGCTGCGCAGAAAGCCCAGCAATTGCTCAAGCTCCGCGCTATCGAGCGGCAAACCTGGCTCGCGGTTGGCGGCACGCAGCACCTGTTCGGGATCACCCAAGGACCAATGGCGCAGCAGGCGCATCGCCGCCACGCCGAGTTTGAAGTATCGACCGCGCACCGGATCGGCCAGGGTCCAGCGCGGCGAGCCATCGAGCGCCGGTGATGCAGGCGTCAGCTGCAAATCTGCGCGCAGGTTCGGCAGGCTCATCTAAAGGCCCACGCTCTGGCGCAAACCGGCCAGGGGTTTGCGTAACAGGTACAGCGCCAGCGGCGCACGGTCACCGAAGACTTTCGCCGTCCCGCGCAACCCGATACGCGGTGGCGTCTGCTGGAAACTGGCGTCGAGACGATAAGCCAGCTGGCCGCCGGCCGTGGGTTGTGCTTCGTACGCCGCGCGTTCAAGTCGAGCCAGATGCCGTTGCAACGGGTCACTGTCGAGGAACAGTGCGACTTGCGCGCCCGGCTCCAGCGAAATCGCATCGCCCACCGCCAGTTCGATGCGCAACTCAGCCTGGGTCGGGTCGGCGATTTCCATCAGCCGCTCGCCGGTCTGCACCGGTTTACCGGTCCAGCGTTCCGCATCGGCGAATACCGCAATGCCGCCCCGCTCGGCGCGTACTTCGCTGCGCTTGAGCAGTTCGCGGGCGTAATCCCTTTCAGCGCGCTTTTGCTCGACTCGCGCGGCCAGCAGATCGATTCGTGAACTCGATTCAGCATCAGCGAACGAGCGCTGGGAATTAGCCTTTAGCTCAGCCTCAGCAACGCCCAAGGCGCGCTCGGCCACGTCGGCCTGGGCCCTGAGCGTGGTGCTTTCAAAGCGCAACAACAGGTCGCCGGCTTTCACCGTCTGATTGGGTTTGACCAGGAATTCGGCGATCACCCCGTCCAGCGGCGCCGCAACGACTCGACCACCCAGCGGAACGACTTCGGCCGGAGCCAGCACCGATTGGCGCACCGGAATCAGCAGCCCGAGCAATACCACCGCGACCAGCGCCACCTGCCGCTTTCGCGTCCAGCGCAGCCGCCACGGTTTGCGTGGTTGCAGCGCCAGCCAGGCATGGCTGTAGGTGTCACCCAATTGCGACAGCAACACTTGCTCGGAAGGATTCCACGGCAGATCCCGCGCCAGCCACAGACCGCCAAACACCTCACCTTGGTGATCGATCAGTGGCAGCCAGAACACCTGAGCCGCGCAAAGACTTTGCCAGTCCGCCTGAATCGATTCGCTGAGAATATTCGCCGGAATCACCCGCGCCTGTTTCAGCACCTCGAGCTTGAACAACTGCGCCACGGCTTGCTCGACAAACGCCACGAACGGCGCATTGGGCTCCACCGCACTGACGCCCGTCACGGCCTGCACCTTGCCGGCAATCAACAGCGCCGCGTGGCGAAAGCCGAACAGCGCCTGACCGTCATTGACCAGGCTGTAGGCCAGTTGCGCAGGCGTGCGAGCAGCGCGGGTCAGGCGTTCGAGATCCAGAAACCTTGCGAACACCTGTTCGGCGCCACCTGTGACCGGAGCGTTCACTTGAACTCCGCGAAACGCGCCGTGCCACTCATGCCGGCCAGCAAACCGTTGGCGTTGGGAAGCGTCGCCACCAGCAGCAAGGTCTGACTGCCTTCGTCAATCCGCGCGCCGAGGCGTTTGACCGTGGCATCCAGTGGCTGACCGGTTTCATCGGGAACAAAACTGAAGGTCTGGCCAGGCTTGAGCCGGGCCATCCAGCGTGACGGCACCAGCAGGTGGATTTCCAGGGTGCGGTTGTCGACCACGTCCAGTAACGGCGTGCCGGCAGCGACGCTTTCATAACGCTTGACCTTGCGCTCGACGACCTGACCATCGAACGGCGCCAGCACGCTGCAGCGTTTGACCTGAACCTGATAAACCTGAGATTGGGCCTGAGTCTCGCTGACCTTGGCCTCGGCCCGCGCCACTTCAAAACGCCCGACCGAATTCAACGCCGCCAACTGCTTGTTGTGGGACAGCTCTTCACCGGCGCCACGGCTGGCAGCCTGGGCCGCATTGAGCTGGGCCTGATAAGCCGAACAATCAAAACGCGCCAGGATGTCGCCCTTCTTGAACGACTCGCCCTCACTGAACGGCAACTCGACAATACGCCCGGACAACTCACTGGCGAGCACCGCCTGATCCCGGGCACGCAGCACACCGCGGGCCTCACTGCTGGCGTTTGCACTGGCGCTGCTGTCCAGCAGCGGATCATCGGGCGCAGACGTTTGCGCCTGTACTACGCACGTTACAAAGGTCAATCCAATAACCCACAAACAAACACGCCGCATAACCGTAACTCCCTGACGGATGAGCGGAGTCTATGACAGCGTGGGTGGACGTCAAGCGGATGGGTGTCATTGGATAGAAATGTGATGTTTCAAAAAGGACAAAATTTTCAGAGCGCTGAATTGTTCTTCCCGTCATGACGGTGTGGGGTACTTTCGGCGGCTCGCCCATCAATAGGCTCAAGGCGTTGATCAGTTGCGACTGGCGCTGCTCCAGCGCCGGCAGACGCGATTCAATGGCCGCTACCTGGGCGGCGGCTTCGGCGACATCCAGATCGGTGGCGACACCCGGCCGATGTGTTGGCTGGTCTGGCCCCTTCGCGAGCAAGCCCGCTCCCACAGGGTTCTTTGTCGTACGGAAAATGTGCATCCATTGAAGATCCTTGTGGGAGCGGGCTTGCTCGCGAAGTGGCCAGATCAAATACCACAGAATCTAGCGCTGCATTCCCCAACGCTTCACCGTAACCCGCTCCAGCGTGCTGAACACCAGATTTTCCACCAGCAAGCCGATCAGGATCACCACCGCCAACCCGGCAAACACCTTGTCGGTGTACAGCTCGTTGCGGTTCTGGAAGATGTACCAGCCCAAGCCGCCCTTGCCGCTGGTGGCGCCGAACACCAATTCAGCGGCGATCAGCGTGCGCCAGGCGAAGGCCCAGCCGATTTTCAGCCCGGCGAGAATCGATGGCAGCGCTGCCGGGATCAGGATGAACAGCACGAAACGCATGCCCTTGAGGCCGTAATTGCGCCCGGCCATGCGCAGGGTTTCCGACACACCGAGGAACCCGGCATACGTGTTCAACGCCAAGGCCCACAGCACTGAATGCACCAACACGAAAATCAGACTGTTCTGCCCCAGGCCGAACCACAGCAGCGCCAACGGCAACAGCGCAATCGCCGGCAGTGGGTTGAACATCGAGGTCAACGTACTCAGCAGGTCGCGGCCGAACTGCGTCGACACCGCCAACGTGGTCAGGGCAAACGCCAGGACGATGCCGATCAGGTAACCCTTGAGCAACACCACCAGCGAAATCCACACCTTGCCCAGCAACTCGCCGCTGAGCAAACCGTCGTACAGCGCGCTGCCGGTTTGCAGAAAACTCGGCAGCAGCAGGTCGTTGTTCTGAACGCGGGCAACCACCTCCCACAGGACGGCGAGCAAAATCAGGATCAGGCTTTTACGTAACCAGCCTTGTTGCCACAGACGCTGAGCGAGGGGTAATTCACGCTGCAGCGGCACACTCGTCAGCGGCTGCAACACCGTTTCAAATTCTTCACGCGGGGATGATAAAAGGCTCATCGGGCACTCCTCTCAATGGCTCAATAAGCGATGCGGATGTCGGAGAAATCCAGCTCGCGCTCGGGTTCCCGGGACTGACCTTCATCGAACAACAACCGATGAATGCGCCGCGCCGACTCCTGAAAGGCCACGCCGCCGAGGCTGTGCAAGTCGTATTGATGGCTGTGGACTTCCGCCCGCACCCGCCCCGGATGCGGCGACAGCAGCAGGATTCGATTGCCCACCACCAGCGCTTCTTCGATGGAGTGCGTGACGAACAGCAGTGTGAAACGCACCTCTTCCCAGAGCAGCAGCAATTCTTCCTGCATCTTGCGGCGGGTCAGCGCATCGAGGGCGGCGAAGGGTTCGTCCATCAAGAGGATTTTCGGCTGCATGGCCAGTGCACGAGCAATCGCCACCCGCGCCTTCATGCCGCCGGACAAGGTATGCGGGTAGGCGTCGGCAAACGCCGCCAGACCGACCTTGTCCAGGTAGTGTAGCGCTCGTTCCTCGGCTTCTTTGCGCTTGAGGGTTTTCGAGGCCAGCAGCGCAAACATCACGTTCTGTTTGACGGTTTTCCACGGCGGCAGTTGATCGAATTCCTGGAACACCACGATCCGGTCCGGCCCCGGGGCATGAACGGTTTGCCCCTGGAGACGAATTTCCCCCTCACACGGCTGGATGAACCCGGCGACCGCCTTGAGCAACGTTGATTTGCCGCAACCGGATGGGCCGAGCAGCACAAAGCGGTCTGCCGGATCGATTTCAAAACTGACCTGATGGGTCGCACGAACCACCCGCTGAGGCGTGCGGTATTCGAGGCTGACATTGTCGACCGACAGCAGCGCTTGGGCTGCCGCGATCGGTTTGCTGACCGTGTGGCCTTGCAAAGGGGCGTTCATCTCGGTCAGCTCCCTTGCAGCGGTTTGGCGTCCTGGAAGAAGTAGTCCTTCCACGAATCCGGTTTGTTTTTGATCGCGCCGACGCGATAGAGAAATTCTGCCAGCGGGTAAGTATTTTTCGGCGTGACGCTGAATTCGAACTGCGGGTTATCGATGATTTTCAGCAACGCGGCACGGTCGATTTTGGCCTTGGTGACGCGGATGTACGTGTCCGCCGCTGCGCCTTTATCGTTCTGGGCAAACTCGGCCGCCTCAGTCAGCGCCTGGACGAACGCCTGATAGGTTTTCGGGTTCTCGTCACGGAATTTCTCGGTAGCGAACAGCACCGTCGGCGAGTTCGGGCCGAGCACGTCATTGGAATTCAGCACAACGTGGACGTTAGGGTTGGCCAGCTCTTGATCCTGGAACGGCGGGTTGGAAAAGTGCCCGGTCAACTCGGTGCCGCCGGCAATCAGCGCCGCCGTGGCGTCGGGGTGCGGAACGGCGATGGTGTACTTGTCGAGGCGATTGAATTCCTTGTCGCCCCACTGCTTGGCAGCCGCGTATTGCAGGATGCGCGACTGCACCGACACGCCGACCGCCGGCACCGCGATGCGGTCCTTCTCGGTGAAGTCGGCGATGGTTTTGACCTTGGGATTGTTGCTCACCAGGTAGTACGGGAAGTTGCCGAGGGAAGCCACGGCTTTGACGTTTTGCTTGCCGTGGGTGCGGTCCCAGATGGTCAGCAGCGGACCGACACCCGCACCGGCAATATCAATGGATCCGGAGAGCAACGCATCGTTGACCGCCGCACCGCCGGAGAGCTGGGTCCAGTCGACCTTGATGTCGATGCCTTCCTGCTTGCCGTACTTCTCGATCAGGTTCTGATCGCGCACCACATTGAGCAACAGATAAACAATGCCGAACTGCTCGGCGATACGGATTTCACCTTCAGCGTGGGCCACTGTCGGTGCCACCAGGCTGCCGGCGATCAAGCTGAAACCCAGGCCTATAGCCGCGGCCAACGGTGCAAATAGAAGACGTTTGGACATGAGAGTTTCTCCGACAAATCAGAAAGGCGCGTCGCCCTGGATGGTGGTGCGATACAACTTGCGGCGCAGGTAGCTTGGGCATCCGGCGGCGAGATGAATCAGCGATCGGTTGTCCCAGAACACCAGGTCGTGGGCCTGCCATTGATGGCGGTAGATGTTTTGCGGCAGTACGCTGTGGGCGTAGAGCTCGTCGAGCAGTTGCTTGCTCTCGTCTTCTGGCAAACCAACGATGCGGGTGGTGAAACCCTCGCTGACAAACAATGCCTTGCGGCCGTTTTCCGGGTGAGTCCGAACGATCGGGTGGACCACTTCAGCCACCTGAGCCAGTTGCTCGGGCGTCAGCGTCGGGCGCCAGTTGCCTTCGAATTTGGTCTCGCTGTACCGCGCCGTGTAGGAGTGCGCGGCTGAATGGCCTTCGACGGCTTTGCGCAGCGCTTCGGGCAGGCTGTCCCAGGCTTTGTGCATGTCGGCGAAGAGCGTGTCGCCGCCCTCGGACGGCAGCTCCTGGGCGTGCAGCATCGAACCCAGGCTTGGCAGTTCTTTATAGGAAAGGTCGGAATGCCAGAACTTGCCAGCGTCACCGAGGCCGATGGATTGGCCGTTTTCGATGATGTTGGAAACGATGAGGATTTCCGGGTGCCCGGCCAGCAGGAATTGCTTGAGCACGTGGATCTGCAACACACCAAAGCGGCGGCTGAAGGCAATGTGTTGCTCGGGGGTAATGCGCTGATCGCGGAACACCACGACGTGATGATCCAGGTGCGCGCGGTGGATGCGGGCGAAGTCCTGATCATTGATCGGGCGGGACAGGTCGAGGCCGATGATTTCGGCACCGACGGCGCCACTGAACGGGCGGATGTCGAAGGTTTGCGGCGCGATGTTCGCGGCGCTTGGGGAAGCCGTTGCTGCAGACATAAATCACTCCCACGCACGGCACGCTCAAGGGCGCGCGCGTCGATCAAGAAACTCACGGAGGTCCCGTGTTGGTTCGTGTCGTGCGGCGCGCCGATTGGTCGGCAGGTACGCAGGAGAATAACTTTATAGGTATAAGAACTGAAATTTAAATACCGTTAGCGAATAACGATATGGCTTTTGGCGTACTTAGATGAACGCATAGTGTTTTTCCAGCCAACAACCCAAATCCTCCGCCGCCAAGGGTCTGGAGATCAGGAATCCTTGCGCGATCCGGTAACCCTGATTTTGCAGAATGCGCTGTTGCTCGAATGTCTCGATCCCCTCAGCCACTACTCTTAATTGCAAACTTTCGCCGATGCGAATGACGGCCTCGCTCAGTGCCTGACTGGTTGCGTCGCTTTCCAGGTCATGCACAAAACTACGATCAAGCTTAAGTTCCTGAATCGGCAAACGACGCAAGTAACTCAGGCTGGAATAACCCGTACCGAAATCATCCATCGCCAGGCTGATACCCAGCGCATGCACCTCTTCAATCGTGGTCAGGGTGTCGGGGTTGGTGTCCATCAGAACACTTTCAGTAATCTCCAGCGTCAGGTCCTTTGCCTGCAAACCATGTTGCTCAAGTGTCCTGGCGATGATGCTCGACAGATTGCGATTATGGAAATTGGTCGGCGACATGTTCACCGACACGGTCGGCACCCGCAGCCCTTGCTGCCGCCAAGTCGCCAATTGACGGCAGGCCTCACGCAATACCCATAAACCAAACTCACCGATCAAGCCGCATTCTTCCGCCAGCGGAATAAAACACGCGGGCGAGACTTCCCCTAATTGAGGATGAGTCCATCGCGCGAGGGCCTCAATGCCATAAAGCTCGGATCCGCCAAGGTCGATCTGCGGCTGATAAACCAAATGCAGGGCTTCGCCATCAATGGCTTCACGTAAAGCTGCCTCCAGACGCAAACGCCCTTGGGCCAGTTGATCCAATCCGTCACTGAAAAAACAGACACGTCCGCGGCCGCTGGTCTTGGCTTGATACATCGCCATATCGGCACGATGCAGCAACACCTCCATCGTACGACCGTCATCCGGAAACATACTGACGCCGATACTCACCGACGGTTTGAGGGTCACACCTGAGATCTGGCACGGAGCGCTCAGTTGCCCTCTCATCTGTTCTATCAAGTCGGTGGCATGCGCCAACGTGCACTGCGGCAGGACCAGAACGAATTCATCACCTGATAGCCGGCTGACAATATCGCTTCCTCGCCGACGTTCGGACAATCGTTGAGCAATGACGCGCAAGAACTCATCCCCGGCGGGGTGTCCAAGGGAGTCGTTGACCTGCTTGAATCGATCCAGATCGATAAACACCACAGCCAGACTCGATTGATGCCGCGAAGCTTGAGCAATGGCCTGTTCCGCCCGGGCATGCAACAAGTTGCGATTGGCCAACCCCGTCAGGTCGTCATAGAACGCCAATTGGCGTATGTGCAGGCGCGACTCCTCACGCTCCAATGCCAGGGCGCACAAATGGATGCACGCATCGACCAACAAATAGTGAAGTGGGCTCGGCTCGCGCGAGTCGCGGTAATAAAACGCGAACGTGCCCAACACTCGTCCGTCGCTGGATTTTATCGGCGTTGACCAACAGGCCTTCAAACCGAGTGGCAGCGCCAGATCACGGAATTGCTCCCAGAACGGGTGAGAAGCGATATCGCTGACCATGACCGATTCGCCACTGAACGCCGCCGCCCCGCAAGAACCGGACTCGGGCCCGACTACCGTCCCATCCAGCGCCTTGGAATAAGCGGCCGGAAGACCAGGAGCCGCCAACGTATGCAGCAACCCCTGCCCATCGACCCGCAATACCGTCGCAATCACTTCCGGTGCAATTCGCTGCACCTCCACACACGCCAGGTTCATCAAGGCTACCAGCGACTCTTCATGAACCATCGCTTCCAGCATCTTATGGCGCAGCACTTCATGCATCCGTGTGTGGGTCACATCGATCATCACACTCACGGTATTGGTCAGTTGCCCGTGAGAGTCCTGTACCGGGTAGGTGGTGACGTTACACCACACACGTTGGCCGCCCCGGTCATAACCGAATTCCTGCCCATGATAAGCATCATTCTTGACGAGCTGACGGCGGATCGCTGCAATGCGCGAAGGCGTGAAGTACGGCGCCAACACTTCGGTTGGCGTCCTGCCGAGCACTTCTTGCGCGCTGTAACCGAACATTTGCGTGAAGCCATCGTTGACGTAAATGATCGCTCCTGACGCGTCAGTAATGATGATCGCGTTCTCGGTGGTATCGACCACCAATGACAACAGGTACAACCGGCGCTGCTCTTCATGTTGCCGGGTAATGTCTTTGATAAACGCGGCGTAGAGGATCTGCCCCTGAGTGTCGATCCTGGAAATGGACATTGACCCCCATCGCCGGGAGCCGTCCTTGCACTCGATCAACACATCGCGACTGGTGCCGACGATTTTATTGATGCCGGTACGGCGGTTCGCTTCGATATAACCGTCGTGCAGGGGTCGAATCAGTTTCGGGACCAGTTGCTCGACATTTCGGCCCAAGACTTCGTCACGGCCGTAACCCCAGAGCTTTTCCGAGGCCTCATTAAACAGAATGATCCGGTTTTGACTGTCGATGACCACGACACTGTCAACGCTTTGCTCCAGGGTCTGGGTGAAGACTTGCGAGAGATCCTTACGGTTCGACATGGCGGTGATCTACTGAATGGGAAGCGATGAGGGGCTGGGATCCTTCCCAAATATCAGGCGCTCGGCGAGGCAAACCCAGCCGATTTCCGTATGCGGTCGAGTTGATCGAAATGAGGGGTCAATAACTGGTTGGATGAAATCGCAACGGCACGCAGAAAGGGCTGAAGCGTGCAGCAGGACTTTGCGAAGACATTTGAAATATCTGCATGCGGCCTGTCTCTTTATTAGTAGAAGTATCGGTCTTATGCCGATATCAATATGCCGCTACTGCACCTTTGCATGCTTGATTCAAATCAATGGGCAAGTCGAAAAGGGATATGACTTTTTCACAAACGACGCTATTTGACGCCGCTTGCTCGCGAAAAAGGGCCATCAACCCCAGACAGAAATCACCGCTCGTGCAGCGCCTCGGCCCGCGCGCGAATGATCGGCTTGAGCAGGTAGCTGAGCACAGTCTTCTTGCCAGTAATGATGTCCACCGAAGCCACCATCCCCGGGATGATCAGCAATGGCTTTTCATCCGTCCCCAGGTGACTGCGATCGGTGCGTAGCTTGATGATGTAGTAGGTGGTTTTCTTGTCTTCGTCGGTGATGGTGTCAGCACCGATCTGCTCAAGCTTGGCCTTCAGCCCCCCATAAATGGTGTAGTCGTAAGCCGTGAACTTCACCGTCGCTTCCTGCCCCGGATGCAGGAAGGCAATGTCTTGCGGGCGAACTTTCGCTTCTACCAGCAAGGTGTCGTCCAGCGGCACGATTTCCACCAGGTCGCTGCCCGGCTGGATCACACCGCCGATGGTATTGACCAGCAACTTGTTGACGATGCCGCGCACCGGCGAGGTGACCAGCGTCCGGCTGACCCGATCTTCCAGCGCCTTGCCGGTGGCCTGGGCCTTGTTCAGATCAGTGCGTGCTTCATTGAGTTGAGTCAGTGCTTCACTGCGGAATTTGCCACGAGTCTCGTCGATCTTGCGCTGCACTTCCTTGATCGCCGATTGGGCGCGAGGAATGGCCAGGGTGGTCGCGTCCAGTTGCCCGCGGGTTTCAACCTCGGCGCGCTTGAGTCGCAGCACTTCAACCGGCGATACCGCGCCCTGGGCCACCAACGGCTCGGACATGTTGATTTCCTGACGCTGCAACGCGAGACCGCTACGGTACTGCGACTGTTTGGAGGTGAACTCGCGCAGCTCTTGCTGACGCTGGATCAACTGCTCCTCCAAACCACCAATTTCATCGTGCAACTGCTGACGGCGACTGATGTACAGCGACTCCTCGCTGGCCGCCTGACCGGGCACGGCCTTGAGCACATCCGCCGGGAAATTCAGCGGACGGTCATCGACTTCTGCGCTCAAGCGTTCGACTCGCAGCAGCATCGACAGTCGATCGGCCTCGGTTTCGCCGACATTGGAGGCGAATCGCGTGTCGTCCAGGCGAATCAGCGGTGCGCCGGCCTCGACGATCTGCCCTTCGGTCACGAACAACTCGGAGACGATACCGCCCTCAAGGTTCTGGATTTTCTGGATCTTGGACGAGGGAATCGCCTTGCCGTCGCCCTTGGTGACTTCGTCGATCACGGCGAAGTTGGCCCAGAGCAGCAGGAACACGAAGAAGCCGATGATCGCCCAGATGGTCAGCCGCACCACACGTGGGGCGTCTTCGATCAGCGCTTTGTTGACCTCGGGAAGTGGCTGGCCATGCAGCGAATCGGAGCCTTTGAAATAACGGCCGATCGAATTTTTGAAACCCGACTTAAGCAACACTGATCTGCCCCTTCTTCAACGCTTCCATCACTGCGGCTTTCGGGCCGTCGGCGAGTATCTGCCCGCGGTCGATGACGATCAGACGATCCACCAGCGACAACAGCGAAGCCCGGTGCGTCACCAGCACCACGGTCTTGTTTTCAACCACCGCCGCGAGGCGTTGCTTGAGGCGTTCTTCGCCGGTGTTGTCCATGGCGCTGGTCGGTTCGTCGAGCAGCAGGATCGGCGGGTTGAGCAGCAACGCACGGGCCAGGGCAACGTTCTGGCGCTGACCGCCCGACAGGTTCTGCCCACGCTCGCCGACTTGTAGTTCATAACCCTGTGGGTGCAGACGGGCGAATTCGTGGACACCGGCCAGCTCGGCCGCTTGCAGCACCATTTCGTCTTCGACATAGCGCGCGCCCGACACCAGGTTGTCGCGCAGGGTCCCGGCCAGCAACTGGATGTCCTGGGCCACGTAGCCAATGTTGTGGCGCAATTCGCTGACGTCGATCTGACGGATATCGACGCCATCCACCAACAGCGCGCCATCGTCAGGCTGGTAAAGGCCTACGAGCAATTTGGCCAGGGAGCTTTTCCCCGAGCCGCTGCGCCCGATGATGCCGATCTTCTCGCCAGGCTTGATGATCAGGTTGATGTTCTTCAGCGCTGCGTTCTGTTGGTTCGGGTAGGTGAAGTTCATCTGCCGGCATTCGATGGCCCCTTGCAGCACATTGCGGCTCAGTGGGCGTTCATCGAAGTTGCGCTCTTGCGGCAGCTCCATCATCTGATCGACCGAGGTCATGGTTACCCGCGCTTGCTGGTAACGCGTCAGCAGGCCAGACAGCGAGGCCAGCGGGCTGAGTGCGCGGCCACTGAGCATGTAGCAGGCGATCAAACCGCCCATGCTCAGGTGACCGTCGATGATCTGGTACACGCCGAAGACGATCATGATCACCCCGGCCAGTTGCTGGATCAGCAAGGTGATGTTCATCGCCAGTCCGGAGAGCATTTTCACCCGCAGTTCGAGGCGGCTGAGGGTGCCGATGGTTTGCTCCCACTGATATTGGCGTTCGCTTTCGGCGTTGTTGACCTTCACTGCATCGAGACCGGCGAGGGTTTCGATCAGGCTCGACTGCCGCTCGGCGCCCAGGGCCATGGTTCGCTCCATGGTCGCCACCAGCGGCTTCTGCAAGGCATAGCCGATTAGCAGGGCAATCGGGAACGCCAGCACTGGAATCCACACCAGATGCCCGCCGAGAATTGCAATGACCATGAAGATCAGCAACGTAAACGGCAGATCGATCAAGCTGGTGAGGGTCAGCGAGGCGAGGAAGTCGCGCAGGCTCTGAAACTCATGGATGTTTTGGGCGAAGCTGCCGACCCGTGCGGGGCGGTACTTCATGGCCATGCCGACGATGCGCTCGAACAACGTGGCCGAGATGATCAGGTCGGTTTTCTTCCCGGCCAGGTCCAGGCAGAGGCTGCGCAGGCTCTTGAGGATCAGGTCGAACAGGTACGCCCCGGTGATGCCGATGGCCAACACCCACAGGGTCGATTCGGCCTGGTTCGGCACGACGCGGTCGTAGACATTCATCACGAACAGCGGCGCGGCCATGGCAATGATGTTGATCAGGAAGCTGGCGGCGATGGCGTCGGCGTACAGCCAGCGCGAACGCTTGAGGGTGTCGCGGAACCACGAGCGCGCGCGCGGAATCAGCGTGCCGTGATTGACGTC
Source organism: Pseudomonas sp. 478 (assembly GCF_003254125.1). NCBI lineage: Bacteria > Pseudomonadati > Pseudomonadota > Gammaproteobacteria > Pseudomonadales > Pseudomonadaceae > Pseudomonas > Pseudomonas sp. 478. Next base: position 647,705 of record NZ_QKZG01000003.1, read on the forward strand.
GAATTTGTGCTGGGGTTGAGCGAAGAACACTTTGCCGATGTAGTCATCGGCCAGCAGTTCGCGGCTGACGACACTTTCGCCACCATCGCTTTCGCTGAGCAGCAGGCGCGCCTGGTCGTCACCGTGCCAACCAATAAGGACGGCACTGCGACCATCCTTGAGCAGCAACAGCGCCGGCATGGCAATCGCCGGGATCTGCTCCAGTTTGCGCACCAGCACCCGCCCTTGCAGGCCGGCGCGAGCGGCCGCGCGGGGCAGCAGTTCAACAGTCAGGCGCTGCTTGGGCAACGGCAGGCCGGTGGTCAACATCGCGGCGCTGGCCGGTTTCTGATGCAGGATGCAAAGAGCCAGCAAGCCGTCCAGTAACGGATCGTCGTGCAGCGCGCGTGGATCATGAATGAGTTGAACTCGACTGACTTCTGATTCCACGCTCGGCACTCTTGGCTAACAATTGAACAATGAAGGTTCTGCTCAGTTCAGACCGGGCAGTTGAACCTTGGGCTTCACGTCGTTTTGCACAACGGATGCCAACGGTGCGACCACTCCCTGGCTTTTGAGCAACTCGCCCATGGTCGCCTTGATTCGGTATTGAGTAAATAACTGAATGTTCTTGATCTCCGCCAGACGACGAGAAGCCGAGAATAGCTCGTTTTCACTGTCGAGCAGGTCGAGCAAGGTGCGCTCACCGAGACTGAACTGCCTCTGATAGGCGGTGCGCACGCGGGTGCTGTGATCGACATATTGCTGGGCGATCGGCACTTGGGCATTGGCGTTGTTCAAGGCATTCCAGGCCAGGCCCAGATCTTCGTTCAACACGCGCAAGGCGTTGTTGCGAATATCCAGCGCCTGGTTGGACAGGTAAGACTTGGCTTCCAGATCAGCCTTGTTGCTGCCGCCGGAGTACAGATTGAAGCGCATGCGCAACATGGCCTGCCATTCATTGCTGTGACCGTTCTGGCCGTCGATATCGTTGTCGGCAGTGCGACCCAATTCGGCATCGAAGCGCGGGTAGAAGGTCGACTTGGCGGCTGCGTACTGTTTCTCGGCAGCGGCAATGTCGGATTCGGCGGAACGCAGGATCGGGCTGTTTTCCAGCATCTGCGCCCGGGCTTCATTCAGGCTGGCCGGCAACAGCGCCATGAAATCGGAAGGACGCTCCAGTTGATCGGGCATCTGGCCAACGGCGCTGAGGAAGTTGGTCTCGGCGTCAGCCAGGTTGGTCTGTTCGGTAATCAGGTTGTTGCGGGCCTGGGCCATACGCGCTTCGGCCTGATCGAGGTCGGCGCCGCTGCCCACGCCACGCTGGGTGCGCAACTTGATCTGGTCGAAAGTCCGTTCGTGGTTCTTCAGGTTATCGGTCGCCAGACGCACGAACTCACGGCGGGTCAGTACGTCGAGGTACACCTGAGCGACAGTGAGCGCGGTGCGTTCGGACGTGCCCAGCAAGGAGTAAGCGCGGGAATTAACGGTGGCTTGTTGACGCCCCACTTCACTCGACGTCGCAAAACCGTCGAAAACCATTTGCGACAACCGCACGCTCGACTCGCTGCGATTCAGGTTTTCCCAGTGATTGTTGTTGCCGGCGGCACGTGTGGTGACGTTGTCAGTGCCTTCGCGACCATAGCCGCCCAGCAGATCGACCCGCGGGAGGTATCCACCTTTTGCGGCCTTTAACTGATAATCCGCGGCCAATCGACTGTTAACGCCTGCCTGGATCTCCGGATGGACATCCAATGCCTGTTGCATGGCTTCCGGTAGGGATTGCGCCTGAACGAAACTGGCGGCAAGGGCGAAGGGTAAAGCCTTGAGCAGGTGCAAACGCATGGTTGGAATTTCCAGGATTTACTTGTCTTGAGTCACTGCAGATCGTGCCGCTGCATCGGATGATGACATCCGGAATGACCGTATGTCGGAAAATTGCATTTTGGAACTGCATCACACTCTCTGGCACGTGCCAGCACTTAAATATCAATGTGACATTACGGAAGCGAGTGTTTAGGATGGCGGGCACAAGGTCAATAGTTTGGCATAAAGTTTATATCGAAAAAATATAGCCAATTTATTGACTAATACCCGCGTCAAAGTTGTGCCTCTTATATCTTGAATGAACGTCCAGACTGTTTGGCAAACACGCCGCCAGGTTCATGGAAGTCAACTGAATGCGACACCCGGAGAGTCTTATGAGCAGTGTTGTGGCCATCGTCAAAAGCATTGTCGGTCAGGTTTTCGCGGTGTCCCCAGAGGGCATTCGCCGCGTACTCGTTGAAGGGGATCGGTTGTTTGTCGGCGATCAGGTAGACACCGGCGCAGCGGGCGCCGTTACGCTTGAACTGGCTGACGGCCGAACCCTGGACCTGGGCCGCGACACTCAGTGGAGCGGCAGCGCGCCGGATTCCAGCGCTGACCTTGCACAAGCCACTGAACAAGCCGCGCCATCGGTTAAAGAGCTGCAGCAAGCCATCGTTGCCGGCGCCGACCCGACGACCGATCTTGAAGCCACTGCGGCCGGCCCGACGGCCGCCGGCACAGGCGGCGCGGCAGGTGGCGGCCACAGCTTCGTGATGCTGGATGCAACCGCTGGCCGGGTCGACCCGACCATTGGCTTCCCAACCAACGGTCCTGATTCCACTGCCACAACCACCACACTCAATATCGGCAATCAGAACACCACGGCCACCAACGCTCCGGGCGTACTGACCGCGGATACTGGCACACAGGCCGAAGACAGCGTCGCGACCGGCAATGTACTGAACAACGATAGCGATGCCGACACGCCACTCAGCGTCGCCAGCTTCACCGTCGCCGGCATGGCCGGTAGTTTCACCGCAGGCCAGACGGCGACCATCGTCGGCGTCGGTTCGTTGACCATCGGCACCAATGGCGACTACAGCTTTACTCCGGACGCCAACTACAACGGCGCTGTACCGCAAGTCAGCTACACCACCAACACCGGCTTGACCAGCACGCTGGATCTCACCGTGACGGCGGTCGATGATCCGAGCGTTTTGACTGCAGACACACAAACCATCGCAGAAGACACCCCTGCGATCGGCAATGTGCTGAGTAACGACAGCGACATAGACAACGTCCTGAGCGTGTCCACCTTCAGCATCGCCGGCGTCAATGGCACCTTCACAGCCGGCCAGACCGCCACCATTGCCAATGTCGGCACCCTGGTCATTGCGGCCGATGGCGCCTACACCTTTACCCCGGCGGCCAACTACAACGGCACGGTGCCGACGGTTAGCTATACCGTCATTGACGGCTCTGGCTCTGGCGTCACGTCGACCTTGAACATTGATGTTACCCCTGTGGATGACAGCTTCATCGACGTCAGCGAAACCGTGACCACTTCCGAAGACGCTCCAGTCAGTGGCAGTGTGCTGGCGGGTACTTCCAGCGTCGACGGTGCGGTCAGCGTGGTCAACTTCACCGTCGGTGAGACCACCTATGCCGCTGGCAGCACCGCGACTATTGCCAACGTTGGCACCCTGGTCATCGGAGCTAACGGCGCCTACACCTTCACCCCGGCGGCCAACTACAACGGTGCGGTGCCAACAGTCAGCTACACCGTCACCGACGGTTCCGGTTCTGACGTCACCTCGACCTTGAACATCAGCGTCACCCCGGTCGACGACAGCTTTACCGATGCCAGCGAAACCGTGACCACCAGCGAAGACGCTCTGGTGACCGGCAGCGTCCTCACCGGGACCTCGAGCGTCGACGGTGCGGTCAGCGTGGTCAACTTCACCGTCGGTGAGACCACTTACGCCGCCGGCAGCACCGCGACTATTGCCAACGTTGGCACCCTGGTCATCGGAGCTAACGGGGCGTACACCTTCACCCCGGCGGCCAACTACAACGGTGCGGTGCCTACAGTCAGCTACACCGTCACCGACGGTTCCGGTTCTGACGTCACCTCGACCTTGAACATCAGCGTCACCCCGGTCGACGACAGCTTCACCGACATCAGCGAAACCGTGACCACCTCCGAAGACGCTCCGGTCAACGGCAGCGTGCTC